>CAZKAP010000014.1:0-12977 GCA_964550895.1 uncultured Flavobacteriaceae bacterium
TGTTGAAAAAGATCGTCGTTAACGAATATTCCAAGTCCTACGTGAGTAAGGAGGTAGACCGGGAGAACAAGGAAGGCTATTTCTCTATCTACAAAAGGCTCACCGGGCGTATTAAGGATATGTTGTGCGAGGCAGCACCGGCGTATCCCTATCCATCCAGCCTGGCCAGTACGCTCGTGGAGAATTCCCTGCACCAGTATTTCCTGCTTGAGCATTTTCCGCAGTTAACCGATTGTGCACCGGGTGCGGGTCCCGGAAACTTCCTGACGGATATGACACGAAAAATCATCCAAAACTACGCGAATGGCCGTTGAAAAAATGACACCCTGGCAGCGCCTGATCGGGCTGATTCAAATCGACAAGAGGGATGTCCTGCAAGTGCTGTATTACGCAGTATTTGCGGGCCTGGTAAACTTATCCCTCCCCTTAGGCATACAGGCGATTATCAACCTCATTCAGGGAGCCCAGGTCAGTACCTCCTGGGTGATACTGGTCATACTGGTTACCCTTGGGGTGGGCTTCGTGGGCATACTGCAGCTGATGCAGATGAGGATCATCGAAAACATACAGCAGAAAATTTTTACCCGATCCTCCTTTGAATTTGCCTACCGGTTTCCCAAAATCAAGCTCAGCGAGCTGCGGAATGTCTATCCGCCGGAACTGGCCAATCGTTTCTTCGATACCCTGACGATACAAAAGAGCCTATCTAAGGTGCTGCTCGATTTTCCCGCGGCGATCCTGCAGGTGTTGCTGGGCCTTATGCTTCTCTCTTTTTATCACCCGTTTTTTATTTTTTACGGGCTGCTGCTGGTGGTGCTGATCTACACCTTATTCCGCTTCACAGTAAAACGGGGCCTGGAGACCAGCCTGCTGGAGTCCAAGAACAAATACAAGGTAGCCCACTGGCTGCAGGAGATCGCCCGATCCGTGATCAGCTTTAAGCTGGCGGGCAAGACCTCCCATGCCCTTAATAAGAACGATGCCCTGGTGGATCAATATCTGGTGGCCCGGGAGAGTCACTTCCGCA
Source organism: uncultured Flavobacteriaceae bacterium (assembly GCA_964550895.1). Lineage (GTDB taxonomy): Bacteria > Bacteroidota > Bacteroidia > Flavobacteriales > Flavobacteriaceae > CAZKAP01. The sequence goes on from CAZKAP010000014.1 coordinate 1,028, forward strand.
TCCTGATCACCCAGTTCCTCCAAATGACCGGTTTTAAGGTCCTGGTGACGGCCGGTCTGCTCCTGATCGGAGGACTGCTGGTGCTGAACCAGGAGATGAACATCGGCCAGTTTGTAGCGGCGGAAATCATCATACTGCTGGTTATTAGTTCGGTGGAGAAACTCATTATGGGCCTGGAAACTATATACGACCTGCTCACCTCCCTGGAGAAGCTGGGCAATGTAGTAGACAAGGAACTCGAGCCTCAGGAAGGACAACAGCCCTTCAGCCATAATGAAGGCCTGCACGTGGAACTGGAAAACGTCACCTATCGGGTGCCCGAACACAACGGCAAAATACTGGACAGTGTATCCCTGAGTATTACCCCAACCTGTACCATACTCCTCTACGGTCCAAGCGGCTCCGGTAAGTCGACCCTGCTCCGCATGATAGCCGGCCTGATCGAACCCGATGAGGGCCAGGTGTATGTGAATAACATTGCCCTGCACGGCATATATCTGAATGAATTCAGGCGCTATGTCGGTCAGTCTCTGGCCGAGGACACCCCCTTCGAAGGTACCCTAAGGGATAATGTCACCTTCGGAGACCCGGACATTAGCGAGGAGGATGTATACTGGGCCCTGGAGAAGACCAAGCTCACGGAATTCGTTCGCAGGCAGCCGGATGGGATATACACTTTCCTGTATCCGGAAGGGCAGCAGATTCCGTCCACAGTGGCCAAGAAGATTGTCCTGGCTCGCAGTATAGTAAAGAAACCCAAGCTCCTCATACTGAAAGACCCCCTGTTCCACTTTCCGGAAGACGAGGCCAGGGAGATTATCGACTTCCTGGTCGATCCGTCCAATGGATGGGCCTTGCTGGTCGTCAGCGAGAACCCGAGCTGGGCGGGTCGCTGCAGTCGGCTGGTGTATATGGAGAAAGGGAAACTCACAGAAAAGTAATGCCTTATGCTGAACATCACTAGAAATCCTCTCAATGCCAAGGTAGACCTGAGTACATTCAAGGCGGGCCAACGGGTATTTCCGCGCAGGCACTACCAGTACTTTAACCGATTGTTATTCGCTTTTTTCGTCCTGGTCCTCCTGATGATGTTCCTGCCCTGGACCCAGAATATACAGGGTGAGGGATTCCTGACCACGCTTACCCCGGATCAGCGCCCTCAGACCATACAGTCCCCGATACCCGGTAGGATAGAGAAGTGGTATGTGCGGGAGGGTGACCGGGTTTCCAAGGGAGATACCATACTCTTCATATCCGAAATTAAGAACGAGTATTTCGACCCCAACCTGGTGGAGCGAACCGATATGCAGGTAGAGGCCAAGTCTCTGTCGGTCAGGTCGTATAAAGAGAAGGTTAAGGCCCTGGAGGCCCAGATCGAAGCCCTTACTCAGGAGCGGATCCTCAAGCTGGAGATGGCGGAGAATAAGCTATTGCAGGCCAAGTACAAGGTCCAGGCCGACAGTATTGACCTGGTGGCGGCCCGGACTAATCTGCGGATAGCCGAGCGTCAATTTGAACGTTCCCAGACCCTGAACAGCGAGGGACTCCTGCCGGTTACCCATTTCGAGGCCAAGAGCCTGAAACTTCAGGAGACCCAGGCTAAGCTGATCTCCCAAGAGAACAAACTGCTCGGAAGCCGGAATGAGGTGATCAATGCCCAGGTGGAAATCGGCCGGATCAAGGCGGAATACGTCGATAAGATTTCCAAGGCACGGAGTGAGAAATTCACGGCCGAATCCTCCCGCTTCGACTCCGAAGCGATGGTAACCAAGCTCGAGAACGAGCGCACCAACTACGAAATGCGCCGGAATCTCTATTATATAACGGCCCCTCAGGACGGGTTCATCAACCGCGCCTTGCAGACCGGTATAGGGGAGACCTTCAAGGAAGGCGATAAGCTGGTCGGCATCATGCCCACGAATTACCAGATGGCCGTGGAGACTTTTGTGGACCCCATCGACCTGCCCCTGATCAATCTGGGAGAGAAAGTTCGGATTCAATTTGACGGCTGGCCCGCTATCGTCTTTAGCGGCTGGCCCAATGTCTCCTATGGAACCTATGGGGGAGAAGTGGTCGCCATCGAAACATTTATCAGTGAAAATGGCAAGTACCGGATCTTGTTATCTCCGGATCCGGACGACCACGAGTGGCCGGTGGACTTACGGATCGGATCGGGAGCGCGCACCATCGCGCTGTTGAGCGACGTCCCGATCTGGTATGAACTCTGGAGGCAGCTCAACGGCTTCCCGCCCGACTATTATCAGCCCAAGGGCAAGCAGGAGAAACTCCCGAAAATCAAGATCAAGGTATGAAGGGACAGCGTCTCTTATGGGTACTGTTCATGGCAGTACTGCACGTTCCCGTCTGCCTGCTGCGGGCCCAGCTAGCCCCTCAGGATACCACACCGACGGCTCGTGTCGACAGTACCCTGACCGAATTCGGCTTTCAGGAGTATATGGGCTATGTACTCAAGTATCATCCTCTGGTTAGGCAGGCGGGTCTTACCCTGGATCGGGGTACCGCAGAACTGCTGAAATCCAGGGGAGGATTCGATCCGAAGATCGAACTGGACCTGGACCGCAAGAAGTTTAAGAATACCGAATACTGGGACCGGCTCAACGCTTCGTTCAAGATACCTACCTGGTACGGCATCTCCCTGAAAGCGGCGTACAAGCAATGGGAGGGTGCTTTCCTCAATCCCGATGAGACCCTGCCGGACGAAGGCCTGTATGAAGTAGGGGTAACCCTTTCGCTGGCCGATGGTTTATGGATCAACGAACGCATGGCAACCCTCAAAAAGGCTCGCTTTTTCCGGGATCAGACGCGATTCGACCAGCAAATTGAGATCAACCAGGTGCTTACTATGGCCGCCAAGGCGTATTTTGAGTGGATACAGGCCTATAGAGATCTCGAAATCTTTACCGACTTCGAGGAGAATGCACAGCTCAGGCTGAATGGGATTAAAAGGCGGGCCGTGGAAGGGGACCTGGCCATCATCGATACGGTAGAGGCGGCCATAGCCGTGCAGAACCGGGTACTCGGCCGTCAGCAGGCCCAGCTCAACTTCCGCCAGAAAACCCTGGAGCTCTCCAATTTTCTTTGGATCGAGGATGTGCCTGTTGAGGTTGCAGACGATCTCTATCCCCAGATGCAACCCGAATTCGCGGTGGATGCCTTTCTTAGCCTGAATCAGCTGGACAGCCTTCAGCTTCAGCTGGAAAACCATCCGAAAATCCAGTCGCTGTCCATGAAAGTGAAGGGCCTGCAGGTGGATAAGCGGCTCAAAGTAAATCAGTTGCTCCCGACACTGGATTTGGAGTACAATTTCCTGACCACTGACCCCCGACAGGCCAATACCTTCGATACCCAGCAATATACCGGGGGCATAACCTTTAAGACCCCTTTATTCCTGAGGAAGGAGCGGGGGGCCGTGAAGCTGGCCGACATCAAATTGCAGGATGCACGCCTGGAGCTCGAGAACCAGTTCGTTGTCCTGCAGAACAAGATCGATGCCGTATACACAGAGCTGGGTAACCTCGAGAGTCAGCGCCGCGTCGCGAGTGAAGTACGGAAGAACTACCAGACCCTGCTCAGGGCGGAGGAGCGAAAGTTCAGTTTCGGGGAGAGTTCCATCTTCCTGCTGAATAGCCGGGAGCAGTCGCTGATCAACGCCTCGCTCAAGCTCAATGAGGTGAATGTGAAGTGGCTCAAGGCCAAGGCCAAGCTCTTCAATACCCTGGTGCTGCCCCCGGGTTCCTGAAACGCCCTTATGTGACTAAAGTCATTTAATGGACGATAGGAATGGACTAATTTTCCGACTCATTCAACCTAATTGAGCGGTATGATCCAAACCGAAACACCCTATCCCTGGTATCCGCTATTCGAAGAAGCCAGGGACAATGCCTTCACCTATGAGGCCTTCGATGCCCTGATGAAGGAACATTTTGAAACCGGCACAACTACCGGGAGCAATCAATCCGAGTCCCTGATCGAATATTCCAGACTCAACTACCGAAGGATGAAGCGGTGGCACAAGACCCTGCAACTTCCCCTGGAAGTGGAGATTTCCCTTTCACATCTGGACAGACCGGTGACCTGGCTGGTGATCACCGAGGGCTGGTGCGGCGATGCAGCACATGTACTGCCCGTGCTGCATGTCATGGCACGCCAGCAGCCGCTGATCGACCTGCGCGTGGCGCTGCGTGACGAGAACCCCGAACTCATGGATCAGTTCCTATATCGGGGTACGCGATCCATACCCATCGTGATCTCGATGAGCCCGGAGGACTTCAGGTTTATGGGAAGCTGGGGGCCGAGACCGGCCGTACTATCTCAGCGGGTTATCGAAGAGAAGGCCAGCAAAGGAAGCCTGAGTCCGGAATTCAAGCAAGAACTCCAGGCGTGGTACAACGCCAATAAGGGTATGGATATCGCACGGGAGCTGCTGGAGCTACTTCCCTTCGAATAGGAAGGTGATCGTTCCGATCTGCTCAGCCGATGAACCCTTACTAAAGCGGGCCTTGCGCGCGTATTCGATGGCATTGTCCACCAGGCAGCCGTTGTTGGTGTTGGAGGCCCTGTTATTGAAGGCGGCCTCGGTGACATAGCCCTCGTTATCCACCTCGATATTAATCACGACCTCGCCCCCCTGTATGCAAGTGTAAACGGGTAGAGGAATGTACAGGGCCTCCCTGTCTTTGAGCGAGAAGTAGGCCGAGGTGTGTCGGTTGCTGGTGTATGCGGTCCTGGCGGGTTGGTCCTCCTCCTTCTTGTTTTTTTCCTCCAGCATGCGCGCCTTCTCCATGCGTTTCTTCCGTAGCTCTTCCAGGTAGTTGCTGTAATCATCACTTACTCCTTCTGCCTCCGAGTCTTCAGACTCCTGCTGGTTCTCGTCCTCGCGGAGTTCATTGAGGATTTCTTCGGCCGGACGTATGGGCTCGGGTTCTTCGATACGTGCATCCTGATTGAAGATCCGGTGGCTGCGAATGCGTTCCCTGGGCTCAGCCTCGACGAGCTCCTCTACCATTTCTTCTTCCAGAGTGAGTTCGTAGGTGAATTCGTCCAACTGCTTACCACGTAATTTGACGATAAACAGGGAAGTCACCAGGATACCCATGCTGCAAAGGGTGATGATAAAGGATAGCTGTCTACTGTTCATTCCTGTTACTATTAACGCCCGGAAGGGAAAAATAGTTTCTTGTAGTAATCCGGTGTCTCTGCTTTATCTACGTAATAATCCCCGATTTGGATTCTACGCAGTTCGCTAAGATAGGCACCGCTTCCCAGATTCCGACCGAAATCGTGTGCCAGTGAACGGATGTAGGTTCCCTTGCTGCATCGGATGCGAAAGCGGATTTCTGGCCCTTCTATTCCGATCAGGGAGAATTCCTCGACCAGGACGGGGCGGGCTTCGATTTCGATCGATCTTCCCTGACGGGCGAGCTCGTAAAGGCGCTTCCCGTCCTTCCGGATGGCCGAGAACGCGGGAGGCTTTTGCATGATCGGCCCGGTAAGCGATTCGGCCGCCTTTTGGTAGTCGGATTCTCCCAGGTGCCGGTATTCATAGGTGGCGTCGATTTCGGTTTCCCTATCGTAAGACGGACGCGTGGCTCCCATATGGATGGTGCCTGTATAGGTCTTTTCCCCCAGCTGAAGATCCGGTATGCTTTTAGTGGCTTTGCCGGTGCAGACCAAAAGCAGACCGGTAGCCAGGGGGTCCAGGGTACCGGCATGACCGATCTTTATTTTGGGCAGATCAAAACCCTTTCGCAGTGACCATTTAAGGGCATTTACCGCCTGAAAGGAGGTCCAGGTCAGCGGTTTGTCCACCAGCAGTACCTGTCCGTCCAGGATATCTTCCCGAGTGTACTCCATAGCTTAGCCCCAGAGGCTGACTCCGATCGCCGTCAATCCCACCAGAGTGCAGTAAACGGCGAAATAGGAGAGTTTACTTCGGCGGACCAGCTGTATCATCCATGTACAGGCGAAGAGTCCGGAGATGAAGGCTGCCAGGAAACCGGCGCCCATGATCAGGCTCTTATCGGCCGTGAAATCGATTTCGCCTCCAGCGATATCCTTGCCTATCTTACCGATGATAAGAGGAACTACCATCAGGAAGGAGAAGCGGGCCGAACGGGTTTTGTCGATGCCCAGGAGTACGGATGTGGAAATGGTGGCCCCGCTCCGAGAGATCCCCGGTAGCATGGCGACGGCCTGGGAGATGCCAATGACAAAGGCATTGGGGTAACTGACCGATTTGGCGGTATCCCTGGCCCGGTCCGCCAGGAACAGCAGGACAGCGGTTACTAGCAGCATAAAGCCGACCAACAGGATGTTTCCACTGAAAAAAGCCTCCAGCTGTTCCTCGAACATAAGCCCCACAATCGTAGCCGGTATCATGGATATAATAATCTTTACGGAGAATGCCTTCTCCTCGTTGAATGTCCTGCTGAAAAGCCCTTTGAGTATCTCGGCAACCTCCCTGCGATAGACCACAAGGGTACTCAGGGCAGTTGCAAAATGAAGGACGACCGTAAACAGCAGGCTTTCTTCGGGGACCGAATCATCGCCCAATATGGCTTTTCCCAGTTCCAGGTGTCCGCTGGAAGATACAGGTAGGAATTCCGTGAGTCCCTGAATAATACCGAGTAGTATAGAATCGAGTAGGTCCATGGGCCCTTAATCCTGTTTGGGGTTGAGGAGTATGGCATATACCTGCAGACCCAGTCCGAGGAGGACCAGCATGGGGGCCAGACGTATGCGCCGGAAATTGTAGATATTCGGGTTAAAGACGTTGGGGTCCTCGCTTCCGCCCCCACTCATCAGTATGAATCCCAGGGCGATGCAGGCGATGCCGATACCCATGACGATGTAATTCTTCTTTCCCATAAGGAAGGGGTCGGGATGATTGCCGTTTTTCTTGCCTTTCATGTGCGATACATTAAGTGTGAATCTCAGATATACAGCCGGTCCGTCCTCAGGTTCAGGAACCGCTGTGTGGCATAATGGGTGCTGATGTACGAAATCAGGACGCCGAAGGTGAAAATAAAGACCACCAGGGCAACCAGGACCAGGGGGTTGTCGAAGAGGCTGTTTTCGGTGATGGTCTGATCGACATAGTACAGCAACACCCCCAGGGCGATCGTAGCGAGCAGGGCACCCAGTAGCCCCAACTTCACATTGGTCCAAACGAAGGGGGCGCGTATAAATTGCTTGGTGGCCCCTACCATTTGCATGGTCTTGATGATAAAACGCTTGGAGTAGATCGAGAGGCGGATCGAGCTGTTGATCAGCAAAACCGATACGATCATGAAGAGGATGCTGGCAAAAAGGACCCAGTAACTGAGACGGTTTTCGTTTTCGCTCACCAGCCGGATGAGCGTTTTATCGTAGTTGACCTCATCCACATAAATCCGGTCTGATATGCTGCCTGCGATTTCCTCTATGCGCTCCGGGCTGACGAATTCGGCCTTGAGGTTGAGGTCGATGGCATTCTTAAGGGGGTTGTAACCCAGTACCTCGATGAAGTTCTCCCCGATCTCCTCGCTGTACTCCTCGGCGGCTTCCTCCTTAGGAACGTAGCGCGTGGATTTGACGTAATCTGCCATGGCAAAGCTCTTTCGGAGCTGATCGATTTCGATCGCCCGTGCGTCGTCCTTGAGAAAGATATTCAGGGTAATCTCCTCCTTGAAATGGTCGGCGATTCTTTTGGCATTGAAAACCAGTATCCCGAATATGCCCAGCAGGAACAGCACCAGGGAGATACTCAGGACAACCGAGAAGTAGGAAGTGATCAGCCTGCGCCGCTGATACCGTTCGATGTATTCACTCATAGCCGTGCCAAATTACCCTGTAAAAATAGCAAAGTAGTCGGTAGGCCGGTTGTTCGTTAACCCGATTTAAACAGTTAACGGTTCACTCCTGCTTTATGCGCCATGTCGGACGGGCCTTAATGACTAACTTTATATAAATCTGCCTGATCATGGAACAACGACTCACTATAGTCTCCCTGGGCGTGGCCGACCTGGTGGAATCCACCCGGTTTTATGAGGAGTGCTTCGGCTGGAAAAGGAACGAGGCCAGCAATGAATTCATCACTTTTTTTACCCTTAATGGCATCATGCTCGGACTCTACGAGCGGGTCGCACTGGCCATGGATGCCAAGGTTTCTCCCGAGGGGCAGGGCTTTAGGGGACAGACCCTGGCCTACAACACCCGGACCCGGGAAGAGGTAGACCACTGCATCGAGCAGCTTCGCGGGAAGGGGGTGCGCATTGTCAAGAAACCCCAGGACGTGCACTGGGGAGGATACAGCGGCTATGTGTCCGATCCGGATGGGCACCTTTGGGAGATCGCTTACAACCCGTTCCTCCTCCTGGACCGGCAGGGCAATGTGCCGGGGGGCATCTGATTGAACGGATGTGGGGTTTCGACCGGACTTCAAACTCCCGGGCCTCTCTTTACACCAAAGCGGAATACGTGTACATTTGCTCCTATCAGAGCGCAGCCTCTTTACACGAAACAAGTATGACACTCAGCCGCACTCAGGAAATGAAGTACGATTTCAGAAGCATCGAAGCCAAATGGCAGAAATATTGGTCAGAAAATCAGGTCTTTAAGGCGAAGAACGGATCGGAAAAACCCAAGTACTATGTGCTGGACATGTTCCCGTATCCGTCCGGAGCCGGCCTGCATGTAGGTCATCCCCTGGGATACATCGCCAGCGATATATACGCCCGCTACAAGCGGCACAAGGGCTTCGAGGTATTGCATCCTATGGGTTACGACAGTTTTGGACTGCCCGCCGAGCAATATGCCATACAGACGGGTCAGCATCCGGCCAGGACCACGGAGCGGAATATCGACAAATACCGAAGCCAGCTGGACAGGCTCGGACTGTCGTACGATTGGAGCCGGGAGGTGCGAACCTCGGACCCCTCATATTATCACTGGACCCAGTGGGTGTTCATACAGTTGTTTCATTCCTGGTACGATCAGGAGGCCGACAGGGCCAGACCCATAGGCGAACTGATCAAATGGTTTGAAGACCGGGGAACCGAGGGTTTAAGGGCAGCCCGGGACGAAGATGCAAAAGAATTTACCGCCTCGGACTGGCATGCCATGGACGAGGAATCCCGTCAGCAGACATTGCTCCAATACCGGCTCACCTACCTGGCCGATACCGAGGTAAACTGGTGTCCGGAACTGGGGACGGTACTGGCCAATGACGAGGTGGTCAACGGCGTATCCGAACGCGGGGGTCACCCGGTGGTCCGCAAGAAGATGACCCAGTGGTCCATGAGAATAACCGCCTATGCCCAGCGGCTTTTGGACGGGCTGAATGAAATAGACTGGCCAACCCCTCTCAAGGATGCTCAAAAGCACTGGATCGGCAGATCGGAAGGGGCCGATGTCGCCTTCGGGATCGAGGGTCACGACAAGGTTATCCATGTATTTACCACTCGGCCCGACACCCTGTTCGGGGTGAGTTTTATGACCCTGGCCCCTGAACACCAGTGGGTGCATGAGATTTGCACCGATCAGCAGCGCCAGGAGGTCGAGGCCTACGTGGAGGCCAGTTCGCGGCGTTCCGAACGCGACCGGCTCTCTGATGTGAAGTCCATCAGTGGTGTCTTTACCGGGGCATATGCCCTGCATCCCATAAGCGGGGAACGCATACCGATCTGGATCGGAGACTACGTCCTGGCCAGTTACGGCACCGGAGCCGTTATGGCCGTTCCCTGTGGGGACCAGCGGGATTACCTCTTTGCGCGCCACTTTGGCCTGGAGATTCCGAATATATTCGAAGGGGTCGACATCAGTGAGGAGGCTTACATGGAAAAATCGGATGTCCCCCTAAAGAATTCAGATTTTCTTAATGGTCTGGCCTATGAGCAGGCCTTTGAAGCCATAATCGATCGATTGGAATCGGAGGGCAAGGGAAGGCGTACGGTAAATTACCGGCTCCGGGATGCGGTTTTCAGCCGTCAACGCTACTGGGGAGAACCGTTTCCGATCTACTACAAAAAAGGACTTCCGTATACACTGCCCGAGGAATGCCTGCCCCTGTCCCTGCCTGAGGTCCAGAAATACCTACCTACGGAGGATGGAGACCCGCCTCTGGGTAATGCCGAGATATGGGCCTGGGACGAGAAGAACCGAAAGGTGGTGGATACGGACCGGATCGATCATCAGCAGGTATTCCCTCTCGAGCTGAATACCATGCCCGGTTGGGCAGGGAGTTCCCAGTACTTTAACCGCTATATGGACCCCCGCAACGGGGAGCGCATTTTTGGAGAGGATGCCATACAGTACTGGAAGGAGGTCGATCTGTATATCGGGGGAAGCGAGCATGCCACGGGTCACCTGCTTTATTCCCGGTTTTGGCAGCACTTCCTCTATGACCTGGGGTATGTTCCCCGGCCTGAGTACGCGCGAAAGCTTATCAATCAGGGGATGATCACCGGCACTTCCGCCCTGGCGTACAGGGTACGTGGTACACGGAAGTACGTTTCCCGCGGCCTCAAGGATGAATATCCCGACGTCGATCCCATTCACGTGGACGTGAACCTGGTGAACGCTTCCGACGAGCTGGATCTGGAGGCCGTTCGTCAATGGCAACCGGAATTTGGAGATGCCGAATTCGAACGAGAAGACGGAGTGTTCCTGGTCGGTCGGGAGATCGAAAAGATGTCCAAACGCTGGTACAATGTGGTGAGTCCCGACACGATCTGCGATGAATACGGGGCCGACTCCCTGCGCCTGTTCGAAATGTTCCTCGGGCCGCTGGAACAGTCCAAACCCTGGAATACCGCTGGGATTACCGGGGTGTTCAGCTTCCTGAAAAAGTTGTGGAAGCTGTACCAAAACCCGACGGCAGAGGAGCCCACGGCAGATCATCTTCGGACACTTCACCATACCATACGCAAAGTGGAGGAGGATCTGGCCGGCTTTTCATTCAATACGTCCGTTTCCAATTTCATGATTTGCGTAAACGAGCTAACCAGCCAGAAGTGCACTTCGCGCAGTATACTGGAGCCCCTGGTGATCCTTATCTCTCCCTATGCACCCCATATAGCCGAGGAACTCTGGTCGCAACTCGGGCATACGGGAACCGTGGCCTATGAGCCCTTCCCGGAGTTCGAACCGAAATATGTGGAGGTAAGTGAAAAAGAATATCCCATTTCGTTTAACGGGAAGATGCGATTCACCCTAACTTTCCCGTTAGATATGAATCCCGGTGAGATCGAGGACCGGGTTCTCGCCCATGAAAAGACCCGGGAATACCTGGGAGGACGCGAACCCAAAAAGGTGATCGTTGTTCCCGGTAAAATTGTAAACATAGTAGGATGATAATAGGCGTACCCAAAGAAATCAAATCCAACGAGAGCCGGGTTGGCATGACCCCGGTGGGAGTTAACGAATTAACCCGAAGGGGCCACGAGGTATGGGTTCAGTCCACTGCAGGTATGGGCAGCGGTTTTACGGACGACGATTACATCGGTGTAGGGGCTAACATCGCCCATTCCCTTGATGAGGTTTACACTAAGGCGGATATGATCGTCAAGGTCAAGGAACCCATACAAGAGGAATACAATCTGGTTCGTTCCGATCAGATTCTGTTTACTTATTTCCACTTCGCATCGAGTCAGGCCCTCACTGAGGCCATGGTCAAAAGCAACAGCATTTGCATCGCCTACGAGACCGTGGAGAATCCAGACGGATCGTTGCCGCTGCTTACTCCCATGTCGGAGGTAGCCGGTCGTATGGCGGTGCAGCAGGGAGCCAAGTATCTGGAAAAGCCCAAGAAGGGACGAGGGGTACTCCTGGGAGGCGTGCCCGGTGTAGCTCCCGGACGAGTGCTGATTTTAGGTGCCGGCGTGGTAGGAGTACAGGCGGCCAAGATGGCCGCAGGCCTCGGAGCCCATGTGACGGTCCTGGACATCAATAT
>CAZKAP010000014.1:12987-66802 GCA_964550895.1 uncultured Flavobacteriaceae bacterium
GGCTGAGGTATGTGAACGATGTGATGCCCCCCCATGTGGTTACTGAGTTTTCCAGTGAAATCACGATCCGAAACCATATTAAGACCAGCGATCTGATCATAGGAGGTGTGCTGGTCAAAGGAGCCAAGGCACCCAAGCTGATTACCCGAGACATGCTCAGGGAAATGCACCCTGGGACCGTACTGGTCGACGTGGCCGTGGATCAGGGGGGGTGCATGGAGACCACCCGTCCTACCACCCATGAGGACCCGATTTATATCATCGATGATGTGGTACACTACTGCGTGGCCAATATGCCCGGCGCAGTTCCCCATACCTCCACGGTGGCGCTGACCAATGTGACCCTTCCCTATGTGATCCGCCTGGCAGAACAGGGATGGGAGAAGGCCTGTCAAGCCGACCCGGGCCTGCAGAAAGGCCTCAACATCGTACATTCGGAAATCGTATACAAGGAAATTGGCGAGGCGTTTAGCCTTACTTAAGGCGGTATAGAATCCTTCCCTTCAGCAACGGAGAAGAGCCGACATTACTACTGAAAAATTGTCAGTATAAATGATGGTTTTTATAGGGTTAGGATCTCAATCTTCAAAACAATTCTTGTGAACAGTCAAGAGTTTCACCGAGCAGTTATACTTCTTGTACTCTCCTTATTGATATGGGGGTGCAAGGGTGGAGCCCCGTTCGAGGTCCATGCCGAGGGCTACGACCCGTTTCTTTTGGGCCCCATCCAGATCGCTGACCTCGAGAAGCCTCCTTACTCCGACTGGTATACCGAATCCTACAAGGCCTATGAGCCCAATGCAGAAGTTATGGAACGGTTGGGTAAACACGTGGATGGAACAGAGTACATACTCTTTCTCGGTACCTGGTGCGAAGACAGCCAGCGCGAAGTGCCAGGCATGATTAAGATACTGGACCGGCTCGGGGTTTCCCGGAAGCGGCTAGAGCTGATCGGGGTAGACGAACGAGAAGAACAGTATAAGAAAAGTCCGGGTGGAGAAACCGAGACCTTCAAGGTGGATCTCGTGCCCACACTGATTGTTCGGAAAGAAGGAAGTGAACTCGGTCGCATCGTGGAACTTCCCTGGGGAACCCTGGAAGAAGACCTGCTTGAGATATTCGAAAAGAAATAATACCTGATCCCGGCGATCCGCAATGGTTGAGGTGCTGCCACAACGGGTAGTGATTGTCTTTCGATGGCTGCAATATTGTCCGGAAAATCTCGGAATGGTTTGATTTTTGTGTTTGCTGTCCTAAATTCAAAACAGAAAATAACTCCATGTATACGTACTATATACTGTTAGGCGGAATTGCCCTGATCAGCTTCCTGGTAAGTAATCAGTTGAAGTCCAAGTTTCGCAAGTACTCCCGCCTGAGCCTTCGCAATGGAATGAGTGGGGCTGAGATCGCTCAGAAGATGCTGCAGGACCACGGGATTACCGATGTCAAGGTGATTTCAACTCCGGGTATGCTGACCGATCACTACAATCCCCAGAACAAGACGGTTAACCTGAGCGAGGGGGTCTACAGCCAACGAAATGCGGCGGCAGCAGCGGTTGCGGCCCACGAAGTGGGACACGCCGTTCAGCATGCCCAGGCCTATGAATGGCTGACCATGAGATCGATGCTGGTCCCCGTCGTCAGCGTAACCTCGGGCATGTCGACCTGGATCGTATTCGGGGGACTCATGCTGATGGCCACCGGCGCACTGGGTGGCGGAATAGGCTTCTATGTGGCGGTTGCGGGACTGATCATGATGGGACTCGCTACCCTGTTCAGTTTTATCACCCTGCCGGTGGAATACGATGCCAGTCACCGGGCACTGGCATGGATGGAGAAACGCCAAATGGTGAGCCGTGAGGAATATGCCGGGGCCAAGGATGCCCTGACCTGGGCGGCCCGCACCTATCTGGTTGCTGCTCTGGGTGCCCTCGCATCACTGGTATACTGGGCCTTTCAGGTCTTCGGGGCCAGGGACTAGAACGAATACCCATAGGAGAACCCCGCGTATTTATGCGACAGATTGCCTCGAACACGGGGGCTGTCGTAAGTAAATTCGACCCGGTAGTTGTGTCGTTTATAGCGGTTGACGAACTGGAAGCCGATGGAGTGTACGAAGGGCGTGGGACTGAGATACAGCTCCGATTCCGGACCTGAGGATGCCCCTTGAAGAGAGCCGTCCCTCCAGACGGACCTCAGGTGGTAGGACAGGGTAAAGAAAACCTCCCGTTGCAGCGATCCTAACCGGTAGTAGGCCTGGCTTTTTTCGGCGGCCTGCTTGCGGCCGAAGTGAAACAGGCTCCCCACTTCCGCATGCTGATCCCAGGTTCCAATGGTCATGCGCAGTTCCGGAGCCCAGTCGATTCCGAAATCTCCCTCTACCAGAGACCATTCTCTTAGGATATGCCCGCCCGCATTCACAAATAGGGTGTTGGGCAGCTCGAATGCCCAGACAGGGGCCTTATACCGGACAATGTTATTGTGATACCACCGTTGGAATCCGCCTGTACCCGATCTCCGCCCAGCCAGCCCCCAGTCCAGGTTCAGCCCCCACAGGAAGCGCTCTTTGGCAGCCTCGTATTCTCCACGCAGGAATGCAGTACCGACATAGGGACGATCGAAATCTGCCGGATTTCCGCTATCGATATCGCGGGGCGTCCAGGCCTTCTGATAAATGCTGGCCCTCCACTGGCGGGCAAATCCCCCCGGGCCCCTCTCCATAAGCCGGGAATAGCTGAGGCTAAGGCCGAAGGAATAGTAGCGGTCGGTGAGCAGAAAGAAGTCGTTGTCGTGATGCAGGCTCAGCATCGACCGGGTAGGATCGGGTTGCTGGGCGGTTGCACTGTATGCCAGCAGTAGAATCAAAATCGTACTGAACTTCACAGGTTACAGGCTGATCTGCCGGTCGATTTGCTGGTTGAGGGAGATGAAGGTCTCGGTGCGTGACACCCCGTCTATGGTCTGAATCTCCTTGTTGAGCAGGAGCATCAGGTGTTCATTGTCCTGGCAGATCACCTTGATCAGTATGGACCAGTCTCCGGTAGTATAGTGACATTCCAGGACCTCGGGAATCTTCTCAAGGGCTTTGACAGCCCTTTGGTTTTCCATGGCCCGTTCCAGATAGATACCGATATAAGCCATGGTCGTATAGCCTATGGCCCTGGGATTTATCTGGAGCCGGGATCCCTGCAGGAGTCCAGAATTCTCCAGTTTTCGCAGGCGCTGGTGAATGGCAGCACCCGAGATGCCGATCTTGCGGGCGATCTCGAGTATGGGCCTGCGCGCGTCCTCCATAAGCTCTCTTAAAATCTTTTTGTCAATACCATCGATTTTAACAGAGTTGTAAGCTAATTTCATGAGTTTGTGTCAATATCTCGTAAATCTAACGAATTGTTCGAATGAGTCGAAGGTCGTTTATCGAGTATATGGACGGCTCGTCCGAATGGGACAGGAATTCGGGGAGGCGAACTCAGATGCCTACATTTTGCGGGTTGTAACCGAGATAAGGGACCTCTACTTCGTGAAAACGGATGCCAAACTCCTCCAGCTTGGGGACTATGGGCTCGTAGAGCTCCTGCGAGGTGGGGATGTGTATGCCCTTGAGCGGGATGGAATTCCTCAACATCCGTTCGGCCGTTAGTGCCACGGGTAGTCCGACGGTCAGCGCCATGGCCGTATGGGAATGATCCTTGCCTTCCACGACCATGTAGGAGTCGATCTGCCGCTTCAGACCGGCCTTTTCGAAGCCGAATTTATGGTACATTACGATCATGTCCGTTTCGTCCTCCCCCAGGACCCACACCTGCTTCAGGATGTGGAGGAGGAGCTCGGCAGGGGTCCCTGATTTCATGGGGAAGTATTGGTGATGGTCGAAAAGGCCCAGTTCCACAAGTTTTTCCCAGGTACTATCGTCCTGGTCGATCTTGAGGTAATGCCGAACCTTGAGTTCAACCGAATCGTTCGGCGAATAGGGAAGGAATAGGTTCAGGTAATCCCGAAAACTAAGCTGATCCGTATTTTCAATAGTAAAGCTGTGATCGGTCAGACCCAGCTGGATCAGCATATTCCAGGCCTTTGAAAATCCGACCCGGCGGATGGTGCCCCGAAACAGGGTCAGGGCGTCCCCCAGACCGTAGACTTCCCGATATTTAATGGAGTCCCGGTTGGCATAGCCCTCGAACTTACCGTAACCCGGAATATCGAGGAATTCGGTTCGTCTGAACAGCTTGTGGTAAGGAATATATTTGTTTCGTCCTTCCTGCAAGAACCTCGCCGTACCTCCCTGTCCGGCCATGACCACATTCCACGGATTCCAGGTGAACTTATAGTGCCACAGGTTATTGGCGGCTCGGGGTGCGGCCAGGCCGCCGGTAAAGGATTCGAATAGAATAATCCGGTTGCCCTCCTTGCGAAGCCCATCCATGGTACGCATCGCCGTCATGTGGTCTATACCGGGGTCGAGACCGACTTCCTTAACGAAGAGAAGGCCCTTTCGGCGCACCGCATCGTCCAGTTGCCTGAGGTCCTCAGCGACGTAGGATGCCGTGACCATATTCCTGTTGTACTCCATGCAGATGATGGCTACCTCTTTGTGCAGTTGGGCCGGGAGCATCGAGATCACCAGGTCGGACTTTTCCACCAGTTGTACGAGTTCTTCGGTATGGTTCAGGTCAATGGCCACGAACTCCAGCAGATCCGGATTCACCTCCCCGAAGGGCTGCCGGTCCGGATCGCGATCCACTACGATCAGGCGTATTCCCTGCTGGGTCAGGTATTCCATGATATAGATTGAAGACTTGCCCGCTCCGAGCAGTAGAACCGTCTTGTTCATTAGGACGAAAGGTTGTATGTTACAAAGGTATTTATTCGATACTTTATGAAGACACTATCCATACAGTTAGGCGCGCTGTTCGGACTCATAGCCGTTGTGCTCGGAGCCTTTGGTGCCCATGGGCTCAGGGATACCCTGAGCGCCGATCAACTCCGATCTTTTGAAACGGGGATTCGGTATCAGCTGGCCCACGCCATAGTGTTGTTGGTCCTGCACGTACTTCCTTTCCGGACGGATGCCCCGGTACGGGGGTTTACCGGGTTGATCGCGGCGGGAATTATACTGTTCTCGGGTTCGATATACCTGTTGAGTACCCGGGAACTGACTGGTATCGATATACGACCTGTGGCCTGGATTACGCCCATAGGGGGACTATTGCTGATCCTCTTCTGGGCCTTACTCGCCATATACTTCTTTTGGCAGAAGACCTGATCGTCTAAAAGGAAACTATTTATTTACGGAAGAGATGTATTTCTGAAGTGCCATCGTCATCGATGGGGTCTCCGGAGTGGGGGCCTTGATGTCGATCCTCAGGCCCGCGTCTGTAGCGGCCTTTACCGTGCTGTTCCCAAAGACTGCTATGCGGGTATCGTTTTGCTCAAAATCCGGAAAATTCTTCAGTAAGGATTCTATGCCTGCAGGACTGAAGAATACCAGCACATCGTAATAGACATTTCTCAAATCGCTAAGATCCGATATTACGGTCTTGTAGAAGATCCCTCTTGTCCAGTCCAGCTTGAGCTCGTCCAGGGTCCTGGGAATATCGGGATGCAGGGTGTCCGAGGAAGGGAGCAGGAAGACCTCGCTCTTGTATTTCTTGAACATAGGTACCAGGTCTCCGAAAACCCGCTTGCCCACATAGATTTTGCGCTTGCGGTAAACCACGTATTTCTGCAGGTAAAAGGCCACAGCCTCGGACTGACAGAAATACTTCATGGTGTCGGGAACGGTAAATCTCATCTCCTCGGCTATGCGAAAGAAATGGTCCACGGAGTTGCGGCTCGTAAGTATGATGGCGGAAAACTTGTTGAGATCTATCTTCTGCTGACGGACATTTCGCGCCTCCATGCCTTCCACGTGTATAAAGGGGCGGAAGTCGACCTTGACATTCTCTTTTTCGATTAACCTTGAGTATGGAGAGTTGTCCATCTTAGGTTCCGGCTGAGACACCAAAATCGTTTTTACTTTCATGAGGGTCAAGTGTTTAGGTAACCTCCGACTAGTACTAAGGGGGCGATTTCAAGTGTGCAAATGTACAAAATAAAATACATAAAGTGTACGTAGATCCTTTGCCAGTTCTGCCGTATCAGGGTCATCATACCCAGGACATTAACCACCAATGCTACCAGTGCGAAAGCAATAGTTAAAACGGACGAATCGGGCCTTACGTATGCGAGCAGTATGTTGCCGGCGAAAAAGATCATACCGGAATAGTTGAAGTAGGCGGTCTTAGAGAAGATCAGGTTTGTCGTAAAGTTTTGGATGTCAAATACATAACCTTGAATCCATTGAAAAAGAATTTTCAAAGACAGCCAGCCTCCAACACCCAGGAAAAACTTCAGGTAACTGCCCCCGGAGTCGATGGGAAACCGATGCAGCCCGACCTGCCTGCTGAAGAAATACAGGAAAAGGGCAGTATTGATGAGTTGAAAAATACTGATCAGTACATGAAAGCCGGACAAGGGTGCCTCCGCCTGGGTTAGTGCCAGGTACTTGTTGTTGAAAGGCAGTCCGACGAAACTCAGAAAGCGGTTAGGGAAGTAATACCGGGCTATCGCCAGTATCAGAAGGCTGAGCAGGAGGAGAACCGTAATCCAGTCCGGAGTGAGTACGTTGCGGAAATCAGGGTTCATCGGTCAGTTTGAATAGGTTGCTGTTTAGCCCGGGCGGCAGTCCAAATTCACTGATTCCCAGGCGGATGTAGCTTGGTCTTTCGATACCTGCGGGGGGGGCTATTGCAATCTCGAAATCCAGACTGTCCCCGGATTTGAGATATGCGACTCCGGCTATCGCGGACAGGGAACCGTTGGGACGCGTTCCCCGCATCTGCTTGGCCCGATTGCAATAACCGGTAAACAGCCGCAAGGATTCCAGGGCGATATCCTCCGGGTAGGGGTTGATAAGCCGGGCCCTTAGGGTATCTCCCGGACCGGACTTCTGATCCCGGTCAATGGCGATCTGCAGCCTCCGGTAGGTAACCAGCGAATCGATGATGCGAACCGAGATGGAATCCTTCCTTTTGTAAAGGATCCGGTAATCGGCATCGTTAAGGTAAGGCGATACATAGTGCACCTTGCTGCCCCTGAGCCGGTCTTCGATGGGGTCGAAGGAATACTCGCTCTTCCGGTAAAACAAATTATTGATGCTGAGGCTGGGCCGGCCGGAATAGAAATGGAACTTAGCCGCCCGCATATACGAATTCTCGAAAACTACGGGCCTGTTACCGGCCTGTCTGCCGAGCTCGTTTATCCACTCCCGGTTATAGTGGGTCTCGAAGACTATAGGGGAAAGCGCCGGAACGGCCAGCGCTATTCTGGCGTACAGCAGCAGGACGAACTGTACCCAAAGCATCCGGGTGATCCAGGACCGCCGGTACCCTTTTAAAAGGAAGCGATTTATCAGGAAGAGGGCACCAGGCAGGCAGATCGCAATGGCCCACTGTGCCTGTACCCTTCGGTTGAAGCTCGATAGGAAGAAAAAGATGATAATCCCCCAGAAGACCCATTGCAGTGCTCTCCGAAAGGGATCTTTCCTATCCGTGTTGATGGCCTCCAAATAGACCCATGGGGTAAGCAGGCCAAAAAGCGCGATCAGGTTGACCAGGTAACCAAGTGTATAGTCGTTGAATCGGTAAATACCATTCGGTCTTTCGAACAGGTGAAACTCAACCGGAATCCACTCATGCGCATCGAGCCACCAAATATGTGGCAGGAATAAAAGGATGCCGGTGGCCACCGCCGCCCAGGCGTAGCGTTGGGTAACCAGCTTCCAGTTGCTCCCGATGACCAGCAGGGGTATCAGGATGCCGTGATACTTGCTGTACATCATCAGGGCTAGCGAAATTCCCATCGGGAACCAGTACCTGTCAGGGGACTTCAGAAAAAGTTTGTAGAACCAGAGAAACAGCAAAGCCGAAAACAGCAGGGGGCTATCCGGCAGGGCAAGGAAGCCGAATGCATTCCAAAGGGGCATGGACCACAACACCAGGAAAAACTCCTTGACATAAAGATGTTTCCTCGGGGAGTCAATCAGGTTCCAGAAGAGCACCACGCTTGTTGTGGATAGGAGTACGGAACCCAGGCGGATCCCAAATTCGCTCGTCGTGAAAAGACTGCCCAGGGAAACCAGCCAGGCGACCATGGGCGGATGGTCGAAATATCCCCAGGAGGGGTGCTGGGCATAGTACCAGTAGTAGGCTTCGTCGTTGAATAATTCGGTGAGCCCGGACTGAAGCAGGTTGATCGCAAAGAATCCCGATAACAGGTACCAGAAGAGCCGGGGCGCCTTCAGCATAAGGGGTTTTTTCTTTTGCCAGGCAAGTTACGAATATTGAAGCGCTACTGCCCGCATGCGAACTTGGGCAAATATCCTATTTTTGCGAATTCAATCCCTATTTGTTTTGAACGACGGACTGGTTATCATACCTACCTATAACGAGATCGAGAATATAGAGGCGATGGTACGGACCGTGTTCGATATCCCCAGAAACTATCACCTGCTGGTGGTGGACGATAACTCACCCGACGGTACGGCCCAGAACGTCAGGGAACTCATGGAGGAGTTTCCCGATCGGTTGTTTCTGGCGGAACGGAGGGGCAAGCTGGGGCTGGGTACCGCGTATATCCATGGCTTCAAATGGGCTCTCGAAAGGGATTATGCCTACATCTTCGAGATGGATGCTGATTTTTCGCATAAGCCCGGTGACCTGGTCAGGCTGCACAGGGCCTGCATCGACGGGGCTGACGTGGCCGTGGGATCCCGGTACAAGAAGGGGGTCAATGTGGTCAACTGGCCGCTCTCCCGCATATTGATCTCCTACGGGGCTTCCTTCTATGTGCGGCTGCTCACCGGCATGCCGGTGCACGACCCCACCTCGGGCTTTGTTTGCTACACCCGCGAAGCGCTGAGTCAAATCAACCTGGATGGCATTCGGTTTATCGGGTATGCCTTTCAGATCGAGATGAAATACCGTGCCTACCTCAGGAAGCTCAGGATTCAGGAGGTGAGTATTATCTTTACGGACAGGGTCAACGGCAAGTCCAAGATGGATAACGCCATTATACTCGAGGGTGTGATTGGTGTAATCAAGATGCGCCTGAACAGCCTGTTTCGCAAATCTGCATTTCTCAATGGATAAAGTACTGCTTAAGAACGCCACCCTAATCAATGAGGGTCAGGTCCGCGAGGCGGATGTGTTGCTGGATGGCGACCGCATCGAACGCGTGGATACGGACATAACCGATTCACGAGCGGTTGTCCGGGACCTGCGTGGTAAATGGATCCTGCCCGGGGCGATCGACGATCAGGTTCACTTCCGGGAGCCGGGTCTCACTCATAAGGCAGAAATCGCTACCGAAAGCCGGGCGGCCCTGGCCGGCGGAATCACCACCTTCATGGAGCAGCCCAACACCATACCGCAGACGGTGACCCTGGAGGCCCTGGAAGAAAAGTACGAAAGGGCACGCCGATCGGCCTGGTCCAACTATGCCTTTTTTCTGGGGGGGACCAATGACAACCTCGAGGAACTCAAGCGCCTGGAGCGCAATCAATGCGCGGGAATCAAGTTGTTCCTGGGTTCTTCGACCGGGAATATGCTCGTAGACAGCCCGAAAGTGATCGAACAGATATTTTCTTCTGTTGATCAATTGATCGCTACACACTGTGAGGACGAGGAGACCGTAAGGAGAAATCTGCAAGACCACATCGAACGTTATGGCGATAATATACCTTTCGAATTCCACCCGGTAATCCGATCGGAGGAAGCCTGCTATTTGTCTTCATCCCGGGCGGTGGAACTCGCCCGCAAGACCGGAGCACGCCTGCACGTATTTCATATTTCCACAGAGCGCGAGCTATCGCTGTTCACTAACCAAATACCCATGGAGGAGAAGCGGATCACCGCCGAGGTCTGCATCCACCACCTTTGGTTTTCGGATCAGGACTATGCCGATAAGGGAGCCTTTATCAAATGGAACCCTGCGGTGAAGAAGGCCAGCGACCGGCAGGCACTGATCGATGCCGTGAACAACGATACCATAGATGTGATCGCCACGGACCACGCCCCGCATACCCTGGAGGAGAAGCAATCTCCTTATACCAGCGCCCCCTCAGGAGGCCCCATGGTACAACACGCCCTGCTGTGCATGCTCGATTACGCGAAGAAAGGGGTCTTCAGTCTGGAGAAGGTCGTGGACAAGATGGCCCATAGCCCCGCCCGCATGTTCTCTGTAAAGGACCGCGGTTTCCTTAGAGAGGGATATTATGCCGACCTGGTCGTGGTGGATCCTGGGAAGGAAACCCGGGTGGATCGGTCTTCACTCCTGTACAAGTGCGGTTGGTCCCCGCTAGAGGGTCAGGTTCTCGGTGCCGCGGTAGAACAGACCTGGATCAACGGCATATGCGCCTATGACAAAGGCGTCTTTACCCCGGAATCTGCGGCCCGCCGAATCGAATTCGACCGATCCTGATGAGCGTGCTGAACCGGATAAGCTGCCTTTTCCTGATCTCGCTGCTTATGAGTTCCTGCGCACAGGATTTCATCCGCAAGCCCGATCCTTTCCTGAAACAGGAAACCATGGTGGATATTTATTACGAGCTGGCCGTGCTGAACTCCCTGCGAACCATAACCCCGGCGGAGGTCCAGTCGAGCGGGATCCAATCCATGCCCTATATCTATGAGAAGTTTGGGATCGATAGTACGGTACTGATGCAGAACACCGAGTATTACATATCGCGTCCGGACGCGTATTCCGCTATTTACGATTCCGTTCTGGCCCGGGTACGCCGGGAGGCTGCGCGGGTCGACACCCTCCGAACCCAGAAGGAGCAGGAATCCGATACACTGAGTCCTTCGATCAGTACGGATACGGGGAATTAGGAAGAAGTCGCTTCTGATGAAGTGTAGTAGCGCTTACCATGCTCTTTCAGTTGGTCGCGCAGGTCCGGATAGGCGTATTCGAGGGTCTTCAGCACCTTGGTATTGTCGTAGCGTTCGCTGCGTTCGAAGGTGCCGATGAGATCTTTGCTCAGCCTGACGCTTCGCCCCGTAAAGAAGGCCCTAATGGATTCGAATATACCCAGCCACTTGAGGGTCTTGAGGCGGACAGGCCTCAGCCGTTTCTCAACTCCTACTACTTCCTGTACGGTTTCCAGCAGTTTTCGGTATCCCCACTCCTCCTGCACCAGTATAAAGCTCTGACCGAAGGACCCATTCTCTATGAGACGGAGGCACAGGCGGGGCACCTCGTTGGCTTCGATCAGGCCGACTTCGGAAGGTGGATAGTGGCGGAAGCCCTTTCTTACACGGTGGTAAATTAATGGAGTACCCGACTTCCACGGGCCGGGGCCCATAATCACTCCAGGGTTCACGATAACGGCCCGGAGTCCTTCCTGTACGCCTTTCCAGACTTCCCGTTCCCCCTCGCGCTTGCTCCAGCCATAGCAGTTACTCTGATCGGGATTCCAGGGGGTATCTTCGTCTATGCGCTGTGGAGGAGTAGCCTGACCCAGGGCGGCTACAGAACTGATGTGGCAGAAGTACTCGACCCCGTGCTTCAGGCCCAGATGGACCAGGTTTGCGGTCCCCTCTACATTGACCTTCTTTAGCTTTTCCCGATCGGATGGATCGAAGGAGATGAATCCAGCGCAATGCACAACCCCGGTAATGGAATCGAAGGCCTCTTCCAGCCGGGCGATATCCAGTATGTCGCACTCGAACCATTGAATCAGGCGGTCCATGTCCTCGGTAGGACTGCCCATGCGTCTGAGGAGCTCGAGGGCCCGGGATACCCGGCGGGTTTCCCTGTAAAGCGCCCGTATGGGTCGGCCCTGTTCGAGCAGTGCACGCAGGAAATAGGCTCCTAAAAAGCCGGAGGCTCCCGTAACGAGAATCATAGGACTGTACTTTCTGGGCTGCGGGTTTCCCGGTACCGAAGGGCAGGTTATCTTTGCCGCGAGCGATTGAGTCGAGAAAAGTATGAAAAAAAACTTTATAGCTGAATTGAGTTGGAGGGGCATGATCCATGATGTCATGCCGGGTACGGAGGAGCATCTCATGGAAGGCCTCCGGTCGGCCTATCTGGGCATAGATCCCACCGCAGATTCCCTGCATATTGGGCACCTGGTGGGGGTCATGATGCTGAAGCACTTGCAGGGCTGTGGTCACCGCCCTATTGCCCTGATCGGTGGGGCAACCGGTATGATCGGCGATCCCTCAGGAAAATCCCAGGAACGGCAGCTGCTGGACGAACCGACCCTCAGACGGAATCAGGAGGCCATACGGGAGCAACTCGGCCGGTTTCTCGACTTCGATGGAGCGGAAGATACGGCTGCGCTACTGGTGAATAATTACGATTGGATGTCGGGCATGGGGTTCCTTGAGTTCATACGGGATATCGGTAAGCACATCACCGTCAATTATATGATGGCCAAGGACTCGGTTAAGAAACGCCTGGAGCCAGGGGCAGGAGAGGGCATGTCCTTCACCGAATTCACTTACCAGCTCGTACAGGGGTACGACTTCCTGAAACTCTACAACCGGCATCAATGCACACTGCAGTTGGGCGGTAGCGACCAGTGGGGAAATATCACCACGGGTACAGAGCTCATCCGCCGGAAGTCAGGGGGAAAGGGCTTTGCCCTTACCTGTCCGCTGATCACTAAGGCCGATGGTACCAAATTCGGGAAGACCGAGCAGGGAAATATCTGGCTGGATCCCAAACGGACCTCCCCTTATCGATTTTACCAGTACTGGCTCAACAGCAGCGACGACGATGCCGAAAAGTACATTAAGATTTTTACTGTGTTGGATCGTGCAGAAATTGAAAGCCTGGTTGCATCGCACCGGGAAGTACCGCACGAGCGGGGCTTACAGCGCCGTCTGGCCCGGGAACTGACCGTTATGGTTCACTCCGAGGATGCGCTCGAAAGGGCCGAAAAGGCCAGCGGAATACTCTTCGGGAAGTCCACGGCGGACGACCTCAGGGAGCTGGACGAACAGACGTTCATGGATGTCTTCGAAGGGGTTCCTCAGGTGGAATTGCCGGTTTCGGATCTGGGAGAAGGTCTGGAGATGATAGCTGCCCTGTCTGCCAAAACGGGATTCCTTTCCTCCAATGGGGAAGCCCGAAGGGAACTGAAGCAGCAGTCGATTTCGGTCAACAAGACGAAGGTGGGTGAGGATTACATCATTACCGGTGAAGACCTCATCGACGGTCAGTACGTTCTGCTTCAGAAAGGCAAGAAGAAATACTTTATCCTTCGTTTCAGCTAAGATAGCATCAGGTTGCAGCCCCGAACATCCGAGTGGTCGAAACGCCCGAGCACCTCAAAGCTGCCGTCTTCGTATACCTTTCCGAGATCCTGGGTCTCGAGAAAAGGGCAGGAGTACAGGTTAGCGAGGTCGATGATATTAATGCCACCGGTCTTGCCATATCCGGCAAAAGAGAATGGGTCGTTGGTTTCCCTTATGTAGACCCTCATCCATGGGGGAGGATAAAAGCGCTCCGAGCCGTCGGTATAGGCCTGGCTGAGTAGCTCTGTCATCCCGTATTCCGAATATACCCGGTCCGTGTGAAAGGCATCCTTCAGGCGGCGGTGAAGCTCCATTCTCGTGATCTCTTTCCTTCGGCCCTTCATCCCGCCCGTTTCTATGATTTTGATGGCTTCAAGAGGCATGGGAGACTGCTCCGCAAAATCGAGCAGGGCATAGGTAACCCCGAAAAGGACGGTCGGCACGCGGTCCCGGACCAGTCCTTGCAGTACCTCAGCCAGCCCCTGGAAGTCGTATAACCAGAAACCGCTCTGTGGATGGCGGGATAACTCGACCAGGCGTTGGACCATATAGACCAGGGAGGAATCGCCCTGTTCGAGGTAGGAGGGCAAAAGGCCGAGTATGCAGAGTTCTTCCGGTTTCCCGAAACGATGGGTAAAGGCAAGTCTGAAACTTTGCTCGTACACTTCAGTCGAAACCAGATGATGGGTGCTTCGCTCTGACCCCGAGGTACCGCTGCTATAGAATCTACGCTCTACAGGGAAGCGATCGTCAGCCACACGATGGGATTTAAAGAAAGAAATGGGTAGAAAGGGTATGTCCTCGGGCAGGGATAAGGCCCCGACGCGGGTTTTCCGTCCTAATAATTCCGCATACCTGCGATAAACCGGGTTGTATTCGAATTGGGCATGATAGGCCTGTTCGCAGAGGGTGGCGAATTCGTCTTCGGATTGCAGGTTCCAGATCGGTGTTTCCCGGGGCGCACTCACGGGAGCGAAGGTACGCCTTATGCCTAAACCGCGCTTACTTTACGACGAGCTTGCGGGTAAGGCGCTGACTGTCCTGAATAACCTGAAGTACATATACGCCGGGCATGAGTCGGGAGATGTCCAGTACATTCGATTGGATCTTCTCTGAGATCATGATCTCACCGAATACGTCGTATATGGAAATTTGCTTGGGCGCGATACTTTCGGTTACGATGGAAATCTTCTTTCCGTAAGCGGGATTCGGATACATCTTAAAGGAAAGCCTGGGCTTCTCCTCCCGGTTATCCGCGGGGGTATCACTCTGCGAGTAGGTAAGGAAGGGGAGCGCCATAAAAAAAACGGAGTAGAGTAGCTTCATACGGCAAAAGGGATTTGGGTATTCTACGCTAAGCTATAAATGCAAGGAAGGACTCACAATTTTATGTTGTGAAGCGCGTTGGGGGTGTTGCGTAAGAATCTAAGGGAGTAGGACTAATACTACTTAATGATGAGTTTACGGGTAGCCACGCGTTCGTTTTGCACCAGGCGTATGATGTAAACTCCTTTGTCCAGGCCGGATATATCCAGGGTCTTATCGCCTTTTAGATCAGCAGCCAGGACCCGAATTCCGAATACATTGTAGATGTGTACCTGTTTCTGCGTGAAGTCCCCGGTAGTGATGTTGACCAGACCTGAGGTAACCGGGTTGGGGTAGACTTTAAACTCCATAACCGAAGCACCTCGGTTTGCCGCAAGAGAATCCTCCTGGGCAGAGACTCCCAGGCAGATCATAAAGAAGAAGATACCGGCGTAAACGTGCTTCATTTGTGGATTTGAGGCTTAGTGACAAATATAAATAATTGTGCCAGAGATCAAAATAGTTTAAGATTTTCCTAAGGAATAAAAAAACCCCCCGTATACATTTCGTAATACGGGGGGCTCATTTTTATGAACTCAGCAATCGGTCACTAGAATGTGGTGATGGCTGGTACCCATCCGAATACGGCATCGCCGTCTACGGTAGCAGGGTTGTTGTAATCACTGTTAGGATCGGCATCGGCACCGTCGATCTGGATGAAGGAGAAATCTCCCTGATCGGGGTTGGCCAGCTCGACAGAGATGTCGTAACCGTCCAGAGACAGACCGTTGATGGTCGCACCGGAAGCCTTCTTAAACTGCAGGGCAGTACCTCCTACGGTAGAAATGGCAGTGAACTGATCCAGAGTAGGATTCCCGTTGTCACCATCGGCTTCAACTGCTGTGGAGAATCCAGCTTCTGTGTGCACGATGTACGAGTTGGACAGCGTACCGTTCCACCCTTCTGTCCAGTCCACAGAGTCGTCCTGGTTGTTCTCAGAGTAGAAGTTGTTCGCGTTAGCCGTTCCACCGAAGAACTCCACACCATCGTCCGTACCGTTCAGTGCGGCTACGTTGTCAATAGTCGTCTCGGAACCTACGGCATAGAGCGTAAGACCGTTAAACTGTGAATCGGCGTTGATAGCAGCACCGGCATAGTTGATGATCAGGTAATCGATGTTACCGGAGCTGTCGGTGTCGTTGGAACCTCCATAGAGGATACCTCCTACCTCAGCCGTGGCGTCGATACCATTGGTGGTGGTTGCGTCACCGGCGATCACCAGTCCGCCCCAGTCACCGGGCTCCTCGTTGGCAGAGGTCATCACCACAGGATCCTGAGCAGTACCCTGGATGTCGATAACACCACCTTTCTGTACTACGATGTAGGTGTTGGTCTCCTCACCGGCCTCTACATCGGCGACAATGCGCGTACCTGCAGGAATGGTCAGGGTAGCACCTGATTCAACACTGAAGAAGTTATCCAGGAAGTAGGAAACGTTAGCATCCAGTGTCATATCCATGGTCAGCGATCCGGTCAGTACCTGAGTACCTACGGGAGTATCGGAACCTACCCAGTCGAAGCTGTTGCGATCAACGGTAGGATCACCGATATAAGGCAGATTAGGATTAGCTGGTGCACCGTCGATGATGATAAAGTCGAAACTTCCCTGAT
This sequence comes from uncultured Flavobacteriaceae bacterium, assembly GCA_964550895.1. GTDB lineage: Bacteria > Bacteroidota > Bacteroidia > Flavobacteriales > Flavobacteriaceae > CAZKAP01. Next base: position 29,307 of record CAZKAP010000014.1, read on the forward strand.
CGGGGTTGGCCAGCTCTACAGAAGTGGCGTAACCATTCAGCGCCAATCCATTGATGGTCGCTCCGGAAGCCTTCTTGAACTGCAGGGCAGTACCTCCTACGGTAGAGATTGCAGTGAACTGATCCAGGGTAGGATTACCGTTGTCACCATCGGCCTCAACCGCTGTAGAGAATCCGGCTTCAGTGTGCAGGATGTAGGCGTTAGCAAGCGTACCGTTCCATCCTTCCGTCCAGTCCACTGAATCGTCCTGGTTGTTCTCAGAATAGAAGTTGGTCAGGCTGGCCGTACCGCCGAAAAACTCTACTCCATCATCTGTTCCGTTCAGCGTAGCCACGTTGTCGATGGTCGTTCCGGAACCTACGGCATAGAGCGTAAGACCGTTGAACTGAGAGTCGGCGTTGATAGCCGCACCGGCGTAATTGATTACCAGGTAATCGATGTTACCGGAACTGTCGGTGTCGTTAGTACCTCCATAGAGGATACCTCCTACTTCGGCAACGGCATCGATACCATTGGTAGTGGATGCGTCACCGGCGATCACCAGTCCACCCCAGTCACCGGGCTCCTGATTGGCCGAGGTCATAAATACAGGATCCTGGGCAGTTCCCTGGATGTCGATAGTCGCACCCTTCTGAACAACGATGTAGGTGTTGGTCTCCTCACCAACTTCCGGATCGGCTACGATAGTAGTTCCAGCAGGAATAGTCAGTTCGGCAGGAGCCTCAACACTCAGCGTACCCTCCAGGGTATAGTTAAACAGAGGGCTCAGTGAAGTATTGGCAGTGATCTGACCTCCCAGTACCACGTCGAATGACTGGTTGGGGTCGGCACCGGCCCACTCGAACATGGACAGCATTACTGTAGCAGGACCACTGTACGAATTGGCAGGATCGGCATCGGCACCGTCGATCTGGATGAAGGAGAAATCTCCCTGATCGGGGTTGGCCAGCTCGACAGAGATGTCGTAACCGTCCAGAGACAGACCGTTGATGGTCGCACCGGAAGCCTTCTTAAACTGCAGGGCAGTACCTCCTACGGTAGAAACCGCGGTAAACTGATCCAGAGTAGGATTACCGTTGTCACCATCGGCTTCAACTGCAGTTGAGAATCCGGCTTGAGTATGCAGGATGAAGGAGTTGGACAGTGTACCGTTCCATCCTTCGGTCCAGTCCACAGAGTCGTCCTGGTTGTTCTCGGAGTAGAAGTTAGTCGTGCTTACTGTACCACCAAAGTACTCAACACCATCGTCTGTACCGTTCAATGCGGCTACGTTGTCGATAGTCGTCTCGGAACCTACGGCATAGAGCGTAAGACCGTTGAACTGTGAATCGGCGTTGATAGCAGCACCGGCATAGTTGATGATCAGGTAGTCGATGTTACCGGAGCTGTCGGCGTCGTTAGTACCTCCATAGAGGATACCTCCTACTTCGGCAGTAGCGTCGATACCATTGGTGGTGGTTGCGTCACCGGCGATCACCAGTCCGCCCCAGTCACCAGGCTCCTCGTTTGCAGAAGTCAAGACTACGGGATTATCAGCAGTACCTTGTACGTCAATGGCTGCACCCTTCTGAATAACGATGTAAGTGCTGGTTTCCTCACCGCTTTCCACGTCGGCAGTAATTCGCGTACCGGCAGGGATGGTCAGGGTAGCCCCGGCCTCCACACTGAAGGTCTGGTCGAGGAAGTACTCAACGTTCGCGTTCAGGGTAAGGTCGGAAGAAATCGAACCGGTCAGGACCTGATTGCTTACAGTAGCATCGGTAGCCCAGGAGAAGGTATTGATATCCACGGTCGCAGGAGCGATATATGGATTGTTAGGATCGGCATCGGCACCGTCGATCTGGATGAAAGAGAAATCTCCCTGATCGGGGTTGGCCAGCTCAACAGAGGTGTCGTACCCGGTAAGGGACAGACCATTGATGGTCGCACCGGAAGCCTTCTTGAACTGCAGGGCAGTACCACCCACAGTAGAAACTGCAGTGAACTGATCCAGGGTAGGATTACCATTGTCACCATCGGCCTCAACGGCAGTGGAGAATCCGGCCTCAGTATGCAGGATGTAGGAGTTGGTCAGCGTACCGTTCCATCCTTCCGTCCAGTCCACAGAGTCGTCCTGGTTGTTTTCGGAGTAGAAGTTGGTAGTGCTTACTGTACCACCGAAGTACTCCACACCATCGTCGGTACCGTTCAGAGCGGCTACGTTATCGATAGTCGTCTCGGAACCTACGGCATAGAGCGTAAGACCGTTAAACTGAGAATCGGCGTTGATAGCAGCACCGGCATAGTTGATGATAAGGTAATCGATGTTACCGGAGCTGTCGGTGTCGTTTGTACCTCCGTAGAGGATACCTCCCACCTCGGCTGTAGCATCCACACCGTTGGTAGTGGTTGCGTCACCGGCGATCACCAGTCCGCCCCAGTCACCGGGCTCCTCGTTGGCAGAGGTCATAACCACAGGATCCTGAGCAGTACCCTGAATGTCGATGGCTCCACCTTTCTGTACCACGATGTAGGTACTGGTTTCCTCACCGCTTTCCACGTCGGCAACGATGCGTGTACCGGCAGGAATGGTCAGGGTAGCACCGGACTCTACGCTGTAAGTATTGTCCAGGAAGTAGGTAACGGAAGCATCCAGTGTACGGTCGCTCTCCAGGGAACCGGTCAGTACCTCGTTACCAACGGTCGCAGAAGCGGCCCAGGCAAACTGAGAAACGTCTACAGTCGGAGCTGCGATATACGGATCGTTAGGATCGGCATCGGCACCGTCGATCTGGATGAAGGAGAAATCTCCCTGATCGGGGTTGGCCAGCTCTACAGAAGTGGCGTAACCGGTCAGTGAAAGGCCGTTGATGGTCGCACCGGATGCCTTCTTGAACTGCAGGGCAGTTCCTCCTACGGATGAAACAGCTGTAAACTGATCCAGGGTAGGATTACCGTTGTCGCCATCGGCTTCTACGGCCGTGGAGAATCCGGCCTCAGTGTGCAGGATGTAGGCGTTAGCAAGCGTACCGTTCCATCCTTCTGTCCAGTCCACTGAATCGTCCTGGTTGTTCTCGGAGTAGAAGTTAGTCAGGCTGGCAGTACCACCGAAAAACTCCACACCGTCATCCGTACCGTTCAGAGCAGCCACATTACTTATGCTGGTTTCCGATCCAACGGCATACAGCGTAAGGCCGTTGAACTGAGAATCGGCATTGATAGCCGCACCTGCGTAGTTGATCACCAGGTAATTGATTATACCGGAGTTGTCGGTGTCGTTGTTACCACCGTAAAGGATGCCCCCTACTTCGGCAACGGCATCGACTCCGTTAGTGGTTGTCGCATTACCGGCGATCACCAGTCCACCCCATGAGCCGGGCTCAGCGGCGGCAGCTGTCATCACCACGGGATTATCGGCAGTACCCTGGATGTTGATTTGGGCACCTTTCTGTACGACGATGTACAGATCCGTATTCTTGCCTGCACTGGCGTCGGCTATGATCTGTGTTCCCGCAGGAATAGTCAATGTAGCACCGGACTCTACGCTGAAGGTATTGGTCAGCGAGTAGGTGGTGGCTGCGTCCAGGGTCACGTCCTCCGTGATCGATCCGGTCAGCAGACCTTCTTCGATGGGATCGATGGGTTCTGGACCGCCTCCGCCGTTGTTGTCGTCGTTGTTACAACTGGCCAGAAAGAGGCCTGCTGTAGCAGCGAGCAGCATCGAACGATTGAAAAATTTCATTTTCATAAATAGTTGGGTTTAAAAAATTAGAGGATTACTAATGTGTTATTGAAAGTTGTAGGACAGACTCAGATTGAGTCCGATCCCTATTTTATACGAGCTCACGATTTCACTTTCGATGACCCTGGGTGCAGCCCGGCGCTCAGCCGTATCCTGTATCACAGAGAGTTCAGCGAAGTTTTTTAGTATGTCCTGAGTCTGGTTGATCTCAGGGTTTAATAGGTTTCGGGCCGTAAGAGCCACGTTGAGGTCTCCGAATTGTTTGCTCAATCGCGCATCCAGGGTTACGAAGCCGTTTTCTACAATGTTGTCGTTGTACAGCAGGTCGGATCGGTCGACGTTTCGGGAATCCCCAACCGAGAAGATCTTATCGGAGGTGTAATTCGCCGATATGGCAGCCGAGAATGGATTCTCACCCACGGTGCTGTAGTTTAGGCTGCTGTTTACGATCCAGTCGGCGGCTCCTTGCAGACCGGTCTCAGTATTCAAACCGAAACGGAAAGTCTCGGCTATACGACCCGACTCTGGATCAATGATTTCTTTTAGGGTCTGATTGTGCCACATGCGAGTCCCGTTAAAGGTCAGGTTGAGCTTACTTCCGAAAGGGTCTCCGGTCTCTTCGTTGAAGCCCGGCTTGATCAGGTCCAGACGGGTCTCCAATTCGATTCCATAAACGGTAGCCTCGTCGGCGGTATTGAAGTAGGAGAATTCAAAACTGGCACTGCGAGCCCGACTACGGTTGATCGGGTTTTCTATATTCTTGTAGAAACCGGCTATCGAGATCAGCTGTCCTGAAGTGGGGTAGAACTCGTACTTGATGTCGTAGTTGTAGTCGGTGGAAGCCACCAGGTTCGGGTTACCCCTGATGAACTGGTTGGTCGGGCTCACATACTGGAAGGGAGCGATCTCCAGGAATTCGGGCAGGGTAATGGTGCGGCTGGCACCGAATCGGATCAGTTGCTTTTCGTTAAAGGAGTACTTGATATTCACATTCGGATACAGGTCGTTGTAAACCTGTCGGGACTGCCCGCGGCGCCCTCCTGGAGCCTGGTTGATATCGTAGTCCACAAACAGCTGGTCGCGCTGGAAACGCAGTCCGGCATTGAAGTTCCATTGGTCCATGGTCAGATTGATATCCATGTATCCCCCTGTGGATCTGTAGTTCGCCGTATAGATGTCTTTGTTTTCTCCGAAGCGATTCGAAGAAAGCTGGGTCACGAAATAGGGTTCCTCTCCGTTACCGGCGATACCGTCGTCCACATTGTCAATGGTGAGTACCGCATCGAAGTCATCCACAGATGGCGGGCGTAACTGTCCCCTGTTGAAGGGCGAGATTCCGACGAATTCGCTGCTGAAGTCCCGATCCTTGTTGCGGTAGAATCCGCCCAGATCGATATTAAACTTCATCTCGTCTTCGCGCAGGATCAGGAATTTGTCGTTCAGGATCACGTTGTACTCGATATCCTCGATCAGCTGAGCCGATTTCCGGTGGTCGAATGCATTCTGCGTTCCCAGGTCCACATAGGGTGGGGAGAAGGTGCGTTGTTCAGAATCCCCGTCCCCATCGAAATCAGAGAAGTAGGTAACATCTTCGAAAAACGACACGTTGGCCAGATTTCGGATACGGTTGGGTTCGTCTGCATTTAGGACGCTGTAGCTCACCGCCCAGTCGAACTGATTCCAGTCGGCGAGCTTGTGTTCCCCGAGGAGTTGACTCGTGATCAGGTTGGTCTGCTTCAAATTTTGGTCCCTGAGGAACTGGTTGAGCCGGGCGAAAATATCCTGCTCAAAAATGATGGAACCTCCCTCGCGTCCACCTTCTGCCACTTCTTCATTTATGGTATTCAGATAGAGGGTGGTACTCTTGATCTTGTGCTTGTCGTTGATCTTGTATATGAGGTCCAGCAATCCAGTCGTGGACAGATTGGTATTCCATCGCTCCAGGGTGAGCAGGGAATCCTCTGAGGCATTTTCCTGAAACTGTTCGAAAAACTCATTCCGGTAGCCGTGGTTGCGACCAAAGGAACCGGTGAAGAGCACGGAGAGTTTATCGTTCAACAGGCGCTTACCCGCGGTAATCGCCACGTTAAAATCTACGGGATTATCCAGCTGTACCGGATCCCAACCCTGATCGACCAGCTCCCCCTGTCGTGTATCCCGATTCCACAGCGCGGCTCCGTTGTTGTCCCAGTGTCCGGCGGTCACGTCGTTGTAGTTGGGGGATACTTTAAAGTTATTAAAGATGTTGCTGTCAAATACGTTAGTATTGGTACCCGTGGAGACACTTACCGTGAGTTCACTCTCCCCGGACAACTCCCTGGACTTGATATCGACCAGTCCGGAACTCATGTCCGCGGTGTTGCGAACATTGAAAGTTTTAGTGATGGACACATCGTTAACCAATCGGGTTGGAAAAAGTGAGAGGTCGATATTCTTCTGATTGATATCATCGGAAGGAATCGGCAGCCCATTCAGCGTGGTCGAGAGATAACGATCCCCAAGGCCCCGAATGAAGATGTCTCCTGAATTCTGGCTGGAAGAAACCCCCGAGATCTTTCGGGTCGCGTCCCGTGCATTGGAAACGGCGAGTTGTTGAAGTTGCTGCCGTCCAATCTTGCTCACGATGGTGAGTGCGCCTTTTTCTTCAAGCAGCAGGGCTACTTCAGAATCGGATCTGCGTGTGGTGGTCACCACCACTTCCTGCAGGGCGAAGCCTTCGGAATCGGACATGATAACATTGACCTCGGTGACCTTTCCGGCTTCAACTACTATGGGAATAGTTTGAGTTTCCTTGCCTATATAGCTGAAAACTAGGTTAAAGGATCCGACTGTTATGCCGTCCAGCCCATAGAATCCATCGAAATCGGTACTCGCACCTATGGTGGAACCTTCGATAAAAACATTTACGCCAGGGAGAGGCTCGTTGTTGTATTCCTTGTCGGTCACTTTCCCAACGATACTGCCCGTTTCCTGGGCATGTAACTGGATGGTTGTCAGGACCATGAAGACGAGTAGGGTGTAAATACTCTTCATGTGATGATATTTAGTGCAAATAACGCCATGAGGGCGATCAATGGGGTTAGACAAGCGTTAACAACGCCCTGGAGATACTTTAAGTTATTGTTATCAGATTAAGGGAATGTTAAGAAATGTAAAGGAGTCCGATTTTGGTTAATTTTACCCGGCTAAGCCCGTATTAAACCCGCAGCAATGAAGGCCAAGGACATCAAGATTCTCCTCGTGGATGACGAGCCCAGTATCCTCGAGATTATTAGTTATAACCTTGAAAATGAAGGTTATGAAGTAGTTACCGCCAAGAATGGCGCCGAGGCCGTGAAGAAGGCGAAGAAGAAACTGCCGCACCTGATCATCCTGGATGTGATGATGCCTGAGATGGACGGTATCGAGGCCTGTGAGACCCTTCGTACTACCCCCGGCCTGGAAAATACCATAATCACATTTCTGACGGCTCGGGGGGAAGACTACTCCCAGTTGGCGGGCTTCGAGGCCGGCGCGGACGATTACATTACCAAGCCAATTAAGCCTAAGGTGCTGGTATCCAAAATCAAAGCTTTGCTGCGAAGACTCAATACTGAAAAGGAGGAGGCCGAAGATATCGTCAAGGTCGGCAAGATCGTCATCAACCGGGAGGAATACAAGATTATTAATGATGGTGTGGAAATTGTTCTGCCTCGCAAGGAATTTGAACTTCTCGCCCTGCTGACTTCCAAACCCAATAAGGTCTTCAAGAGGGAAGTGATACTGGATAAGGTATGGGGCAATGAAGTGGTCGTTGGCGGCCGAACCATCGATGTCCACATTCGGAAGCTACGGGAGAAGATCGGAGAAAAGCACTTCAAAACAGTTAAGGGTGTGGGCTATAAATTCGTAGTGTAAGCATCTATGGCCCAGGAAATTAAACGATCTTACCGTTTTTCCCTGAGGTCATCCCTGTACCTCACCCTTGTGCTGACCGTGATACTGGGTACACTGGCCCTCAGTCAGAGTGTTCCCTGGTATGCAGTACTGGGTGTGGCCGTCCTCCATTTCCTGCTGGGGTTTTTAGTCCTGCAGTACCGGGTCGAGCGTTTTATCTACCGCAGAATCAAGAAGATTTACGACGACGTATCCATACTGGAGGAGTCGGATTTCAGGCCCGATCGCAGCATAACTACCGACATGAAGACCCTCACCGAGGAGATCGAGAAGTTTGCTGAGGATAAAAAGCTGGAGATCAACACACTGCGTGTCCGGGAGGAGTATCGTAAAGAGTTCCTTGGGAATGTGGCCCATGAGATGAAGACTCCCCTCTTCATGGCCCAGGGGTATATCGATACCCTGCTCGACGGGGCCAAGGACGACCTCAAGGTGAGGGACAAATACCTGCAAAGGGCAAGTGACGGGCTGGAACGCCTCGTGTTTATTGTCAAGGACCTGGATCTGATCACCCGTTTCGAGGTAGGCGATATGAGTATAGAGAAGGAGCCTTTTGATATCATAGCCCTGTTGCAAAAGGTCTTCGGACTCCTCGAAATGAGTGCCTCCAAGAAGGAAATCACGCTAACCTTCGATCGGCCGTATGACGAACCCATCCTCGTACTCGGTGATGAGGAGCGCATACAACAGGTAGTCACTAACCTGTTAATCAATTCCATAAAATACGGCCACGAGAAAGGAACCACCGAAGTATCGGTGGAGGATCTGGTTCGGAATAAGGTGATCGTCCGGGTGACGGATAACGGAGAGGGAATTCCCCCGCAGTTCATACCCCGTCTGTTCGAGCGCTTTTACCGCATCGACAAAACCGGTAGCCGTAAGGAGGGGGGATCTGGCCTGGGGCTCTCCATAGTCAAGCACATCATAGAGGCCCACGGGGAGCGCATCTACGTGGAAAGCGAGGAAGAAGTCGGGTCTGAATTTTCCTTTACGCTGGAAAAGGCGGTAAAAAGTGAGGTATAGGGAACCTCGGCCTGAAAGGAGGCCAGACCTTTAAATTCCGGGATTCGTTCGAGTTGCGATAAGGCAAAATCTTCCTGCCGGCAGAAGGGCACCCACCCTTGCTCCTGGAGGCGCTCGGCGAGATATACCTGTTCGTACTGTCCCGGGGTGGGTATAAAGAAGGCCGTCTTGCCCAGTTTCGCCAGGTCCATCACCGTGGTATAACCGGAACGGCAGAGTACGCGTGCGCTCTGATTCAGCGCCCCTTCCAGCTGGTTCGAGGTCATGAAGTTATACCGTGTCCCTGTTCCTGATTTCAGCTCCAGGGGGCTGGTCCGCTGCTGCTCTTCGATCACTCCCGATACAAAGAGAACCCGGCCTTGGTAAGACCTGAGTTCTCGGAGCAACCGCTCTTCCAACAGGCTCCGCTGAGGTTCAGGTCCGGAAAGCAGGACCATGAGGTCGTAAACGATGGGTTCTTCGCGGGGCTCGAAACGGCTCAGGGGTCCCATGTATTTCAGATTCAGCCTTCGGTGGTTCACGTGTCCCAGCCTTCCCGTGAGGTTTGTCTTTCCTTCGAAGTCGGGGACCCAACACTCCCTGAACTGCGCGATTATACGCTGGTGCCACCAGGAACTAAACCAGGTGGTGGAACCGGAAAGCACATTCAGCTGATGGGATATAAATACACTGGGTACATCCGGATTGAAGCATCCCAGCCGGTTATCGGAGATCAGGCCGTCGTAGCTCCCTTCCGTTATGATGTCGGCTATAACTCGCCGTTCGCCGGCTATGGCCTTGAGCACCTTGGGGGAGTCCATGATCATCTTAAGCTTGAACAGGGACCCTTTGCTGGCATAAGTTATATCGTAAGAGGGGAGTTCGTGGGCCTTCAGCCGGGGAAATTCCTTCCTCAGTAAGGCCAGGGCGACTCCATCGGAGGCCAGACCCACCTCGAAGCCGCGCTCGAGCAGCGCATTGATGATGGGAATGCAGCGGGTTGCGTGTCCCAGCCCCCAGTTCAGCGGGGCAACGAGTATCCTTTTGGTGTCAGACATACCTGCAAAGTAACAAAATAGCTAGTTTTGTGGCCCTTAAAAGATGCGGAGTTGGGCAGTAAGAACAAGCTTAAGAGGTTTAGGGAAAACGAGACCTTTCCCAATGTGATTCAGCCGGAAAGGGAAGGTATACTGGCCGGTTTGGACATCCGCGGTCACTGGAGAGACTGGTTCGCCCACGACGGTCCGATTACGCTGGAATTGGGTTGTGGGAAGGGGGAGTACACCGTGGAACTGGCTCGCCGATACCCCGATCGGAATTTTATTGGGATCGACATCAAGGGGGCGCGCCTGTGGAGGGGAGCCAAGACTGCACTGGAAGACGGGCTGGACAACGTCTGCTTCCTCCGCACGCAGATCGAGCTCATCGATCGCGTCTTTTCTCCTGGTGAAGTCGATGAGATCTGGATTACCTTCCCCGATCCTCAGATCAAGTACAAGAGGACCAAACACCGGCTGACTAATCCCGATTTCCTGGACCGCTACCGCAGTATTCTCAAGCAGTCGGGTTCGATTCACCTGAAGACGGACAGCGAGTTCCTGCACGGTTATACTCTGGGTCTTTTACAGAGTAATATGGGTACTGTAGTTTATGCCAATCACGATGTTTACCGCAACCACGGGGCGCCGGATGTGGTCACCGAAGTCCAGACCTTCTACGAAAAGCAGTATCTTTCCCATGGAAAAGCAATAACGTATCTCCAATTCAGGCTCGACTGAACGATGACACATCTAACCTGGCTATTCCTATTGACGTTCTCCGCCGCCTTTATTGCCACCGTTCCGCCGGGACTGCTGAATATGAATGCAGCCAAGACGAGTGTGGAAAAAGGTAGGTCCAACGGGGTTATTTTCAGTCTTGGTGTGGCCAGCATGGTGATCGTACAGGCCTATGTGGCAGTGGTGATTTCCAAGTTCCTCTATCGCAATCCCGAGGTGGTCGAGTACCTGATGAAGGCCGCCCTGGCGGTATTTGCCTTCTTCGCGGTCTACTTCTACCGGAAAGGAAGAAAGACGGTGGTAGCGCCGCCGGAGGTGCAGAAGGTGAGCCGCAAGAACAGCTACTTCAAAGGAGTATTCCTGGCCTCGCTCAATTTCCTGACCATTCCGTACTACAGCGGTCTGCATACCATGTGGACGGGTACGGGCTGGATCAAATTTGAAGTGGCCGATGTGACGGTATTCCTACTAGGGGCATCACTGGGCACATTTACCGTGCTGTACCTCTACACCTTCTACTTCGATCGCATGGTAAAGGGAACCGAACGCTTCTCCAGGAATTCCAATTACATCATCAGCGGATTGATGGTCCTGCTGTTTGGGATCACAATAATCCGCCTATGGAACTACTAGGACGGAATCCTTCCTTTTTTGAACGTGTCTACCGCGTGGTGCAGGCCATACCCGTGGGCCGGGTAACTACCTACGGTGCGATCGCCCGCTTTCTGGGTTCTGCGGGCAGTGCCCGGATGGTGGGTTATGCCATGAACGCTTCCCACGGGCGGGATGTGCCCGCTCAGAGGGTGGTCAATCGCAACGGACTGCTCACGGGAAAGCACCATTTCGGGGGAACCCATCTGATGCAGCAATTGCTGGAAAGCGAAGGCGTTATGGTCAGGGACGACCGGGTCCAGGACTTCCGGAGCCGCTTCTGGGATCCCGCCGATCACCTCGATCCGGCAGACTACCTGCAGTAGGGTTTCCCGCTTGCTCATACAGGGCCTCACAAACCCGGAATCTCCTGTAATTTGAAGGGTTTGAAGTATCTTTGCGACTCAAAGGGAAAGCGGCAGGTCCCCTCAGGGATACGGATGGGGCACCCGCCCTGCAAACCTTAAGCTATGGCAAAAGAATTCGGCAAAAAAGACGTGCTCAGGGCCCTGGAAACGATCAGTGCCCCCGGGGAGGGTAAGAACCTGGTGGAAAGCGGAGCGGTACGGAATCTGCAGATATTCGGGGATGAAGTGGAGATCGATGTGATGATCAATAACCCCAGCCTGCAGGCCCGTAAGAAAACTGAGGTTTCCATTCTCCAGGCGATCCACAGGGAAATCGACCCCAAGATCCAGGTCAATATCCGGGTAGTAGTCGAGAACGCCTCTCCGCAAAAGAGCGTCAATACCATCAAGGGTAAACCCATACCGGGCATCAAGAATATCATCGCAGTGGCCTCAGGTAAGGGTGGCGTGGGTAAGTCTACCATTACCGCCAACCTGGCAGTAACCCTGGCCAGGATGGGCTTCAACGTAGGTCTGCTGGATGCGGACATTTACGGCCCTTCCATGCCAATCATGTTCGACGTGGTCGAATCACGTCCCAAGGCCGTTGAGGTGGAGGGCAAGTCCCGCATGCTTCCCATCTCCAATTACGGGGTACAACTCCTGTCCATCGGGTTCTTTACCCAGCCCGATCAGGCCGTAATCTGGAGAGGTCCGATGGCGGCCAAGGCCTTGAATCAGATGATTTTTGATGCTCACTGGGGTGAACTGGACTTTTTGCTGGTGGATCTGCCTCCGGGTACGGGAGATATTCATCTGAGCATCATGCAGGCCATGCCGATCACCGGTGCGGTTGTGGTGAGTACGCCCCAGTCCGTTGCCCTGGCCGATGCCCGCAAAGGCGTTGCCATGTTCCAGCAGGAGGCCATCAACGTTCCCGTTTTGGGGATCGTAGAGAATATGTCCTACTTCACTCCGGAAGAGTTGCCGGATAACAAGTACTATATCTTCGGCCGCAATGGGGCCAGGAATCTGGCTGAAACTGCAGGAGTTCCCTTCCTCGGTGAGATTCCCCTGGTGCAGAGCATACGCGAAGCAGGGGATGTGGGAAGGCCCGCGGCCCTTCAGGAAAGCGGAACCGTTACCGAAGCCTATACTGAACTCACCCGTTCGGTCGTCGAACAGGTAGTGCGTCGAAATGAGACGCTTCCCCCGACAGAGGCTATAAAAATTACAACCATGGCGGGCTGTTCCGCTGTTAACAAGAATAAATGAATCCAGAAGAGCTACAGCGATTAGTAGAGGAGGCCCTTTCCGAAATTCGGCCCTTCCTGCAGAGTGATGGGGGCGACATATCCCTCATCTCCATAGAGGACGATGTGGTCAAGGTGCGACTTGAGGGGAACTGTATGGGATGCACCGTGAATCAGATGACCCTGAAGAGCGGTGTGGAAATGACCATAAAGAAACACGCCCCTCAGATTCGGGAAGTAGTCAACCTGACCTAAGAATCGCATCCCTTGGGTGACCCCAATCACATTCCGTAACTGCGGTTGCTTTAGCTTTGTTTCCAACTAAACTCCTTTGAAATGATCACTACCGATATCCTCATCATCGGTGCAGGACCCACGGGTCTTTTTACCGTTTTCGAGGCCGGATTGCTTCAGCTTCGCTGCCACCTGATCGACGCCTTGCCGCAGCCAGGAGGCCAGCTCAGCGAGCTATATCCCAAGAAGCCCATATACGATATACCCGGATTTCCCGATGTGCTGGCCGGTGACCTGGTCGATAACCTCATGGAACAGATCCGGCCGTTTCAACCCGGTTTTACCCTGGGTGAGCGAGCGGAAACCCTTCGACGTGAGGAAGATGGGAGCTTCCTGGTCACCACTAACAGGGGCACTCAGCACAAGGCTCCCATAATCGCCATAGCCGGGGGACTCGGTAGTTTTGAGCCGCGTAAGCCCGACCTGGAGAATTTGGAGGCCTTTGAAGACCGCGGGGTCGCCTATATGATCAAGGATCCTGAGGTCTACCGCGGCAAAAGGGTCGTCATTGCCGGGGGAGGAGATTCTGCCCTGGACTGGACCATTTACCTGGCCGAAGTGGCCGAATCGGTAACCCTGGTTCACCGCAGGAACGAGTTCCGGGGTGCCCTGGACTCGGTGGAAAAGGTTCAGGAGCTCAAGGATGCCAACCGAATTACCCTAATTACACCCGCTGAGATCAGCCAACTCCACGGCGGAGAGTCGCTGGAGGCCGTTACCGTAAACAATAGCGAAACCGGCGAGTCCCTGCGGATCGAGACCGACTATTTCATTCCCCTGTTTGGTCTCTCACCCAAATTAGGTCCCATCGCCAATTGGGGCCTGGAAATCGAAAACAATGCCATCAAGGTGGACAATACCCTTGACTATCAGACCAATATACCCGGTATCTACGCCATCGGCGATGTAAATACCTATCCCGGCAAGCTGAAACTCATCCTCTGCGGTTTTCACGAGGCCACGCTGATGTGCCAGAGCGCGTACCAGCGGATTTTTCCCGATCGAAAGTACGTGATGAAGTACACCACGGTAGGCGGAGTGAGCGGATTCGATGGAAGCAAGAAAGAGGCTCCAAAATCCGTTGTCAAGAAAATAAAGTAAGCCGCGGATGGACGTCCACATTACGATAATCGACCGGCACCGGGAAGAGCACCGGGTACTCGCACCCACCGACATGAACATGAACCTTATGGAGCTCGTGCGTTCGTATGAACTCGCACCCGAAGGAACCATAGGCATATGCGGAGGCATGGCCATGTGTGCATCCTGCCAGTGCTACATCCTCTCCGGTCACGAACTCCCGCCGATGACCGATGAAGAGGACGCCATGCTAGCTGACGCCAATTTTGTCCAGGATAACAGCAGGCTGAGTTGTCAGATCCCAATTACCCCCGAGCTGGAAGGCCTGAAGATCGAACTGGCCCCCGAGGGTTCCTGAGCGGGTTGTCAGATACGTGCCTGATAGGTGTACAGGTGGTGGTACTTCCCTTGCTGTCCCAATAGTTCTTCGTGCGTTCCCCCCTCTATAATCCGTCCCTGATCCACCACGAGTATGGCATCGGCCTGGCGGATGGTGCTCAGGCGGTGAGCGATAATCAGGGTGGTACGCCCCCTGACCAGTTCCTGCAGGCTCTTCTGTATAAGCGATTCGCTATGGGTGTCCAGTTGGGAGGTGGCCTCGTCCAGGATAAGAATATCCGGATCCGCCAGCAGGGCCCGGGCTATGGTGATCCGTTGACGCTGTCCCCCGGAGAGTTTGATCCCTCGTTCGCCTATCCAGGTGTCCAGTCCCTCCTCCAGAGCGTCGGTGAATTCATTCACGTAAGCGGCCTCTACGGCCTGTCGAATCTCGGAATCCGAGGCATCCGCCCTGGCGAAAACGATGTTGTCCCGTATAGAACCCTCGAACAGGAAGTCGTCCTGCAGGACCACTCCCAGATGCTTGCGGTAGCTCCCAATGCGGATGCGCGACAGGTCTTCTCCATCAATGCGAACGGTACCCGAGCCCGGCTGAATGAAGCCGGCGACAAGGCCGGCTATGGTGGATTTACCCGAGCCTGAACTGCCCACCAGGGCCAGGGTGGAACCGGCAGGTATGTCAAAACTCACTCCGTGCAGGACCTCCTTGCCCTCTTCGTAGGCGAATGACACCTGATCAAATTCGATGTGCCCCTGCAGGGTTTCCAATTCGCGATCCCGCTCACCGAGCTCCTCCTCGGTGGTTTCCTGCAGGAGCTCTTCGGTACGGTCGAGTCCGGCCAGGGCCTCGGTGAGCTGAGTGCCGATATTGCTGATCTGTATAATTGGGGCGATCATCAGCCCTAGCAGGAAGGTAAACTGGAAGAATTCCCCCAGGCTCAGCTGATCCGTCATGATCCGGTAGCCTCCCAGGCCGGTGATCCCTGTCGTCGCTATACCGAGTAGCAGGGTAGAGGAGCTCTCGATCAGGGCCGTGGCGGTCAGGCTCTTCCGTACGTTCTCGTACAGCCGGTTCACTCCATCCTGAAATACCGATTTCTCCTGTTCCTCGGCGTTAAATCCCTTGATGACCCGGATGCCGGAAAGCGTTTCGGTCAGCCTTCCGGTTACTTCCGCATTGATTTCACGGCGCTTCCTGAAAATCGGACGGATTATCTTGAACGCGCGAAGCGATACCAGGGCGAAAAGAGCCATGGGAAGCAAGGCAAACAGGGTGAGTTCCATGCTGATGTCGAGGAGCAGTATCAAGGCCGCTATGGCGGTAATACTGCCGCCGACCATCTGAACGAGGCCGGTCCCGATCAGATTCCTGGCCCCTTCCACATCGGTCATGATGCGGGAAACCAGTTCTCCCACCTTGGTGTTGTCGAAGAAGCGTACCGGAAGCGAAAGCACTTTTTCCTGTACCTGTGCCCTGAGTTCTGAAATCAGAAACTGCGCCTGAACGCTCACAATACGTGTGAGCATAAAGGATGTTCCGGCCTGTACGGCTGTTGCGGTGATCACGGCCCCGACCAGCCACTTCAGGGATTGGGTATCGCGGGCGGGGATGATATCGTCGATCAGGTACCTCAGGGCTACGGGGGCCACGAAACTGGCCGCCTTACCGATCACAATCAGCAGGAGTCCGATCAGGACCAGGTTGCGCCTGGGCCAGATTATGGTTTTGAATGCCCGGCCGATACCGTATTTCTTTTTTGTCATAAGCTTTTCGCTTGGTGTTTCGCTATTACATCGCTCCTGCATCGGACAGGTTACGTCCGGGAAAATCCATAATTTCCCGATCTTTAGCTTTCCAATAACCGGAAGGGATTTCGCGGCTTAGTTCATCCCTGCCGGGTTCAAATGTAAGTCGAACCTTATGAATAATGCTTGCAACCGTTTAACAGGTCTTTTTTTCTTGATCCTGTTCGTTTCGGGATCCTTTTCCTGCCGGAGGACCTCATCACTCCCATCCGAACAGGAACGACTGGAGGCGCGAGCAAAACGGGTGGAAATCTACAGAGACTCCTTCGGCGTTCCCCATATTTACGGGGAGTCAGACGCGGATGCCGTGTTTGGATTGCTTTATGCCCAGTGCGAAGACGACTTCCCCAGGGTCGAGCGAAACTACCTATGGGCCATCGGCAGGCTGGCCGAAGTAGAGGGTGCTGAATCCCTCTATAGCGACCTCCGGGCACGTATGTTCATGACGGAGGAAGAGGCCCGGGATTGCTATCGCAAGAGTCCAGTCTGGCTGAAGAAGCTCTGCGATGCCTTTGCCGATGGGATCAACTACTACCTCATGACCCATCCGGAAGAGGAACACCATCTCGAGCGCTTCGAGAATTGGATGCCGTTTTACTTCTTCGAGGGCTCTATTGGGGGCAATATAGAATCGGTCTCCCTCAGCAGGATTGAGGAATTCTACGGTGAGTTGAGGCAGGAAGACCACCGTCCCGAACCCGAGGTTGTTTCGGAGCCCGCGGGATCCAATGGCATCGCCCTGGCACCGGCCATGACGGCGAGCGGGAATGCCCTGCTCCTGATCAACCCACATACGTCCTTCTATTTTCGCCCGGAGGTACACGTCTCCAGTAGCGAAGGCCTGAATGCCTACGGTGCAGTTACCTGGGGTCAGTTTTTCGTATACCAGGGTTTTAACGAGGACACCGGTTGGATGCATACTTCGGGATATACCGACGTGATCGATGAATTTATGGAGGAAATACAAAGCCGGGAAGGGAAACTGGAATATCGTTATGGAGATCAGTGGCGTCGGGTCTGGACCGATACGGTGGAGTTGCGATACGCTTCCGGGGACTCCCTGGCTTCCCGCTCTTTCCCGCTCTATCGGACGCACCACGGACCCATAACCTCGATTCGCAATGACCGGTGGACCTCGACGGCCCTGATGTGGGATCCGGTTCCTGCCCTCAAGCAGTCCTACCTGAGGACCAAGCAGTCCGGTTGGGAAGGATTCCGCAAGATGATGGAAATCCGTCGGAATTCCTCGAACAATACAGTGTATGCCGATTCGGAAGGGAATATCGCCTACTTCCACGGAAACTTTATTCCCAGAAGGAGCGCCGACTACGACTACACCCGACCCGTGGATGGTACCGATCCCCATACGGACTGGCAGGGACTGCACGAGGTGGATGAGTCGATCTATCTTCTCAATCCCGGTAGTGGCTGGATACAAAACTGCAACTCGACTCCTTTTACCGCTGCAGGTGAGTACAGTCCGGCACCAGAGGATTATCCCGCATACATGGCTCCGGAACCCGAGAATACGAGGGGAATACACGCGATATCACTGTTGAAGGAGCGATCTGAGGTAGACCTTGACGGGTTGATTGACCTGGCCTACGACCCCTACCTGCCCACCTTCGAGATTCTATTGCCCCGACTTATAGCGGCCTACGACAACGAACCGCGTAAGGGACTGGAAGGGGCCATTGACATCCTACGCCCCTGGGACTACCGAACCGGTGTCGATTCCCGGGCCATGACGATCGCCCATTTTTACGGGCGTCAGCTGTTGCGTATGCCGAGACCGGATTCAGTCCGCGGCTGGCTCGCTGTATTTCGCTACTGGGGGGAGGAGGCGCCGGAATCGGAATGCCTGAAGGCCTTGGAACTGGCCCTGGAACGCATGAAACAAGAACTGGGCGGATGGGACTTGCCGTGGGGGGAAGTGAACCGCTTCCAGCGCCTGAATGGCGATCGGAGACAGGCCTTTAGCGACAGCCTGCCGAGCTATCCGGTAGGTATGGCCAGCGGTATTTGGGGATCGCTCGCTGCTTATGGGGTAAATTATTCTTACGAGGCCAATAAGATTTATGGAACCCGGGGCAACAGCTTCGTGGCGGTAGTGGAATTCGGTGACCGGATCCGCGCCAGGAGCCTGTTGGCCGGTGGACAGAGTGGAAGAACCGATAGCCCCCATTTCGACGATCAGGTAGAATCGTATATTAACGGTCGGTTCAAGGAAGTGCTCTACTACCGGGAGGATGTAGAGAAGGGTTCCGGGCCGGCGTATCACCCCGGTGAACCTATGAGGCTATACGATAAAAACTAGGGGTTTCGGCTATTGGCGGAAGCCTTCGGGAATTTCGGGTTCCTTGATCACCACGGCCGTAGCCTTTGAACCCGTGGACAGGTACCAGCTATTGTCGTGAATGACTTCACCGCTTTCCTCGGTGACCAGTAGCTGGGCCGTATTCAAACCGGTATATCCCTGATTAAGGGCCTGGAATTCGATGGTATTAAAGCCTTCTCTGAGGGGTACTTTCAACTCGAGGAAACGGCCGCCGAGGACCTGGTTGTAATGGGTAATCTCCCCATTGACGAATATCATAACCCGGTCGCCATCGATTTCGCCGTGGTCCCTTACTGCGATACCTACAAACTTGGATCGGGTCTTGACGTCCCCCAGGTACATATCTCCGTGAAATTTGTTGCTGTTGCCGCCTTCGAGTACACTGAGCTTGGGATCGATCTTGAGATCGTGGCCGGCCTGTTTGAGATTTCGGTCGGGCAGCATTTTTACCCCGCCCTGAGTTTCATTTCTTCCCAGGTTGGGCGTAACGATCGAAGGCATAGGGAGTTGGGTGCCCACGTTGGAGTTTTGGATATCGCGGTCTTTGTCCTTGTTTACATCGAGCCTGCGCGTAGTGGGGAAGTCTCCCTGGGCGTATAGCGCAGATGATGCAAGAAACAAGCAACACAAGAATACCAGCAGTCTCATATCAACTTTTAATTCAATGTAGCAAAAACATTGCCATTTAATGGGTTATTTAGTAAAACTTTGGGGCATACCCTTACAGTAAAAACCTGCGCTTTCCCTTAATAGGGAGTCAAAATAAGCAGCCTGAGGCGCAATCCCCGAATTAAAACGCTAATCGCATGGGATAACACGACCACCCGTTAGATTTTTTCCTGCTATGTAGCAGGTTACGCCTGTACCAGCCTAGTGCAGACCATTCAGGTTCATGCGGTACAGCAGACGACCTTTGGTCTCGGATTGCTCGTCACCTATCAACAGGGAAGTATTGTTTTCGAAACACACCGATTCCATCTGGGTAGGCCATTGCAGGTCAATGGTTTCGAGGTGGCCTTTCGATGGGGCGTCCAGGTCGAAGTCGGTGAGCAGGAATAATTTGCCATAGCTCATCAGTGCCAAAGTCTTTCCATCGGGAGAGATGTCGGCCGCAGTGATCAGGCAGTTTGCCGGATCGGGGCAGGGAAACAGACTGTCCACCAACTCCGCCTGGTATTCGCCCGGAATCGCCGGTACCCTGTAGAAATAGGCCTTCCCATCGAAAGGACGGGTCCGGTTCTTGGTGACGATATACAGCTGATTGTCCCAAAAGAATAAGGCCTCGGAATCGAAACGGCGGTACTCCTTTGCGGGAGGAAATTCTTTCTGCTGCGGATAGCTAAATCGGATCGTTTCGGCCCGAATTGAGGGACCCGTTGCCTTATCCGGGGCACCGATGCGGTAAATGACCAGGTCCCGGCGGTCGTTGTTGTTATTCCCAAAATCGCCAATGTATATATTGCCTTCCTCGTCCTGCGCCAGGTCTTCCCAGTCCTCATTCTTACCGTTCCTGATCTTTAATTCCCGGATAATCTCTCCCCGGAGGTTGAGTCCATACAGATGATCCCGGTTCCCATTGTCTTCGATCAGCCAAATTCCGCCGTTTTCCATTAACTCAATACCCGAGTTTTCGTTGAGTTTAGCGGGTAGTTTGGCCAGCATCTCCAGTTTTCCGTATCCCTGCTCATTTGAAGACTGACAGGACAAGAAAAGGCTGATGCCCAAAACGGTTATAAACAATACGGGTTTACGGGTAATTCGGTTTTTGGTGTTCACCACAGTACTTAGCCTTCGGGTTTGATGGGTAGGAAGATATCCGCCTTCCATTCCATTTCATCGCCCCCGAAATTGGGATTGCTGAAGAAAAATTCAACGGGCTTGGGTTCCGTCTCGAGTCCCCTAAGTTCTGCCTCTTTCCTGAGTGCATACCAGGCTCGGTCGGAGAATATGTAATTACCGTTGTAGGTGGCTCGCAGGGCGCGTTTCCCAAAGAACCTCTTATACCGGAGCTCCGTTCCTATGGGCAGTCGTTCCGATCGGACTATGGGATAACAGAAATTGAAGTAAATACTATCATTTTCCTCGTCCCAGCGCGTAACCTCCACGAAGGGAATCCCATTGGTTTCGATGTCGTTTTCGATGATGAGATTGGTAAGCAGTGGGTAGTACTGCATCATATAGGAGGCCTTCTCAATCTGTTTACAGGCAATGGGCACGTAGGCCGTATAGGTACTTGTCAGCTCTTCGACTTCTTCGACCCGAACCCGGAAGTTTTTCAGGTGCTCGTCGAGTTTGGCGTAAAAATCTCCAATGGCTTCCTGGGAAGCGTCTTCGATACGGGTTCGGGTAAAGGGGATGACGATCCTGTTGGCCAGCCGCCTTCCCGGTTCGGTCACCTTTACCTGGACTCGCGCAGTACTATCTGAAGCCCAGTCTATGCTCCAGCGATATCGGTAGCTGCCCCGTTCACCGGAGACTTCCTGAACGAAATCGAGTAGTTCACCGGATTCGGCCTTCAGGGAGCTGGAGTTCACCCAGAGAGAGCCCTCCGGGTCCGGTGTGTTCAGGCCCACCGACCAGGTCTTCAGGGTCTGTCTAACGATGCCTGGGTAAGTTGGGGCCTCGAAGCTGACCTTCAGGTCGTAAGGCCAGGCCAGACCATAAGTGGCGAATCCCAGCAAAACAAGAGCGAGGATGCCCGCGATAATTTTCCGAGTCATGTACTACCAGTTCAGTTTGCTGATTACGTATCGTCCCAGGTCTCTTCCCTGTTCCACGCCAACCTCGACGGCCTGCCGGTAGTGAATGCCCCCGTACATTCGGCTGATGGCCGCCTCGTCTGAGGCCTGTATGAAGGAGGTGAAGGAGCGTACCGGTAGCCCATAAGGCACTTCCGTATCGTCGTCGAATGCGAAATTATCACCGTATAGATCGGTGAGGGCGATGGCTGCCGCCCCGGATATCACACTGTGTCCACTGGTGTATTCAGGAAATGGCGGGGTCTGAAGTATGGGTTCCCAATTTTCGTCCATATGCTGGTTGATCAGGGTTTCGGGCCGTACCAGATTGGATCGGTATTTCTCATCCCAACAGCTTATAAAACCGTCAAACAAGGCGATCGAGGTCTGGGTATAGGTCTTTACCGTCTGGAAGTAGTCGGCATTGCTCTTTCTCGCCGCGATCTTCGCTATGCCCATCCAATGGGCGCCGGGTGATATTTTCTTGGTGGCGAACATCAGGTGTCCACGGGTCACGGACACATAGGGGTTGCAGTCCCAGAACTGGGCGATCTGGACTTCTTCGCTCTGGTCTCCCTTTTGGGTGATTTCCTGGCTGATGTCGTACACCTCCCTCACCTCTTCGTAAAAAGGGGTGCCCGGTTCCATGGAGAATGGCGGCGGCGGTACGGGTTTAAACTGCTGAGCGGAGTCGATGACCAGGGTGCGGATCTTATTCCAATGGGGCTCGATTCCGTCCATATAGGCCGGAGGCGTAGGCTGCCAGCGAGAGGGATCATCTTCATATACGCTGAATTTGGGCATGGTCCGGGTCTGGGGATAGTTGTCCTGGTTCATCCACTCCACGATGTGGCCGGCCACCTTCAGCCCGTAATCCCGGGACTTTTCGAACTCACCGCTGTTTGTACGCTCCCAGACTCCATAAAGGCTATCCCTCAGTTTAAGTATATCGGCCTCTGAAAACAGCATCGTCCGGCTGACCTCTATATGTGCGACCAGGGCAGCCAACTCGGCATTAATCCCCGCGTCCGGCTCCATAGCAGGTATAGGGCTGAGTTCGGCTACCTGACCGGCCAGGCTCTTCCTTTCATCGGATTTCTGGGCCAGTATTTCGTAGGCGGCTATATTCGGATAAACGTATACCCTGCTGGCAACGGGCGGAGAGAAAATATCGTGTACCATGATATCCGTGACCTTGTCCACGGATAGGTGGAAGAGTTCCGCATCCACCTCTATGGGTTCTGAGGGTCCGCAGGAGTAGAGCATTCCCATCAGTCCGGCCAGCACCATTGCTACTCTCTTCATTACTATTCTCGTTTTAATCGGTAGACTTCCAGTTTACTATCATTGAAGGCTACTAAGATAAACCGTTGTCCCTGAATTTCAAGGAGTCTTAGTTCACGTGCGCTTTTTTGCTGCCAATCGAACCCCAGGTCCGACCCCGATATAACATTTCCTTCGGGATCCAGTAGTGCCCCGGGAAAGCTGTCGAATCTGCCCTGATAGGGCTTTACGCCGAAGTAATTCCCCGCAGCCAGTAATTCAAGGCCCGGGTCCCCATCGGCCTCCAGGGCGAGCATATCCATGATGGGGGCCACCTGCAGGAGCTCCGGGAATTCCTGGAATTCGAATGAGCCCCCCTGGTTAATCAGTACCCCGGTTCGCAATTCCTCCACTTCCCAGACCTCGGCACCCTTCAGTATTTCCCGATCGAATATGCCATCCATGTCCTGGCCCGCAAAGTCCTTGTAATTCGGGAATTTTTTCCGGAGGTAGGGGAGCTGTTTGGCCAGATCGTCAAAAGCGTAAATGGGGAAGTAGGAACCCTCGCGGTAGGAACAGACCACCGATTCGGAAGTACCGTTATTGTCGTAGTCGGCCGTATACATCCGCAAGGGATATCGACGGCTGGCCGTGAACTTGGTGTTTAGTCCCCAGTTGCCGACCGCATAGTCAAGGTCACCGTCCCGGTCCCAGTCTATGGGTTCTATGCATTCCCACAATCCGCTGGGCAGATCGGTGGGAATTTCTTCGAGTCGGTTGGCTTCGTTGAGGGCGAACAGACGGGGTGGCATCCACTCGCCTACCACCAGGAGTCGTGCCGGATATTCCGGGGTAGCCGGAATCCAGCTTGCCGCCGTAGGCATGCCTGTAAATTCCAGAGACTGGAGGATTCGGTATTCCCCATTGCTGTTTTCGAGCAGGTACGAACTGGCCGGTAGCCCGAACTTTCCGGTCAGCGTCTGTATGCCGAGGAAGAGGTCCAGATCCCCGTCCCCGTCGAAATCGAAGGGTTCGATTACCGAGGTGTTGCCGTGAATTTCGGGCAGGGATGCGGAGATCCAGTTTCCATCATCCGTCTGCCGGAAGTGGTTGTCGATCAGAGAACGGGACTTGCCGAAGAAATCCGCTCCTGCCGAACCCAGAACCAGCGCATTGTTCCCATCGTTGTGCAGATCTGCGAGTGTACCGGAGACCCATTCCTTGACGGAATCCCTTCGGATCACTTTGGGGAGTTCAACGGATACAAACAGGCTGTCCGTGCGGGCGAAAGCCCGGGCCGGAATGAACTTCGATCCACCGAGGAGGATATCTTCCTGCCCGTCTCCGTCCAGGTCGCCCGTCAGCAGCAGGGGGCCACGATCGGCTACGCTGAAAGGGATCAGGGGTTCCCTGTTGAAATGTATGTAGGGGTCCTCCTCGTGGGTGTAGTCCAGGCCCAGGGCCAGGCTGTCCTTTTCGAAGCGCAGGGGCAAGGACGTAGATTTCCGCATAGCTGTTAACCATGGGGACGAGGGCATAACATCCTTCGGCTCATATTCCAGGATCAGGGTCTGATTTACCGCGGTTTGTCCGAGGAGTTGGGTGGTGCCGTCGGGCCAGTATATCCGGATCGAATCCAGTGCTTTCACGGAGCCCAGCCCTAAGTGTATGAGCGGTTCGTTGGACGACTGAAAGCCCCTGGAGGGGATGAGTTCGCTGTAGATCAGGCGGCCATTGGCATAGCCGGTCAGTTGGGTTCCGATGCCCCAGGTGTTCTTCGCGGGGCCTTTCAGACGGACTTTCAGGTAGGCACCCTGCTGATCCGTGGTATTGATCAGAATCTGGGCCGGGGAATTGAAGTTGTTGATCACCAGGTCGAGGTCGCCATCCCCGTCCAGGTCGGCATGGGCCGCGGCCCCGGAAAGCGAGGGCTCTTTTCCGAGCCAGTCCGACGATTTATCGAGGAATACCAGGCTCCCGGTTCCCTTGAAAATACGGTTGACCTCCGCGCCTTCAGGCATGAGGTCGAGGGCCTTACGGTCGACCAGAGAAGTATTGTCGAGTTTGTTCTGTATTTGTTCGTTGGATACATACCGCACAAAGTCAAGATCGTTCGGGCGTCGGGCGATACCATTGGTCACGAAGATATCCTGATATCCATCCTGGTCGTAGTCCGAAACCAGCGTGGTCCAGCTCCAGTCGGTGGCGGCCAGGCCGCTCATCAGGGCTGTCTCCAGGAATTGTCCGTTGGGCTGATTGACATACAGCATATTGCGCGAGAATTGGTAGTGATAGCCGTACTGCTGGGTGCGCATGCGCTGAACCTGGATGTTGTCATCGCCCTCACTCGATTTGAGTACTTTTTCCCGATCGGGGAGCATATCCAGTGATATCAGGTCGGGGAAACCATCGCCATTGATGTCTGCCGCATCGTTACCCATGGAGAAACGCGAAGTATGTCCGAAGAACTCACGCATGCACTCCCGAAAGGTGCCATCTCCCTGATTCAGGTAGTAGTAGTCGTCCTCGTGAAAGTCATTCCCGACATAGATATCCGGAAACCCATCCCTGTTGAAATCCGATATGCACAGTCCCAGACCATAGGCGTTGATTCCGCCGTATAGTCCGGCCTCTTCGCTCACGTCGGTAAACCGGCCCCCGTCGTTTCGAAGCAGGCGGTCCCCGGTTTCGTAATCCCTTTCGTTGCGCAGTGATGCCTTCCCGAATGATTCCTGGGTGTGGACGGCGTGGTTTAGCAGATACAGATCCAAGTCTCCGTCCCGGTCGTAGTCAAAAAAGGCCGCCGAGGAGCTGAAGGTATCGTAATCCAGACCGTAACGGGCCGATTCCTCGCTAAAGGTTCCATCTCCCTGATTGATATAAAGCTCGTTGTGACCATCGAAGCCCAGCAGGCCTACTACTGCACATACGTAGATGTCCAGCAGGCCATCCCCATTGACATCCGCCATGGTCGCTCCGGTGTTCCAGCTGCTCTTGCCGGCAACCCCGGCTCGTTCGGTAATATCTTCGAAGGTGAGCCCGCCCTTGTTCAAATAGAGCTTATTATCGCCCTGATTGGAGCTGAAGAAGATGTCGGGCAGGCCGTCGTCGTTGATATCGCCCAGGGCCACGCCCCCTCCATTGTAGAAGTACAGGTAGTCCAGTATACTCAGTCCATCGGACTCCTCGGCTTTATTGGTGAATTCCACCCCGCTTTTGTCCGGGGAAAGCTCCCTGAATCGCTTCTCTCGTCCACAACTGGCGAGCAGAGACAATACGAGTATGGCGACACTTGGTTTAATCCAGTGCATAAACTCTCGGTTTTTCGTCGTTAACAGCGGCGAAGATGTACTTTTCCCCTGTCCGGTCCCTGAAGACTTTCATGTACTTGACTTCTTCCCTGAGCCGAAGTCCGCTTCTTTTGGAATTCTGCCATTCGAAGGCCCCCTTTCCGTCCCCGAGCAGTACATGCCCGAATGCTGCATCCAAGCGGGAGAATTGGGGTTTGTACTCGAAATTGTTCCCTGCCAGCACCAGATCGGGATTCCCGTCCCGGTCGATATCCTCACAAACGATATCGCACACGCAGGAGAGCTGTACGCGGGGGGGCAATTTCTCGATGCGGAACTGACCCTCACCCTCGTTGTAGAGGACTGCCGATGCGGAATACCTGACTTCACGGATTAGGGCCCGATCGGTGATCTCTGGCGGAAACAATTCGTCTATGGATTTTGCCGCGTATTCCGATGCCTTGAGGTTCTGCTTCTTCAGGGAAACCAGTTGGGCAGTGAGTTCGCTTTTCTGGTGAATGGGATAATCCCTGTCTTCCTGTCGTATGGTAACGATCTGTTCAATGGTACCGTTATTGTCGAAATCGTGCACATACATCCGCATGGGGAGTTCCTCACTGGGGCGGTAGTGCAGGTTTTCTCCCTGGTTACCCAGGATCAGGTCCATATCCCCGTCTCCATCCATGTCTGTGGCTTCGATGGTATTCCACCAGCCCGAGAGGGAATCCAGAGTACCTTCCACCGGGTTCAGTCGTCTGCCGTTATTGCGGTACCAACGGGGCGTGCCCCATTCGGAGACGGTCAGCAGGTCTTCGCGTTGGTCACCGTCCATATCCACCCAGATGGCATCGGTGATCATGCCGGCCTCCCGGAGGTAATATCCCCGGCGCTCTGTACTGTTGGTGAAGGTACCATCTCCCTGATTTTCGAGCAGGAGGTGATCCGGGCTTACTCCATAGACGCCGGGTACGGATCGTGAGCCGATAAATACATCCATATCTCCATCCTGATCGAAGTCGGAAGGCACGACCACCGAGGCATTGTGGAAGGTCGAAGGCAGTTCCTGTCCGGATGGGCTGAAGCGGCCGAATCCATCATTCAGGTAGAGGCGGGGACGGTAGGTCCTGGATACTTCAGTCTCATTTCCTCCGCTACCGACCATGAGATCTGCATCGCCATCCCCGTCAGCGTCGAAGAAAGCGGCCGCCGTGTCTTCAAATTCTTTGTCTTTACCGAAGGCAGATTGAGAGAAGGGGCGCAGATTGCCTTTTCCCCTGTTGATCAGGATCGTTCCTTCCTGACCCCGCGCGCCCCCGACGTACAGGTCCTCGTGGCCATCTCCGTTGACATCCGCCACGGCCAGGGCGGGCCCTTCCTGCGAAAGCTTGGAGTAGATAAGACCCTCGTGATCGAAGTCGTTGAATTCGTTTTCCTCGTGAGGACGGAGCCTGTCGTTGGCGATTTCCCTAAGCAGGGGTTCCACCGTCCGCTCGCTAATCGGGAGGTAAACCGGAAGTCCGGAATCATAGTCTATTTTCAGGTGCTGTCCTGCCTGCACATCCGTAAGCAGCCGAGTGCGCCTGTCGGGGAAGATTATGCGGACCGAGTCCACACCTTGGGTCTGGCCGAGTCCGAGGTGAAGGGTGTAGTCCACCGAGGACTGAAAGCCCCGGGAAGGGATGAGTTCCTGCCGGACTTGTTGCCCGTCAAAATAGAAGATGGCGGTAGACCCTATCGCAAAAGGATTCTTTCCATAGCCCGATAGGCTCAGCCTCAACGAATTATTGCCCTTCTTCTCGCTGTTATTGCGATACACATAGGTCTCAGCATTTACATTATTGATCACCAGATCCAGGTCACCGTCGTTGTCCAGGTCGGCATAGGCCGCCCCGTTGGACATGGTCTTCTTCTCGAAGCCCCATTCCCTATTGGCATTGGAGAAGGTGATGTCCCCGTTGTTGCGGAAAGCGTAATTGGGTTGAGGCTTAATGGGCATGCGCTCGATAATGGTATCGATGGATTCCTTCCTGCCTTCGAGCACCATCCGCTGTATGATTTCATTCGCGAAGAAATCCACGAAATCCAGATCCGTCAGGTCGTGGTTGATGCCATTGGTGACAAATATATCCTTGAAGCCGTCGTTATCCATGTCGAACATCAGTCCCGCCCAGCTCCAGTCCGTCGCATCGATGCCGCTGTAATAGGCGATCTCCGAGAAGGTGCCATCGCCGTTATTCAGTTGCAGGGTATTCTGAATGTACTGCTGGTAAAAGTCCTTGCTCTGCTTGAGTTTGAATACATTGTAGCCTTCGAACTCCATAACGGACTTGACGCGTTGTTCGGGTTCGGGCAGCATATCGGTGATGAATATATCGTTCTGACCATCGTTGTTGATGTCTCCTATGTCGATACCCATGGCCGACAGGCTCAGGTGAGAGGTCCAGTCCTTGATCTCCTCGGAAAAAGTTCCGTCCTTCTGGTTGATATACAAGTAGTCGCGCTCGTAGAAATCGTTGGAGACGTAGATATCGGGATAGAGGTCATGGTTCAGGTCGGTCACGAGTACTCCCAGTCCAAAACCGATCAAACTGCCGTAAATTCCGGCCTCCTGACTGACATCCACGAATTTCCCATCGTCGTTGCGAAGCAGCATATCGCCAACTCCCTTGAAGATATGCGGTACACCTTCCCAGTCCTGGGCACGTACTTCGCGCTGTTCGGCATACCCGAGGCTACTCACCGGTATATTGCTGTTGTTGAGGATATAGGCATCGAGGTCACCGTCCAGGTCGTAGTCGAAGAAACTGGCATGGGTCGAGAAGCCGGTTTCGGCCAGATTATAGCGTTCGGCCTCTTCCGTAAAGGTCAGGTTGCCCTGATTGATGTAGAGATCGTTATCGTGGTTATTTCCCTCCAGATTGCCCGCGTTGCTCACATAGATGTCCAGCAGGCCATCCCCGTTGATGTCGGCCATGGTTACCCCGGTGGACCAGGGCTTAGTACCCCCGACACCGGCCTGTTCCGTGATATCTTCGAACTGTAAGTTACCCTTGTTCAGGTATAACTTGTTGGGTTTCATGTTCGCGGTCAGGTAGACGTCGGGAAGGCCATCGTTATTGATGTCCCCGATGGCTACTCCACCCCCATTGTAGAAATTTCGGTACTTAAAGATGTTGAGCTCCTTGCCGTTCTTGATTTCATTCACGAATTCCACCCCGGTCTCTTTGGGAGGCAGTAAGGTGAACAGCGTCTCCTGTTGCTGCTGTTCCGCCTCGGGTTTATGGTCTTTTTTACACCCGACAAACAGGGACAAAAGGGCGATCAGTATAGCCGTGTTGAAAGTTTTCATTCCTTACCCATCTTCAGGGCCCTCAGGGGGCCATTATTGATTCCAATTACTATCAAAGTTCCGTTTTCGGTTGGCAGCCCTTCCATAGAACGGGCGGCTCCGATTCTCGTTCCCAGAGGCCTGACCTGCCATTCTTCACTCGCAAGGGGCACCTCCATGACCAGCCCCACCATTCCGTCCAGTCTGCCGATCTGAGTGCTGAGTTCGTAACGGTTACCGGTAGCGAGGACTTCTTTCCTGAGGTCACCGTCCATATCGGTTACCGCGAAGGCCTCTATGCTTCCCAATTGTGCCAGATCTGGAAGGGGGTGAAATTCGAGCCGGCCATCTCCCAGGTTAATCAGGTACCCGCTTCTCAGTTCCGTTACTTCTTCCTGTCGGGCCTGCTGCAGCTGCTCTTTGCCAAATATATCGGACAAATCGGCCCGTGCAAAATCGGCATAACTCAGGAAGCGCTTGTTGATCGCGGGTAGTTGCTTGCTCCAGATTTCCTTGGAAATCAGAGGCGTTTCCTTCGCTTCCACGTAATGGGTCACCAGTACTTCTTCTGTACCGTTATTGTCGAAGTCCAATTTATACAGGCGAAGAGGTTGTTCGCCCGAAGCCCTCAGCTTGCTGTTGAGCCCCCAGTTGCCAAGCAGTACATCCAGGTCTCCATCACCATCCAGGTCGGTACAGTGCACCGCATTCCATAAGCCTGATCCGGGATGTCTGGCATGGTCTGCCTGTTTGCTGAATTTTTCGCCGTCGTTCCAAAGAATAAGCGGCTTCCCCCAATGAACCGAAAGAACGATGTCGGGATAACCGTTGCCGTCGAGGTCGGCCCAGTCGCTGTCGGTGATCATCCGTTCGACGGTGAGCTCTTCGGCCTTATTCGACGTTACATCGGTAAACTCGCCCTGTCCGTTATTGTTCAGGAGAAAGGATCGTTCACCTTGGCCGAACTCGCGGGCCTTGGCCAGCCCGGTGATCAGCAGATCGGCATCTCCGTCTCCGTCGTAGTCGGCTACGCTGAGGTCGGAAGCCTGGATTTCAATGGGCCCCAGGGCTCCCTCTTTGAATTCCAGGGTATTTCCTGTATTGAGGTAGAGCCTGGGTGCGATGGCCTCACCCAGACGAAATTCATTCCCGGCACTCGCAATGGCCAAATCCGGCAGGCCGTCGGAATTGAAGTCCGCGATTTCTACGGCAACATCCTCGTTAATGGCAGGATGTTCGCTGAGCCAATCATCCTGTTTCTCCCATTTTCCATCGGAAGTCTGGATCAGGACAGCAGTTTGCTGGCCCTTACCGCCGCAGATAACCAGGTCAATCCTGCCATCCCCGTTGAGGTCGCCGGAAGCGAGATCCGGACCTTCGTTGGACAGGCCATAGGGAATCAGGGGAGAACGGTCGAAATCCAGAGTGGGCGGATCGCTGTGTACAAAGTCCACGAGGCTGTCCATGGGGGTTATCCGGTAGGATTCCCCGATGCCGGGCCGCGTTGGATAAGATCGAATGGCCTTAGGGTCGTAGGAAAGTATCTGATGCCTGCCGGTCTGGATGTCGTAAAAGACCTGACGACCGTCCCATGGCCAGTCTATGGCCACGGAATCCAGACGGGTATGGGTGCCAAGCCCGAAATGCAGGCGATTGCTCAGGCTGGAGAGGTAGGCGTTGGATGGAAAAAGGGACGCCGTCTGAACCGAATCGGCGTAGTACAACGTGGCCCTTGCGCCTACGCCCTTGCTGTTCCTCTCGTGCCCCTTAAATTCCAGAGATACCCAATTGCGTGCGGGAAGGCGGTTCTCCCAGATCTCTACGGGTCCGTTGGTGGAACTGCTGACCAGATCGAGGTCGCCGTCGTTATCCAGATCGGCATAAATCCCGCCCTGACTGAAGCCTTTCTCCGGTTTCATCCATTCCCCGGTCTTATTTTCGAAAGGAAAGCGGCCCGGATTTCGATACACGAGATTGGCCACCTTTTTTTCGGGTATGGCCCGGATCAAATCCATATGATCCTCCAGTGAAGTACTCACGATTTTCTTTTGCATTTCCTTGGCCGAGATGAAGTTGATGAAGTCCATGTCGTTGGTAGCCCCCAGTATTCCGTTGGTGATGAACAAATCTTTCCAGCCGTCGTTATCCAGATCGGGGGCGAGTACGGACCAGGACCAGTCCGTAGCCGCTATATCCGCCAGGAAACCCGCCTCGGCGAATTGCAGCCCGCCCAGGTTCAGGTTAAGGGTGTTCTGCATGTACTGAGGATGGTATCCGCTCCTGAGGTAATTGCGGTAGGTGGAGTAGGGGTATTCCTGTCCGGAAGTCATATAGGTTTCCCGATCGCGGGGTAACATATCCAGTGATAATATATCCTCCCTTCCATCCCGGTTCAGGTCCGCCACCGTATTGCCCATGGAGAAATGGGTGGTATGGCCGAAGAACTGATCCCCCTCGCTGAGCAATTCCCGGAAACGGCTGCCATCCATGTTGATATAGCAATAATCATTTTCGTAGAAGTCGTTACCTATGTAGAGGTCCGGAAGAGAATCCCCGTCGAAATAACCCGCGGAAATACCGAGGCCGTAGCCCGACTTGCCCTGGTAAATACCTGCCTCCTCGCTCACTTCCACGTACCTACCGTCCTGGCATTCGAAAAGCACATCCCCGTATTCCGGGTGGAAGCTGCTGCGTTGGCTGCCTTTGCCATAGGTGCGGTTGGGATGTATGGAGTGGTTCAACAGGTAAAGGTCCAGATCGCCATCCCGGTCCTTGTCGAAAAACGCCGCATGGGTAGAGTATCCTTCGAAGTCCAGGCCATAGGCTCCGGCCTGTTCGGCGAATCGGGGGATTCCATTGCGATCCAAGCCCTGGTTTACATAAAGGAGGTTATGGCCGTTATTGCCCGGGGCACCGCTGACCCGGCAAACGTAGATATCCAGCAGGCCGTCTCCGTTGATGTCCACCTGAGTGACCCCGGTTGTCCACTCGCCCTGATTGTCGATACTGCTGCTTTCAGTGATGTCCTCAAATTCCCAGTTACCCTTGTTGAGGTAGAGGCGGTCGGCCACCTGATTGCCGCTGAAGTACAAATCGATCTTGCCGTCGTTATTGAAGTCACCTGCCGCAATACCGCCTCCATTATAGAAATACAGATATCTGAGGATGTTCCATTCCTGGGTCTGGGTGAGCCGGTTTTGGAAGGTGATGCCGATCTGATCGGGTTTTTTGCTTATGAAAGGGGTCTCCTCACGACCGCAGGAGGTCATGAAGAGTAGACTGAGAAAAAACAGGGTGAGGTGCCTTTTTTTCATACCCATTCGACAACCGTTAAAGTTACGAAATCGCCCAGCCCTTAGAAATCTTATCCCGTTAAAGCTTACTAATTTCCGGTATGACGAAAAAAAAAGGGCGCCATCGGCGCCCCTTTGATAGGTTTATTCAGGTATTCTTAGTAACCTGGGTTCTGAACCAGATTAGGGTTACCCAGCAGGGCCTGAGAAGGGATAGGGTATACATTCCTGTTCTCATCACCCACGGATCCCGGATCCTTGAATTCCCAGTCGGCTGTAAACTGACCGAAACGGACCAGGTCGTTCCTTCTCCAGAATTCGATGTACAGCTCACGACCGCGCTCGTCAAGCAGCTCTTGCTCACCAACAGTGCCCAGAGGCGTAGCTCCCCTGAGGGTACGGAGTTCGTTCACCATAGCGGTAGGATCACCACCGTTCCTCAGCATGGCCTCTGCCTTCATCAGGTGGGCATCGGCATAGCGGAAGAAGATCTCATGGGCACGGAAAGATCCGCCATCCTGAGCGGGGTGGTACTTGATCACTCGGATTCCAGTTTCTTCTGTGTTACCATTAAGACCGGGCATTTGCTTGGTAAATACCAGGGGCTGTCCACCACGAGTGGTCAGTGGCGTACCATCCACAGCATACTGCTGACCGATCAGGAATCCATATCCTATACCCAGGTTATCGGGTCCGGCGTTACTGGCATCGGGTACGAAACCTCTGCGCTCTTCCTGTCCGGAGCCGACAGCGTTAGTATTGGGGTCTCCTTCGAACAGGTCGTAGAACTCGGCCAGAGTGCTGAAACCATTCCATCCACCTCCTCCGTTGTCGGGAGACACGATGTTGTAGTGCATACCGTTCCAGATTCGGTTACCTACACCGGTTTGCAGCCAGAAAATGGTTTCGTTGTCGGCGCTCTGCTCGAAGATCTCGAAGAATCCGTCGTGCAGGGCGTATCCGTCTGCAGCGATAGCATCGACCAGAGAAATAACCTCGGTCATATCCGCAGTGTCCACTGAAGTATCCAGGTATATGTGCTTATTCAGCAGTACCTTGGCCTTCATGAAGCGGGCAGCTGCTTTGCTTCCGCGATTCTGATTGTCGATGTCTCCACCGGCCACCGTAGGCAGGTTGGCTATGGCATCATCCAGGTCGCTTAGTATCAGATCTACGGCCTCCTGAGATGTCAGGACAGTTGGGTCTATTTCAGGACCCTCATCAACACCGCGGAAGGGTACCTGACCATAGAGGTCGAGTACTCCCCAGGTGCGGATGGCACGCACGAATTTGGCCTGAGCTACCTGCTCCGCGGTAGCCGAGGGCGTTTCGATGACTTCCGTGGCCCGGAATATACCCTGGTTCCAGTTGTTCCAGGTGTTGAGTACGTACTGGTGAGCCGGGTCCCAGGTATGGGCATGCAGCGTACGCCAGATTCCGTTATCTCCCCAGTCGGTACCTCGAGTGGGCACCAGCTGTTCGTCCGTGGAAACTTCCTGCAGAGCGAAGAAGTTCGCCTGGTCTCCAAGTGCATTTAGATCGTTAAACAGGTTGGTAACCGCCGCGGCGGGATCAGCTACTCCTGTGAACCCTCCACTGGCATCCTCTTCAAGGAACAGGGAATCAGTAGGGGCGATTTCGAGATCGGTACATCCGACTGCTAAAGAAGCCGTCAGTGCCAATCCTCCAATTGCTCTAAAAATGTTTCTTTTCATGTTAATACAACTTTTTTAATTAGAATGTAGCGTTTAGGCCGAAAGTGATTGTACGTGGTCGTGGGAACGCCGTGTAATCGATACCGGCAGTAGGCAGACCGTTCAGCAGTCCGGCCTGATCAACCTGAGAACTGATTTCCGGATCGAGTCCGCTGTAGTCGGTGATCAGGAACAGGTTCTGTCCGGTAACCGATAGGCGGAGGCTCTTCAGTGGTCCGTCTCCAGAGATCGGCCAGTTATAGCCCACGGATAAGTTCTGGAACCGTACGAAATCTCCGCTTTCCAGGAAGCGGGTAGAAACGTCGGCGGCTGCTGTACCGGATTCACCGTTGGTCAGAATGTCCGGAGTCACGTTACGACCGTTGGCAATCGCACCGGCGGTAAAGAAGGCATTGGCCGTGTTGTTATACACGGAGAACCCGAACTGGCCTGTGAAGTAGGCAGCGAAGTCGAAGTTCTTGTATCGACCACTCAGGGACAGACCTCCCACGAAATCGGGCAGGGCATCCGCTCCTACCAGCTGCTGAATATCCACCTGATCGGGCTGTCCATTGGCATCGAATCCGTTAAACTCGCGCAGGTAGTAGGAGAACAGTGGAGCACCACCGGTCAGTACCTGGGCAAAGGCTCCAGTCAGACCCTGACCGCGAATGGTACCCGCGGGAATCAGTCCGGGGAAATCCTGGAACTCGTTATAGTTGTAAGCGATGTTGAATCCGGCTCCGAAATCGAAGTCCTCGGTTTCAACGGCAGCCACGTCGATGTTGAATTCAACCCCCTGGTTCAGAACCGTACCGTCTGTAATGTTCTCGAAGAAGAAGGGCTGAGGGGATGGCTGGGCCGCTTGCAGGTTCAGCAGCAGGTTGCTGGTTTCCTTGCGGTACACGTTAACCGTACCGGAGATGCGGTCGTTGTTCAAACCGAAGTCCAGACCGACGTTGTAATCGGTAGTTTCCTCCCACTGTAGACCGGGGTTGGCGAAGGTAACGGTGACCAGACCGGTAGGGACTACATTTCCACCGTTGTCGATACCGAAGTCACCCCAGCGCTGGCGGCGCAGGAAGTTACCGTAGCCCAGGCCTTCCTGGTTACCGGTGATACCCGCACCTACCCGAATCTTCAGGGTAGAGAAGGCATCTCCTACGAAGTCCTCGTTATGCAGGTTCCAGGCAATCGCACCGGAAGGGAAGAAACCGTACTGGTTATCCCCACCAAAGCGTGAAGAACCGTCTGCACGGAAGGTACCCGTGATGAGGAACTTGTCGGCTATGCCCACATTGACCCGGGCGAAGAACGACTGCAACTCATCGGTGTTGTCGTAAGTATTGGCCGTAAAGGATTGAAGGCCGGTAGCGGAAGTGTTGGCGATATTCTCAGATACTACGTTGGGCACCAATCGGTTGACGGTCAGGTCGCCGCCAAAATTATAACCATAGTTCTGGAAAGAACCGTCGATTAGCGCTCGTGTACCGTTGTAGGTATCTCGAAGGATTTGTCCCATTTCTCCCAGGTCTCCCGAAGAGAAACCGAAACCAGAGGTAAAGGCACCCCAGAAGCGGAAGTCCTGATAAGAGTAACCCGCAAGGGCATCTATACTAAGATCGCCCGCCTCGGTCTTGTAGTTCACGGTGAATTCCATCAGTCGGCTGGAGCTGTTGTTGATCACGTAGTTTCCGCGACCATTGCCGAAAGAGTTGTTACCCAGACCTCGCAGGTCCTCACTGAGAACCGATACGTTTTCACCCTTGGATTCGTCCAGACCCAGATTGAGTTTGGCTGAGAATTCGTCGGTGAACTTATAATCAAAAGATCCATTGACCAGGATTCGATCCGTGTTGGACAGGTTGGAACTGTACGCCAGCAGGTTGGCTGGGTTCAGCTGACCACCTGCATCGAAATTCGGGTTGTTGGGCCAGGTGGGGTTGGCGGAATAGGCCGCACCCAGCAGGTCACCCTGGAATCCGGCACCGCCATTTACAGGAGCGCGTTCATCGTTCACCCGGGAGATCGTTCCCTGCAGACCAACAGTCAGTTTATCATCCAGGAAGCGATGCTGCGCATTCACACGACCGGTGATACGTTCGAGGGCCGAGTTTTCGAGTATACCGAACTGCTTGCCGTAGCTGAATGAAGAACGGACATTACCATCCTTATACGTGTTGGAATACGAAAGCTGATTCACGGTAGAGGCGGCAGTGCGTGTTACCACATCCTGCCAGTCGGTACTGTTGCCGAAATCCTGAAGTGCGGCATCACCACCGTACTGAGTAACGGCGGAAAGGAAGGTGTTCCTGTCCAGCAGGTCATACTCCTGAGCCGGTGAAGAGATGGCCAGATTCGAAGAAAACTCGAAAACTCCACCGCTGCTTCCGCGTCCGCTTTTGGTCGTAATGATAACAACACCGTTCGCACCTCGAGAACCGTAAATGGCGGTAGCAGAGGCGTCTTTCAGTATGGAAATACTCTCAATGTCCTGCGGGTTCAGGAAGTTCAGCGGGTTTCGGCTTCCGGCTCCACCCAGACCGACGTCTGTTCCTGCGTTTACTCCGCCACCGCTCAATGGAATACCATCAACTACGAAGAGCGGGTTGTTGTTGGATCGCACAGAGTTCGTACCCCGAATACGGAATTCGACTCCGGCACCGGGTTCTCCGGACTGCTGGGTGATCTGAACACCCGCTGTTTTACCCTGAATCAATTCTTCAGGCGAGGCGATCACACCGCGGTTAAAGTCTTCGGAGGTTACAGCAGCTACCGATCCGGTCGCATCCTTAACGGTGGTCGAGCCGTATCCAATAATAACCACCTCATCCAGGGCCTGTGCATCTTCCGAAAGCACAAAATCCAAAGTCGAGGCTCCATTCACGGCCTTCTCGACCGTCCTGTACCCGATGTAGCTCACTTGTATCACGGCGTCGCTGGGCACATTGTTCAGGGTGTAGTTCCCGTCGAAATCGGTTTGAGTACCATTCGTGGTTCCCTTGACCAGGACAGTAGCTCCCGGAAGAGGTCCGCTGGCATCCGATACGTTACCGGTTACCGTCTGAGCGCTGACTGCCAGGAAGCTGAACAGGGCTCCCAAAGTCAACAGACTCTTTCGTAATGAAATCTTCATAAAGACGTAATTTAAGTTTAGTTAATATTAGCGTTACATAATCATTCAGGCCTCTGAAACTCTGTAGGTAGAAAGAAGTTAAACATTTTTAATATAGAAAAAAAACACTCCTTCCCATATCAAATTTCCAAAGAGAGCCCTTGGTATTCATTATTTGACAAAGAAAACAATTAAAAATAAATTATAATAGAATTAACAAATAAAATTCA
>CAZKAP010000015.1:0-64711 GCA_964550895.1 uncultured Flavobacteriaceae bacterium
CAGTACCGAGAAGGAAGGGATGCGTCCTGTGGCGAAGCTGGCTTCCCAAAGGTATTCGTCGCTCCAGCGGTAGTTCACCTGGAAACCGACATTCTTCACGATCTCCTCATTACCCAGGGATACCTTAACACGGTGTTCAG
Organism: uncultured Flavobacteriaceae bacterium; assembly: GCA_964550895.1. Lineage (GTDB taxonomy): Bacteria > Bacteroidota > Bacteroidia > Flavobacteriales > Flavobacteriaceae > CAZKAP01. The sequence continues at coordinate 141 of CAZKAP010000015.1, forward strand.
GGGTGTTGAAATTCGTTTGGAAATCTGGGAATCTAGCCCGGTCGAAATCCAACTCATTGAATGTATAATTTACTCCGAAATCGAAATTACCCGGCAGGGCCACGTCTACGCCGACCACGGCTCCGTAGGACTTAATCTCCTCGCCGAAGTTGGTGTAGGTCTGGTATCCCTGGAAGTCTCCGTTACCCAAAGCCGCTACGGCCAGCGGGGTCTGCGTACCGGGAATGGTCTGGGTCAGATTTACGTCCCCGTACAACGGAACCACTACATCTTCCAGAACAACGAAGCTGTTGTAGATGTTGTAGTAGGCGCTCGCATCTATGGTGAAGGCCCCTAGCTGAGCCCTGTATCCTCCTTCGAAAGTAGTAATTTCCTCGGGCTGGATCAGGTCGGGATTGGCGACTTCCAACAGGGCGGGATTGATATTCCCCTGGGCCGCCTGAGCCGCGAATGCCTGAGCCGAAGCTGCCGTAAAGGAGTTCTCATAGGCCGCACGACCCCGGATTTCCACGCTGGTAGCCCCACCGTTAAGCAGGGAACCCGTACCCGTTGGATTGAGACCAAAATTACGGATGTCCCTGTCGAGGTTATCCGGAGCGGACCCCACCAGAATTCCAGCCCCCACATCCAGGCCGATAAACAAGTCCTGAGTGGTCGGATTACGGAATCCCTGCTGAGCAGAGATTCGAAGGTTGTGGTTGCGTTTCTCCCCAAGGGTCACACCCAGGGCAGCCCTTGGTGAAAGAAACCCATCGAAGAACTGATTCTTATCGTAACGAACGGAGGCCGTTAGCTTCACCCGGTCATCTGCAAACTTCTTCTGGCCCTGAACATAGGCTCCGTATTCATTATACGTAATGGGGCCGTCGAGGTCGGTAAATATGGTCCCCTGAGAATTCAATTCGTACTCCCGGAATGATCCGCCAACTTGTATATCGGCCCAATCATCAATCAGGTGGGCCAGGTTGTAATTACCATTGACATGACGGAACTTGGTATTATCGATAAAACGGGCGCCAGTGAGCAGATTTCCATCCTGAATCACCTGGTCAAAGGCACGCTGGAACTCGGGCGTTCCGGGTATAAGGCGTCCCTGGTCGGCGGCCGCACGAGCGGCGGCATGAGCCTGTTCATCCGAGGCCAGGACTCCGGATCCGACTCCCAGGCGGGCGCCGATATAGGTCTCGGCATACTGAGTAAACCAATCGGTGTCCCCTTTCCACTGTCGATTGGTATTGATGGCGGCGAAACGGGTGTCGTAGGAATCGCCGGAATCCTCGGACACGATATATCCGCGGATAAAGAAGTTGTCGTTGCGGATCTCGAGCTTGTGCTGCTGAAGGGTAAAGCCTGTCACCGAGTAGCGGTTCGCACCCTGGTAGATGGTCGTTCCGCTTCCGATTCGGCTGTTCCAGATCACTTCCAGGTCGTCTTCGAACGGGCGAATGTGGACGGCGAAGTCCGACTTCAGGCTCTGGGCCCCGTAATCGGCCAGTTCCTGCTCGGTATAACCGGTGCGGGAAACTACTGCGGAACCCAGGGTTCCACTGGGAAGGCCTGCCAGTTGATCAAAGTTGAGCAAAGTCGCCACCTCGTCCCCGTATATGTTCAGACCATCATAAGCCGGGTTGCTGCGGTCCGCTCCGGGATTATTCACGTCTATGAAGTTATTGGCATGCCAGTCTTCACCCTTCAAGACCGAAATGTTCGCCTTGGCAGCCAGCCAGGGGGTGAACTTATAGGCAGCACGAACACCGAAGTCCCAATAGTCATTTACTCCGGCGGCTTCCTGCTCGGTGATACCGCGCTTGTAGTAGGCGCTGATACCGGGAGTCTCAAAAGGGTTCTTGCTTTGCATAAACAGTATACCGTTAAAGGCACCCGCACCATAAAGAGCGGACGAGGCCCCGGGAAGGATCTCTATACTTTGCAGGTCCAGAGGGGAAACCCCAACCAGGTTACCCAGTACGAAGTTCAGACCGGGGGCGGAGTTGTCCATACCATCCACCAGCTGCATGAAGCGCACGTTGGCGAAGGTGGCAAAACCCCGGGTGTTGATCGATTGGAATGTCAGGGAATTGGTGTTGATGTCTACCCCTTTCAGATTCTGCAGTCCGTCGTAGAAGGTGGCCGCAGAGGTGTTTTGTATGTCCTTAATCCCGAATCGCTCCACGGATACCGGAGATTCAAATATACGTTCCGGCGTGCGGGAAGCCGAAATGACGATTTCGTCCAGTTGCGTACTCGCCGCTTCCATAACAATATCCGACTGCCTGCCGGCGGAAGTAATGGTAACCTGAACCTCCTTATACCCGATACTGGTAACAATCAGGTCGAAAGGCAGATCTGCACTGGTGTTCAAGGCGTAATTTCCATCGAAATCGGCTACCGCTCCTTCGGCCAGTCCAGCCACGGCCAGATTGGCTCCCGGAACGGGTTGTCCGTCCTGGTCGACCACCTTACCCTGGATCTGGGTCTGCGCAAAAAGGCCCATGGTCGCGAACAGGGCCAGCATGCTGAATATGAGTTTTCTCATTGTTGAATTAGTTTAAGTTAGCCTGACGGGCAATATACTTTAAATCTCTTTTTTTACACAAAAAATTTAATGATTTAATAAAATACATCGTGCTATTGCCAGAATTTATTAAGAAAACGTCGTGGTTTCGGTTTTCGTACCCTGCATTTCCCAACGGCAAGGCCACAAACCACAACTATTAAATCCCTGATAAAAAATCACTTGACCTAGAAAACTGGCTCAGGACGGCCAAAGCCTCCATGTGCAACGCATGTCCGGACTCTATTCCACCGTGACCGACTTGGCCAGGTTCCTGGGCTGATCCACATTGCAGCCCCGCATCAGGGCGATGTGGTAGGACAGCAACTGAAGAGGTATGGTCGTCAGCAGGGGGGTCAGGCATTCGGAGGCCTCGGGAATCTCAATGACGTGATCCGCCAGGTCGCGAACGGTTACATCGCCTTCGGTGACGATGGCAATGATTTTGCCCTTACGGGATTTGATTTCCTGTATGTTACTAACGACTTTATCGTAATGGCCCCTGCGGGTGGCGATCACCACTACGGGCATCTGCTCATCGATAAGGGCAATGGGTCCATGCTTCATCTCGGCTGCCGGGTAGCCTTCGGCGTGAATGTAACTGATTTCCTTTAATTTAAGGGCTCCTTCCAGGGCAACTGGGAAGTTGTATCCCCTGCCCAGGTACAGGCAGTTTGCCGAGTCCTTGTAGACTTCCGCTATTTCCCGCACCAGGTCATTGGATTCCAGGGTCTTCTCGACCTTTTCGGGTATTCCTTCCAGTTCGGTAAGGATTTCATGGAAGCGGGAATCGGAAAAGACACCCTTCTCTTTGGCGAGTTTGAGCGCCATCATAAGCAGTACGGTGATCTGGGTAGTGAAGGCCTTGGTCGAGGCCACCCCGATCTCCGGTCCGGCATGGGTGTAGGCCCCCGCATGGGTCTCCCGTGCAATAGACGAGCCTACCACGTTACAAACCCCGAACACGAAGGCTCCGCGTTCCTTGGCCAGCTTAATGGCAGCCAGGGTGTCGGCGGTCTCTCCGGATTGGGAAATGGCGATGACGAGATCGTCCTCGTTGATCACCGGATTTCGGTATCGGAATTCGGAGGCGTACTCCACCTCAACCGGTATGCGGGCCAGGTCCTCGAATATGTATTCGGCTACCAGTCCGGCATGCCAGGAGGTACCGCAGGCGACGATCAATATCCGGGGTGCGCCCAAAAAGCGCTCCGAATTCTGGTCGATACCCGACATTTTTATCAGTCCCTTGTCGGCCTGCAGGCGTCCCCTGTAGGTGTCCTGTATGGCCCTGGGCTGTTCGTATATCTCCTTGAGCATGAAGTGGTCGTAGCCGCCCTTCTCGATTTCCTCCAGGCTCATTTTGAGCTCGAGGATGTCGGGATAGGCGATCTCGTCATTCTCCACCTTTCGAAGCTTAATCTCTTTGCCGGGTCGGATAATGGCCACTTCCCCGTCTTCCAGATATACTGCATTATTGGTGTACTCTATAAAGGGAGAGGCATCTGAGGCCACGAAGTATTCATCCTCACCAATGCCGATGGCCAGGGGGCTGCCCAGCTTGGCTACCACTAGTTCGTCCGGCTTGTTTTTGTCAAAAACCACGATGGCATAGGCACCATATACCTGATTAAGAGCGATCTGAACGGCTTTACCGAGCTTAACGCCCTCCTTTTTCTTGATCTCCTCGATCAGGTTAACCAGGACCTCGGTATCGGTTTCGGACTGGAAGGTATAGCCGCGATCGGTAAGTGCCTGCCGGATGGACCCGTAATTCTCAATGATTCCATTGTGAATCATGACCAGGTCTCCGGAATTGGAAATATGTGGATGGGCGTTGATGTCGTTAGGGGCTCCGTGGGTGGCCCACCGCGTGTGACCGATCCCGAGGGATCCGTTGATGTGTCCCTTCTCGTCGGACAATTTCCTGAGGTCCTCCACCTTTCCCCGGGTCTTGGTCAGTGCGAAGTCGCTATCCTTAAAAAGCATGATCCCGGCACTGTCGTAGCCCCGGTATTCCAGGCGCTGCAAGCCCTTGATCAATATGGGATAGGCATCCCTGTGTCCGATATATCCAACAATTCCACACATACTGGTCCGAGTTAGTTAGTAGTTAAAAATCAGGGGCTTGATGCCTGATCAATCCCCAAAAATATGCATAGTCCTATATACTGCCGTATGCAACCTGAAAAAATAACGAAGAATTCATGGGTCTGGTATGCGACCAAGCCTATCCGTCTGGCATAAAGGCCGTGCTTCGGGGTGCTGAGGCTGCGGAACCGTCCGGGTTCACCTCGCGATTATTCCGATTCCGTATAGTACAGGATCAATTGTATGCGCTTATCGCGATTTTCCTCCTCCACGGCAGAACCGAACAACACTGTGCTGAAGGGGGTAATCGCCGCCATGATGGGATAATCCTCGGTTACGGACGGGTCGCTGGTGAGTCCCTTATCGGTAGCGATTATACCGATATCGGCCGTCGCGGTAATCCCGATCGGATCATTGATCGAGTCCCTGATGATAACATCATTGACGAAATCGGTAATTCGAAACTCATAGATCGCATCCGCTACTCCATCGTCTCCATCCAGCAGTCCATCGTAATTCAGAAAGATCCCCAGTGGAGAGTTGGAGGAAGAAAGCTCCGTTATCGGATTGTATAGCGGCTGGTTGGTTCGCGTATTGTACAGGTATAATCTGGGGGGCACCTGATTAATACCGTATGTGGTGAGCGCCTGTCTATCGACGGGTACCCGAAGTCGGGCTTCATTGATAATCCAGTTATTGGATCGGATTTGCCGTATAATGTCCTCGTCGGTTCCGTCTTCTCCAAAGAGTCGTACCTGACCGAAATTACCGGTGCTACCCTTGATGTACAGGCGACTGGCCTGCTCATTACTGCCCGTTGCCGAAAGCACCTCGGCCGAGGCAGGAGTACGTGCGTATGTATTGGTGGCATTCCCGGTGATCGAGGCCTGTGAACCGGTTAATAACCGGAGGTTGAAGGAACGCTCCTCCTGGCTGATGAAGTCATCGGTAAAATCGTCGGAGGTGCCATTGCTGTTGAAGACGTCGTACTCGTAGGTGATGCTGATGAAGGCCTGGGTCAGGTCCAGCAGCATATACAAAGGTTCGGATGATTCGAGTGAAATCTGCAGGCCCCTGAACCAGTTCAGAAAATTGGAGCGGCTCAGGAGTTCCGAACTCCCCTCCATATCGAGTATATCGCGTTGAAACACCTCGTTGTCCAGCGGAACCCGTATGCCGGGATTAAGGGTACGGGTAGCATCGATGATCAACGATTCATCTTCCTCCGTTTCCGGATCGTCTTCCTGAAAGAAGACGATTTGCTCATCGCTGATCGTAATGGGCCCATCGTACAGGGGAGTAGGTTCTACAAAACCCGAAAGATCCTGATTGGAATAGTACTCCTGAGCCGTCTCGAAGTTATTGTTCGGATCCAGGTCGCGGAGGAAGTAGGTCGATTTTTCCACCCGAAACTGTGCAGTCACTTCCCGGTTCCCGTATATGCTGTCGAGCTCGAGTCGCTGAGGAAAGTTGTTCACCTGGGTATCGTCGTCCTCGTCGTCGGTGATCCCGTCCCCGTCGGTATCCGGATTGAGTGGGTTAGTCCCCAGGATGCGTTCCTCCGCGTTGGAAAGGCCGTCTCCGTCACTATCGTTCTCGGCGTTGTCGGGTTCGGCATCCAGGTCGTTGCTGACTCCGTCGTTATCGGTATCCCTGAGTGATCCGGGGGGCTGTAAAAAAGGGATATAAAGAAAAACCTCCTTAACGGTCTCGTTTTCGTTTATGGTATCCCTGGGCTCGGTGGTATCGGTCAGCTCTTCAAAGTCCTGCCTGCGCGTCCCGAAGAAGGGATTGATGTTTACCAGCTGAACCTGGGTAATGATGCGGGATTGCAGGTTACCAAAGGCCGCATCCGGGTAGCTTCCCAATTGGTATAACGGCAATTTGTTGGTCTGAACGGCCTCTAGTGACCGGTTGTACGCCGTCACCTCATAGGCCTGCTGACCTGTATTGAAGGGATCTCCTGAGATGACCCCCTGACCGAGGGTTATTTCTTCTTCTTCACAGGATATAGCTGTACCTGCCAGTATAAGGAAACCCAGCAGGATTCCGAACCATTTCTTAGCCATCATATGCCGGTTAAAACCTCCGTCTTATAGAATTCTGAATAGGCCTCTTCCGTTTCCTGGAAGGGAACGTAGGACAGGGTGGGTTTGTCCGATTCCCCAATGTAGTCCTTCAGATCCTCCGGAACATCTTCGGCGGCTAAAATAACGGCATCTGAGAAGTCGACTGCGACCTTTAACAGATTATTATAGTCCGGGGTTTCCAGAATGCCGGCCTTGTCCTTATCGATGCCATCGAAGAGCACCTTGTCCATCATCCCTTCGTCCAGGGTCCCTTCGAATCCCGGTCCGTATACCGAGGTGACAATCTTACTCTGTACGAAGAGCGGCTCGTTGGCATAAAATTCTTTGAGGTAGAGAGGCAGCAGGGAGGCCAGCCAGCCGTGCACGTGTATGATGTCCGGAGACCAGTTCAGTTTCTTTACCGTTTCGACCACACCCTTGGCAAAGAAGATAGCCCGCTCATCGTTGTCGGGATACAGTTGTCCCTTGGGGTCCCGGAAGGTCCCCTTACGCTTGAAATAATCTTCGTTATCGATAAAGTACACCTGAATGCGTTCCCTGGGAATCGAGGCTACTTTAATGATCAAGGGCATATCCATGTCATTGATCACCAAATTCATGCCCGAAAGGCGGATGACCTCGTGCAGTTGGTGTCTGCGTTCGTTGATGTTCCCGTACCGGGGCATAAAGATGCGGATTTGCCCTCCGTTGCTGTTGACCATACGAGGTGCCTCGTAAGACATGAGCGAAACCTGATTCTCGGGTAAATAGGGAACCAGTTCAGAGGAAACAAACAATATCCTTTTGCCATTCATAAGTAAAGGTTTTACCTGAGCCGAAACATAGCGGCAAAAGTACAAAAAATTCACGGGTTACCAGTATTTGTGCTATTTTTGCGAGCCCTTAAACCTGACAATGAAGGCTATCCGGTCCAAAAAAGAGCTGGAAGAATTGCTGGACGATCGGCGGGTTAGGAAGGCATCCGTTGGCATGGTTCCCACCATGGGTGCCTTGCATCTGGGACACCTTTCCCTGGTACGTCGTTCACTCTTCGAAAACCGCGTTACCGTGGTAAGCATATTCGTTAACCCTACTCAGTTTAATGATCCCGGGGATTTCGAGTCTTACCCGGAAACCCTGGCTGCCGATCTCAGACTGCTGTCGGAACTCTCGGAGGACCTTTTGGTCTTCGCCCCCCCTCAGGAGGAATTGTATCCGGAAGGACCCCGTTCAGAGGCGTACCATTTCGATGGCCTGGAGAAATCCATGGAAGGCGTGCACAGGCCCGGTCATTTCGATGGGGTAGCTACGGTAGTCGAAAGGCTGTTTCGGGCGGTTCGGCCCGACAGGGCCTATTTCGGAGAAAAGGACTATCAGCAACTGATGATTGTTCGTAAGATGGTGCAGCAGAAAAAATTGGGTATAGAAGTTGTAGGATGCCCCATTGAACGAGAATCCAATGGATTGGCAAGGAGTTCGAGGAATCAGCGACTAAGTGAACGGGGAAGGGATCTGGCAGGAAAGATTTACGAGCTGCTCAAAGGAGCCAAACTCAAATTCGGCAGTAAGCAACCCGGCTGGATACGCCTATGGGTGAACAGTCAGCTCAGCGGAGAGGATGAGATCGAACTCGAATACTTCGAGATCGCCGATACGGAAACCCTTACCCCGGCGTTGAAGAAACAGAAATCATTGAAATACAGAGCGTTTATAGCTGTTAAGCTCGAGGGAGTCCGGCTAATAGACAACATTGCTTTAAATTAATTGCCCAGGCGATATGTTGATAAATGTAGTTAAATCCAAGTTGCACAGGGTACGCGTTACGGGCGCAGACCTCAACTACATCGGCAGCGTTACCATAGACGAGGATTTGATGGATGCCGCCAACCTGATGGACGGTGAGAAGGTGCAGATCGTGAACAACAACAACGGTGAACGACTGGAGACCTATGTGATCCCGGGTCCGAGAAATTCCGGTGAAATTACACTTAACGGTGCGGCTGCCCGAAAGGTTGCCGTAGGCGACGTGCTCATAATTATCGCCTATGCCTGGATGACCTACGAAGAGGCAAAGACTTTCAAGCCCAGTATGGTTTTCCCCAGGGAAGAAGACAACCGACTGGCCTAATCTTCCGGATCTGAAGAAGACCGTCAAAATACTTGTTCCCATAGCCATAGGATTGGCGGTGTTGTTCCTCTGGTACCGATCCACTACACAGGGCGATCGCAGCCAGATCTGGTACCACATCACCCACGCTCCGGCCGAATGGATCGCGGTATCCATACTGCTGGGCGTGATCAGCCATGTTTCGCGAGCCATACGCTGGAACTACCTGCTGGAGCCCCTCGGATACCGGCCTAAGATTAGCGGTAACTTTCTCATGGTCATGATCGCCTATTTCGCCAATCTCGGTATTCCAAGATCCGGCGAGGTTCTTCGGGCTACGGCCCTGAGTAATTACGAAGGTGTTCCGTTCGAAAAAGGATTCGGGACCATAGTTACCGAGCGCATCATCGACCTGTTTCTACTGCTGCTGGTGGTGGTCACCGCGGTGGTCCTTCAGACCGGCCTTCTTTACGACTATTTCCGGGAACAGAGCTGGGGCCTCTTATTGCTCCTTTTGGTCGGTCTGGCAGGTATAGGCGGGTTAATTCTATCCATTCGCTTCCTGCGCGGCAGCGAACACCCCCTGGCAAAAAAGTTCCTGAGCTTTCTGGACGGACTCGTGCAGGGCATAGGAAGCATTATGAGAATGGAGAAACGCTGGGAATTCCTGGGGCATACCCTGCTGATCTGGACCTGCTATATCGGTATGTTCTGGGTCCTGCAGTACGCGTTGCCGGAGACTTCCGGCATCTCGTTTCCAGCCATACTCACCGGATTCATAGCCGGCGCATTCGCGATGACGACCACCAATGGTGGGATTGGTCTGTACCCGGTTGCCGTGGGGTATGCACTTGCACTTTTCGGCGTGGACGCGAACTCGGGCTCCGCCCTGGGCTGGATTATTTGGATTAGCCAAACCCTTATGGTTGTGGCCCTTGGAACAATATCCTTTGCCCTGTTACCGTTCCTCTACAGCAGGCAGTTGAAGTAGCCTGCCGGGCCTATGAAGAAATGCTACATCCTGCTGTTTCTACTTGTCGCCGGTACGCTTCAGGCTCAGGTAACCCAGGAATCCTTCGACTCCTTTCAGTTGCAACAGGAGCGAAATCTGGTGTATTACCTGCCAGAGGACTACGATCCGTCGCGGAAATACCCCCTGATACTCGTGCTGGACGCAGAGTACCTCTTCGATCTGGTCGTGGCAAACGCGCGTTTCTACTCGAAGTACTACCGGATGCCGGAGTCGATTATACTAGGTATCCAACAGAGTGAATTCGACCTGCGCTGGTACGACTGTGACTTCGAACCCTCCACCGGCCTCCCCACCGAACGGTCGATGATGTTTTACAATTTCATCGTCCGGGAACTCCTTCCCGCCTTCGAGGATCGGTTCAGCACGGCCCCGTTCAGGATGTTTATAGGCTACGATATCACGGCCAATTTTGGAAATTACTTCCTCTTTGAGGATCGCTCGCTCTTTACTTCCTACCTGATCATCTCACCATTGCTCGCGGAAGAGATGGAGAGCCGGATTCCCTCCCGCCTGAGTGCACTGGATCAGAACCTCTTCTACAACCTGGCTCTGGAGAAATCCCCTTCCGAAGACCGGAACCGGATACTGCAGCTGGATCGGGCCATATCCTCCCTGGAGCGCAAACAGCTCACCTATTACTTCGATCAATACGAGTCTCCGGACCACACCTCCATAGCCGCCTATGCCATCGGTAAGGCCTTCGACAACGTTTTCCGTCGCTTCCGGCCCATTACCCCTCGCGAATACGAGGAAGAAATGCTTGCTCAACAGGGGCACGTCTACACCTATCTGGTAGATAAATACGCGATGCTTGAAGAGCTGCTGGGTTATGAAAAGGACTACGAACTGAATGACCTGATGGCCGTGTACCATGCCAGCCAGGAAAAGGGGGATTTGGAATCCCTGAGGTTCCTGCTCAAAGAGGCCCGCAGACTATTCCCGGACAGCATGATGCCCCATTTCCTGCAGGGTGAAATCTACCAGTGGGAAGGCGACCATCGCAAAGCTCTCAAGGCCTATGGAAGGGCCTACACGGAAAACGAAATCGCCATATTTACCAGGGAGCAGGCTTATCTCAAAATTGCAGCGCTCAAAAACGAGGGGGAGTAGTCCGCTTCTGCACTTCGGTTTTGCGTCGTACTTTTGCGGCCGGGCCTTCGGGATTGACCCTGTCCTGCGGAGGCCCCGGCCCAAACCCCTGAGTCTTGAGCAAAGTCAAATCCGTTTTCTACTGCCAGAGTTGCGGTGCCCAGTTCCCCAAGTGGATGGGACAGTGCAGTTCCTGTAAATCCTGGAATACCATAGCCGAGGAGGTGCTGAGGACTCCGGCTTCCCACTTGAAGGGGGTAGCCCGGAAGCCGCATGACAGGCCCGGGACCCTGCCCCTCAGTGAGATTACGGGAGACAGTACGGAACGCATCGCACTGGGAATAGAGGAATTCGACCGCATACTCGGTGGCGGACTGGTTCCGGGGTCCGTAACCCTGCTGGGAGGAGCCCCGGGTGTCGGCAAGAGCACCCTGCTGCTGCAGCTGGCCGTACAATTCGGTGCACGCACGCTATACGTTTCGGGAGAGGAAAGTCAGCGACAGATCAAGTTGCGGGCCGATCGGCTGCAGTACCGAAGTGACGAATGCTACATACTCGCCGAGACCCGTACCCAGGATATACTTAAGGAAATCGAAGAGCTGGACACCCGCCTGGTTATCGTGGATTCCATACAGACCCTCTACTCCGACCTGATCGAGGCCCCACCGGGCAGTGTCTCGCAGATCCGGCAGTGCTCGGCCGAATTGATCCGTTTCGCCAAGGAGACCCATACGGCCGTAATCCTTGTAGGTCATATCACCAAAGACGGCGGGCTGGCAGGTCCCAAACTGTTGGAACACATGGTCGATACCGTCCTGCAGTTCGAGGGCGAGGCCCAATACGGATTCCGGGTTTTGCGTTCGCTCAAGAACCGTTTCGGCAGTACTTCGGAGCTGGGCATCTTTGAAATGCAGGGCAACGGGCTTCGGGAAGTACAGAACCCCTCCGAACTCCTGCTTTCCCGGCAGGCTCAGCAACTCAGCGGTACTGCGGTAGCATCGACCCTGGAGGGGGTTCGGCCCCTGTTTGCCGAGCTGCAATCCCTGGTAAGCACAGCCGTGTACGGCACGCCTCAGCGATCCTCCACCGGATTCCCTGTGAAGCGCCTTCAGATGCTGTTGGCAGTCCTGGAGAAAAGGGCTGGATTCGCCCTGGGAACCAAGGACGTTTTTATGAACATCACCGGCGGGATACAGCTCAGTGACCCGGCCATGGACCTGGCCGTCATCGCCGCCATACTGAGCAGTCATGCGGACATCAGTCTTCCCGCGGGCAGTTGCTTTGCAGCAGAAGTAGGACTGGCCGGGGAAATACGCGAAGTCCAGCGCCTGGACGCCCGCATATCCGAGGCAGAAAAACTCGGATTCCGGCGGTTCTACCTGTCGGCCTCCGCCCGTGTACAGGGCAACCACAAAGCCATGGAAGTGATCCCTTTACGCACGGTCTCTGACCTCGTCAACTCCCTGTTTCCCGGAGCCTGACCCCCTTCATGACTGCGTATCAGGGTGCGGGATTAGGGATTCCTCGGTGAATTTCTTCAATGCCCTTTAGCACCTCGGAGCTTAGCTTCAGGTCGATGCTCTCGATATTCTCACGGAGCTGTTCCATGCGAGTCGCACCGATGATGTTACTGCAGACGAAGGGTCGTGTATTGACAAAGGCAAGACTCATCTGAGCCAGTGACAGCCCGTGCTCTCTCGCCAATTCGTAATACTTCCGGGTGGCCTCCACAGCACGTGCACCGCTGTAGCGGTTGTAATTAGGGAAAAGAGTGATCCGCGCCCTCTGAGGGGCTTTACCTCCCAGATACTTGCCGCTCAGTACCCCAAAACCCAGGGGTGAGTAGGGAAGCAACGAAACCTGTGATCTCATTCCTATTTCCGATAGGCCCACCTCGTAAAGGCGGTTGAGCAAGCTGTAAGGATTCTGTATGGTGAGCACACGGGGCAGGTGGGGATGAGCCCTGTGCTCTTCCAGGTAACGCATGAGCCCCCAGGGCGTTTCGTTAGATACGCCTATACAACGGATCTTTCCTTCTTCAATGAGCTCGGCCAGGGTAAGCAGGATTTCATGAAAGTTGTCCTTCCACTCTTCGTCCCGATCCCATTCAAAGCCCCGCTGTCCGAAGTAGTTCGTATTTCTCTCGGGCCAGTGGAGCTGGTACAGATCGATGTAGTCGGTTTGCAAACGGCGTAGGCTGCCTTCGACGGCCTCCCGTATGGAGTCCGGCCGGTATCCCGTGGTGCGGATGTGGCGGGTAAATGGAGCCGGACCTGCAATCTTCGAGGCCAGAACGACGGAGTCCCGCTTCCCCCGATCTGCAAACCACTTACCGATGATCTCCTCGGTTACCCCGAAGAGTTCCCTGACGGCCGGAACCGGATAGAGCTCAGCGGTGTCAAAGAAATTCACGCCCTGATCCAGGGCGTAATCCATCTGGGCAAAGGCGTCCTGTTCGGTGTTCTGTCGGCCCCAGGTCATGGTACCCAGACATATCTTGCTCACCCGGATGTTCGTATGGGGTAAAAAATGGTACTTCATCTCAGCGATTCGATTTCAAGTAGTATGGGGCAGTGGTCGCTGTGGTGTGCCTCCGGCAGTATCTGCGCCCTTTGCAGCCGTTCCCCCAGGCGTTGATCGGCCATGGCATAATCGATCCTCCAACCCTTGTTATTGGCACGGGCATTAGCCCGGTAGCTCCACCAGGTATACCTATGGGGTTCCTCCGGGTAAAAATGACGAAAACTGTCGATAAAACCGGAATCGATAAAACGACCCAGCCATTCCCGCTCCTCCGGAAGAAATCCGGACACCTTCTTGTTGCGGACCGGATCGTGTATATCGATCGGCTCGTGACAGATGTTGTAATCACCGCAGATCACCAAACCTTCGCGTGACTTGCGGAGCTCGGTAACGTAGTCCAGGAAGTCGTCCATATACCTGAACTTAAGCGAGAGGCGGTCGGTATTCGTTCCCGACGGCAGGTACAGACTCATGATGGAGAGATCGCCGAAATCGGCACGCAGGTTCCGCCCCTCCTGATCCATATACGAGATGCCGGTTCCGTACACCACCTCATCAGGCTCGGTCTTGCTCAGCAGGGCAACCCCGCTGTACCCCTTCTTTTCGGCGGGAAACCAGAACTGGTGCTCATATCCAAGGGTCTTGAGTTCCTCCACTGGTGCCTGGGATTCCAGGGCTTTGATCTCCTGAAGACAAAGAACGTCCGGATCGGCCGCGCGAAGCCAGTCGGTGAATCCCTTTTTGGCGGCGGCGCGTATGCCATTTACGTTATAGGAAATGACGATCATCTCAATTTTTTGGCAAAAATACCCATAAGGAAAATTCTGTAGGCAGTATTGGTTACTTTTGAAAGTGATTGATCGCAGACCCAACACAGCGTAAAGGCGATCGGACAATCCAAATACCCGTCGATGATGAAAATTCCCAAGCTGATCCAAGGAGCACTCACCTTCGGCCTGTTTTGCCTGCTGACAGGCAGTATGGGCAACCTGCATGCCCAGTATGGACCGGGAGACAGTGGGCAGGAACTCCGTTTCAATATGGGACTGTTCCTGGCCACCGGAACGGTCGAAGCCGCTTATGAATATTACATATCCCGCGACATGAGTATCGGTCTCACCGGATATTTTGACAACGATAAAACCGACTTCAACGGTGGTTTCGGCATAGGGGGACTGGGTAGGGCCTACTTCGGTCAGCGCAGAAACGGACCCTTTGTGGAGGTATTCGGCCTCTACTATACCGGTGAAGATGAGGAAATACCCACGGTAGACCAGAAATATACCTCATTCGCCCTCGGAGGAAGCGGGGGCGTGAAATACGTGAATCCCAGTGGTCGTTTCGTCGTTGAGGGATTCGGAGGAGTCGGTCGCAACCTGAATCCGAAACGCAACCAGAACACCTTCATGTTCCGCGTAGGTTTCTCCCTCGGCTATCGTTTCTAGGGATGCCATATACCCCGACTTTGCAGTTCCGGATCGGCCTGTTCCTCGGGCTGTTTTGCCAGCTGCCGGCATGGACTCAGACAAACACTTCTCCGGATAGTATCCAGCTCTCCGAGGTGGTGGTCCTGGAGAGACGTCCCAAAACGTCATATGGGGGCATCACCCCAACAGAGGTCGCGAGTGCGGAAACCATAGCGGAATTTTCACCCGTGGACTATTCCGGGGTACTCAATACGGTACCCGGCCTCTTCCTGCAGAGCGGGGCCTACAATACCAATCGGATCAGCATACGTGGTATCGGTGCCCGATCTCCATTTGGCACGGATAAACTCAGGATGTACTTCAACGGAATACCAGTCACCAACGGCACTGGCGTATCCGTGATCGAAGCCTTCGACCTCGACAATCTCGCCAGTATAGAGGTAATCAAAGGCCCCTATGGGAACCGCTTCGGCAGTCCACTGGGCGGAGTAGTGCTGCTGGAGAGTATGCCGGTTACGGAGCCGGGCAAGCAGTTTACTTCGAAGACCACCCTGGGATCCTACAGCCTGTTCAAGAACCACAGCCGCTACCGTTACCTTGACGATCGCAGCCAGCTGGCCCTGAGTTTCAACAGCCTCCAGTCCCTGGGATACAGGGAAAACAGTCAGTTCGACCGTACCGGACTGTTTGCGCAGGGAGAACGACTAACCGGAGAGCGATCCCGCCTGGGTTTCCTGGTCAACTACATCGACTACTTTGCACAAATACCCAGTTCACTGAATCGGCAGGATTTCCTGCAAAGCCCGGAACAGGCTGCGGCCAACTGGCTGGCCGTTCAGGGGTTCGAGCAGAATCAGTACCTGCTGGCCGGAGTATACCACAAGTGGTACCTGGGTGGCTCTTACCTGTTGAAAAGCGCGCTATTCTACTCCTATCTCGATCACTACGAAGTGCGACCCTTTAACACCCTTACCGATATTACCCAGTCGTACGGGGCGCGTCTTGAACTCAGCCGCAAATCAGAAGATTGGGAATACTCCGTGGGCTTGGAGTCTTACAACGATCTGTATCGCTGGAATACCTTCGAGACCCTGGAGGATCCTTCCGGCGTGGAGGGAAGCCTGCAGGGTGAACTGCTCAGCAGGAACCGCGAATACAGAAATGTGCATTTCGGTTTTGCCCGCCTCCGCTGGGATATGGCAACGGGTTGGACGGTTTCGGGGGGGCTCACTGCCAATCTCAGTCGGTATCAGTTCCGGAATTTCTCAGGCGAAAATGCCACGGACGGGACCATCCGAAGGAACTTCGACCCCGTACTGCTACCCAAACTGGAAGTACTTAAAAAACTGGACCAGGGCCTGGCCTATATCCGGGCGGGACAGGGGTTCTCCAACCCCGGCCTCGAGGAGGCCCTCACCCCGGACGGCGTACTTAACCCCGATATACGTCAGGAAAGGGGCCTCAGCTACGAACTGGGTTATCAGCACAACTTTAACACGTGGCAGTTCGGCCTGAATGTGTTCCAGATGGACGTACAGGATTTACTGGTGGCCCGTCGCTTTAACGAGGATCAGTTTATAGGCATCAATGCAGGGGAGACGCGGCACCGGGGCCTGGAGGCCAGCCTGAACGGGCAACTTGGGAAGAAGGGCAGATCGCAGTGGTATCCGCGCATATCCTATACCTACAGCGATTTTAACTTTCGGGACTTCGTCGACGAAGACATGGACTACAGTGGAAATACCCTGCCCGGAGTGCCGAAACACTATCTGAACGGGGCCGTTCGCTGGGAACACCCCGACGGTTACAGCCTGACCTGGACCCACGAGTACAATGACCCCATAGCCCTGAACGATGCCAATACCGCATATACCGGGTCCTACCACCTGGACCGGATTCGTTTCGCTTACCGCAGGTCACTCCCCAACGGTTGGACCTTCGGTATCGATTTGGGGGCCAATAATCTGTTCGATGTGACTTATGCCCGGTCCTTCGTAATCAATGCGGTGGGATTCGGTGGAAATGCTCCGCGCTACTTTTACCCGGGGGAACCCCTGAACTTTTGGGGCGCGCTGACCGCGGGTATTCGCTGGTAGGGGGTTTTTGACTATTTTAATGCGTATGAAAACTCTTGACCAAACCATCCGCAATGGGTACATCCGGGTTTTGGCAGGCATGCTGCTGATCTTCATTTCCTCCTGCCAGGACACCCCAACGAATACCGTAGACATGGAAACCGGTCAGGCACCCTATATGTCCTATGGGGTGCCCTTCGACGGGGTGCCCGAGCCCGAAGATGTAGTTATGTATGAGGTAAATCTCAGGGCCTTCAGCCCGGCTGGAGACCTTCAGGGTGTGATAGACCGATTGGACGAAATCCAGGCCCTCGGCGTAAATGTACTCTGGTTGATGCCAATACATCCCATAGGTGTTGTAAAAACAGTGAATTCGCCCTATTGCATAAGGGACTACAAGGCCGTAAATCCGGAGTTTGGCACCCTGACCGATCTCAGGGAACTCACCGATAAGGCCCATGAAAGGGGTATGGCCGTAATCCTTGACTGGGTTGCCAATCACACGGCCTGGGATGCCGAATGGATACAAAACGAGGGATGGTATACCACCAATTCCGATGGAGAAATCATCCATCCGCCGGGTACCAACTGGCTGGATGTGGCCGATCTCAACTACGAAAACCAGGACATGCGCGAGGCCATGCTGGACGCTATGATGTACTGGCTGTACACGGCGAATGTAGATGGCTTCCGTTGCGATTATGCCGACGGGGTACCGGCTGACTTCTGGACCCGTGCAGCCTCTGAAATTCGATCCATCGAAGGGCGTGACTTTATACTTTTTGCCGAGGGAGCCCGTAGGGACCACTTTTCCTCGGGCTTCGATCTGGCCTTCGGCTGGGATTTCTACGATGCCCTAAAGCGGTGTTTTGCCGGACAATCGGCGGATGAAATCTACGCGGCACACGACCGGGAGTACTCCGGAACACCGCAGGGTTCTCATTGGATACGATTCACCACCAATCACGACGAATCCGCCTGGGACGCCACACCCGTTTCCCTGTTTGGTGGCCTGGACGGGGCGATGACGGCATCGGGCATTGCCATTTTTACCGGAGGGGCTCCCCTCATATACGGGAGCCAGGAAGTGGGCGCCGAAGCAAACATTCCGTTTTTCTCGAACTCCGTTATCGACTGGAATGCCAACCCGGACATGAAAGAGGAGTATGAAGACATGCTGGCATTTTACAATGCCTCGAAGGCCGCACGTCTGGGAGCGAATACTCTGTACCGAGATCCGGATGTGGTCTGCATAGAAAAAGAAAAAGACGGCGACCGCGTACTGATTATCGCCAATGTCCGCAATCGGCAAGAAATCTTAAATGTTCCGGACGGCCTACAAGGGGACTGGAGCGATGCCCTCGAAGGTGATCCGTGCTCGCTCCCGGCCAGCCTGGAACTCGATCCCTACGAAATCCTGATACTGGACTAATACGAAAAACCGTTTTATGCTCCACTTCCTTCGCCGTATCCGAAAGCAGCTGATTGAATCCGGTAAAGCCAGGGAATACGCTGCCTACGCCATAGGCGAAATCGTCCTTGTCGTTGTCGGGATTTTGATCGCACTGCAGCTCAACAATCTAAACGAAAACCGAAAGAACCGAGCCTTCGAGAAAGAAATTCTTCAGCAGATCCGGGAAAACCTCGATCAGGATCGGGCCTCGCTAAAATCCATTTCGAAGAGTTTTGAAAGGGCGGTGAGTGCTTCCGAAAAGCTGGTAAACCGGGATTTGAGACTTTCCAATCCGGACAGTGTTCCCTTCTGGCTGGGAGACGTTGTTAAGTTCGAACGCTTTAGGCCGATTACCAATTCCTATGAGACGCTGAAGTCCAGAGGACTCGACAACCTGAGAGACAAAAGTCTCCGAAAGCTGCTCGGAGAGTACTACGACGACCAGGCGTACCTGCTTATCGAAGGCCTGGAGGACATAGAATACTCTTTTAATTTGGAGTGGCTCCCGCTCATGCACGACCATGTCGCTGATTTTAAATTCAAGAAGCACTTATACCTGAAGGACCAGAGTGAGTTCTTTGAAAAAACCAATGCGGTTCGAATCCTTATACTGAACCGGGACAACTACGGTGCCGGAAACGTGAACGTAAGGCGTGCTATTCGAGATATCGACCGGATACTGGACCTGATTCAAAAGGACGCGGACTGAACGGGCCGTGCTAGCCGCTGGCCAACTCCGGATGGCTCACCTCCTTCATCCGGCCCAGCCAGCTCTTCAGAGAGACCGATTCCTGAAGCTTTTTAGTTATCTCATCTATGGGAATGCGAACCTGTTCCATGCTGTCCCGGTCCCTGAGGGTGACGGTCCGGTCCTCCAGGGTCTGGTGGTCCACAGTAATGCAGAATGGGGTCCCAATGGCGTCCATACGCCGGTAGCGTCGGCCCACGGTGTCCTTATCGTCATAGAGCACGGGGAAGTCCCATCTTAGGTTTTCGACGATCTCCCTGCTGATCTCGGGCAGTCCGTCCTTCTTGAGGAGGGGAAGTACGGCTGCCTTATAGGGTGCGAGTACCGAAGGCAGTGTGAGCACCACACGGCTTGTGTTATTCTCGAGTGCTTCCTCCTTTAGGGAATTGGAAAATACGGCCAGGAACATGCGGTCCAGGCCTATGGAGGTTTCGACTACGTAGGGCACATAGCTCTCGTTTTCCTCGGGGTCAAAATACTGCAGCTTCCTGCCGGAATACTTCTCATGGCTTCCAAGGTCAAAGTCGGTCCTGGAATGTATGCCCTCGAGTTCCTTGAATCCGAAGGGGAAGCGGAATTCGATGTCGGCCGCGGCATCCGCATAATGCGCGAGGTTTTCGTGATCGTGAAACCGGTAATTCTCTTCGCCCATGCCCAGGGACAGGTGCCAGCGCAGGCGCTGTTCCTTCCACTTCTCATACCATTCTTTCTGACTGCCCGGCTTGACGAAATACTGCATCTCCATCTGCTCGAACTCCCGCATGCGAAAGATGAACTGTCGGGCCACGATCTCGTTTCGGAAGGCCTTACCGGTCTGGGCTATACCGAACGGTATCTTCATTCGGCCAGTCTTCTGTACATTGAGGAAATTCACGAAAATTCCCTGAGCGGTCTCAGGCCGTAGGTACAGGTCCATGGCCGTATCGGCAGTTGCTCCCAACCGGGTTCCGAACATCAGATTAAACTGCTTGACATCCGTCCAGTTCCGGGATCCGGAAACGGGACAGGCGATCTCCAGGTCCTCGATCAGATCCCCCACATCGTCCAGATCGCCCTTCTCCAGGGATTGTCCGAGACGTTTGAGTATGCTGTCGGCCTTCTCCCTGTAATCCAGAACCCGTTTATTGGTACTCAGGAATTGCTCACGGTCGAATTCCTCTCCGAAGCGCTTGGCGGCCTTATTGATTTCCTTTTCGATCTTCCCTTCTATCCTGGCTACGTAATCTTCGACCAGTACGTCGGCCCGATATCGCTTCTTGGAATCCTTGTTATCGATCAGGGGGTCGTTGAAGGCGTCCACATGTCCGGAAGCCTTCCAGGTGGTGGGGTGCATAAAGATGGCCGCATCGATGCCGACGATCTCCTCGTTGAGCTGAACCATGGCCTTCCACCAGTATTCCCGTATGTTGTTCTTGAGCAGGGCCCCCATCTGTCCGTAATCGTAGACGGCACTCAGCCCATCGTAGATCTCACTGGACTGAAAGATGAAGCCGTACTCTTTGGCGTGAGAGATGACCTTCTTGAAGATGTCTTCGGAACTTTTCATGGGGCAAAAATAGAACTAATGCCCCTAACTGCCTGCTATTTCAGACGGATTTCAGTGCTTACCCGGCGGAGGCCGTTTTCGTATATGTGGAGGGTATAGGTTCCCCCCGCCAAAGAAGATTCCGGAACGTCGATTGCGTCGCACACATCGATCTTATCTCCGGTATAGGTGATGTCTACCTTGCGGCTGAAGGTATGGGCGCCCATCGGTATCCCCCGACCGTCCTCGATGATCACCGTGGAGTCGGGAGCCATAAACTGTATGTACAGGGAACGCCGGATTCGGTTGCGCACCCTCGAATTTTCGCTGATGCTCACGCAGGCCCTGAGTTTTCGGGTGTCCGAGGCACGGTCGGTGGATACCGGCCGGCCCAGGTTCAGTTTGTAGGCGGAAATTTCCGCTCCCGAAAAGTCGAGTGCCGTCAGTTCATTTTCGGAAATGCCCATTTCCAGTGGGATATTGCCCAGTCTGCCCGAACGGCTGTCCAGGCCCAGTCGCCTGCGGTAGGTGTTGTTCTCCTGTTCGAGTTCCTTGAAGTCGACCACCACATCGCCCAACCTGTCCATCAGGACCTGATTGGCCAGCTGCAGGCTGTCGACCCGTTTCTTCAGTCGGTTAAAATATCTCAGATCCCGCCTTAAACCTGCAATGGTGAAGTTTAATTTACCCACCGAATCCAGGAGTTTTGAAACCTCTTCCTTTGAGTCCTCGAGTTCCAGCTTATAGACCTCGTTCAGCCCCGCATAGCGGTCCACGTCCGCCTTGATCTTAGCCAGTTCCTGAACCACCCGGGATTTCTCGTCTTCCAGGTAGCGGATCTGGTTCTTGTCCGTGGAATAGCGGTAATAGAAGCCGATCAGCAACGCCAGTATCGCCCCCATTAGAATGGCGATAGTGATCTGAAACTTTAGTCTGTCTTTGGTTACACTCATCTGAAATCCAGGCCTGTCGGGCGTTAAAAAACACCATTTGACCCTTCGATCAAAGATACTAAACCCCTTCTACAACCTCCTTTTACCCCCGGCCTGTTTTGGATGTAATACGCTTTTATCCGGAGGAGAGGTACATCTGTGCACCCGCTGCCGCCATCAACTGCCCCTGACCCGTCATACTTTCATCGAAGAAAATGCGCTAGACATCGAATACGGCTATCTTCTCCTTGTACGAAAATGTGCTGCTCTTATGCATTTTTCTGACAGGGGAGTGGTCCGTAGGCTGTTGCATGCCCTGAAATACCGCAACCACCCGGAACTGGGTTCCTTCTTTGCCCGATGGGCCTGGGAATCCACAGACATAGCACTGCTTTCCGGCAAACTGGATGCCGTGGTCCCGGTGCCCATATCCCGGGCTAAGCGGTTAAAACGAGGATACAATCAGCTGAGCCGGTTCGGACACGAGCTGGCACAACTAACCGGAGTGCCCTACCTGCCCCATGCCCTGATACGCAACGAGAAGTCAAAAACCCAGTCCCGACGCAACAAAGCGGAACGCTGGAGGAAAGGCCTCTCCGAATACCAGTGGAATCCCGAAGCAGGGCTTAAAGACAGCTCCGTACTGCTTATAGACGACGTAACCACAACGGGGGCTACCCTCCATGCCTGTATACGCCGACTGGAGGAGGCCGGGGTTCGCTCGATTCACATCCTCTGCATGGCCACAGTCTCCGATCGATAGGGCGAGGATAGAAAGCCCAATAATCCGTTACTTTACATTATGAAAAAAAGGTGCCCTGGCATAGGTCTCCTGATCTGGAGTGCCGTACTCATATTCCTGACGGTTCAGTGCGCACGGCGGGGTACCCCAACCGGTGGGCCCGTGGACGAGGAGCCACCTGTACTCCTTAAGGCGGAGCCCCCGAACTACACCCGGAATTTCAAGGGAAACGAGATTGTTCTGGACTTCGATGAATTCGTCAAGCTCAACGACATTGACAAACAACTCGTAATCTCTCCTCCCCAAAAGTATAAGCCCATCATCAAACCGCAGGGTAACGCGTCCCAGTCGGTAGAGATCACCCTGATGGATACCCTGGCAGAAAACACGACCTACTCGATCAACTTCGGACAAAGCATCGTAGACAATAATGAAGGAAACCCCTTTCCCTTTTACACCTTCGTCTTCAGCACGGGTGAGGTTCTGGATTCTCTGGAAATCAGAGGTATCGTATCGGATGCCTACAAGCGAAAAGTGGACCCGCTGATCAGCATCATGCTGTACCGGGTGGATTCGACCTACACCGACTCCATTATTTACAAGGAACTGCCCAACTATATCGGAAGTACATCCGACAGCACTTCCACATTTCGCATAGGGAATATCCGAGCGGGCATGTACCGGGTTGTGGCCCTGAAGGACGACAATACCAACAACCTGTTCGATCCGCTACAGGACCGCATAGGCTTTCTGAGTGACACCATAGAGGTGCCCTATGAGGAGCCCATCTTCCTCAAGCTGTCCCGACAGACGCCGGACTACAGGGCTACCACGCCCACCCTGGTATCCCTGAATCAGGTTTTGTTCGGATATCTGGGCAAGGCGGATTCCCTAATCGTGGAACCCAGCCCTTCACTTCCGGACAGTGTCCGGACCCGGATGATGCCCGATGCGGAAGCCGACAGTCTGCGTTTCTACATGACCACCTTCGACTGGGACACCATACAATTCCTGGTTAAGAACCCACGCATTCAACAGGTCGACACCTTCGTGGTACGCAGGCGGGACGTCCCCAATGACAGCCTGCAGCTATCTCCCAATCACCCCTCCGTCCTTCCCTATTACGATAGCTTCCGCATTGCGGCTAACATCCCGATCGACAGCCTGAATGTCTCCAGATTCCTGGTACTGCAAAGCGACAGCATACCCCTTCAGGCAGAAATCACCCTGGATTCGACCCGGAACCGGGTTGATTTTGATTTCGAACGGGTTCCCTCGACCTCCTATCGTATCGCTGCCCTGCCCGGAGCCATAACGGATTTCTTCGGTCAGGTGAACGACACCCTGCAATTCTCGGTAAAAACCCCCGGATTTGCCGAGGTGGGTAACCTGATGCTCAATCTGGAAGGCTCGCCAGAGTTTCCCCTGATTCTGGAACTGACGGACAAGGAGGACAAACCCATACTGAAGCGATACTCTACCGAAGAGACCCGCTTCGATTTCCCTAACATGCCGCCGGGGCAGTATGGAGTACGAATCGTATACGATACAAATGGAAACAAAGAGTGGGATCCGGGGGATTTCCTAAGGGGAACCCAGCCCGAGATCGTCAAGTACTACCCCGGGTACATTGAACTTCGGGCCAACTGGGAGCAGAACGAGACCTTTATACTCGACCCCACCGGGGAGCAGCCTCCGGAAGAACCCGAACAACGGACACTTTCCCTACCGGGTCGGGAGGATTAGGAAGGGTCAAGGAGCCTAAAATGATCCCGGTCGTCCAGAAACCGCAGTCGGGTACGCAGGTCGCTCAATGTGTTCTTCTTCAGGGTAAATGCCTTGATTTCCTCACCCTCCAGCTGTTGGACAACATTCCCCAGGGGATCGATAAGCACGCTATGGCCGGAATACTCATGCCCCCCTTCGTCAGAACCGATGCGGTTTACCCCGACACAATAGGCCATATTCTCTATAGCCCGGGCCCTCAGCAGGAGGTCCCAGGCCTGTATTCGCGGTACCGGCCAATTGGCGACATACAAGAGCAGGTCGTAGCCCGATACGTTCCGCGACCAGACGGGGAAGCGCAGATCGTAACAAATCAGCGGACAGAGTCTGAAACCCTTGTATTCCATTAACAGAAGCTCCTTGCCTGGACGATAATGGTGCTGTTCCCCCGCCAGCGTAAAAAGGTGACGCTTGTCGTAGATAAGCACTTCAGGCTGTCCGGGGTCGACGAACAGTAACCGGTTAAAGAAACCGTCGGCCGTCTTGTAAACGGTACTTCCCGTGACGGCGGCCCCACTCTTGCGGGCAAAATCCTTCATCCAATCCAGGGTCTGTTCGCCAATCCGGGGAGGCAGGCTCTCGGGCTTCATGGTAAAGCCCGTACTGAACATCTCGGGCAGGATTAGCAGGTCCCAGGACTCACCGGATGCCTCTGCCAATTTCTCCACCCTTCTGAAATTCTCCTCTGCATCCTCCCAGCTGAGTTCCATCTGGCACAGGGCGATACGCAATTCGCTGTACATAACTATTTGGTTTTAGGGTGCTTTACGAAAAGGGTTCCCCATCCCCATAAGTACCATAAAGCTATAGAAGCCGTTGGCATCTTGCAAATACCGTAGGCTGGGCACGCGGTTTTCGCCTGGCGCAGCGGTCACGGGCGCCTTTCCGCAGGGTCAAACCGGAGAATTTCCAGGAAGATCCTGAGGATAGTTTCCTTATTTATAATATTTTAGGGCTTCTTACAACCTAAGGAACTGCTATGAATACAACGAAGCCCTACCTGCTTTTACTGTTGGCTGTTTTAACCCTATCGTGCATGTCTGTACATTCACAGGAGCCTACGCGTCTCCGGGCCCGCCTGACTCAGGCGAGCAACCTGAGCGCCGAGGAGGCCCAATTCAGCAGCAGGCTGATGAATAACAGCCGAAGGTTCCAACGGGAACTCAGCGGGATGCAACAGACCCTGAATCTCAGCCAGTCTGAGGTGGACTACCTGTCGGCCAACCGCACCTCAGCCATTCGTCTGATGGCGGCCATGGAATTCGACGCCAGCCTGGACAATGCCTTTGTTAAATCGGCCGTCAGTAACCTGGCAAATAACCTAGAGGTCAATCTGAACGACCGCTACCTGGCCGTCGCCTCTCCTGACATCCCTATGGAGGAATCTGAAAACCCCGAGGGACTTATGAATATACAGGCGCCCCTCTTCCTGGAAGATTGTACGGAAATTGAACTCAGCTTTGGTATTACAGACAGCGATCAGCTGTCATCGGATCAGCCCGTGAATCCCCTGCTGATCGAAGCCATACAATTTGCCGTTGGAGAGGCCAATGCGGTTCTCGAGGAGCTTAAATTTCCGGAACGCATAGAAACGGTCCACATCAGTTCCACCACCAATGGCCTCCACGGACCGAACAGTAACCATTACAGCGGAATGGCCGTGGACATCAGCCGCATCAACGGAACCCGTATGTATTTTAAGGAGGGTGCCAACCGCCGTCTGATCTTTGAATTGCAACAGGCCTTCAATAAATTTCCGTACATACGAGAGAATTTCGGACCCTTCCTCAAGTACAAGTACACCCTGGAGAACCAGAAATGGTCATATTACCACGAGGTAGGCGGGCACAAGGGCCATATCCACATCTCCGTCCGCAAATAGGCTCAATTGCGTTCGCCGGGATCGAAATCCTGGGGTGCCTGCTGTGGAAGATTGATGGTGCCCGAGGCTCCGGTATCGTTCCAGAATACCCATTCCGAAGGTTCAAACACCGCATTTCCCGCGCCGATCTCGGCTTTCCGATAGGCCCGACCATCCTCGAACTCGTGGTCGGTTCCGCTCCCGTCTTCTCCTATACGACCCAGCAGATCGGCCACACTTCCTCCCGGTTTGCGCAGGAGCAGGTTGTCGTCCCCATTGGAGTCCGCCACACTGTTACGCCCGGCCTCACCCGCCGGAAGAAATCCATAGGTCTGCCTGAAAACGCTGCTATCCCGGGCTATGACCAGTAGGCCCCTGGGCTCCAGTACGAATCCATCCAGGGCATATATAGATCCCGGTTCAAGCCCGTCATTGGTGTAACGCTCCAGGCTCCAGCCATCCAGGCGTACCCTTTCTTCGGTGGGGTTGTGCAACTCCACGAAGCGTGCGGCCGGCAGGTTTTCGGGATCCGCGACCTCGGTGATCAGGAGTTCTGCAGCCACCTCCAGCTCAGGCTCCATTGGGCAACGGCTGCCCAGGATCCGTATATCCTCAAAGGTTCGAACGGCGATTTGAAGAGCATCCTCACCGGGGATCAATACGCCAGTAATGCTCAGCGATTCGGTGGGAACGGATTGATCCCTGAAATCGGCATAACCGCTGGTAAAAAGCCCCGTGGTCGCCCCCTGGCAATCCTCGAGCTGAATGAGGCGGTCCTCGCCGGTAGTCGCAAAGGCCTGCCCGACGGCGTCGGAGGTAAACTGTACGCTATCCAGGCGCACCAGGGTGCCCGGTAATGCCTGAGCAAGTCCGGAGATATCAAGACTTTCAACAACGGGAATACCGGGTTGTACGCATGCTTCCGGTATATAGTCGGCGAGTAAGGGTGTGGGTATGGGCCCAAGAACGGGATTTCCAAAGATCTCCTCAACGGAACCGACGTGCAGCAGTCCGTCGCTTTTTTTCAGGCAGGCTCCCTGCAAGGAA
This sequence comes from uncultured Flavobacteriaceae bacterium, assembly GCA_964550895.1. Classification (GTDB taxonomy): domain Bacteria; phylum Bacteroidota; class Bacteroidia; order Flavobacteriales; family Flavobacteriaceae; genus CAZKAP01. Next base: position 27,202 of record CAZKAP010000015.1, read on the forward strand.
ACCCTGAGCAGAGAACCTACAGGATAGACTTTATGCGATTCGATCAGGTCCGTGTGCAGTACTATGGCGGGACCCACTCCCTCAGGATCCTGCAGGTAGATTTCCCGGTAGAAATTGCCCGATTCGTCGGAAGAAGCCACCTGGCCCTCGACGTACCAGGGATGTTCGAAAACGATGGTAGCCGCTGAAAGGCTGTCTGCCAGAAGTGAAGGGCTTACCAGTTGCACGTCCGCATCGCCACAACCCTTTGGGACACCAGGACTGTCGGAACTACAGGAGCAGGCGATTAACAGCAGGAAAAGAGCAGACAACAGCTGAAACGGTAATAAGGGTTTTGAAGGCATATGAATGTGTTATGGATGACTGTACTTGATTGAAATCGAGAAGGTCCGTCCCGGGCCATACCAGAACCGGGGACCGAAAACCGGATGACCGCTGTACCGATCCTCACTCCATTCGGCCAGCGTACCCAGCCGGCCCTGTTCGAATCCTCCGGTACGGAAGGTCTCGTTGAGTAAATTCGAAACCGAAAAATAAAGGCTGTAATAGCCCGATCCGCTCCTGAACGACCTCCCTAAGGAGGCCCGTAATAGAAACACCGAAGGCATCGGCTCCTGATTAAAGCGGGACCGCTCCAGCAGAGGATCGGTTTTGGTAACGGGCTGCCAACCCCGGACAAAGGAGTCGCTTCTCCGGATCAGGGATGGACTGACGAAATTCCGGGAGAAGTGATTCAGGGATAGACCCACCCGCCACTTGCCGACATGCCTGAGGTAAGCACCCACGGACCATGCCTGCTGGGGACTTCCTGCAACCCGCATTCCCTTCACCGGAATCGAACCGAGATTCCATTCAGCCGGGTTTGAGGATTCCAGTCCGGGCAGAGGAAAGAGCGCTCCCCGTGCAGTGCCGGAAAACCGGTAATCCCCCAGGGAAAAGGCAGTATACAGGGTGACATCGGGGATAACTTCCCAATCGATTCCTCCTTCCAGACCGATATGGACCTGTTGAAGCCCATAAATAAATTCATTAACCAGTGCAGCGCCCTCCGAAGCCCTGACGTACTGTATCCTAGTGGTTCTTTCGTTATTCAACAGGGCACCAAAACCACTGATGCGACCTTGCCATTCCGGCCAACGGATGTGATAGGTCAGTTCCAGCACCTTGGCAGAAGGGTTATTGAGATTGGGAAAGAGCCGACTGCTGTACTCCGGGAAAGGAAAGAGCTGTCTTCCCGTGAGCAAAGCCTTTTCGGTATGCAAGGTAATATCCACGAAGTTTCTGAGATTCATTCTCCAGTTAAGAGTGGCAAGCAGCTGCGCGCCCCATTGCCGGAACACCTTTGAGGGCTGTCCCGACGAATCCGGGAACAATTCATTATTCAAACCCCGATACCTCCAGCTTAGGCCTCCCAGCATTTGCCCGGCAAGCTTAACCTTAAAGTCTCCAAACTTCTTCTCCAGATACCCGGAAAGGCCCAGTTGTGCGAACGCCATTTTCAGATCGTGCTGGAATCCTTCACCCGCCTGCCTGCTTTCCTTGCCAAGGAGGTCGTAAGAGCGGTCCGAGAAAGAATCGCGGTTCAGTACGAATGAGGCACCCAGGGTATCGGTCAGTTCACCGAAATGTCTTTGGTCCGTCCACCGGCTGTTGAGGCCCATACTCCAATCCCAGTCTCCACCCGCTCTACGAGAGTAAATACGCGCCGAGAATTGTCCTTCAAGGGTACGGACTACCTGATCATAGAGGAAATAGGAAGCGGGGGAAGAGGGTCCTGCCTGGGAATTCAAATACCTCAATCTATCCCAGTCGATCTGCCTGTTTTGAAGGAACGCCACTTCCAGTGCACGTATGCCACCTGTAGGATAAGACGACCGCTGCATATAGTACGAAGGCAGATAGCGGTAGTAATCCGGCCGGGGACTGGGGGCATTTCGGTAACCCAGGCGCCCCCTCCGATTCGATTCTATCAATCCTGCCCACCCCAATTCCCAATTGAATGCGGCCCGGGAACCCTCTAAGCGGATGGAGCCATAACTTAGGCGACGACTGCGGGGAGCGGCCGTTCGCATACGGCCTCCATCCAACCCCCAGCTCGGATTATAGGTTGTTCCCGCCAGCTTCACCGATTCCTGGGTAAGGGCAGACGATCCGCTGCGAAAGGAGTGCTGATGAATAAGTACAGCCTCCCATGTACGCACGGTATCTCCACCTGGCCTGATTCCCATGTACAGTTGGGTGTCCCGGCGTGGAGTACCTTCCCGGTAACCCGTGCCAGCCGCCCCCACTCCCGCATGCATTCCATATTGATACTTGCCTTTATCGGTATATCCTATGCGACGGACGCGAACACTGCCTTGTACATTCAGATTGGAGGCGGAGACCCGGAGGTGCGTACCCGGCCGTTGTCGATCCAGGCTGGTTTCGACCCACTCGGAGCCGCCCGGTCCGGATGCACCCCATCTATCCGGCCTGGAGCCGCTGTAAGCCCAACCTTCGCGATTCCAGTCGTAGAGCGATGACCACAACAGCCAGCGGGCTCCGCCCTGAAAAGGATCCTCCATAGGAAACCCGTTAAAGTAAGACGAAACCCAGCGACGATCGAAACCGCGATTGCTGAAAAAGGCCTGGCTGAACTCGAATCGTGCCGTCTGCGTGAACCGGTCCGTAGAAGGCTGTAATAGCGGTTGCCCGTTTCCGACCGGGCCATCCGTATCCCTGAGTTCTTCCTGTTCCTCCCAATCGAACATCCCCGCATCTTCGCTTTGCGGGCTCACCCGGGAAGCGAGCAGTACCATCCAGCATAACAGCAGGGATTTCCCCATAGTGACTGTGGTTTTGGTTCCGCTAAGCTATCCCCTGGTCCTGCGTGTTCCTTGCAGACCCTAAACCTAGCTTCGTCTGGCGTATGAAAGCTATCTTAACCTCTCTGCTACTGCTCTTTCTTCTATATTCCGTTTGCGGTCAGGATCAGGCCGTACTGGCATTTTACAACCTGGAAAATCTTTTTGATACGCGGAGAGATACCACCATCTGGGATGAGGACTGGACCCCGGATGGCCGACAGGCCTGGACCGGCAATCGGTACGACCGCAAACTCAGGAACCTGAGCAAGGCCTTAAGTGGCCTATCCACTGATATCGGTCAGATCCCATCCGTTATCGGTGTGTGCGAGGTTGAGAATCACGGCGTGCTCAGGGATCTCATATCCACCGGGCGTTTGAGTAAATACAGGTTCGGCATTATCCATCACGATTCTCCGGACCGGCGGGGCATCGATGTCGCGGTGCTCTACCAGAAAAAGGACTTCAGGCCCCTGCACTGGAATGCCCACCGGCTATTACTCAAAAGCCCCGAAGGCCAACGCAAATACACCCGCGACATCCTGGTCGTCCACGGCATACTCCGGGGAGAACCACTGTATGTCCTGGTCAACCACTGGCCCTCTAGAAGCGGAGGGATCCGACGGAGTCAGGGACATCGCATGCAGGCCGCCGAACGAGTCTGTCAGATACTGGATTCCATACAGCGACTGGATTCCAAGGCCAAAATCGCGGTAATGGGTGACCTCAACGACAACCCGACCGACTCGGCTTTGAGTGCACTAACGGGTCTGTGCAAGACTCCATCCATGGGGTATTCCCGCCGGAAAAGTGAACGGCTATACAACCCCTACTTATGGGCCTACGAACTGGGATGGGGCACCCTGGCCCACAACAGCCAATGGCAGTTGTACGATCAGATTCTAATCAGCCAGACCCTGAAGGAAGCCCAACAAGGGTGGGCCTACCTGGGCGCAGGTATATACGCTCCACAATTTCTCTGGGAAGGGGACGGCCCCTTTACAGGCAGTCCGAAGCGGACGTACTCATACGGCAGCTACCGCGGAGGCTTTAGCGACCATTTCCCTGTTTATGTGGTTCTAAGCTGGATTACTCCTCAGGAAAACCATCGCTCCCAGGGGATGCGGGAAAGGATCAGCAACAGGCCCGAACCGTAGAGCAGGGCCAGGGAGCGAAACTTCATCGCGTCCACGGTCATGCGCTTATGCCGGGACCAGCCCAGAGTGATGAATGCGATGGCCAGTATATTGGTGGTGGGATGTTCCAGCGCGAGCTGACGAACCACAGGACTCATGTCTCCTATGGGCATGCTCTGTAGGGCGCTGAATCCGTTAGGGGACACGAAATAGACAACCAAACCGATCACCAGCTGTATATGGGCAAAAATGAGAGCAAACAAACTGATTCGCAAATCTTTGTGTAGCGTGTACTCCCGTTTTCCCAGCCAACCGGTAAACGCATTGATTACGGCAATCAATAATACGAAGAGGGCTACATAGGCCAGGGTGGAGTGTACAGTTTGCAGGGTCTTTACCAAATCCATATTCATTTTTTTTAGGCCTTAAAGATACAATTCCCTCAGGCCCGAGGCCAGTAAGAACCGGACAGAATCGCCCGATAAAAAAGAAAACCCCGGCCGCCATCTGGGCGACCGGGGTTTTGCAGGTAGTGTGACTAATTGTGCTTAGTTGAAGATGTACCTTACACCTATCTGCGCTTGCCAACGTGAGCTCTGTATACCGTTGTCGTCGATTCGACGGATGGTACTGGGCGTGTTGGGATCGAAGAAGAAAGAAGGAGGCGTGGTGGCATCTCCACGGGATACGGTCTGAATCAGACCTACCTCCGATGGGATGAAGTTACGCTGTCCCCACTCCTTATTCAGCAGGTTGGTAAAGTTGAAGATGTCAGCAGAGAGCTGCAGGGTATTCTTCTTGTCTCCTACATTGATGCTGAAATCCTGCAGCAGCTTGAAGTCCACAACATGGCTCCAGGCACCGCGATCTCCATTACGCTCGGCGTAATCTCCGCGACGACCACTGAGGTAATCGTTGCTATCGATGTAGGCATCCAGCGCAGCCCACTGCTCGGCGGCGGTTACCAGCTCACCTCGGATTTCGCGATCTACCAGGTTGATCTCCGATTCGTTCCTTGGGATGTAGATCAGGGCGTTATCACGGGAGTCATCGTTGAGCAGGTCGGTTCCCTCGCGGTATTCATAAGAAACCCTGCGGGACTGAGATCCTTCGTACGTAAGACCAATTGTGGTCTTGACGTTATCGCTCCACTCAAACTGATAGGAAGCATTGGCGAGCCAGCGGTGACCTCCGTAGAAATCGGATCGGGTCAGGCCTGGATTGGCATTCTTACCGTTAACGGTTAGCAGACCTCTCCACTGAGAACTGTTCTGAGAAGACGTTCCGGGGAACACATCGTAGGCACTATTGAAGTTCCAGGATACGAAACCGGTAAATCCATTAGAGAACGGCTTGGTCAGAGTTACTGTTGAGTTAAACGTGCGACCCTCGCCGGTGTTGGACAGCAGGTATACAGAACTGTAGTCGGGATCGATACGCGTGAAGCGATCGTATACGGGACGGTTGTCCGCTCCCGCCAGATTCCCAGCGGGTCCTCCAATATTCAGCTGCTCATAGAAAATATTCTGAATCCAGTCACCGAACTCCACGTCACCGGTAAGAACCAGATCCCAGACGGGGAGTTTCTGATCCACACCCAGGCTGTACTTAAAGATCTGAGGCAATTTGAAGTCACGTGAGATGATATCGATATTACCACCTGTACCACCGGTTCCGGGCTCAACGTTTACAGGCGAATCCGCCACATCACCTGTGAATCCGGTAATGGTAGTGTTGAAGTCACCCGCGAAACCACCGGTTATACCGTTGTTGTTGTAGGTACCACCGGGCCATACCAGGGGCATACGGGAAGTGAAAATCCCGAATCCGCCGCGGATCTGCGTAGAGCGATCACCGAATACGTCCCAGTTAAATCCTACACGAGGAGCCACATGAGCCTGAGTACGGGGTCCCTGACCCACCAGAGCCCCCTGCAAGTCCTTACCAGCGGCTTCCAGCAGAGGAATGGTACGGTTGTTAAAGTCGTTGTTCACGGGGCCGTCAGACCAGATGGGGAAGTCTACCCGGATACCGGCATTTACCTTGAACTTCTCGGAAAACTGAATTTCGTCCTGTACGTAAAAACCGAGCTGCAGGATGTCGAATTCTGAAGCACCAGCAGACTCGTCACCTACGGTTCCATCGCCGACCAATGAGTAACCCTTCTGGTAGTCTTCCAGTCCTACGATGTTGTTAGGACCTGAAGCCAGGAAAGAATCTAGGCTATCGAATACATAGTATCCAAAGTTAGAGGCGAAGAACAGGTTCTTCACCTGTGAGTATTCGTTGTGCGTACCCAGGGTAATCGTGTGCTTACCTGAGTATATCTCGAAGTTGTTAGTGAAGGTAAAGATATCCTGGTCCAGCAGGTTAGCCGTAGAGAATCGCTCGGCACCAAACTGGATGTTTCCGTTACCGTCCTGAATCTGAACCGTTGGGAATGGATCACCGAATGGATCCCGGTCGTCACGAACGCGGGTGTAGCCAATGATCATGCTATTAGCGGTCTTGTTCCCGTTGTAGTTCCATTCGAGAGCGAAGGAATTCGTAGTGGTCTCAAAGAACTCGGAACCATTTTCGAATCCGATGAAGCCCTGGCTACTACCTCGGGACTCCAGGTTCTCTGCACCTACGTAGCTGTGGCGCAGGGAGACCTTGTTGCGATCCGATACGTTCCAGTCCAGTTTCCAGGTCAGCTTGTTGGACTCCAGTGTTCGAAGCTGACTTCCAGCCGCTCCGGGATTGTAGTTGTAGTTGGACTGCAGGAAGCTGGCGAGCTCACCCAAACGTGCACCAGAGTCACCGTTGTACTCATCGGTGTTAAACGGAAGAGGAATCTCGTCATCCTGACGCTCGTAATTCACGAAGAAGAACAGCTTATCCTTGATAATCGGACCGCCTAAACGAACACCATAGGTTTGGGCGGTAAATTCGTCCAGTTTCTCGCGCTCGTCGTCTCCGGAAAGGTTAACAGGCGTCTTGCCCGCCAGGTCCTGGTTGCGCAGGAAGTAGTAGGCGGAACCTTCCCAATCGTTGGTTCCGGAACGGGTAATCGCATTGATTGCACCACCGGCGAATCCACCGATCTTCACATCGTATGGAGAGAGCTGCACCTGGAAAGACTCGATGGCATCCACAGAGAAGGGATTTACACCGGTCTGACCACCATTCGTACCCGAGCCGGCGAGTCCGAATACGTCGTTATTGACCGCACCATCGATGTATATCGCATTATAGCGGTTGTTGGCACCACCGAGAGAAATGGAAAACCCATCGTTACCTTCAGTCAGACGTGCCTGAGGCGTCAGTCGAACGAAGTCGGCGACAGAACGGGAAGCAGCGGGAACGGTCTGGATGGTTCGGTTGTTGATCACCGTTTCAGAACCGGTCCTCTTAGCCGAAAATATACCCGTACCCCCTTCACCAGTAAGTACGACCTCTTCCAGGGCGGTGGCATTTTCCTGTAGCTTGGGACTCACCCGGAAGTTTTCACCCAACTGAATAAAGATGCCTTCTCGCATGAAGTCGGTGTACCCCAGATAGGTAATGGCTACCTTGTAGGGACCACCGGGTCTCAGACCCGATACCCGGTAAAATCCATCAAAATCGGCCGCAGCACCATAAACGGAACCGGAAGGTAAGTGAGTAACAACAACGCTCGCACCGGGGAGGGGCTCACCGGCAGAATCGGTAATCTTACCACCCATGGAGGCCGTTGTTACACCCTGGGACCACAGCGTTGCCGCAGACAGTGCCAGGACCATAAACGTAAGTAGTTTTTTCATTTTGCAGAGTTTTAATTTTAGCTCTACAAAAGTGCGGTAATGAACTGCCCCGGCCCTTATGATAACATTAACTCCAAACCGTCAGAATTGACCTGAATGTTAAGAATTTTAGGAAGAAAGCGGAGTGAATTTTGGTAAATGTTTAGCCTAACATTACCAAAAAGTAAACCAATATTATAAGGAATAGTACCTCAGTAGGTTAAGCGTTGAAGGGTCATGATCGGCACTTATGCTTCCCCCTTTGATCTCATTCAGGATCGTCGTGGCGAGCTCCTTTCCGAGCTCTACCCCCCACTGGTCGTAGCTGAAAATATTCCAGATGTAACCCTGCACGAAAATCTTGTGCTCGTAAAAGGCGATCAACTGCCCCAGGCTGGCGGGCGTAAGCCTGTCAAATAACAGGGTATTGGTGGGTTTGTTTCCTTCGAAGGTCTTAAACGGAGCCCGTTCGCGAGCCTCCGTTTCGCCTATACCCTTAAGAAGCAGCTCCTTAAAGGCCGTGTCCGTGCTTTTTCCTTTCATGAGGGCCTCGGTCTGGGCAAAGAAATTGGCCATCAGCTTGTCGTGGTGGTCCCGATTGCCGTGAACCGATTGCCGAAATCCGATGAAATCGACCGGAATCAGAGGAGTTCCCTGATGAATAAGCTGGAAGAAGGCGTGCTGGGAATTGGTACCGGGCTCCCCCCAGATAATGCCGCAGGTCGGGTAATTGACCCGCCGGCCGTCTCGGCCCATGCTCTTGCCATTGCTCTCCATGACCCCTTGCTGCAGATAGGCCGGGAGGCGGTGTAAATATTGAGAATACGGCACTACCGCTTCGGTCTCGCATCCAAAGAAATCCGCATACCAGCAACCGATCAGGCCCAGCAATACTGGAATATTCTTCTCGAATGGGGCAGTACGGAAGTGCTCATCCGCGGCCTGGGCCCCGTCCAGCAGCCGTTCGAAATTATCGTAGCCGACCCCCAGGGAAATCGAAAGGCCCACCGCACTCCACAGCGAAAAACGGCCTCCGACCCAGTCGCTCATGGGAAAGACGAAGTCTTCCCGGATCCCGAATTCGGCTATGCGCGAGGCATTGGTGGATACCGCCACGAAGTGATCAGCTATGTCTTCCTCAGCCCTTTCCTGCAGGAACCAGTCCCGTATGGTACGGGCATTGGTGAGGGTTTCCTGGGTGCCGAAGCTCTTGGATACGATGATGAACAGGGTGGTTTCCCGATCCAGTTCCCTGATGATCTCCGTGACGTGGTCCCCATCCACATTGTTGACATAATGCAGTCTCAGGCCGGTACGATACGCGGCCAGTGCCTCGGTCACCATAACCGGGCCCAGGTCCGAACCTCCTATGCCTATATTTACGACATCGGTGAATGTCTTTCCGGTACTTCCCCTGAGCGTACCGTTCAGGACGCCCTCGGTGAACTCCTTCATCTTACTGCGAACCTGGTACACCGCGGGAATGACATTCTCACCGTCCACGCGTACATCGGAACCCTCGGCGGCCCTTAACGCGGTGTGCAACACGGCGCGGCCTTCGGTATGATTGATGGGCTCACCGGAAAAGTACTGCGCTATGCCCCGTTCCAGATCCAGTTCGCGCGCAAGCGCAATCAATTCGTCGCGCGTCTGCCGATCGATCCGGTTCTTGGAGTAGTCCAGGACGAGTCCCGGCAGAGAAACAGAAAACTCGGAAGCCCGGTTGGGTTCCTGATCGAAGAAGGTCTGTATGGGGGTCTGGGCGATGCGCGCATAGGCATCCTTTAACCGACCCCACGCCTGGGTAGTAGTCGGGTTGGTAGTGGGTAATGACATGGGTTAGATTTATAATGCCGGGGGCAAGGTATCACTTTCCTGTTCAGCCATGGAGGCCTCTTCCCCGGACAAGGTATACGGAATGGATTCGAGCCGCTCCATCAGAGAGGCTATATGTTCAAAATAGGCGGGCCTCAGGCTGTCCGCAAGGGGATCGGCTGCGGGGAGTTTTTCTCTCAGGGGATCGACCTGCCGGCCATTCTTCCAGAACCGGTAGCACACGTGGGGGCCGCTGGTATTACCTGTCATTCCGATCCATCCGATCACATCTCCCTGTCGCACCTTCTGACCCCTGCGTACTTTCTGCGCCTTCATGTGCAGGTACTGGGTGCTGTAAGTACCGTTGTGCCGGATCTTTACGTATTTTCCATTTCCCCCACGCCGGGTGGATTCCGTGACCACCCCGTCCGCGGTGGCGATAATCGGAGTCCCGTAGGGCGCTGCGTAATCCGTGCCTTTATGCGGCCTTATGCGGTTTCCGTAGTACCTGATCCTCCGCTTCAGGTTATAGCGGGAGGAAATGCGGTAGTTGCGAAACTTAACGGGGGCCTTGAGAAAGGTCCTGCGCAGGTTGCCGGCCTTCTCATCGTAGTATTCAGGAGCCCCGACCATGCTGTCGACCCCGTACTGGAAGGCGTAATACGGCTTTCCTTTATGCTCGAATACGGCCGATTGTATTTCCTCGGCCCCGGCATAGATGCTGTCGTTGATAAAGCGCTCCTTGTAGACGGCCTTGAATCGATCCCCCGGATGCAGCCGGAAGAAGTCGATATTCCAGGCATAGATATTGGCCAGGTGGTAGCTGATCTGCTGGTCGATTCCCTGCTCGTCCAGGGTCACATACAGGCTGTTGTCGATCACACCCGAGATCTCCCGCTCGCGGTAGGTGACCTTCTTCTTGCCCCGATAGGCCACGGCACTGTCGCGCAGGTCGACCACCGTATAGTTGATCAGATCGTCTTCATAGATAAACACCTGTGCTTTGTTCAGGCTGTCCTTGGACTTCAAGATTACGTAGGGTTTGCCCACCTTGATCTTACGCACATTGAAGCTGTCCTTGTACGCATTAGCCACGTGAATGACCTTTTCGTAATCTGCCTGGTACTTCATCATGAGTTCTCCGAAGACCTCTCCCCTTCGAATGGTGTCCATGACCACATCGAAATTATCGAAGTTAAAACCGAACTTCTTGACTATGGGCTTGATGGATACCTGGGAAAGGGGTTGAGCTAAGGAGGGGGAGGGTTGTTCCTTGCAGGCTGTATACAGCAACAAAACAAGGGCGATCAGTAAGGAACGCTTGGTCATATGTCAGTCAGTTTCCGCCGGAATCCTCGATGTCCTTAAGTTTTCCCCATTCTTCCAGCGATTCTCTCGCGTGCAAAGTTGGGAAAAATATGATTCTCTGGAATTGGGGAGGCAAATAAGTTTTCCAATTTGTCCCCCCTGTGGAGCTCGTTGCACCTTTCGACCGGTCCAGGTAGCGATTCGCAGAGCCCAGATGCATCAGCGGCCATTCCACGTTGGCGCGATAATCCATCAGCTGCAAGCTCTGTTGCAGCGCTTCGTCCTTTCGGATTTCCTCATCGGACTCCAGGTATCGGTCGTAAAGGGTCTTGCCCCTGAGTTCCCCGGCTATTCGCTTTAATCTAGGATTATAACGGTGCTCGAATTGCTTTAGTGTAAGGGTCTTCTCACCGGACTTCTTGTCCGTCGCCCCGGATTTCCAGTACAGGCGCTCCAGCATCTCGTCCATTGCCTCCGAGGATACCCCTTCTTCGGCTTCCCTGCCCGGGCGAATCAAATTCTCCAGAGGGGTGGCGTAGAGTTCTATCATCCGGTACTGCACGGACTGAAATCCACTGGCAGGAAGAAGGGCCATGCGGTATGAAAGGAATTCGGACTTATCCATCCCCTTAACCATGATGCTGAAGGATGAAATCAGGGCCTTGTAGTAGGCATTGATCCGGTCTACCCGCTCCTTCACCCGTGTGCCTTCCCCGAATGGACGCTCGGTCAGTTGTTTCAGTTCATGCAGGATGAGTTTGAAGTACAGCTCGGTGATTTGGTGATAAACGATAAAGATTTCCTCATCCGGCAAATGGGTCCTGGGAGTCTGCAGGCTGAGCAGGGTATCGAGGTGTATGTAATCCCAATAAGTGAGATACCTCTGGTACAGCAGGCCATCCAGATAATCCAGAAGGTCCTGGCCGCTATATCGGAACTTCTCTTCCAGTTTGTGGATACGGGACCACAGGGGATCTTGCTCCGACATGCCTACCTCCTTCTCATGATAATCTTGAACTGATTCTGCAGCCCGTTGAAGGCATCCAGATCGGCTTTCAGCGAGCCTACGGCCAGATCGGCCTTGATGCGGATAGGAATGCGGTTGAGGTCGTTGCTCACCCAGAGCGTCAGGCTCTCACGTTCCTTGAAAATCCTTCCGGCCTGCACATAGGGCCGAAACTTCAGACACTCGACTTTTCCGAATTTGGTCCGGACAATCTCCTTACCGAGATACTTGAGCCGAAATTTGTACACGTTGTTGTCGAAAAGCATGTCCATGTCCAGGAATTCGCCCGGCTCGTAAGCCTTGGGGTCATAATTGTTCCGAAGATAATAGGACGCGGACACCAAATCCTGTATATCCTTGTGTACATCGATCCGGGTCGTCTGCTGCGTCTTATTGTCCAATACCACAGCCTTTTTTTGGTCGTAGTCGAAATCAATGGCCACATCCTTGGTATAGCCTCCCTCGTCTATTTTTCGAATAAACCGAAGAGGCTGTATGCTATCCATGCTGAAGTAGCTCTCATAAAGATCATCTACCTTAAAAAAGGCCCTGGCGAGACCAGTCGTCCTTCCCTCACCCACGGCATGAAAGACCTTTTGTCCTTTCAGGGTATCGGTCTTCAGGTGGAGAGTAGCGAAACTGGCGTTAAAAATGCCGTAGTGAATGCGGAACTTGAGCCATTCACCGGGCTTGAAAGCCCTGAACTCCACAACGGGTTTTTCGTCCTCGACGCTGCCGGGGGACTCCCCGGGTTGTAATTCGGCAGGTGCCTGAGCGGAGCAAAGCCCGAAACCGAGAAGGTATAGTATGAGTAAAAATGTTCGCATAATCATCGTTTTAGTCGCCTTCACGATAGTTAAAACGCAATTCGTCCTGAATTGTTGAGACCAAATCGTGTACCAAATTTGAGAAATCGTTTGGAATACACCGCTTAAGAGCTCGTTAAATACCCGAAACACCTCTAAAATCCAGGCCTTACTACAGGGTATAAAAAAAGCCCCGACGAGCGTCGGAGCTTTTTCTAAATAACCAACCAAACTTTAAATTATGAAAAACCAATACTTAAAGTATCGAGGGAACCACCCTCATTTGTAAAATTAATGTAAAGTTTACTCAGGCCAATGACTTTAACGGAATTTAACTAAAACTAGAACCAGTAGCCCACCGAGAACAACAACTGGCCTTCCCGCATTTCAGGAGACCAGGTATAATAGACTTCAACGGGTCCCAGGAAAGATTCCAGACCGTAGCCCAGGCCGTACCCGGTAAATTGGGGGCCACTCCACCAGCGACCGGAGCGGAACAGATCGTCCTCCACGTTGGCCATATTAAAAACCGCGAGAAGGTGGTTATTCTCCGCGAAGGACCAGTCGATTCTCGCGGAATTCTTCACGAAGGAATTCCCCAATACCGAGAAGTGATCCATGCCGTAGAATGGGATAATATTCAACAATCTTTCATTTCCGTAGCCCCCTACGGCAAAGTCAAAAGAAGTCACCGGTGAAAGACCCAGTTTAAAGCCCCCCTCGACTTCGAGGTTTACCGCGACATCCCTGATGGGTTCGAAAGCGAATCCCAGCCGGGCCTGTGCTATAGAAAACTCACTGAAATTGTCGTTGAAGTCGGAGGAGAACAGGTAAAGCTCGAAATTTCCATCGAAAAACACCCCTCGCGTAGGGAAGTAGCGATCGTCGTAGGTATCCAGCGTCAGAGAGCCGTAAGGGCCAAAATAATGGCTGTTGTCGAATATGGTCTGCCGGGTTTCCCCCAGATCGGGGTCGTTCGGATCATCAGGAATATCCGACACAAAGGTAGTCGTGCTGAATTTCAGGAACTGGTGTTGAAGCCCCAGGCGAAGGGCGAGCTCCTCACGGGATACCGTCTGAAAATAGAGCTGATTGGACAGGTCGACAGCCGTAATGGTAAACTCCTGCAGGCCCGGATCTAAAGGAGCGTTGAAGTTCTGCTGCAATACGTTCGTACGGACGGGTTCGCGAAAATCGTTGAGTTCGGAATTGAAACCGAAGGACCAGTAGCTGCCCTTGTCGAGGTAATACTGCAGCCGATAACGAACGAAATCGCCCAAAATCAGATCGAAGGACGCCCTGTCGTCCCGGGCCAGGAGGTTCTTGCGCGTCAGGTTGATCAGGGCTGAGCTATTGAACAGGGCATCGTAATGGGCGGCCATCTTGATGAACCATCTTGTCGGGTCCTCTTTGAGTTTAAGGGCCAGGCTGTCACCGGACGTTTCCCCGCTGCTTTTCAGGGTATAGCGAATACCCTGGAAATTATCGGTAGCGGATACGTTTCCCAGGCCCTCGGTGAATTCTTCGAAGGTTATGGTGTCCCCTGGGGTAAACCGCATCTTACCCTTGAGGTAGCCACGGGTAAACCGATTGTTGCCCTCTACGTCGAGTTTGGCGATGACGAGTGTGTCCACACCCTTTTTCATAGTCCTTTTCGACGGCCGCCTCTGACTCTGGGCCAGGCTCCTCAGGGCCGGGAGCTGTTTACGGGCCGCCGCCTCCCCGAGTTCCAGTATGCGGGAGCCCTGCTCAAAATCGATTACCGAGTACTCATCGATCTCCGGTTTGATGTATACGGTGGTCTTCGGCCTCTTGGCTTCCATATCCTTGACCGTGCGATAGTTATTGATCTGTAACAGTATATCTGTCGCGGTAGACAATGAATCCCGTATCAGCAGTCCGTGCTGTACATCGACCCCGATCACATAGTCCATCCCCTTGGACCAGATCTCATCGATGGGGTAGTTGTTCACCACACCCCCGTCGATCAGGAGCTTTCCGTCGATTTCCATGGGTTCGAACAGGGAGGGAAAGGTTCCGCTGGCCGTGATCGCCTCGGGCAGATACCCTTGATCCAGCAGGACGACCTCGCCCCGTTCCACATCGGTAGCCGTGCACAGAAAGGGAATGGGAAGCTGGGAAAAGTCCTCTACGTCCCGAACGTGATACAGCAGGCGCACCAACAGGTTATACACCCGCTGTCCTCTGGAAAAGGCCTGGGGAACACTCACCTTAAAACCATCAAAGGGCAGGGAAAGGGCATAGCGTTCCGAATTCTCCTTCTCGTAAAACGATCGGGCGCTCCTCGGAGCCTCGTCCTGTATCATCTCAGCCAGATTCGTCCGGTTAAAGATGGAATCGAGCTCGTGGGCAGAATAACCGGAGGCATAGAGGGCGCCGACTATGGCTCCCATGCTGCTGCCTCCGATGTAATCGATTTCCACCCCGGCCTCCTCTATGACTTTCAGGGCTCCTATATGGGCAAGTCCCTTGGCTCCCCCCCCACTGAGAACCAGTCCAATCCTGGGTTTTTGCCCGGCTTCCGGTTTCCACTGGGCAAGGGAGACTTGTGCCAGCAGCAGCAGGCCGCAAAGCAGCAAAAAACAACTAGTTCTAACTGGGGTGCAGGGCATGGTAGATCAGTTTTGCCTTGGCCGATCCCACCACTTTCTCCAGTTCGCCCGGGTCGGCCTCCCGGATGCGCTTCATCGATTTAAAGGTACGCAACAACTGGGTAGCCGTCTTCTCGCCTATCCCGTTTATTTGCTCCAGCTCGTTTGCCATAAGGCCCTTGCTCCTCGCCTTTCGGTGAAAGGTGATGCCGAAGCGGTGGGCCTCGTTCCGCAATTGCTGCACGATACGCAGGGTTTCCGACTTCTTGTCGAGGTAGAGCGGAATGGGGTCGTCGGGATAAAAGATCTCCTCGAGTTTTTTCGCAATCCCAATCACCGCAATCTTCCCTCGTAATCCGAGCACCTCCAGGCTCCTCAGGGCAGAACTGAGCTGCCCTTTTCCCCCGTCAATCACGATCAGCTGGGGAAGGGGCTCTTCCTCGTCAAGCAGCCTGCGGTACCTCCTGTGGACTACCTCTTCCATAGACGCAAAATCGTTCGGGCCAGCCACGGTCTTGACGTGGTAGTGGCGGTATTCCTTTTTGGCGGGCTTCGCATCCCGGAACACCACGCAGGCCGAGACCGGATATTTCCCCTGTATATTGGAGTTGTCGAAGCACTCGATATGCCGGGGTAGAACAGGCAGCCTCAGGTCGGCCTTTAATTGCTCCAGTATACGGTTGGTGTGCCGGTCCGGATCGGTGAGCTTGATCTGCTTGAAGCGTTCCATGCGATAGGCCCTGGCATTCTGCAGGGAAAGCTCGAGGAGTTTTCGCTTTTCGCCCGCTTTGGGAACGGTGATGCGTATCCCTTCTCCCAATTCGAGTTCCATGGGTACAACGACTTCGCTCCCCTCAGGACGGAACCGTTTTCTGATCTCCGTTATGCCGAGTTCGAGCAATTCCACATCGGCTTCGTCCATCTTCTTCTTGATCTCGAGAGTATGTGCCCCTATTACCGCCCCGTGGGACACCTGCAGGAAATTTACATAGGCCAGCTGGGGCTCGGACAGTATGCTGTACACCTGAAGGTCCTTCCAACCGGGATTAACTACCGTTGAGCGCGACTGGTAATTCTCCAGAACGCGAATCTTCTCCTTTACCAGCTGAGCCTTTTCGAATTCCATTTCCCCGGCATAAGCGGACATCTGATGGCGGAAGTACCTCAGGGCGGAACCGAAGTTCCCCTTCAATATCTGACGGATATCCTCGATCTGACGGTCGTAGGAATCCGTGTCCTGATAGCCCTTGCAAGGACCCAGGCAGTTTCCTATGTGATACTCCAGACACAGCCGGTATTTGTCTGCGGCTATCTTCTCTTCGCTGAGATCGTAATTGCAGGTCCTCAGCGGATATACCCCACGTATAAGATCCATGAGGGTGCGAACCGTTTTCATACTGGTATAGGGTCCAAAGTATTGCGAGCCGTCATTGATGCGCTTTCGGGTGGGGAAGATGCGCGGGAATCGTTCGTTTTTTATGCAGATCCAGGGATAAGTCTTGTCGTCCTTAAGGAGCACGTTGTATCGGGGCTGATGCTCCTTGATCAGATTGTTCTCCAGCAACAAGGCCTCGGATTCGGAGCGAACTACGATATGCTCCACCCGCTCGATGCGGGAAACCAGGACCCGGGTCTTGGCGTTCGGATAGCTCTTGTTGAAGTACGAGGCCACCCGCTTTTTGATCTTCTTGGCTTTACCTACATAAATAAGCTCACCCGCCTTATCGTAAAATTGATAAACCCCGGGTTTATCCGGAAGGCCCTGAAGCACGAGGCTGGTGTCCATATTAATTCTTCCTGTTCCTTTAGTGCGGCACATACGGCCGCTGGTATTCACCCGATAAAATTAGTAAGGAGTCCCGAATGGCTGTTGGGAATTCACTTGAAAGGCTTTACATTTTATTAAAATCACTTTTGAATTTTTTTGAGGTAATAATCCGGAAAAGTGCAAATCATCAATTTTATCACACCTTTCACAGATCGATTCATGCGATTTCGTATATTGCAAATGCCAAAAGTTAAGAAATGGATAATTATTTAATCGCTCTGGGGGGCTACATCGTTTTGATGGTACTCTTCAGAATTTACACCATTACGTCGAGAAAATAACCGACAGCATTACTTCGTCACGTCAAACCTCAACCTAGCTCACTATTGGCGAAAAAACAAGAACTGCGGGTTCATTTCTCGGAACTCAGGAGCAGGTTGACCTCAGCTACTCTTCAGTCGTATAACCAGTCCATCTGCCTGAAAGTTAAAAACCTTCCCATCTGGGATAGGAAGGTCTACCACTGCTTTCTGTCCCGCAGCCAGGGGGATGAGGTGAATACTGCCTGTATTATAGAGCTGATCGATACATCGGATCGGGTGACTTGCGTGCCCCGCATCGAGTCTAAAGGCGTGATGAGCGCCCGCATTTTCCAGAGTGACACCCGACTCAAGCTGAACCGATACGGTATACCCGAGCCCTCCGATACGTCGACTATTGTGGAAGAAGCACGAATTGACGTCGTATTCGTTCCTCTGCTGGCCTTCGACCTGCAAGGCAACCGTCTGGGTTATGGGGGGGGATTCTACGATCGGCTCTGGGAGTCTTGCACCCCTGACAGCATCTGGGTTGGGCTTTCCCTGCTGGAAGCCTCAGAAAGTCTCCTTCCCTCGGAACCTCATGATCTGAGGTTGGACTATGCCCTTACTCCAACACGGACACACCGGTTCTAGTCTTCTGCCCCCGGTACATCTTCTTCTCCGGCAGGGTTCATTTCGCCGAAAATTGACTTATAGAACACTATCCAGATTCCCACCCCTATGCTGATGGAAGCGTCGGCCACATTGAATATGGCCTCGAAAAAGCGGAAGGGTTTGCCCCCTACCACGGGCACCCAGTCGGGCCATTGGGTGTCAATGATCGGGAAGTAGAACATATCTACCACCCTGCCGTAAAACAGGCCGTCGTAAGGGTTATTGGTGAACATGGAGGCGATATGACGGGGTGTACTCTGTTCGAAGAGCAGTCCGTAGAACATGGAGTCGATAATATTGCCCATGGCCCCGGCGAATATCAGGGAAACGGATATGATCAGCTTATTGTTCAGCCCTTTCTGTATGATACCCCACAGCCAGTACCCAATGGCTCCTATGGCCAGGAGACGAAAAACGGTGAGCATGAGTTTCCCGAGTTCAGGCGACAGGGACGGGATCAGGTCGGTGAGTTTGGTACCCCATGCCGCTCCGTCGTTCTCGATAAAGAGCAGGTAGAACCAGGAGAAAACCTCAACCTTTTCCTGATAGAAGAAGTTCGTTTTGATATAAATCTTAGATGCCTGGTCCACCAACAGGACGACAAAAATGAGTATCAGGGATTTTTTAAGCGTCATTGCCCGGTTCTTAAGTGTCCTAAAATAGGGCTATTTGAGGTGTTCCACAACCACGTTTCCCCTCAGACTGCTCAATTTGTAATACGATCCCGACTCGGGTATGGAGTCTATGCTAACCAGCCCATAGGTACTACCGGCGTCCACCTGTCCGTCCTGCACCTTCAACTGAATTTCACCGCTGATGGAATCCACATGGGTATAGGTGCTCCGTACGTTCAGGAAGCAGTCCCCTGAGGTCGTTTTAATATCCAGTGTACCGAAGTTGCCCCGGCATTCTACCCGACCGGACTCGCCCTCAATTTGCAGTGACCTGCCTGCAGGCAGCCCTAGTGAAATGGAGATCTCGAAGGTCTTCAGGGCAGTGATTTTATCGTTTTCCAGGTAGTGGTCCGGGGCCAGGGCATACCCTATGATGAGCTCACCCTGCTCCTGTTCGAAGGTCACCAGGGCATCGTCCTTGTAGGGACCCCGGGAAGTAAATTCGAGACGGATCGACTGGTCGGGAGAATTGTAGACCGCTACCTCTCCGAAGAGACTCGCATCCACTCTCACTTTACGGACCTCCGCGGCGTCCAGTAGGTAGTCTTCGACTTTCTGGGCACTGAGGTTGCCGGAGATGGCTAAGCACGCCAGGAGCCACCACAGGCGCATGGGGTTAATTTTTATTCATATTCTTGGCCTCGATGCTCAGCGTGGCGTGGGGGACGAGCTTCAGGCGTTCCTTTCGGATCAGTTTTCCGGTAACCCGGCAGATTCCGTAGGTCTTGTTCTCGATACGCAGCAGGGCGTTCTTGAGGTCCCGAATAAACTTTTCCTGACGTATGGCCAGCTGGGTATTCGCCTCCTTACTCATGGTTTCCGAGCCTTCTTCGAAAGCCTTGAACGTCGGTGCCGTATCGTCGGTGCCATTATTCCCGTCATTCATATAGGAACTCCTCAGCAGTTCGAGGTGCTTCTTCGCATTTTCGATCTTCGCCTCGATCAGTACCCGGAACTCCTCGAGTTCGGCATCTGTATAGCGTACTTTTTCCTCTGCCATAGTCTTATACTTTTTCAATCCACATTTTGGTCGTTACATCGTCGAAGGAAATTTCGACCCCTTCTCCAAGGGCATCCTCCAGGGACAGTTCGTCGGCCAGGGTTTCCTGCTTGATGTAGTCTGTGTTGCTTTGTACAGCCCGGTTCAGCCAGGGGTCCCTTTGGAACTTCAGGACGATCCGGTCCGTAACGTTATAACCCGACTCCTTTCGGAGGTTTTGAATACGGTTCACCAGTTCCCTGGCGATGCCTTCCTTCTTCAGGTCTTCGGTCACCGTGGTGTCCAGAGCGACCGTTATATCGGCCGAATTGGCCACATTCCATCCGTCGACATCCTGTGAGGTTATCTCCACATCTGTCAACATTAATTTTACGGATTTATTTTCCAGTTCGATCTCGATTTCACCATTTTGTTCGATTTCGATGATGTCCTGCTGATCGAAGCCGGCGACTTTCAGGCCGATTTCCTTCATATCCCTTCCGTACTTGGGTCCGAGTACTTTGAAATTGGGCTTGATGCTCTTGACCAGGATGCCGGAAGTATCGTCCATGAACTCCAGTTCCTTGACATTCACCTCGGGCAGTATCAGATGCCGTACGGATTCGATCTGCCGCCTGCGTTCCTCGTTCAGGACGGGAATGAGCATTCGCTGCAAGGGCTGGCGGACCTTGATCTTTTCCTTCTGTCGGATGGAGAAAACCAGTGAAGCGATCTTCTGAGCCGTTTCGATACGGTTTTCCAGTTCCCGGTCGATCCATTCGGTTCGCGACACGGGGAATGGGGTAAGGTGTACACTGTCTTCCGCATCCCTGCCCGTTACCTGATTCAGGTCGCGGTACAGGTGCTCGGCGTAGAAGGGCGCCACCGGGGCAGCCAATTTGGCAACTACACTCAGACACTCATGCAGGGTCTGATAGGCAGCCACCTTGTCCGAACCGTATTCCCCCTTCCAGAACCTCCTGCGGCCCAGTCTGACATACCAGTTGCTCAGGTAATCCTGAACGAAGTCTGAAATCGCACGCGTTGCCCGGGTAGCGTCATAATCTTTATAGGCCCCGTCGACGAGTTCGATCAGCGAATGCAGCTCCGAGAGTATCCACCGGTCCATCTCGGTTCGCTCCGAAAGCGAGACCTCGGGCTCCTCATGTGTGAATCCGTCAATATTCGCGTAGAGGGCGAAGAAGGCATAGGTATTGTACAAGGTTCCGAAAAACTTGTTCTTGACCTCTGAGATTCCTTCCAGGTCGAACTTGATGTTATCCCAGGGATTCGCGTTGGACATCAGATACCAACGGGTGGCATCGGGGCCAAAATTCTTCAGGGTCTCGAATGGATCCACGGCATTTCCCAGTCGCTTGGACATTTTCTTGCCCTCCTTGTCGAGTACGAGTCCGTTGGACAGCACGTTGCGGTAGGCCACCTGGTCGAACACCATGGTCGATATGGCGTGAAGGGTGTAAAACCAGCCCCGCGTCTGGTCCACGCCTTCTGCAATAAAATCGGCGGGGAAGGCCTTATTCTCGTCGATGAGTTCCTTATTCTCGAAGGGATAGTGCCACTGGGCGTACGGCATGGAGCCGCTGTCGAACCAGACGTCGATCAAGTCGGACTCCCGATGCATGGGACGTCCGGATTCCGAAACCAGTACTACCCGATCCACAACGTTCTTGTGTAAATCCACCCGCTGATAATTCTCTTCGGACATATCTCCATCCACGAACTCGGCAAAAGGGTTGATCGCCATGTAACCCTTCTCTATACTGTCGTCTATTGCCTGTTTAAGCTCCGCCACCGATGCAATTACTCTCACCTCGGTCTTGTCCTCTGTCCTCCAGATCGGGAGGGGAATCCCCCAGTAACGCGAACGGGAGAGGTTCCAGTCGTTCGCGCTGGCCAGCCAGTTGCCGAAACGGCCTTCACCAGTCGACCTGGGTTTCCAGTTGATGGTCTGGTTGAGCTCGACCATGCGATCGCGGACCTCGGTCACCTTGATAAACCAGGAATCCAGCGGGTAATACAGTATGGGCTTATCGGTCCTCCAGCAGTTCGGGTAGCTGTGGACGTACTTTTCCACCTTAAAGGCCCGGTTCTGCTCCTTGAGGTGGATGGCAATCTCCACGTCGATAGAACGCTCGGGAGCCTCTCCATCGGGATAGTATTCATTCTTGACAAATTTGTTCCCCCACTCGCCCAGTTCGGGTCTGAAGCGGCCCTGAAGATCGACCAGGGGCACCAGCGCACCGTGCTCGTCTTTGATCCGCATAGGCGGTATAGGTGGTTCGGCCTCCAGGGCCACTCGGGCATCGTCCGCACCGAAGGTCGGGGCCGTATGCACGACTCCGGTACCATCCTCGGTCGTCACGAAGTCCCCGGCAATCACCCGGAATGCGTTCTCCGGATATTCGTAAGGCTGCACCTTATCGATGAGCTGGTGATAACGGCTGCCCACCAGATCCGATCCCTTGCATCCGCCTCCGATCCAATACGGGGTCTTCTTGGCCCCCTTCTCGTAGGCCTGCAATTCTGCTGCCTCCTTAACCTCGTAGAATTTGCGATCAAACTGCTTACCGACAAGGTCCCTGGCCAGTATAACCGTGATGGGCTCGAAGGTGTAGATGTTGTACGTCCGGACCCAGACGTAATCGATCTCCCTACCTACCGTTAGTGCCGTATTTGACGGCAGGGTCCAGGGGGTGGTGGTCCAGGCCAGAATAAAGACCTCCCCTTCCAGTTCTCGTATGAATTGAGGTGCGGTATCCTTCCGCAGCTCAAATTGGGCCGTTACCGTGGTATCGGTCACATCCTGATAGGTACCCGGCATATTCAGTTCGTGCGAGCTCAGCCCCGTTCCCGCCTTGGGGGAGTAGGGTTGTATGGTGTACCCTTTGTACAGCCAGCCCTTATTGTATATTTCGGCCAACAACCACCAAACCGATTCCATGTATTTGGAATGAAAGGTGACATAGGGGTCGTCCATATCCACCCAATATCCCATCTTTTCGGTCAGGTCGTTCCAGATATCGGTGTAGCGCATAACCGCATCCCGACATGCCTGATTGTAGTCCTCAATACTGATCGATTTCCCTATGTCTTCCTTGGTGATGCCCAACTCCTTCTCCACACCAATCTCCACAGGCAGGCCATGCGTGTCCCAGCCGGCCTTTCGTTTCACCTGATACCCCTTCATGGTCTTATACCGGGGGAAGGTATCCTTGATGGTCCGGGACATTACATGGTGAATACCGGGCTTGCCATTGGCAGACGGAGGACCCTCGAAAAAAATGTATGCGGGATTGCCTTCCCGCTCTTCCACACTTCTCTCGAATACCCGATGCTCTTTCCAGAATGCCAGGACCTCCTCCGCCAGCGCGGGCAGGTCCAGCCCCTTGTATTCCCTGAATTTTTTCATTCTCGATGGCCTTTGCCGCCGGGAACCCAGAACTCCGACATTTGCAGAACCCGATTTCCTTGGATATGGCCGGGTTCTGGGTCATGAAAGCCTTTGGCGTCCAGCGATTTTAGGATGCGCAAAAGTAACCAAAAGTGGGCAGATTACAGATCAGCTGCAGCTGTGAATTGAGAAGTCGGGATCACAGCCTCCAGGCCAGGCTGCCAATCAGGTTAAACCCGGGTGCCGCAATACCCGAGGAATACCTCCTGTACCGGACATCCAGGAGGTTCTCGGCAGCCAGGGTAGTTGAAAAACCCGCCCCAAGGTCTATGGAGACCCTGGCGTTCAGAGTATACCAGCCCGGGGCATGAGGATTTCCATTCTCGTCGGTCTGATAGAGGTATGCCTTGTTCCTCTCGGACTCTGCCAGGTGCTCGAACGAAATGGGGCCATTAAAATTGACGAAGAGGTCAAATTCAGAGCGATCCGACTTCCGAAGCAGGTGGAAATCACCGAACAGTGGAGGTACGTGACGAACCGGGCCGCGCAAACCGGCCTGATCGGTCTCGGTCCCCCGGGCACTTGAAAGGTTGAATCGAGCCCGCCACTGGGCACTTAACTGTGCCTTCAGCGAAGTTTCGAAACCGTATATGCGTGCGTTGGCGGCATTCTGCAGGCTGATGATCTCGTTTTCCTCCCCGTTAAACTCCAAGGTGGTTTGGTCGCCGAGTCGTCCAGGACCACGGATTATGGCATCCTCCAGGTACGAATAAAAAAGGGTGCCCTCCCAGGATACTCCCTTAAACAGATCGATGCCGGCGCTCAATTCCGCGTTATAGACGTATTCGGGTTCCAGGTCGGGATTGGGCACGATCACAAAACCCGGCTCCGGGTCGAATATCTTCCCGATGTCGTCCACGTTTGGGGCCCGAAAGCCGGTGGAGAGGTGACTACGTAGTCGGAATCCGGGGGTCACCTTCCAGCTGAACCCCACATTCCCCGTCAATGCCCCATTCGAAATATCCGCCTGTCGGAATGGGAAATCATAGAATTCGGTACTGAACTCGGAATGCAGCCAGAAGTGCGAATACCTCAGGCCACCCAGCCAGGTAAATCCGGGACTGCGCTCGTATTCCACCTGCGCATAAGCGGAAAGCGAATTCCAGGTGGAACCGTCCGGATAGCGCGTGGCCATTGGGGCTCGCAGGCCGTTATCTATATCGAAGGAACTTCCCCGGGAAGAAACGCGGTTGTGCAGGAACTCCAATCCGGCAAAATAGCTCACCGGAGTGCGCCGGTCCCATTCGGTGTCCAGGTTGAAGGAGTACGCCTGCACCCGTTCGTGGTTGGAATCCCGCCTGGCCTCACCGAAATCCCTGTTATGCCGGCTCTCTCCGAAATTCTGATAGGCAGTGGTGAGTCGAATGCGATCGAGATTACCCCGGCGCGGCATGTAGGTAAGCTTGCCCATGCCCATGAGCCAGGTCTGGGGACCGTAGTACCATTCAGCACTGCGAAGCGTACCCGCCTGGCGACCCGGTCGGGTTAAGCGATCGAAGCGATCGTAATCCGAAGTGGTCGAATAGTGAAGGGCAAAATCGGCCTTGAGTCTGTCTGCAGGAATCCAGTGGAGTTTGTTCAGAAGATGGTATATCCGGAAGCCCGTAGGGGACTGCAGCAACGGATCCGGATTGCCAATCAAGCTGTCACGTCCGTCGATTCGCCTGACAAGCGTCTGCCGGAGCAGCTCATCCGAGCCGTTGCGGCCCATCCGGAGATCACCGAATTCCTGGTAGGTGGCCCCGCTGTACCAGGCCCACCTTTTTTTACCCAGGTTGAAGTCGGCATGCACTGTGCGCTCGTTGTTGGCCGTAGAAGACCGAAACTGGCCAGAGGCCTCCATGTACAGGCTATCGGTCTGCGAGAGGCGAGGTGCACGCGTAATGAAGTTCTGGGCGCCACCCAGGGCATCGCTGCCGTAAATCACCGAGGCCGGACCGAAGATGACCTCGGCGCTCGCAACATTGAGCGGGTCAATGGATATGATGTTCTGTATGTTTCCTCCCCTGAAGATGGCATTGTTCATACGGACACCATCCACCGTAATCAGCAATCTGTTAGTCGAAAACCCCCGTATCATCGGACTGCCTCCGCCTAACTGGCTCTTCTGAACGAAGACCTGTCCGGTCTGCTCCAGGAGATCGGCGCTGGTCTGTGGCTGGCCGAGGACCACCCGGTCGCGGGTAATTCCAACCACCTTCTGGGGAACATTCTGCTTTTTTTGCTGAAAGGGTGAGGCTGTCATGACCACTTCTTCGAGCAATTCCCGTGCAGGCTCCAGGTAGATGCGGCTGCCCCTGCGAACCAACTGTGCCTTGGTTCCATAAACGGCTGCATAGCCCAGGTGTTTGATGATCAGCCGGTCATCATTTTCAAAGCCTCTGAGGTCGCAGCTCCCATCGGCCCTGCTCAGGGCGGATTTCCCGAGATCCATGGTGTACACCACCACATCCTGAACCGGGTTACCGCTTTCTGCATCAACAAAATACACCAACTGACCGTACACCGCCGGGAAGGCGAAAGACAACACTAAAACGATCCACCACTTCATCATGCGAACACATCCTTTAACACCGAAAGGGACTTCGGGCTCCTGAACCCCTGTACCTGCTGTTCGTAATACCGGACGCACCACAAAAGCTGTTCCCTGGGCTTTCCCTTGTCAAAGGAAAGGCCTGCAAGCTCGTCCAAACTACACTCGGTCAAACTTATGAAAAGTCTCAGGCCCTCCCCTTCCACACAGCGGGTTGGGTGGCCCTTTATGACGAACGTTCCCTCAACCAGGTCGAATACGGGGAGCCCGCGTTCGGAGGTGTCGGGAAAAAACCCGAGATAGGCCGTCAAGTTCCACAAAAAGTATGCCGGAAACAAGGGAGAAAACGTCGAGCTATCCAGCCAGCGTACGGCCCGCTCTACGTATTCGTACAGGGCCGCATCCTGTTGATCCTGCTCCAGGCTCAATAGCAATACCTCTGATATGAACAGGGCGCAGGCGACCTTCCTCATATCCAATGAAAAACTGTGGCATTGATACAGAGGGCGGGCCTCACGCATGCGCTCGAGGGTCCCCTTGTTTTTATGATATCCGTCGATTTCCAGTACAGACAGGGGCTGGAAAAAGGACGAGCGTATACGGGATTTTCGTTTACCGTATACGCCCGGAACCCAGTACGACTTCAACCCCGATTCACGGGTCAGCGCCTTGACGATCAGACTGCTCTCACCGTATTTGATACCCGAAAGGACTACGGCTGGTGTGGTAACGGTCATGATCCCGACCCGGACTCTCCGGATGGTCTAAATTACACCCTGGGCTAGCATGGCATCGGCTACTTTAACGAAACCTGCGATATTGGCGCCCTTTACATAATTGCAGTAACCTCCGTCTTCCTGACCGAATTGAACGCAGGAATCGTGGATATCCTTCATGATGCCCTGCAGGCGCTGATCAACCTCGTCCCGTGTCCAGCTAATCCTCAGGGAATTCTGTGACATCTCCAGTCCCGAGGTGGCTACGCCTCCGGCATTGGAGGCCTTACCCGGGGCGAACAGTATCCTGGCCTCGTGAAAGATGTGGATGGCCTCCGGAGTCGAAGGCATATTGGCCCCTTCCGAGACCGCCATGCACCCGTTTTCCATCAGCATACGGGCGTCTTCTCCGTTCAGCTCGTTCTGGGTTGCGCAGGGCAGGGCAACCTCACAGGGTATGCTCCAGGGGCTCTTCCCTGCAAAATACTGGGCTCCCGGGTACTCGTCCGCATATTCCCTGATGCGGCCTCGCCTGACATTCTTCAGTTCCATCACGTACGCCAGCTTCTCCCTGTCTATCCCATCCTTATCGAAGATGTGACCGCCGGAATCGGAAAGGGTGAGTACCTTGCCGCCCAGTTGGAGCACCTTCTCAGCAGCGTACTGGGCCACGTTACCCGAGCCCGAGATCACAACGTTCTTACCGGCTATGGACTCTGATTTGGTCTTCAGCATGTTCTCGGCAAAATAAACCGTGCCGTAGCCCGTGGCCTCGGGACGAATCTCAGAACCGCCCCAGGACAGGCCTTTTCCCGTTAGCACCCCGGTAAATTCATTGCGAATCTTACGGTATTGACCGAACAGGAAGCCGATCTCCCTGGCACCCACTCCGATATCCCCTGCAGGTACATCCGTATTCGGACCGATATGCCGGCAAAGCTCGGTCATAAAAGCATGGCAGAAGCGCATCACCTCGTCGTCCGACTTTCCTTTGGGATCGAAATCGGATCCCCCCTTTGCCCCGCCCATGGGCAGGGTGGTCAGGCTGTTCTTGAAGACCTGCTCGAAGGCCAGGAACTTCAGGATGCTGGCGTTGACGGTAGGATGGAATCGCAGTCCTCCCTTGTAAGGTCCAATCGCAGAATTCATTTGAACCCGATAGCCTCGGTTCACATGAATCTCCCCTTTGTCGTCCACCCAGGCTACCCGGAAGGATACCAGCCTCTCGGGCTCGACCATCCGGAGCAAAATGTTCTTGCCGTAATAGATATCGTGCTGAACGACATAGGGGATTACCGTTTCGGCAACCTCCTGCACGGCCTGAATAAATTCCGGTTCATGTCCGTTGCGGCTCTTGACCTCGGCCATGAATTCTCGAATACTCTTATCCGTATCCTGACTCATATCGATTGAAGTTTAGTTTATTGACTAAGTGCCTGGTTGAGATCGGACTTCAGATCCACTACATCCTCTATACCTACAGAGAGGCGGATCAGCGCATCGTGAAGCCCGTTCTTTTCGCGTTCTTCCTTAGGTATGCTCGCATGTGTCATGCTCGCCGGATGACCGGCCAGGGACTCCACTCCTCCCAGGGACTCCGCCAGGGTGAATACTTTGAGATTTTCCACAATCTTCCTGGCCAGAGAGAGCGTCTTCCCTGCAGGTATAAAGGAAATCATCCCTCCGAAATGCTTCATCTGACTGCGCGCCGTCTCGTAACCCACCGCATCGGGGAAACCGGGGTAGTAGACCTCGCTCACCATGGGGTGGGACTGCAGGAACTGGGCGATCTGTGCCGCATTTTCGCAGTGACGCTGCATGCGGACATGCAGGGTCTTGATGCCTCTGAGGGTTAGGAAGCTGTCCATAGGACCGAGAACGGCACCGGAGGCATTTTGAATAAAGTACAACCGTTCCGCCAGCTTGCCGTCATTGACCACCAGGGCTCCGGCCACCACATCGCTGTGTCCTGCCAGATATTTCGTTGCCGAGTGCATCACGATATCCGCCCCCAGATCCAAGGGTCGCTGTATGTACGGGGTGGCAAAGGTATTATCTACTGCAAGCAGCAGGTCGTGCTCCCGGGCTATGGCCGCCATGCCCTTTATATCGATAACCCGCATCAGTGGGTTGGTGGGGGTCTCCACCCATAGGAGTCGGGTCTTTTCGTTGATTTTTTCGCGTACCGCCTCGAGATCGGACATGGGCACGAAGTGAAAGACCAAACCGAAATCCTCGAACTGCTGCCTGAATATGCGATAACTTCCTCCGTAAAGGTCATTGGTCGATATAATTTCGTCACCGGGTTTTAGGAGCTTCATGACCGCGTCTATGGCCGCCAGGCCACTGGCAAATGCCAGGCCGTGGGATCCGCCTTCGATGCTGGCCAGGCTGCGTTCCAAAGCCGTCCGGGTCGGATTGGCGGAACGGGAATACTCGTACCCCTTATGCTGCCCCGGTGAGGACTGGGCATAGGTCGATGTAAAATAAACGGGCGGCATCACTGCACCATAGGCCGCATCCGGCTCCTGACCCCCGTGAATGGTCAGTGAATTAAAGTGCAGTTTCCATTCGTCCGACATAAAAAAATGGGATTTTTCAATTCGTCAAAGGTACTTCATCCGGAAAGAATCCCCGGCCATAAAATGCTACATTTACAGGACAAAACCGAAGCATGAAAGCAGGCAGCACCGCATACCGTAAATTCTTAAGTACAGGGGTGATACCACGGCTTCTGGCCTTGTCCTTCGGCCTGATCGGCTGCGAGGAAGATCACCACGCCGAAGGTTTCGAGACCATCGTCCTCTCCGGCGAAATATGCCCGGATTGTGCACATATTACGGTTCGCTATCCCCAGCTGTTGGAAGAATCTCCGCTCCAACAGTCCATGGACCGCAGTATACGGGAGGAAATCATCGAGGCGCTAACCCTGCAGGAAAGCGGGCTGGCCAGCACGGTGGAAGAGGCCATAGCCTCATTCGACGACCAGAACCGGAAGATGAATCGCCGTTTCAGCGACGAGCAGGTAAAGTGGGTCGCGGACATCGAGGGCACCGTATTGCATAAGAGCTCGAAACTGATCGGACTGCATATGGCGTTCAACATCAATACAGGGGGTGCCCACGGGAATGACTACCACCACCTGCTCACCTTTGACGTGCAGCGGGGACGTGAAGTCGATATAGATGAGGTCTTATTCATCAATGAGGATTTTGTGAGCACCGCAGAAAAATACTTCCGCAACGATCAGGACCTCGACGCCTCCGACAGTCTGGTGGAGGCGGGTTTTATCTTCCTGGGTAATCGCTTTGTCCTGCCCGAAACCATCGGTTTAGGTAGCCGGGGCGTGATCCTCTTCTATCAGCAGGGTGAAATCTCATCGGCCATGGACGGACCGGTTACGGCCATAATTCCCTATTCCGAGGCTTCCCGCTTCCTGAAAGATTCGTACCGGGGAGCGTTCTAGGCAATCCCGAGGGCCCGCCGTAGTGCGAGTATGGATCCGAGGTGTAATCCCTCGTGATAACAATTGAAGGCGAGAGCATCCTCCACGCTCCTCAACGGTACCTTTGGAGTGGTCATGTATTCTTTAAAATCGCTGAAACGACCCGCTTCGAGGTCGGCCTGGGTCTTTTCCACGGTGGAAAACAGCAGGGATTGTAGTTCTGCAACCCGCTGGTCTCCCGGATCTTTTCCATCCGGACGGCTTCCTTTCCCGAATTCTTCCAGCCACGAAAGGTCCAGTTCCATTTCCAGACCACTGAGTCCATATACCAGGCGCTGCTGGGTTACCATAACATGGCCGATATTCCACCAAATGGAATTGTTGAAACCCGTCGGAATACCGACCAGATGTTCCCTCGGCAGCTCCTTCAGAAAGCTGTAGAATATTTTTCGGTTTTGAAGGCAAATGAGATTGTGGAAGTCCATAATACCGGGTTTTATCCGTAAAAATACTGGGATTCTTGCGGCAATAAAAGAAGTTTAATACCGATGAGCTGACATTGAGGACGGTCCGAATCCCACCGGCCTGACTCCATTAAGATCCAACGGTTTTCGGGCAATGTCATAAAGTTTGTCATGTCTTTTTATTACCTTCTAGGCCCTTTCTAAGTCCTAATCATGCAACAAATCGACATCAAAATGGGGGCGCGCATAGAAGATTACAAAGCCTATGCCTCCCTCTACAACTCCGTACTGGATTTTATGGACCAGGTGCAGAAGCCCCTAAACAAACTCGAAGGGCGTACCCTTTGGATGATTAACTCTACATCCGTGGGCGGTGGCGTAGCGGAAATGCTGCCCAGCCAGATGCGGATACTCCGCGAACTCGGAATACGAATCGAATGGCTGGTAATCGAAGCCCATGACCCTGCCTTCTTCGACATCACCAAACGCCTCCACAACGCCATACACGGGAGTGGCGACGGAGCGTTCTCAGAGGAGGAACGGACTGCCTATGAAAACGTGAATCTGGAAAATCTTGCAGGTGCCCTGGAACGAATTAAAGACGGGGACCTGGTCGTGATTCACGATCCCCAGCCCATGCCCCTCGGCCCCATGATCAAGGCCGAAAGAAACGTCGGGCTGATTTGGCGCTGCCATATTGGTCTCGATCGGGAGACCCCGGTAACCCGAAGTGTATGGGAGTTCCTTCACAAGTATATGCGGGATTACGACCATTTCGTCTTCAGCCTGCCGGAATACGTTCCCCTGGAATTGCGGGACAAAACCAGTATCGTTCCTCCTGCTATCGATCCGCTGAGCCATAAGAACCGCTCACTTCAGCTCCACAAGATCACAGGCATACTGTATCAGTCGGGAATAATCGAGAACGATAAGAGAATCCTCTACGATGCCTACGAGCACCCGGCCCGCCGGGTCCAGGCAGACGGCAGCTTCGGCGAAGTGAACTCGCCCGAAAACCTCGACATGATATACCGGCCGCTGATAACCGAGATATCACGCTGGGATCGTCTCAAGGGCTTCAAGGAGCTGATGGAGGCCTTTATCCATATGAAGAAAGAGAACGAAGAAACCGGAGACCCAGAAAGCCTGGAATACAAGAGGATTACCATGTCACTGCTGGTGTTGGCCGGGCCGGATCCGGCCTTCGTCTCGGACGACCCCGAGGGTAAAGCCGTGCTGCAGGAGCTAACGGATATCTACCAGAGTGTAGACCAAAAGTTGCAGAAAGATATCGCCATATTGCTGCTTCCCCTCCACAGTCTCAAGGAAAATGCCCTTATGGTCAATGCCATACAGCGCGCCTCCAGCGTCATCGTCCAGAATTCCATACAGGAAGGTTTTGGCCTGACAGCCACGGAGGCCATGTGGAAGCGCAAGCCCGTACTCGTTTCCGGTGCCGCAGGACTCAAGTTTCAGGTTCAGGATTACCGCACGGGCCGGATCAACTACGACCCAACGGACATCACGGCCCTGAGCAACACCCTGAAAAATATGCTCCACAACCCCAAGGAAAGGGATAAATGGGGATTCAACGGGCAGTTACGGGTAATCCAGGAATTTACACTCTTCAGCCAGCTGCTCAAATGGCTGGACGTACTGTCGCGAAACATAGTGGAAGTCAAGGATGGCGTATAAATCCTGTACAAAGGAGGATAAAACCGGGTCCCGGATGTACCCGGGGTTCTAAGTTCCGTAAGCTGCGTACATTTACCGGCATGAAACGCATTTACCATCTCGCCACCTGCAGGACCTGCCAGCGCATACTTGCCGAATGGAATCCATCGGATGACGTTGAAATCCGCGAGCTCAAGAGCCGGCCCATAAATGAGTCCGAACTAAAGGAACTCTACAGCCGCAGCGGCAGTTACGAGAGCCTGTTCAATCGCCGTTCCCAGCTGTACCGCAAGTACGGTCTGAGCGAAAAGGCCCTGACCGAAGAGGACTATCGCGATTATATCCTGGAACACTATACCTTTCTCAAGCGTCCGGTACTTGTTGTAAACGACCGGATTTTTATCGGCAACGCGAAAAAAGTTGTGGAAGAGGGAAAGGAGGCACTTCAGGCCTGACCGCAACTCTCAGTCCATCGGGCCTAGTCCAGTTCCATCAGGTTGCTAACCCGGAAGGCCAGGTAAAGTA
This sequence comes from uncultured Flavobacteriaceae bacterium, assembly GCA_964550895.1. GTDB lineage: Bacteria > Bacteroidota > Bacteroidia > Flavobacteriales > Flavobacteriaceae > CAZKAP01. The sequence goes on from CAZKAP010000015.1 coordinate 59,716, forward strand.
TGTCCCGGGCCAGCATGTCCTCACGAGTCCGGATTTCCTTCACCAGCGCATTGCTGTCTTCACCCGAAGCTGATGAGTCATTCAAAAGAATCGCTATACGGTGGTCCCGTAGACTTGTATCGCCGACAAAAAGATCCCCATCGGAGGTCAGCCAATTCCCAGTTCCGAAATCAATCCCAGACACTTCGTTTTCGTTAGTATCCCTGACGAGCTCAAATCCATAAGGCTCCAGCTTCTGAAGGGTGGCATCCAGCGCGTCCTCCCCAGTTCTCATGGCCTGTACGCCTTCGGCGGAGAAGCCCCGATAAAGCATTCCCGAGCGAAACCAAATCGAAGCCAACACAGCCAGACCGCTGTCGCTGGAATCGGAGAATTGGATGGATATACCGCCTGAAGCGTTTTCTTCAGCAATTTCCCTTGCCAATTTATTTAACACTAAAGCCCGTTCGGTATCGATCTCCTGAAAAGCCTGCATTTCAGCCTCTATCGATTTTTTTATTTGCCTGTCCAGCCTTTGCGCAACGGTTCCGCCCGTCATAAACAAAGCGAGCAACATGAAAGTAAAGAAATTGAATCTCATGATTTATTTTTTATGGATTACTATATGACTGTATAAAAGTTATGTATTCTTTATTTATACATTGCAATATTACTATATTGTTTTATTACGATGAAAGAAATTCCAATTTAAATTGATCTGTTTTCCCCCGTAAAACACAGAAAGAGTTGGAAAGCCCTCTACACTATTGTAATATTGCAATAAACAATTCTAAATGGGATTAGCAAAAACCGAGATTTTCACGCTCGAGCAAAACGAAATCGCCCTCTTCGGAAAGGTCCTGGCCAATCCTGCCCGGGTTGCCATTCTTCAGCACCTTTTTAAGGTGGATTCCTGTATATGCGGGGGATTGGTTGAAGTAGTCGGACTCGCACAACCAACGATTTCCCAGCATCTTAAAGAACTCAGGAACATGGGGCTGATCAAGGGGACGGTGGAAGGAACCCGTGTTTGTTACTGCATCGATCACGAGAACTGGAACAGAATGAAGGATACCCTACAGACCTTTCTGAATCGGGAGCCGACCACAGAAGAGGATTGCTGCTGATTCCATTGCACGGATTGAAAACACGTTTTAAAATCTAATGAAACAAGAAATGAAAATATCTCAGGTAAAAACCATATTGGGGAATCTCGAGGAAGTCGCGTTCCGCCTGCCCTCCGGTCAGAAGGTTCCCGATCACTTTCACGTAACGGAAGTAGGCAAAATAACCAAGGATTATGTAGACTGCGGGGGAACACTTCGCCACGAGGTACTGGTTGGCTTCCAACTGTGGACGGCAACGGACACCGACCACCGTCTTAAAGCCAGTAAGTTGCTGAGCATCATCGATATCTGCGAGAAACGCTTGCAACTGCCCGATGCGGAAGTCGAGGTAGAATTTCAGGGAACCACGATCGAGAAGTACAGCCTGGCCTTCGATGGCTCAGCCTTCGTGCTCATGCCTAAATACACCGATTGTCTGGCAAAGGACAGTTGCGGAGTACCTCCTGTCCAAAAACAAAGTCGTCCGCTTTCCGAACTTTCCGAGCCACAAGTGCAATGTTCGCCGGGATCGGGCTGCTGCTAAGCAATAGTAAACCTTCAACCATTATCGACAATTCAAACCAACTATGAACATTGTTCTATTTTCGGATATTCACGCGAACCTTCCGGCTCTGGAAGCATTCTTCGAGGACATTAAGAACCGACAGGTCGACTCCATCTACTGTCTGGGAGACCTGGTAGGATACAACATATGGCCCAACGAGGTAATTAACCTGATTCGCAGCAAACAGATTCCGACCATAGCCGGAAATTACGATTTCGGCATAGGTCGAAGTAGTGATGACTGTGGATGCGCATACAAAACAGACACAGAGAAAGCGAACGGTAGCGTGTCGATTTCATATACCAATGAAAAGGTGGGTAGTGACGAAAGATCGTACCTGCGAACCTTACCCGCACATATCCGGGTAGACTTTGCCCTCAATCATGAAGAGGCCAGCCTTTTGTTGGTGCACGGAAGCCCGAGAAGGATCAACGAATACCTCTTCGAGGACCGGGCCGACAGTAGCATGCTGAGGATTATGCGAGATGCAGGGGCGGACATCATGTGTTTCGGCCACACGCATAAGCCCTACCACAAGGTTCTCATTGAAGAGGTAGATGGGAGCGAGCAATACCGCCATGCCATCAATATCGGTTCCGTAGGTAAGCCCAAAGACGGCGACCCCCGGGGCTGCTATGTGATCCTTACCATAGACGAGCACTTCAGCCGGGACAATCACGACAGCCTAAAGGTCGAGTTTGTTCGCTTTGAATACGAGGTCGAAAGGGCCGCTCGTGCAGTTGAAGAGAGCATCCTTCCGGACGCCTATGCCAAAGCCCTGAGGGATGCCCAGTAACCAAATAACCACGACATGCCTGCCGGCACAATCCGTCTGATGCATTAATCCAGACTGAACAGGTCCTCTACCGTACATTCCAGAGCCCTGGACAATTTGAGTCCCAGTTCCAGCGATGGAAAGTATTTGTTATTCTCAATCGAATTAATCGTCTGCCGGGAGACCTCCATCTTTCTGGCCAGGTCCTCCTGGGTAAGCCCGAACTTCACACGATACGTTCTCAGATTATTCTTCATGACCCTGGAAATTGTAGTGGCGATATAGACGATACCTGAATATCAGGTTAAAGAGCAACAAGACGGCAAACAGATTAAATACCATAACGTAGAAATACGTCAGCTCAAAGAGCAGTAGTGTCGCCAGCAACAAGATGCCATAGTTAATGTAAAGGGAAAGGGTAAGACTTTCCATCCTGATCCTTGAAATCAGTTCGTCCTCCACCCGTTCTCGGGAAAACGAATTGACCAATCCTGAGATAATGATCACGAATGTCAGTATCTCATCGACGATGCCGTTCTCAATCCACTGATAGCCTCTCGATCCGAGTATATTTTCGGTTTGTGGGGTCAGGATTTTGATTTCGGAAGGGAAGAGTGAAAACACACGGGTTACCCAGATATCGTCGAAGCCTTCCGTGAAGAGCAGATAGAGCCCTATCGGTATGGTCAGATAGAAAATCCAACCGGAGATTCGCTTGTACTGATGTTTAAATAAGTAATTCATGATGTCTAATATTTTTTACAAATGTAATATACACTTTACATATTGTCCAAAATATTTTACTTTTTTTTGGGATGGATTTGGATTGAATCCGGAAAATGGCGTTATGGACAGTGAATTTACCGCGCCGTTTTTCATCGATTATAGGCCAGTATTCAACGATAAGGCCCTGAATTTAGGGACGGCTTAACCACTAAATATTCCCCTTTAAATCAAGTTTTACCCTCGTTCACAACATAATTTTTCTATCCCGCCTGTCCTGACCAAACTTCGTGTACGGAGTAATGCGTACGTCAGATCCAAGCATGAATCAATTTACCCCTGCCATGGGACATACAGGAATGGGATTCCGACCCGATAATGGAAAAAATCCGTTTCGGGTTTGGCTAATTCTTGCCCTGCTATTCTCTGTGATCAGCGCCTTTTCGCAGACTACGATACAACTGGAAGAACAGTGCGACTGTCAGGTACTTTCGGGGACGATAGTGAATATGCCTGGATCTTCATCACCGGTCGGGGCTGACACCGGTGACATCTATATTAACACTCAGAGTGGTCAGTTGTTCTTCTGGGATGGAGACTCCTGGGAATTTACGCGCTCACTGAACCGATCCCTGAAAACCTTCTCCTTTAACCCGAATACCTTCGAACTCCTTCTGGAAACTCAGGATGGAAGAAGTTTTAAAGCAGACCTGAGTGCCCTCAAAAGTCCTGAACCGGAAGAAGTCGGTGCAGCAGAAGTCACCTTCGATAATACAGCAAGTAGGCTTAACGCCGATAATGTGCAGTCAGCCATAGAAGAACTCGAACAGACCTATAGCTCCCTTCCACGTATTTACGCCACCGGCAAAGTGGAAGGCTCGGGAACGGCCCAGGTGATTTACGGTTCGACCGTGCAACGACTTAACGAAGGAGACTATCAGATCACTTTTGACCGTGCCCTGCCCGACAACCGCTACATCATACAGGTATCCGTTCTGGATTGCGATGGAGACTGCCCGGGAAATACCGGCGACACCTATGACAATCCGGGTATTACTTATTACGACCAGAGTCCGGATGGATTCAAGGTCAATATAGGCGATAGCGACAATGGGATAAACCCGAAAGACGACATCGATCTTCAATTCATGTTTACTGTAATAACACTGCCCAACTAAACCATTAATCATCCACCCATGAACGCCCTTAAAAAACTTCTGGTCCTGGCCATCCTCTTTACTGGAGCCTATTCCCTGAATGCCCAGATAGACGCCAACTCCCTGTTTGGGTTACCCAGCGGTACCACCGCAGAAATGAATAGTATCGCCACTCCGAATGTGGGTTCACTGCTGTTCAATACCGATGATGATCACATATATCGGTATACAAGCAGTGGATGGAAGGTGATTTCCCTGAGCACCCTGACCAATAACGGGGACGGTACACTGACCTTTACCAATCAGGACGGAACCGCAGTCAATATAGTGCTATCGGATATCGCAGTAAACGGCGATGGAACCTACACCTTTACTAACGGGGACGGTACCGATGTAACTCTGGATACCCGTGCCAGCAGCAATCCATACGACAATGGGGCGAGCGGGCTAACGTCCAATACGGTTCAGGCCGCCATAGACGAACTGGCAACCGCCAGCGCCGCAAATACGGATACGGATCCGACCAACGAACTCTCCGACCTCGACCTGACCGGCAACCAACTGACCCTAACCAATGCCGCTGCTGGGGCCGTCGGAGTCGATCTCAGCTCCTACCTGGACAACACCGACGAACAAGACCTCGAACTCAGTGGAAATACCCTCTCCCTGACCGGAGACGGTACCGCTGTAG
>CAZKAP010000016.1:0-62807 GCA_964550895.1 uncultured Flavobacteriaceae bacterium
AAAAAAAAAAAAAAACGTTACGGACTGATCGGTAGAAACATCTCCTACTCCTTTTCACGGGCCTATTTCAACCGGAAATTCGAAGAGGAAGGAATGGACGATTTGGAGTATGTCAACTTCGACCTGAGTGATATTCGCAAGGTCCGTCCGCTGCTCAGAAACCGGGATATCGCCGGGCTGAATGTAACGATTCCTTTTAAACAAGCCATCATCCCCTATCTCGATTCCCTCACTGAACTGGCCCGGACCGTCGGTGCGGTTAACACCATAGGGTTCACCCCAAATGGTAGCGTCGGCCACAATACGGATGTCGCCGGTTTTCGCGACTCCCTGAAACCCCTGCTGCTGGCCGGAGATCGCCATGCCCTGGTGCTGGGTACTGGCGGTGCCTCCAGGGCAGTACTGTACACCCTTCGCAGTCTGGGTATGGAAGTCTTCCCGGTATCGCGTTCCCATAAAGACGCCCGGCTCACATATTCCGATTTGAGCCGGGAACTGATGGATCGCTGTACGGTAATCGTCAACACTACACCTTTAGGCAGTTCGCAGTTTCCCGGGGATAAGCCCGACCTGCCTTATGAGTATCTGAATAGCCGTCACCTGCTCTACGACCTAATCTATAATCCGGAACGCACGCCCTTCCTGATCGAGGGCATTAGCCGGGGATGCCGGGTGAAAAACGGACTGGAAATGCTGGAATATCAGGCCGAGGCGGCGTGGGAGTTCTGGACCGATCCCAATGCGGAAGGCACCGGTTAATGGTATAGCAGATTGTTTATTTTTGCTGAGTACACAGGGAACTTTTCCCGCGACAATTAACGGCAATCATTCATCAAACAACAGTGATTATGGCTGAGATGGAAAAGGGGTTCGAATCCCTTAACGAGAAGGACAAAAAAGCCGCTGAGGGCCCGGAACAGCCCCATGCCGCTGAGGAAGGAAAAAAAACAGCCAGCGAAGGTCACGAACAGGGTGAGGCCCCCGAAACGCCCTCTGCCGGAGGTGTCCCGGAATCGGAAAAAGATTCTATAGATAAGGGTATAGAAGATGAGCATATAAACCCTAACACGGAATCCGCAAGCCCGATAACCGATCCTTCCTCCGATGGGAATGCTTCCGGGCAGGCAGTAGCTGGATCCGAAGCGGTAGAATCCGGAGAGGAAAGCCCCATCGAGGATGCGGTATCGGAGGCAACAGACAACGAGGAAGCGGCGACGACATCGTCCGGGAGCGCGTCGGCGTTGGAACCTCAGGCCCTAACGGAAACCGGGGAAGTCGCCGACCAGCAGGACGTTGCTTCGGAATCCGACTCGGATTCGGATGCCGGTGTCGGACAGCATAAATCGAAAGAGCAGTCCGAATCCACCCCCGGAGCAATTGAAGAAAAACAGGACGCTTCTGCTGACGTAGATAGTCAGGAACGAAAAGATTCCGCGGACAAAGAAAAGGCTGCAGCCGCACAGGAAAACGATGTCGATTACGCCTCCATGAACATGGAAAACCTGGTGGGTGAATTGCAGCTGCTTTTACGGACCTCCTCGATCTCCACCATCTCGAAAAAGGTAAATCAGATCCGTCACGAATTCGACCGAAAGTTCCGGATTCACCTGGAGGAGAAAAAGGAAGAGTTCATTAGTAATGGAGGAAACGAGGTCGAATTCCATTATCAGTCCGTGGCCAAAAGGCAGTTCAATGAACTCATGGCCGAGTATCGGGAGAAACGCGACCAGCACTACAAGCAAGTGGAGCGCGAGCTCAAGGAAAACCTGGCCGGACGCCTGGAGATTATCGAAGAGCTCAAGTCCCTCATTAACGTAGAGGAAGACATGCACCACACCTACAAGAACTTTAAGGAAATTCAGGAAAAATGGCGGAACGCCGGCCCCGTGCCGAGGAACGAGTACAATAATCTCTGGCAGACCTATCACCATCATACCGAGATTTTTTACGACTTCCTCCACCTGAACAGGGAACTCCGGGACCTCGACTTTCAGCGCAACCTGGAAGAAAAGGAAAAGCTGATCCGCCGGGCCGAGGAACTCCAAGAGGAACCGGACCTCAATAAGGCCCTGTTCGAATTACAGAGCCTGCACAAGATCTGGAAGGAAGATGTCGGCCCTGTTGCCAAGGAAAAACGAGACGAGGTCTGGAACCGGTTCAGCGAAGCCACCAAGGCGATTCACCACCGCAGACAGGAGCACTTCAAGGAACTCGAGGCCGAACTTGAGGTGAACCTGGAGCGCAAAAAGGAAATCATCGAGCGCATACGGGAGATCGCCGATAATGCGGCTACCGAGCACAAGGCGCTGCAAGGCCAGATTCGGAAGATCGAAAAACTTCGTGAGGAATTCCTGGCCTTGGGGCGGGTACCCAAATCCAAAAGGGACGAGACCTGGTCTGCTTTCAAGGAGGTCGTCAGGAATTTTAACCGACAAAAGAATGCCCTCTACAAGGACCTCAAGAACGAGCAGCTCGAAAACCTTCGCAGGAAACGCGCCTTAATCGAGAAGGCCCTTGCCCTGAAGGACAGCGATGACCATGAGGTAGTCACCCCTGAGATGAAGCGCATCCAGAGTGAATGGAAAAAGATCGGCCACGTCCCCCGGAAATACTCCGATAAGATCTGGAAGGAATTCAAAGAGGCCTGCAACGAATACTTTGACCGCATCCACTCCGAAAAACGCAAGGAACACCAGGCCGAAAGCAAAAATCTTCAGGCTAAGAAAGAATTGCTCAAACGGATAGAACAGGTAAAACTCAGTGGTACCAGGGAAAAGGATCTGGAGACCATAAAAGGCTTCATCGCCGACTGGAAAGAGCTGGGCCACGTACCTTTTGGAAAGCGCGATATCAACGACCGCTTCAACAAGCAAATCGATCAGCTCTTCGCCCAACTCGACATCGACCAGAAGGAATCACAAATTCTTCGCTATGGGGATAAGCTCAAGGAGCTTTCCGAAGGAAATGACAAGCGGGCCGTCCTCAGTGAGCGTTCTTTTATTAAGCGTAAAATCGACGAGAGCCGGCAGGAAATTCGTCAACTCGAGAATAACATGGAATTCTTTTCGGGGTCCAGCTCCGAAAGCAACCCCCTTATTCTGGAAGTTCAAAAGAAGATCGACAAGCACAGAGGCGTACTCGAAGTCTGGGAAGGCAAGCTGAAGAATGTGAATATTCTCCTGAACCGACTGAAGAAGGAGGAAGAGGCTGAGGCTGCCGGGGAAGACGAAAACGCCGGGGAAGAGTAAACCGGCGCACGGCAGCTTTATTCAAAGGCGGCATATACCTTGTTGAGGAAGGTGGGCAAACGTCCGGGTTCCAGCCACCTGCACACAACCACTAGGCCCGAATCCTGATCCACGACGATGAAGTTTCCTCCAAATCCCGCTGCATAGAACAACTTCTCCGATAGTTGGGCCCACTCTCCTTCGGCATCGCGATTCAGCCACCACATAAATCCGTATCTGGAATTGGGGCCGGAGGGAGCCGTAGTCTGCTCTATCCAGTCCGCACTGAGGATCTGCTCGCCGTCCCAATAACCCCGGTTCATGAACAGCAACCCGAACCGGGCCATATCAGGGGTATTAATGAACATCCCACCCCCAGAGTGTCCGCCTCCCGTCACCGACTTCATCCTGAGTCCGTCTATAGTGGTCCAGGCATGATCATAACCAAACCACCGCCAGGTGGTACTGCAACCCAGACGATCCATCAATCGTTCACGCAGGACCAGGGGCAGGGGTTCTCGCCAAACATGGGTCAGGGCATAGGCCAGGACATTCACCCGCACATCATTGTACTCCATAACGGTGCCGGGCGGTCGGGGCGGGATCAGACGCCAGTCGTCCGTCGTACCCTCCCTGGGGGGGCGGTCAGCCCAGTCGTGCAGTCCCCATAGCGATCCGGACCAATCCGAGTTCTGCTGTAGCAGGTGTTTCCACTGTATGGAGCCGTTGTGCGGCCCCTCAAAAGTCCCGTCCCAGATATAGTCCGATACGGAATCATTCACACTATGGATGAGGCCCCGATCCAGGGCCAGACCCGCTGTAGCCGAAAGGAAACTCTTGGTTACACTAAAGGCCATGTCTACCCGGTCAATGTCTCCCCACCTGGCCAGCAGATAGCCGTCCTTGATAATCACTCCCGCAGGACCGCCTCTTTTCTTAACAGGCCCCAGGATTTCGTGATAGGGTTCCCGGATGAATCCCTGCAATATGGCTTGCCGCAGGTCGCGGGATCCGCCGTATTCATTTTCCTCCGCGTAATCGATCGCTTCCTCGAGCATGCCGACATTCACGTTTCGGACCAACTGCCGGGGTGCCGATTCCCAGGTTCCATTTGCGGGTGGGAAATAGGCGGCCTCCTGGGCGAACAGGTATCCACTGGGGAAGACCAGGAACAGCAGTAGCCAGACCGTATCAGTATATCGCGTGGACACGCTTTTAAAAACCTGCATGTGGCTCGGATTACTTGGCGATGTTAACCGAACGGGTTTCCCGGATAACAGTCACCTTCACCTGACCGGGATAGGTCATATCCGTTTGTATCTTCTGAGAGATCTCGAACGACAGGGCCGCGGCCTGGTCGTCACTGACCTTCTCACTCTCCACGATTACACGGAGTTCACGGCCGGCCTGAATGGCATAGGCCTTGTCAACACCCTTAAAGCCCAGGGCCGTATCCTCGAGATCCTTAAGGCGTTGTATGTAAGAATCCAGCACTTGACGCCTCGCACCGGGACGGGCTCCGCTAATCGCATCGCATACCTGCACGACGGGAGAAATCAGGCTGGTCATTTCGATCTCATCATGGTGAGCGCCTATGGCGTTGCACACCTCCTTGTTTTCTCCGTACTTCTTCGCCCACTCCATGCCCAGTATAGCGTGGGGCGTCTCGATATCCGCCTCTGCCGAAGGTACTTTTCCGATATCGTGCAGGAGTCCCGCACGCTTGGCAAACTTCGGGTTTAGCCCGAGTTCCGCAGCCATAATACCACATAGTTTGGCTACCTCCCGGGAATGCTGCAACAGGTTCTGCCCGTAAGACGATCGGTATTTCATCCTTCCGACTGCCTTGATCAGTTCTGGATGAAGTCCGTGTATACCCAGATCTATTACGGTTCTCTTGCCTATTTCGGCAATCTCATCGTGTATCTGCTTCTCGGTCTTCTTGACGACCTCTTCGATTCGAGCGGGGTGAATTCGGCCGTCCGTAACGAGCCTGTGAAGGGAAAGCCTGGCCACTTCTCGCCGCACCGAATCGAAACAGGAGAGTATAATGGCCTCCGGGGTATCGTCTACGATAATCTCCACGCCCGTTGCCGCCTCTATAGCCCTTATGTTACGTCCTTCCCTGCCAATGATCCGACCCTTGACATCATCGGATTCGAGATTGAATACCGATACGCAATTCTCCACCGCCTCTTCTGTTCCTATCCGTTGTATGGTGTTGATGATCACCTTACGAGCCTCTTGTTTGGCGGTGAGTTGAGCCTCTTCCATACTGGCCTGAACATATGCGGCAGCGTCCGACTTGGCCTTCGCCTTGAGCGACTCCATGAGCTGAGACTTGGCATCTTCGGCAGATAAGCCGGAGATCACCTCCAGCTGCTTGACCTGATTGGAAAGCAATTTCTCCATTTCCGCATCTTTGCGATCCAGAATTTCCTTCTTGTGCTCGATCTCTTCCAGCTTCTTCTCCAGCTGGGTATTGAGGTCCTTGTTTCGATTCAGCTCCTTGGAGGCCTTGTTCTCCTTTTCGCGTATCCGCTTCTCTGCATCCCCTATTTTTCGCTCCTTCTGCTGGAGTTGCTTCTCGTGTTCTCCCTTGAGTTCGAGGAACTTCTCCTTGGCCTGGAATATCTTGTCCTTTTTGATTTGCTCGCCTTCCTTTTCGGCCTGCTCCCGAATGGCTCGGGCCTCTTTTTCCGCCTCCGCCAATACCGTCTTTCCCTTACTCTTCTGGAGGTAGATGGATAGGCCGTAACCTATCCCTGCTCCTATTGCCAGGCCCAAAATGAGCCAAAGTGTTGTATCCATGAATTATTAAAAAAAAACCCACACCGGTGAAGTTCTGTACAAACTCCAATAAACAGGATTAGGGCTAACCGGCTGATCGATAATCTCCGACTTGGGAGCACGCTCTTACAACCGAAACTCACCCTTTAGAATAGAATTCTTGTTGAGTTTGTCAAAAATGATGACCGATGTGGGCAGTAAATTTATATTTTTCAGAACGTTACTAGTCTCTAAGACTATGGCTAATTCGTATTGCCATCTCCTCCAATCGCTTTATGGCTTCACCGCTTTCCCCTGTTTCCTCCTGCCTGTCAGATATACTCGAACTGGCAAACTGAAGAGCACACATGGCGAGCACATCCTGCTTGTCGCGAACCGCATAGTTCCGCTCGTACTGTTTAGCGAGCACATCAATATTCCTGGCCGCCTTTCTCAGTCCCTCTTCCTGCTCGGGCCGAATCGTCAGGGGATAAACCCTGTCCGCGATCGACAGTTTAATTTTGAGCTTATCTTCCAAGGGCCTTCTATTCGGATAACTGAGCGATACAGTGATCGATTTCCCGGATCAGGGTATTTATCTTGAGCTTAGTCTCAGTTTTATTATCACCACCCAACAGGCCGTTTGCCAGGCGAAGGGCCTTTAACTGCTCTTCGCACTCTCTGAGCTTCTTTTGTTCAACAGCGAACCGGGATCGAACTTCCCGCAATTCTTCTTCGAGGTGGAATTTTTCATTTTTGGTCTCATCCAGCCTGTTCAGCAGGGCCTCAACCAGTGAATCCAGCCTCGAAATGCTGTTGATCAATTCACTCATCGCAAACGCATCCGTGTCTTTACAAATTTAACGAACCTGGAATAGACTGGCAACTTCTCTACGGCTTCTAAAAACATAATACTTTCAATACATTTACCGTTAGAAAATGGGGCCAAATGCCCATCCTGAACCCTGAATCCGGTTGTTACCATGACTTTCCTTCAAAGAGTCTTTTTGACTATACTGTTCTCGCTATCCCTGCAAACCGTTTGGGCCCAGCCGCGTTCGGAAGAGTCTTTCGTCAGTCCCCTGGACATTCCCCTGGTACTTTCAGGAACCTTCGGCGAGCTCAGGTCAGGACATTTCCATGCCGGAATCGACCTGAAAACTCAGGGAAGAGAAGGGCTCCCTGTGCACGCTATAGCCGACGGAACGGTAACCCGCATCAAAGTATCACTAAGCGGGTACGGAAAGGCTCTTTATGTAGCCCACCCCAACGGAAAGACTTCCGTCTATGCGCACCTCTCCCGGTTTGCCGACCCCATAGAAGCCTACGTAAAGGAACAGCAATACCTGAAGCAGACCTACGAAATACAGCTGTTTCCAGAATTTGGCAAGCTCACAGTAGAACAGGGAAAAGCCATTGCCTATTCCGGGAATACGGGAGGCTCGTCGGGTCCGCACCTGCACTTTGAAATCCGCAATAGCGTGACCGAACGACCTCAGAACCCCATGGAGTACGACCTTCCTATCAAGGACTCTAACCCCCCGGAAATCCTGAGTGCTTTCGTCTATCCCATAGGGCAGAACGCATCGGCTAACGGAAGCTTCCGGCGTTCTCAGATCGACATGTATCACGAATCCAATTACAATTTCGTGGCCGACACGGTAGAGGCCCTGGGCAGGGTGGGATTCGGTTTCGTCGGATTCGACCGCCAGGACCTCGCGGCCAATAAAAACGGCATCTACTCCGTCGTCCTGGAGGTCGATGGAGTACCTCAGACACGACAGGATTTCGATCAGTTTTCCTTCGGGGAATCCTCACAGATCAATACGCTCATCGATTACGATTACCTCGAGCGATTCCGTCGGAGAATACAAAAGTGCTTCAGGGACGAGGGTAACAACCTCAGCATGTTTAAATCGCTCAAAGGAGACGGCACCATAGAACTGAGATCCGGGGAAACCAGGGAGGTTCGCATCTTACTTACCGACCATCACGGCAACCGGTCTCAATTACTCATCCCCGTGGTGGGAAAACGAAATGCCGACCCTGCAGTCAGGGAAACCGTGTATGGGGGAACCTGGATATCGCGGGACAAACCCTATCAATTCGAATGGGAGCAGGGAGGCGTATTTTTTCCAAAGGGAACCTTTTACAAGGATGTCTCCCTGGACGTGGGATGGGAGGGATCGGTACTTCGGGTTCACCGGGACCTGATACCCACCCGAAAACGCTTCCACATCAGCATGAAGGTGCCGGATTCACTAAAAGGGATCAGCGACAAACTCTATATCGCCCGGCAAAACAGTCGGGGAAACTGGGGGTACACCTCCACCTACCTCAGCAATTCCGTACTGAGCACCAAGGCCAAGTACCTGGGAGCCTACAAGATCGCCGTGGATACTGTTGCCCCCGAGATCAGTCCCGTGAACTTCGACGATGGATCCCGGCTCAGGAACTATTCGTACCTCAAGGTACGCATCCGCGACCGGGAGACCGGCATCGATACCTACAACGCCTGGGTTAACGGGGAATGGATACTGATGGAGTATGAATCGAAAAAGAACCTGTTGACGTATAACTTCGAGGACGGCAAGATTCCGAAGGGAAAGTCCGATATCCGCATTGCCGTTACCGATCAGGTCGGAAACCGGGAAACCTATATCGGGACGCTCGTGCTCCAATAGAAGGGGGTTGTGAATCGCGCTTTAGTCTTGCTCCTGCTCCTGCTCGGCCTCACGGGTTGGCATAGGACAACGGCTCAAACGGCCAGCGTTACCGGTGTAGTCCTCGACGAAAACGGCAATCCGCTGGGCGGCGTTGGTATCGCGTCCCGCTTTGCCACGGCCTCCACCGACGAAAACGGCTTTTATCTGATCAGGATTCGCGCGGACTCGGAAAATACCCTCCTGTTCTCCCGACAGGGCTACCGGGAATTCAGGTTAGACGGATTAATCCTACAGACTCACGAGACCCGGTTGCTCAACCCCATTCTAGAACGCCTGCCCATCGCTATCGAAGGCGTCGAAATTTCGACCCGGGCCGAACCAGGCGATGCCCACTCCCTCTCGCTGTCCCTCGACTCGTTGAGCCGCATACCCGGAGCCTATCCCGGTGTGGAAAACCTGTTAAAACTATTGCCTGGCGTAGCCTCAGACAATGAGCTCAGCACCCAATACCGGGTTCGGGGGGGAAACTTCGAGGAAAATCTCGTTTACGTGAATGGCATTGAGGTGTATCGCCCCTTCCTGCTCCGATCGGCCCAACAGGAAGGTCTTAGTTTTCTGAACAGCCAACTCATATCCGGTCTAAAATTTTCCCCTGGTGGTTTTCAGGCGCGTTACGGCGACCGCCTATCCTCAGTTTTGGATGTAGAGTACAAGAGACCTACCGGTTTTGGATATATCCTTGAGGCAAGTCTCCTGGGCCTGAGTGTATCGGTCGAGTCCGGCAGCAGGGATCTCAGGTTCACACACATTTCCGGTGTCCGGTACAGGGATAACCGCTTATTCGTGTCCAGCCTGCCCGGCCAGTCCTTCGTAGAGCCACGATTTTTTGATGCCCAAACCTACTCCGAATACCGCATCAACGGCGATTGGACTCTCGGATTCCTGGCCACCCGTTCCATGAATCGCTACATCAACCGTCCCGTGAGTCAGGTCAGCAATTTCGGAACACTCCAGGAACCCAGGACGGTATTTATCGATTTTCAGGGGCGTGAGGACTCGCGTTACGAAACTTCGCTGGGGGCCCTGCAACTGCGATACAATCCCCATTCAAAACTGAGTTTGAGAGGTGGCATAACGGCCTACCACACCTACGAAGAGGAGTTTTCGGATATCCTCGCCTCCTACCGGATAGGGAGTCTGTCAGGCGATATATCGGGAGAATCCAGCCCTGAGGACCAGCCCTTGGGTCTGGGACAGTCGCTGAACCGTAGCCGCAATCAATTGGATGCCCTTATCCTGGGGCTTTTTCACCAGGGCCTCTGGGACACGGGAACCGGCATCCTGCGATGGGGATTACGGTTTCAGGTGGAAGATTTCAGAGACGTTTTTAATGAGAGTGAATTCCTTTTCGAATCGGGTACCGTATTCCGGGAAGACCCGGGTTCGGAAGAACCCGCCGTTCCCTTCGAAGGCCCGATACGACCTCTGTACTCGGTAGACGCCAGAAATCACATCCGTAACGAACGCATCGCGGGTTTCGCACAGTGGGGTCGTCAGTGGAAAGGCAGGCTGGGAACCACGTATCTAAACGCAGGTCTTCGCTCCCAAACCTGGCGAATACGGACCGATTCCCTGAACGGGAAAAGGCAATGGTTACTCAGCCCGAGGATACAGTTATCCTATAAGCCGCCTCATGGAAAAGACATCATATGGAGAGCCGCAGTGGGCAATTACCAGCAGCCCCCATTTTTCAGGGAGTTGCGCGATGGCAACGGACAGATCAGGCCGGAGGTAATGGCGCAGAATTCATGGCATTTCACCCTCGGAAACGACTGGTCATTTAAAATGAACGATCGCCCGTTTACTCTGAGCAGCGATGTGTATTACAAGAATATGACCCGGGTTAATGCCTACACCCTCAGTGATGTCCGGATTCGCTACAGGGCCGATAACGATGCGGTGGCCTATACGACGGGTATCGACCTCAGACTGAGCGGGGCCTTTGTGCCGGGGACGCAGTCCTGGCTCAGCCTGGGACTGATGAGCAGCAAGGAAAACATAGGCGGCAGAGGCTATATTCCACGCCCCACGGACCAGCGCCTGAAACTGGGCCTGCTGTTTCAGGATTATGTGCCCCGGTTTCCCAACATGCGTCTCTACCTGAATATGGTCTATCAGACCGGCGTTCCGGGTGGTGCACCACCCAATTCCGATCCCTATGAATATCAGGGGCGCTTGAGGGATTACCGTCGTGCCGATATGGGTATTTCCTATATCTTTGCACTCCCGGAGGACAAAGTAAACCAGCCTCCCGTGCCGGTTTCCAGCATTCAACTGGGTATTGAACTCTACAACATGTTTAACAACCGGAACAGCATAACCAATTCCTGGGTACGAGACGCGGAATCGCAGGGTCAGTTTGCCCTGCCGAATTTTTTAACACCGCGTTTGCTAAATATCATCATGAAAATACGATTGTGAAAAGCATGAAATATTACCTGACGGTTATTTGGGTTTTACTCAGTGTCCTGGCATACGGCCAAAAAGAAATTTATGAACATCCCCGTTTTGAGGAATTGAGTATGGATCACAAATCCCTGGCCATACTTCCGTTTCGGACCTTCCTCAAACTCAAGGACTCCGACGGCCGTCAGGAATCCGACCTTGCGCGCAAGGAAGGATACGCGGTTCAGGAGGCCCTGGAATTGTACTTCTCCCAGAAGAACAAGAAGAGAAAAACCTATGTACGATTCCAGAATGTCGATAATACCAATGCCCTCCTACTGCAAAACCAGATTACCTATGAGAATATCGACCAGTACACCACCGAAAAACTCTGCGAAATACTGGGTGTGGACGGGATTATCAGCGGCCATCTGAATATCAGCATACTGCTCTCCGAAGGCCTGCCCGAAAACTTCAACCTGCTGGAATGGTTCGGCGCCTCGAACTACGGCCGTATCGGCATCAAGATATCGGATGGAAATACGGGCAAACTGCTCTGGAAATATGAGAAGGTTATCAATCGGAAGACCGGAAAAAATACCCGCGAACTCATCGAAAAAATGATGAAGCAAGCCTCCCGTCAATTTCCGTACGAGAAGGAGAGGAAGGTCAAGCGTAAAAGCGAACGAAAAGGCAACTAAAGGGAACGGCCTGCAACGATATCTCTGACCACACCTACCGCATAATCAATCTCCTCATCGGTATTGTAGGCCGAGAAAGAAAAACGCAGAGAGGGATGACTGCGCTGCTCTGGGGGCACGATCTGATCCAGTACATGCGATCCCGCTGCACTACCGGATTGACACGCACTGCCCTGAGAGCAGGCTACTCCTTTTAGATCGAGCTGGAAAAGCAGAAGTTGGGCCTTGTCGGACTCCATGGGAAGCCGGACGTTCAGGATGCGGTAGCAACCTTTTTCTTCGTCGGCACACCCATTGATAGCGGCTCCGGGCACCACCTGCTTAAGGCCCTCCCACATGCGCTTCTTCAATCCTTTGATGTAGTTCCGCTCGTCAGACATCCTGCTCACGGATTCCTCCAGGGCTACTCGCATGCCCACTATGGCCTCATAAGGTTCGGTTCCACCTCGCAGGCCGCGCTGCTGAGCCCCCCCGGTAATGATGGGTTTCAAGGGAATCCCCTTGCGGACGAAGGCGAATCCTATGCCCTTGGGTCCATGAAACTTATGAGCTGAGGCTGCCAGAAAGTGGACGGGAGTTTGGGATACATCGATAGGATAGTGTCCGACGGACTGCACCGAGTCCGAATGAAAAAAGGCACGGTATTTTTTGCACAACCCGGCGACCTCTCCGATGTCAGTTAGGGTGCCCACTTCATTGTTTACGTGCATCAGGCTGACCAATGCGGGTGAAGGGCCTCGTTCCAATACTTCCTCCAGTTCTGGCAGGGATATCCGGCCCTGCACATCCACGGATAGGTAATGCAACGGCAAGTCGAACTGCTCCGATACTTCCAGGAGGGTGTCCAGTACGGCATGGTGTTCCAGGCGTGTGCTGACCAGCGATTTTACCCCGAGGTCGCGAACCGCGGATCGTATGGCCAGGTTGTCCGCCTCAGTTCCCCCGGAGGTAAAGACGATCTCCGAGGACTGTGCGCCGATACAGCCTGCTATGGCCCTGCGCGCCTCTTCGATCTCGGCTTTCGTACTTCGTCCGAACTTATGGGTGGAGGACGGATTGCCGAAATTTCTCAGCATGGCTTCGTGTATGGCGTCGGCTACGGCAGGCCTTACGGGAGTGGTAGCGGCGTTGTCGAGGTAAACTTCCATAATGGACGCATTGATTATGCGCAAAAGTATACATTCTCGCCTAAGGCCGGCCATCCTCAAACCGCTTAAATGGCTTATTTTTGGCGCATGCAAAAAAGAGTGTATGCCGGTATAATCCTCTGCCTGCTGGCGGCCTGCGCAGATGGCGATCTCGATGTGGAAGCGCTGGATTTCGACAGTGTGGGGATAAACCAGTGCGGAACGGCCACCACCCAGACCGAGATTTTCTTCAAGACCAGTGATAATCAAGCGCTCATACTCGATCTGGGTAGCCCGCGCCTGCCCTCTGTGGACAATAGCCAGTCCTTTACCATTCCCGGGCAGGTCGATCTGATTTACCGCATTTTCGACGACGATGTCAGCCAAAGCTATTTCTGCAGCGATATTCCCCCCGTTTCACCCCGCGTCACCGAGGAAATAGAGGCCTCTGGTGGTACACTGATCATCGAGAGTACGACGGAGGAAGGCAGCAATACTGTGACGCATGTGCTCAGTCTTCAGGATATTACATTGATCAATGCTTCGGGGGATCGGGTAACCGACCTCACCATAAGCAGTTTCGGCACCGTTACCACTACCCAGTAAGGCTCCTTGGCTGACCGGAACCCCTTCCATGCACCCTGGGACGGTTATCGGAGCAGGGCCTCCGTGGCTCCGAACCCATACTGGTGATACGGAGCATCGGCATAGTCGATATTTCCCATGCGTCTCAGCAAAGTGAGCACCTCTTCCTTCAGGACCCCCTCTCCTACTCCGTGTATAATAATTACCCTGGGGACGCCCTTCGCCCGGGCGAATTCGATTTGCCTGCGGGTCCAGTCGAGCTGATAGTCCAGTATGTGCATCCGGTCCGATTTCTGTATGTGCGGTGGCAGTCTTTCCAGGTGCAGATCGACCGTGAGTATGCGATCTCCCTTGTTCCCTTTCTTGGAACGAGTTAACCTCCTGCCGCTACCCGTCTCTTCCTTCATCTGTTTTTCCTGATACGCCCGGTAATTCGATATTTGCGGCATTTCGCCAACGGAGATCAGCTCGGCTGCCGGCAGCCAGACGCGCAGCCCTTCCGGGGTCTCGATTTCGATCTGATCTCCCGATAGGGCCGTAACTAGTCCTTCCAGTACATCGTCGAGCACGGCCACCCGGTCTCCCACCGCCAATCCTTTATCCTTCATGAGTCATTTTCTAGAAATTTTAGGCCTTAAGGCCTTGTTATCAAAAATAATTTTAATTTCAGCGTAAAGACCGACCGGAATGCACCATTTCCTCCATATCTCGTGGGAGCAGTATATGCTTCCCTGCCCTACCAAGAGTTTTCTGGGCATAGACTGCCCGGGCTGCGGCATGCAACGTTCGCTGGTTCACCTGTTCCACGGTGAATGGATCGAGGCTTTCTGGATGTATCCGGGCCTGTTCCCCATGATGCTGATGGGTTTAGCCGTCCTGGCCTCGCGTTTTTATCCCGTAAAGGCCCTGGAACTGGCCGTGCGCTGGTCGGCCATAGCCAGTGTGACCCTGGTCCTACTGAATTTTGTTATCAAACTCCTTAAATAAGCCAAAAATGAACGATCAAAAATTACCAAACGTTACAACCTCTCTGGTACTGGGGATACTGTCCTTCGTGTGCTGCTGCTTCTCCAACGGAGTCCTGGGTGTGCTGATGTCGCTTATCGCGCTGCTCATACTCCGCAAGGATGGCCGCATGCTAAGGGAAGACCCCGGGGCCTACAGCAATGCCGGTTCGTACCGCACGGCCCGCATTATCGCCATAGTAGGGCTTGTGCTTTCTGCATTCTTACTCGTATATATGGCCTACGAAATATGGCAAGCCGGTGGATGGGCTGAGTTCCAGCTTCAGCAACAGGAGCAAGTGCAGGAACTCTTCGAAAAGTTGGGAGTGGATGTTCCTGCGGAATAGTCCCTTTTTGTCAAACGAAAAACTGCGGTCTTCGGGCCGCAGTTTTTTTTTGGTGCTAATTGGCCATCTCGCTGATGAATTTCAAGCGAAATAAACGGAGGTCCTCATCCTCGTATTCCCCGTCGAACTCCTCCATGGCCCGGTCGATGGAATCCGAGTCGGCCTCCATGAAGTATTCCTTAAGTTCTTCCTGCTGGTCCTCGTCAAATAGCTCGTCCACCCAGTACTCCAGATTCAGGCGGGTGCCGCTATAGACAATTTGCTCCATGGCCTTGATGAGTTCCTCCTGACTGATTCCCTTGGATCCGGCTATGTCGTCGAGGGGAAGCTTGCGATCGACGCTTTGAATGATGAAGAGTTTGAGGCCCGAATTCGCGCCCGTACTTTTGACTACGAAGTCTTCGGGCCGTTCAATGCCCTTATCCACGACATACTGCTCAATCAGCTTGAGGAAAGGACGCCCGTATTTTCGAGCCTTCCCCTCTCCCACTCCCTGTATCTGAAGGAGTTCTTCCCAGGTGATGGGGTACTTCAGTGCCATTTCTTCCAGGGATGGGTCCTGAAATATCACATAGGGAGGAACCTCCATTTTCCGGGCCTCTTTGCGCCTGAGGTCCTTTAACAGGGCGACGAGTTCCTCGTCCCCTCCGGTAGCCCGTACCACAGGGGTGGGATCTTCGTTGGGTATTTCATAGATGCGGTCCAGGGTTATGGGGAAACTGTGCGGCTCGACCCGAAACCGCTCGCCCGTATCGGTCAGCAGCAGTACTCCGTACTGTTCGATGTCCTTGCGTAGATACCCCCGAATCACTGCATGCCGTATCAGGGCCTTCCAGAAGGACTCCTCCCGGCCCGAACCGCTACCGAAGAAATCCTGTTTGTCGAGCCTGGCCGCGTGCAACTGTGCATTGGAATGTCCCATAAGGATCATGACCAGCTCCCGACTGCGGTAACGCCCGTGGGTCTTTTCAATGACGGAGAGCAGGGTGGACAGCTCAGAGGTGGCCTCCACCAATTCCGGAGGATTCTCCGCATTGTCATCCATCAATGCTCCCTCCCCGTTCTTCTCATCGAATTCCTCTCCGAAATAGTGGAGAATAAATTTCCTCCGCGACATGGAAGTCTCGGCATAGGCCACGACCTCATTGAGCAGTGCCATTCCGATTTCCTGTTCCGCGACGGGCTTACCCGACATGAATTTCTCCATCTTTTCCACGTCCTTGTAGGCGTAAAAGGCCAGACAGTGTCCTTCGCCCCCGTCCCGGCCGGCGCGCCCGGTCTCCTGATAGTAGCTCTCAATACTCTTTGGCATGTCGTAGTGGATCACATAGCGCACGTCGGGCTTATCAATTCCCATGCCGAAGGCAATCGTAGCCACCACCACCTCTACCTCTTCCATGAGGAACATATCCTGATACCGTGCCCGGGTTTTGGAATCGAAACCCGCGTGATAGGGAACCGCCCGTATCCCGTTGACTTCCAGCAACTGCGAAAGCTCCTCCACCTTCTTCCTGCTGAGGCAATAGACGATACCCGACTTTCCGCTCCTCTCGCTGATAAACCGAATAATATCCCGATCTACCTGCCGGGTCTTGGGGCGAACTTCGTAGTAGAGGTTAGGGCGATTAAAGGAGGACTTGAAGACTTCGGCCTCCGGGATGCCCAGATTCTTTATGATGTCCTCCTGCACCTTCGGTGTGGCCGTGGCGGTCAGGGCGATCAGGCTCAGGGACGGGGATATGCGATTGATGATGTTGCGGAGGTTGCGGTACTCGGGTCGGAAGTCGTGCCCCCACTCAGAAATGCAATGGGCTTCGTCTACCGCTATGAAAGACAGGGGAATCCCCGATAGGAGCTCGATGTGTTCTTCTTTGGTCAGCGACTCCGGAGCGACATACAGCAATTTAGTGATTCCGGACTTCAGGTCTTCGACTACTGCCCGATACTCCGCCCTGCTCAGGCTCGAATTCAGCACATGGGCCACACCCGGGTGATCCGATACCCCACGAAGTGCATCGACCTGATTCTTCATCAGGGCAATCAGAGGGGAAACGACTATGGCCGTTCCTTCCTGCATCAGGGCCGGGAGCTGATAACACAGGGACTTGCCCCCACCAGTTGGCATGATCACAAAAACATCCCGGTGCTGCATCACCTGTGTGATCACCTCCTCTTGAAGCTCCTTGAACTGGCTGAAGCCGAAATACTTTTTCAAGGCATTTCGGAGTTCGGTATTGTACTTATTCATGAACAACCCAAAAGATTCTCTGTAATAACGTAAGTTCTGACCTGGTCCGCATAACCCCTCTTCATTAAATCCTTATGACATCCTGTTTGCGTCTGCCTCTTTGACGGTTGGACGGGTAGTTATATTTTTGCCTTACCTAAATATAGCATAAATATCAAAGCTGCTTTTTCAATATCGTCCAATTGATCTCTTCCTCGACTATCCTGCAAAGTGCCCGTAGAACCATCGACCTGGAGGCTACTTCCCTGAAGCAGATGGGAGAGCGGCTCGGAGAGGAGTTCTCACGCACCGTGGAATGCGTTTTCAACTGCAAGGGACGCCTGGTGATCACGGGCATAGGTAAGAGCGCCATCATCGCGCAAAAGATCGTGGCCACACTGAATTCTACTGGTACGCCCTCCATTTTCATGCACGCAGCGGATGCCATACATGGCGATCTCGGCCTGATACAGGAGCCCGATATCGTGATGTGCATCTCCAAAAGTGGGAATACTGAGGAAATCAAAGTCCTGATACCGCTGATCAAGAGCGACGGCACCCCACTTATCGGGATGACAGGTAATCCGGATTCCCGCCTGGGGAAGGAAGCAGACTACGTGCTGGATACCCGCGTGGATAAGGAAGCCTGCCCGAACAACCTGGCGCCGACGGCCAGCACTACGGCACAAATGGTCATGGGTGATGCCCTGGCCATAGCCTTGCTGGAACTGAGGGGCTTCGACCGGAGCGATTTTGCGCGATTCCATCCCGGTGGGTCCCTGGGCAAACAGCTGTATCTGCGGTCCCGGGACATCGCCGCCGCTAACCAGCGCCCGGAAGTACATCCCGACACCCCGGTCAAGGAGGTCATACTCGAAATATCCAGAAATATGCTTGGTGCCGCAGCCGTAACCGAAGAAGGTCGCCTGCTGGGCATCATAACGGATGGGGATATACGCCGTATGCTCAACAGCTACGGGAATATCAGCGAAGTCTGTGCGCGGGACATCATGAATTCGGCTCCCAAAACGGTGGAGGGTAGCGAACTCGCGGTCCGTTCCCTGGAAGTGATCCAGGAACACAACATCAGCCAGTTGATCGTCCTGGAAAATGGGAAATACAGCGGGATGATCCATTTCCACAACCTCATGCAGGAAGGAATTATTTAAGGCGCTATGGCGAAAAAGACAAAACAGGACCCGAACGAAATGTCGTTCCTGGACCATCTGGAAGAATTGCGCTGGCATCTGATCCGGGGCGTTATCGCTGTGATGATCATCGCCTGTATCGCTTTCTTCATGAAAGGCTTCATCTTCGATACGGTAATCTTCGGTCCGAGGAATATGAGCTTCCCGTCGTACGGTTTTTTCTGTGACCTGGCCGGGCTCATCTCCGTGGAGTCCGACTTCTGTAAGGACGAGCTCCCGTTTACCATCATTAACCGAAACATGGCAGGCCAGTTCTCCATGCACATCTGGACCTCCATCTGGGCGGGATTTATCCTGGGATTTCCCTATCTGCTCTACGAACTTTGGCGCTTTATCAGCCCCGGGCTCTACGAAAACGAACGCAAGCATTCCAGGGGCTTCATCGGGATCGCTTCCCTGCTTTTCTTTATGGGTGTGCTCTTTGGTTACTACGTCGTAACCCCGCTATCCATAAATTTTCTGGGGACCTATGTCGTGAGTCAGCAGGTGTCCAACGAGATCGATATCGCCTCGTACATCTCCACGGTCAGGGCCTCGGTACTCGCCTGCGGCATCATGTTCGAGTTACCCATACTGATCTATTTCCTCACACGGGTCGGCCTGGTAACCCCCCAGTTCCTGAAGACCTACCGAAAAATTGCCATCGTACTGGTATTTATACTTTCAGCGGTAATTACTCCGCCGGATATCGCCAGTCAGGTTATTGTGGCCATCCCTGTACTGATCCTTTACCAGGTCAGTATTTTCATCTCCGGTCGCGTAATTCAGGCACAGGAGAAGGCCGAAAAGAAAAAAAACCAGAACACCAAAGTCCGAAACCATGTCGAATAACGTTGACGAATTCCGGGAATTCCGGGCCGAAACCAATCGCAAACTGCTGGCCGAAGACCAGAAGCTGATCAAGCGGATATACAGTCTGGACAGCATGGCGTATGAACCCGGAGTACTGGATGCCAAGACCAAGGAATTACTGGGACTGGTGGCCTCGGCAGTCCTGCGCTGCGATGATTGCGTCAACTATCACCTGCAGGGAGCCCGGGACCGGGGAGCCACCAAGGAAGAGGTCCTCGAAACGTTGGGAATCGCTACCTTAGTTGGCGGTACCATTGTGATTCCACACCTGAGACGGGCCTATGCCTTCTGGGAATCACTGGAGGAGGAGTCTAGTGACCCGGCCTAGCCTGCAATACCTGTAGTATGAAGCTCAGTGCGGACAACATCATCAAAATTTACAACAAGCGGAAGGTCGTAAAGGGCGTTTCCCTGGAGGTCAATCAGGGGGAGATCGTAGGATTGCTGGGCCCCAACGGGGCGGGTAAGACCACTTCGTTTTATATGATAGTCGGATTGGTCCAGCCCAATTCGGGTCATATCTACCTGGACGACATGGAAATCACCCAGTTTCCTATGTACAAACGGGCCCAGAATGGAATCGGCTACCTGGCCCAGGAGGCCTCCGTATTTCGAAAACTCAGTGTGGAAGAGAACATACTGGGTGTGCTGCAGACAACCAGCCTGAGCAAACGGGAGCAACACATCAAAATGGAAGAACTCATCACGGAGTTCGGCCTCGGGCATATCCGAAAAAACCGGGGCGATTTGCTTTCCGGGGGAGAACGGCGGCGGACTGAAATCGCCCGTGCACTGGCCACTGACCCGAAGTTCATACTCCTGGACGAACCCTTCGCCGGGGTGGATCCGGTCGCCGTAGAGGACATTCAACGCATAGTGGCCCAGTTGAAGAACAAAAACATCGGGATACTGATCACCGATCACAATGTACAGGAAACACTGGCCATCACGGAGCGCTCTTACCTGATGTTCGAGGGGGGCATACTCAAAGCCGGCACACCGGAAGAACTGGCCGCCGACGAAATGGTTCGTAAAGTATACCTCGGACAGAATTTCGAACTCCGCAAGAAACGCCTGGACTTCGACGATTAGGAGGCAGCCCGGGGTGGAAATATCAGGGATATCAATACGTAAATCAGCACCAGCAAGGGAACGGCAACCAGTCCGTACATCGCCAGTGCCAGCAGGCTGATCAGGCCTATGGAGATCAGTGGCAGCCCTTGGCGTATGGAACCCGGCAACGTCTTCAGTGACCAAAAGCGCGCAGGCAAAAGCAGTAATGCAGAACTCAATCCCGTGGTGAGTAAAAGAAAAAAGGCGTTGGACATCCGGGGCACCAACTGATGGAAATCCGAATACTCGCGGATGAAAAGGGGAAGAAATACCCAGAATGTCGTGTTAGCCGGGCTGGACAATCCTGAGAAGTACCCGGGGTCCTCTTCCTGCACATTAAAACGGGCCAGGCGTAAGGCAGATGCCAGCACTATGAAAAAGGCCGTTAGCGCAAGGGTCGGATATTCCGGCCCGGAGGCCTGCCATGCGATGTGAGCATACCCCTGATGGGACAGTGCTAGTCCGGAGGGTAAATCGGCCTTCCAGAGTTGGAACACCAACAGGGAGGGTACGAGCCCGAAACTGATCAGGTCGGCCAGGGAATCGAGTTGCTTGCCAACGGCGCTTTGCACTTTGAGGGCCCTTGCGACAAAGCCGTCGGCGAAATCGAGTAGCAGGCAAATACAACTGTACTTCCAAACGTTGTCTATATCCCCGGCCATTGCGGTCAGGACCGCCAGGCAACCCACGAAGAGGTTTCCTAACGTAAGGAAATTCGGTATTTCACGCTTCAGCATTAGGCAAATTTAACATAAAATTACCCCAAGTAATTGCCGGAATCGCGACTGTTGATCCTGTGACATCCATAAATTTGGGACTTGTTTTTAGAATGAGGCGAATATTTCACATACTACTCCTGCTCCTGCTGTTCCCTAGCCTACAGGCCCAAACCCGGCTGCTATCCGAGCAATCGAAGATCAGCCTGCTTACCTGCGGCGCCAGCACACAGTTGCACTCGGCATTCGGTCACACGGCCTTCAGGGTACAGGATCCACGATCGGGCCTCGATATGGTTTACGACTACGGTACTTTTGATGTGGACCAGCCCTATTTCTATGCCAAATTCGTTCAGGGCAAGCTGAATTATGCCCTCTCCCGACGGCCTTTTCGCCAATTCCTCTACGGCATGCAGTACGAGAATCGCTGGGTACAGGAACAGATACTGGACCTGAACCCGATACAGGTACAGGAATTCTTCGCCTATCTGGAAAACAATTACCGGCCCGAAAACCGCTATTACCTATACGACTATCTTTTTGAAAATTGTTCTACCATAACCGGAGATATCCTGGAGGATCTGTTTCCAGAACGAGTCGAATTCAAAGACGATCACCTGCTATACCTCAAGAGTTTCCGGCAGCTAATACACGAAAATCTGCACTTTAATACCTGGTATGCCCTGGGTATCGATCTCGCACTCGGTTCGGTCGTCGACCGGCAGGCCAGTGTGAGGGAGCAGATGTTCCTGCCCTACTACAACATGGAACAACTGAGATATGTGGAAGTAAACGGAGCCCCTATCGTCAAGAGAGAAAGGCGCATCCTGGATTATCCCGAAAAGGATAAGCGCATGAATCTGCTCTTGTCCCCATTACTGATCTTTTCCTGGTTGTTCCTCGGGGTGGTGGCCATTACCGCCGTCGATATGATCAACCGATCGAGAGTGCGCTGGCTGGACCCTGCCCTGCTGGGCTTCACCTCTCTGGTGGGGCTGGTGGCCTTTCTACTCTGGTTTGCCACAGACCATGACGCCTGTGCCCGAAATTTCAACCTGCTCTGGGCGTTTCCGTTGAATGCCCTGGCCGCCTTGTCGTTGTGGAAGAGGCAGTACGTGGCCGAATGGGTGGCCTATTACCTCTGGGGCCTTCTTCTCGGGCTCCTTGGCGTTGCCCTGCTCTGGGTTACCGGGATTCAGGAATTCTCTCTGGTGCTCATACCCGTATTCCTCATGCTGCTTGTGCGCTATGCCTACCTGCTCTTCCGCTACTACCGGGTCGAAGAATACGTGAAGTAATGTTCGAACTCTGGCAGTATGTCCGTTTCCAGTTCTCGGCCCGTACGGAGTACGGCATACATTCTCCCTTCGTCTACGGATTGCTGACCGGTGCCGTATACCGCAAGCCCCGCTCCTATCGCTTCGATAAGGGAGAGCTGGCCCGGCGTATAGCCGGGTACCTGAGATGCCCGGTGGTAAGGTCTGAGGAAGGCCTGAACTGGGAAGGCACCGACCGTCAACCCGAAAATACCGACTCGATGGCTGCCGGTGATATGTGGGTGTTCCCTTCGCCAACGGAAGCAATGCCTGTACTTGGGGTGATCGATAAAAATTGCGTACTTTATATCCACCGACCTCACGCGAACCGAAGACAACACCGAGCGCTCAAACACCTCCTGGAGCAGTCTGCAGCCGAAGTAGCCGTGGATTTTTTCTGGGGTGCCGTTTTGATCCCCCGTCCAGGTCAACATCGCGAGAGGTTTCGGGTTCGATTAAAACACTAGGCCTATGGATTTCACCGGACAGAATACACTGTGGTACGTAGTACTGGCCGTCTTGATGGTTATCTACCTGTTTACCCTCTTTCAGAACCGAAGGAGGAACAAGCGCCGCAAAGGGCGCAAGTTCATGGAAAACCGGAGACGTAACACCGACTGAACACCGGACACAACGCCCTGAGGCGGATCGGCCATTTATTCCCTATGGGCTACCTTTGGCGCCCGGAATTAACCCATTATGAAGATTTATACCAAAACCGGCGACGACGCAACTTCCGGTCTGTTTGGAGGAACCCGGGTCGACAAGCACCATCTCAGGCTGGTCTGCTATGGCGAATTGGACGAGCTGAATGCCTTTATCGGACAGCTGGTGGATGCCGCACCGGGAAAGGCTCATATGGATACGCTTTATCGGGTACAGCGGCAGATCTTTTCCGTGAGTGCATTGCTCGCTACGGAGAAAGACAAGCGTTCCCTGCTCCATATCGACCTGGATTTGAATGAAGAGGTGGCCTTCCTCGAGCAGGAGGTCGACCGCATGAACGAAGCATTGCCCCAAATCACCAACTTCGTACTGCCCGGTGGGCACCCCCTGGTCTCTCACAGTCATGTGTGCCGAACGGTGAGTCGCCGGGCGGAAAGGAGTATTTCCCTGCTGCATCAAAGGGAGGGGGTGGATAAAGGCATACTCCCCTGGATCAATCGTCTTTCCGACTTCTTCTTTGTCCTGGGACGCCTACTCGCACAGGAAACCGGGGCCCGGGAAATTCCCTGGAAACCCTGAGAATCACTCAATAGAACGGCTTTTCTTTCGTTACGCAATTGGGAGTGATAAAAAAAGCATAAAAGACTTGACAAGGTCATGCCAAAGATTATTTTTGCAAAAATTTAAAACCTATTGCTGCTATGTACTGGACTCTTGAACTGGCGTCGTATTTAAGCGATGCTCCATGGCCGGCAACCAAAGACGAGCTCATCGATTATGCCATACGAACGGGTGCCCCCCTGGAAGTAGTCGAGAACCTGCAGTCGATGGAAGAAGAAGGAGGAGAAATCTACGAATCCATAGAGGAAATCTGGCCCGACTATCCTACAGAGGAAGATTACCTCTGGAACGAGGACGAATATTAACCCCTGTCCCCCGTCAATACTACAAGCCTCCCGAGAGGCTTTTTTTATTTAATTTTACCCCGATTACCACTAGCGTAATTGACTACTCACGTAACTATTGTACCCACCGAATGAGTTTACTGAATTCCGTACTAAAAGTCTTTGTAGGAGATAAATCCGAAAAGGACATCAAAGCCGTCCGGCCCCTGGTCGAACAGATACTCTCGCACGGGGATCGCCTGAAAGGGCTGTCCAATGACGAACTGAGGGAGGTTACATTTTCCTTTAAGGAGCGCATACAGGATGCCCGGGCCGAAGCCCAATCCGGTATAGCGGCCCTCGAAAAGGAGGCTAATGAGACCGACGATATCGACCGTAAAGAGGCCATATACAACGAAATCGATCAGCTTAAGGACAAGGAATATGAGGCCGAGGAAAAGGCCCTGAATGAGATTTTGCCCGAGGCTTTTGCCGTGGTTAAGGAAACGGCCAGGAGATTCGCACACCATACCAGCCTTCACGTCACTGCCCGGGATTACGATCGAAGACTATCGGCCACCAAGTCCTATGTGACCCTGGAAGAAGAAAAGGCGGTGTGGAGCAATAGCTGGGACGCCGCCGGAAAACCTGTAGTCTGGGACATGATTCACTACGATGTGCAGCTGATCGGCGGCATCGTCCTTCACCAGGGCAGTATCGCCGAAATGCAGACCGGTGAAGGAAAAACCCTGGTCGCAACCCTGCCCCTTTATCTGAATGCCCTGGCCGGCAAAGGAGCCCACCTGGTAACCGTAAACGATTACCTCGCGAAAAGGGATAGTGCCTGGATGGCGCCCCTGTTCGAATTTCACGGACTCACGGTGGACTGCATCGACCTGTATCCCCCGCATTCAGAGGGCAGACGCAACGCCTACCTCTCCGACATCACCTACGGCACAAATAACGAGTTTGGCTTCGACTACCTCCGGGACAATATGGCACACATTCCTTCGGATCTGGTACAAAGGCCACACCACTACGCCATAGTCGACGAGGTCGATTCCGTTCTCATCGATGATGCCCGTACCCCATTGATCATTTCGGGTCCTGTTCCCGAAGGAGACCGCCATGAATTTAACGAACTCAAGCCCCGGGTGGCCGATCTGGTTCAGCGCCAGCGGCAGTACCTGACCAACACCCTGGCGCAGGCCAAAAAAAAGATAGCCGAAGGGGATCTCAAGGAGGGAGGATTTTTGCTGCTCCGGGTATACCGGGGTCTGCCCAAGAACAAGGCCCTGATCAAATTCCTGAGTGAGGAGGGAATCCGGCAGCTCCTGCAGAAGACCGAGAACTTTTATATGCAGGACAACAATCGGGAAATGCCCAAGGTGGACGCAGAGCTCCTGTTCACCATAGACGAAAAGAACAATCAGATCGAGCTCACCGACAGGGGTGTGGAAACCATCTCCGCCGATAATGATCCGGACTTCTTCATCCTGCCCGACATCGGGATGGAAATCGCCAGTATCGAGAATGAAGAACTATCGCTGGAAGAAGAGGCTGAGAAGAAGGAAGCCCTCTTTTCCGATTTCGCGATCAAGAGCGAACGCATCCACACCATGACCCAGCTGCTCAAGGCCTACACGCTGTTCGAGAAGGACGTGGAATACGTTGTGATCGATAACAAGGTGCTGATTGTGGACGAACAGACCGGTCGGATCATGGACGGTCGCCGTTACTCGGATGGACTGCATCAGGCCATAGAGGCCAAGGAGAACGTTAAGATCGAAGCGCTCACACAGACTTTCGCCACCATCACCCTGCAGAACTACTTCCGGATGTACCGGAAGCTATCGGGAATGACGGGTACGGCGGTCACGGAGGCCGGGGAGCTCTGGGAAATCTACAAACTGGATGTGGTCGAGATACCCACCAATAGACCCATAGCCCGGGACGACAGGGAAGACTTGATCTACAAGACCAAACGGGAGAAGTACAATGCCATCATACAGGAAGTTGTTTCCCTCTCGAAAGCAGGACGCCCCGTACTTATCGGTACGACCTCGGTGGAAATCTCCGAACTGCTTTCCAAACTGCTTCAGGTTCAAAAAATCCCGCATAATGTCCTCAATGCCAAATTGCACAAAAAAGAGGCCGATATCGTAGCCGAAGCCGGTATAGCGGGAGTGGTAACCATAGCCACTAACATGGCCGGACGGGGTACCGACATCAAGCTAAGCCCTGAAGTCAAGGAAGCCGGAGGCCTGGCCATCATTGGAACCGAGCGCCACGATTCCCGTAGGGTGGATCGCCAGCTTCGCGGCCGTTCCGGTCGTCAGGGGGATCCGGGCAGTTCTCAGTTCTATGTTTCGCTGGAGGACAATCTGATGCGCCTGTTCGGATCGGAACGGGTAGCCAAGGTGATGGACCGTATGGGACTCGAAGATGGCGAGGTTATACAGCACTCCATGATGACCAAGTCCATCGAAAGGGCTCAGAAGAAAGTGGAGGAGAACAACTTCGGTATTCGCAAGCGCCTTTTGGAATACGACGATGTGATGAATGCACAGCGGGAGGTGGTCTACAAGCGCAGGAGGCACGCCCTTCAGGGTGAGAGGCTCAAAGTGGATATCGCCAATATGCTGTACGATCTGGCAGAAGGTATCTGTGATGCCAACAAGGCGACCAACGATTTCAAGAATTTCGAATTCGAGTTGGTCAAATTCCTTTCCATCGTTTCACCGGTCAGCGAAGAGGAATTCGATAAAATTTCGCTCAACGACCTGACCAACAAGGTTTATGAAAAGGCTCTGGATTACTATGCGCGAAAGAACGAACGCACGGTGGAAACGGCCTATCGGGTGATTAAGAGCATACACGAAGATCCCAATCAGAATTATCAGCGGATCATCATTCCGTTTACCGATGGTATCAAGACGCTTAATGTGGTTACCGACCTGGAGCAGGCCTACCAGTCCGAAGGAAAACAGCTGCTCGCGGATTTCGAAAAGAACATCACCCTGGCCATAATCGACGATGCCTGGAAAACCCACCTTCGCAAAATGGACGAACTGAAACAGTCTGTTCAGTTGGCGGTTCACGAGCAGAAAGACCCCTTACTCATCTATAAGCTGGAGGCCTTTGAACTGTTCAAGGGTATGCTGGACCGGGTCAATAAGGAAGTCATTTCCTTCCTCTTCAAGGGTGAACTCCCCCAAAGGGAAGAAGTTCCGGTGGCCGAAGCACGCCGCATGGAACGTCCCAAGGAGAAGTTGAAGACTTCCAAGGAGTCGCTGCCTAACATAGACGAAATGGCCGCACAGAGCCGCCGGGCCGGAGAACAGGCGAGTGCCGGTACGGGTGAGCCCGCTGTAAAAACGGTGATCCGCAGCCGGCCAAAAATTGGCCGAAACGAGCGCGTAACCATAAAAAATGTACTTTCGGGTGAGAGTAAGACGTTAAAATTTAAGCAGGCCGAACCTTTGATAGAGAAGGGAGAATGGGTACTGCAGGACGAGGCCTAAACGCAAATCGGACGCATGTCTAAAGCAACGGGTACGTATAAGGATACACTCAGACAAGTCAGACTACTCCTGGCTGCCAATGCCCTAATATGCCTGGTCGTGGCGGGATTTGTGCTTCGCACCTGGAGTACAAACGCTAGCGATGTCAGCCTCTGGCTGGCCCTGTTGATTCTGCTTTTGATTACGGTTGCCAATATTGCGTACCTGAAAAAATACCTGGAAAAAAGCCGGAGGCTGGAACTGATGGAAGAAGAGGCCGCGCGAATGGATACCTGTTTCAAAGAGGTGCACCACCGGGTAAAGAACAACCTCCAGACGGTGAGCAGCCTGCTCAACCTGCAACACAGGAGTACCGATGATCCCTCTGCGGGCAAGCTGATCAAAAGCAGTCAGCACCGGGTCAAAAGCATGGCTATGGTTCATGAAATGCTCTACCATAACGACCGCTATACATCCCGCCTGCCTGCCGAGGCCTATTTTCGCGACCTGGCCCAGTATCTGCTGAGATCCTTTAAGGGAGAAGACAGCGCAAGGGTAGAGCTGCAGTTGAATACCCAGGGCATTCACCTCAATGCCGATACCCTGATCCCATTGGGGATACTGGTCAATGAAGTCATCACCAACTCCCTGAAGTACGCATTCACCGATAAGGAAAGCGGCCTAATATGTATCGAATTGAGCAGTCCCGAACAGGGCTGCTACCGTCTGTTCATGAGTGACAACGGTATCGGTCTGGGTAATGAGACCCTCGAATCGGCCGATGAGGGTGCCGCGGTTCGACTCTCACCTTCGACCAGCCTTGGCCTGCGCCTTATCGACAAGATAACCCGACAGCTCAAAGGAGACCTTCGTCGGGGTTCCGATGAAAACGGAACCTGGTACGAACTCGACTTTGAGGAATCCATACAGGGACACGAACTGTAGCGGTCCCCTTCGCTTTCCTTAGCTGAATTATTCCCTATCCTCTAACCAAAAAAAAAATCAGGCTCATGCCTGATTTCTGATAACGGACTAGTGCCGTGATCGCACCTTTTGAGGCACCGCGGATGTAAGCCGGTGCTGCGAATGGTGCATATGAAGTGCGAGTGCCATAGAGGCCAGGAAGAAGATTGCGCTGGCAACTGTGGTTATGATTTCTAATTTCATGCGTGTCGGTTTAGTGGTTAACGTTGAAAACCCAATTCACAATGACCTCTAGGCCAGCTTAGATCGCTGAGCTCGCGTGTACAGCTTCAGTTCCCTTTTGATCAGGGAATTTCTTCTCTTAAACAGTCGGGCTACTTCCTCGGTAACTTCCTGAGTGGCCTCGCCGCTTACTTCAGTTTGTTCAGTTCGGGTTACGGTTTCTACCGCAGTCTCGGTTTTGACCTCCTTCTGGATTTCCTGAGCGGAGATGGCGGTAAAGATGCTTAGCAGGGCGATGGTGAAAAAAGTCTTCATGATTTGGGTTTTGTTTTCAGGACTAAAGTAGTTCTGACCCCTGCCTGAGGTGAAGATATCTCGTTCAGCTGCCCTTTTTTGACGATTTGGGTTCGTTTATCGGATGAAGTGTCAAATTGTACCGATCTCCGGAAACACCTGTAAATACTGGTTATCGGAAAGGAAGTGTCGTTTATCGACCGATGAATTACGTCCTTTTTGGGCTCCGTTGGGCCGGGGTTCGATAAACGGCAAATACCACCGATGAGGGGACGCGAATTCCGGGTAATAACCGGTGAAGGGCGTTCGCTGAAGTAACCAAGGAGCAGTAAATATGGGTTTAGCCTATTTTTAACGAATTTGCCGGTAAGGATTCGGCCCCTAACTTTACCAATCTATAAAATCCGAACCATGCGTTTACTTAGTACTGCACTCTTTAGCCTCATTCTCCTTGGTTGCGTTCAAAACAATAAGGCGGAAGACCGCGAGTCCAAAGCAAAACAGGAAGGGGTTTCACAATCTTCTGCCCAGGCGTATCCCGTACCGCAGGAAGGACTCGAAGTCGCCTATTTCGCCTCCGGATGCTTTTGGTGCGTCGAAGCCATATACGAGCACGTAAAAGGAGTGAGCGAAGTCGAATCCGGTTACGCCGGTGGTACCGAGAAGAATCCTACCTACACCGAGGTATCCTACGGTCGTACGAGTCATGCAGAAGCCGTTCGGGTATATTACGACCCCACCGTGGTCAGTTTTGGAACCCTGGTGGATGTATTCTTCGGATCCCACGACCCGACCACCCTGAACCGACAGGGACCGGACCGGGGTGCACAATACCGGTCCATCGCTTTTTACCGCAATGAGAAAGAAAAGCAGGTGATCGAAAGCAAGATCAAGGCATTGGAGCAATCCGGAACCTTCAGCGACCCTATAGTCACTCAGGTAGTCCCTTTCGAAATGTTTTACATAGCCGAAGATTACCACCAGGATTTCGAGAAACGCAACCCCTACCATCCATACATCATGAATGTATCGATCCCGAGGCTCAACCGGTTTAAAGCGAAGTTCCCTGAACTGCTCAAAAAGAAATCCGAAAACTAATTTCTCCTGAGGCCCTCGGTGAGTCGGCCACTGGCCAGGTCCTGCATCGGAAGACGCCACAGCCCGGCGGGTAGCGACGCCAAAGAGTAATTACCTTTGCAATGCAAGTGCCTAATACGGACTTATGGTAGATCGCATCAGGGAGGGGATATTACAGGGCGACCGGGCCGCACTGGCGCGGGGTATCACCCTGGTAGAAAGCAAGCAGCCCAAGTACAAGGCTCAGGCCCTTGACATCCTCCGGGCCTGCGCGGCCCGGCAGACCTCATCGTTTCGATTGGGTATAACCGGAGTACCCGGGGTGGGCAAGAGTACCTTTATAGAACAACTCGGACTCTTCCTGATTGAAGAAATGGGCTTCCGCGTCGCCGTGCTCGCGGTAGACCCCAGCAGTTCGGTGGGTAAGGGCAGCATACTGGGCGATAAAACGCGTATGCAGGAATTGAGCCGGCACGAGAGGGCCTTTGTACGCCCCTCGCCTTCCGGAACCACCCTGGGGGGTGTGAATCACCGTACCCGGGAAAGCATACTGCTGTGTGAGGCGGCAGGATACGACTTCATCATTGTGGAGACCATGGGTGTAGGACAGGGAGAATTCGTCGTACACAGCATGGTGGACTTCTTCCTTCTGCTCAAGGTAACCGGCACCGGTGATGAGTTACAGGGTATCAAGAGGGGGATCGTAGAACTGGCGGACGCCATTGTCTTTAATAAGGCAGACGGTAAAAATCTGGAACCCGCTCAACAGGCCCGTGTGGAATGGCAGCGGGTCCTGGAGCTCTCTACACAACGTAAGCCCAATACCTGGAAACCTCCGGTTCTTTGCTGTTCTTCCCTGAACCGGAACAGTGTCGCCGGTATATGGGACGCCATTAACTCCTATAAGATCATGGCCACTGCCAGCGGTAGCCTTCGGCAGAAACGAGACGCACAGCAAAAAAGCTGGTTCTATCAGAGCCTGGAAGAGGGGCTGTACGAGTTCTTCTTCCGGCAACCGGAAGTTCGGGCCAGCATTGAAGAATTCGAGGCCCGGATAGTACAGGGTCAGGAACTCCCCCATCTGGCCGCTGATGAGTTATTATCCAGGCATTTACCGGACATAAACACAAAAAAGGTATAAATTTGCCGTCATTTTTCGCCTATGAAACCCGTCACATCTGCCCTTCTGTCTATCGTCGTGCCCATGTACAACGAGGAGGACAATGCCGCTCTCCTTACCGAAAAGATCCACGAAGCCCTGCAAGGGTACAACTATCAGATCCTATATGTGGATGACTTCTCCAAAGACCGTACGAGGGAGGTGATACGCGGGCTGAAGGACGACCGGGTGCACCTGATCGAGCTAAAGAAGAACTACGGACAAAGCCTGGCCCTGGCTGCCGGAATCGATCATGCCGAAGGAGAATACATCATCACCATGGACGGGGACCTGCAAAACGACCCGACCGACATCCCACACATGCTGGAGGCGGCCATAGACGAGCAGTACGATCTGGTCACGGGTATACGTCAGAAAAGGAAAGATTCGCTCATTAAAAAAATACCTTCAAAGATCGCCAACTTCATGGTCAGAAGGGTCACCAAACTGGACATCAAGGACAACGGCTGCGCCCTCAAGGTCTTCTCACGCGACATCGCTAAAAACCTGAACCTCTACGGCGAAATGCACCGCTTTATCACCCTGCTCGCCTTCCTGGAAGGTGCGCAGATCAAACAGGTTCCTGTCAAGCACCACGCAAGGCATTCGGGCAAGTCCAAATACGGCCTGGAACGGGTTTTTAAGGTACTGGCGGATATGATGCTGCTGCTCTTTATCCGGAAATACTTCCAGCGTCCCATCCACCTGTTCGGTATTGGAGGTGTACTGATGGTATTCCTGGGCATAGCGATCAACCTGTATCTGCTCATCGTCAAATTCGGCTTCGGACAGGATATAGGAAACCGTCCGCTGCTCATATTCGGGCTGATGTTCATACTGGGTGGCATTCAGATCTTCACTATAGGGATTGTCATGGAACTCCTGCTTCGTACCTATTACGAGTCGCAGCAGAAACGGCCGTATCGCATTAAGAGAATCATCATTGGAGACAACGAACAAGCGGCGTAAGCTGTGGATTGACATCTTCAAGTGGGTGCTCGGTGCTGTACTCATCTACTTCATATTCACAAAAGTGGATACGGCCGAAGTGGGCCGGGTACTCCGTTCGGCTCGAATAGGCCCGGTTATCGCCGCCCTAATCCTGGTACTCATATCCAAGCTTTTCGCCGCCTTCCGTCTGCTGGCCTATTACCGTACACTGCCGGCTCCATTGAGTCCATTCAGTAACTTGAAACTCTACTGGCTGGGCATGTTCTACAACCTTTTTCTGCCCGGGGGCATCGGAGGGGATGCCTATAAAGGCTATGTGATCCGGGTCCTGTACCAACCTCCGGTGAAGAGGCTGGTCAGTGTGCTGTTTTTCGACAGGTTAAGCGGTATGTTGGCCCTATTCCTGCTCGCCTGCGGCCTTTTGCTTTATATTCCCCTGCCGGCCACCTGGTCGTCCTACCGCTGGGTTGCGGCAGTTCTTGGTCTGATGGCACCGCCGGGGTTCTATCTGCTGTCTCTCATCATGGCGCGCTTTACCCTGCCCGTTTATTTCGAAACCCTGGGGTATTCCCTACTCGTGCAGGGAATACAGTTGCTAGCCGTGCTTTGCCTGCTCGATGGCCTGGGAGTGGATACGGAGACCTCTTCCTACCTGGTACTCTTCCTGGCCTCCAGTATCGTATCTGTACTGCCCATAGCACCCCCCGGGGGAATCGGAAGCCGGGAAATCACCTTCGTTTACGGCTCCCAGCTGCTCGAGCTCAACACGGAATACGCCCTCGGGCTAAGCCTCCTCTTTAACCTGATTTCGGCACTGATTTCTCTGGGAGGCATAGGTTTCCACTTCAGGAAACCGGACTGGGAGGCCTGAAAACCCATTACGTTATTCTTTGCGAACGAGGTAGCGGCTTTCCAGGACCTGATCGCGCAGAGCAGGATTGAGGAACTGTATACTCAGCCGGGTAATACGAAAATGGTCTGCCCGGTACAATTCCGTGAGGTCTTCGCGGGCCTTAAGGCGTTTCCACTCCGCACTGTCCAGGTAAAGCAGGCTTCCCGCGGGTAATTGATTCAGACGGGACTCATCCACGCGTTCCAGGGGGGCTCGCAGGTAAAAGTCCATGGCCCAGGTATAGGATTCATTAAGCTTGTACACGGATTCTGCCGGCAGGCCGTTATCCCTGACATAGGCCGCTACCGTGCTGCCTGCCTGGTACTCAAGCAGACGAGGATAGAAATGTGCGTTTAGCACCGTATTGAGTAAAAGAGAGGCAAACAGCAGGAGTTGGACCATACGCAGAAATGGGGGTTCTCCGGAAAAGGCCAGCGCCCCTCCGAGAAAAGAGCCCAGAGCGAGCAAGGCATATCCCCACCACGCCTCTATTGGGAAAACCCAGGTGCAAATCAGCCAGACCGCGACCAGTACCACGAAATAGATGCCCCTGGCTATCCCCATAAGCCCCTTAGCGCGAAAGGCGGCTCTGTAGAGTCCGGTACGAACCAGATATGAAGCCGTTAATACCGATACTACCGGCATGAGGATATTCAGGTAGTGCGGCAGCTTAAACTGGGCGGCACTCATCAGCGGGAATACGAGCAGGAAACACCCCAGCGTCAGGAACTCACCCGACTTCCTGAGGCGAAATCCATGCCGTACCTGCGTCCGGATTCCCCGGTATATGGCCATGAGGCCATACGGGGTCCATGGGAGGAACACCCAAAGGAAAGTGTGGAAAAAGAAGAAATAGTCCGGGCTGTTCCTTCCGATCCCCTGACCGCTCATTCGTTCGAAGCTCTGTTCCCAAAGTATAAACCACACCCCACTCCGTTGATCCCTGCCGCGGATTACCAGTTCCGGATGCAGGTCGAACTGTTGGTAGTAGGCATAGAGTACAGGCGTGATGGTTAGGACGAAAAGCCCAGCCGCCAGAAGGATAGCCGGGGTGAACAGGCGTTTCCAGCCCCGGGTATAAACCAGATCCGCAAGCACCGCACTCCCGATAACCACCAGGGCTATGTGACCCTTGGTGGAAAAGGCCAGCCCCGTCCCAATGGCACAAAGCAACAGGTAACGGTAATCCCCGTAACGACTGTACTGTGCCCATTGCCAGATCGAGAAAGCGGTAAATGCGGTTAACCAGGCATCTGTACGCACATCGGTGTGCGCCAGTACTATGGTCTGGGCACTGAGGTAGATCCAGGTCGCCAGTCGGGCGGCTTCACGGCCTTTCAGGGTGTTGGCCAGGCCCCATACGGATATAGCCGCAAGGGCCGCTGCCAGAAGTGCCGAAAAGCGGTAGGCCTGATCATGGATACCCAATAGCTTCATGCTCAGGGCAGCCAGCCAGTAGTGCATATGAGGCTTATCCAGATAGGGCTCTGTGCCTTTAAACAGGCTCAGGAAATCCGACTCGCGAACCATTCTCATGGCCATGACGGCGAATTGGGCCGAATCGTTTTCAAAAAGAGGGGATATCCAACCGCACAGGTAGACGGCCAGCAGGCCCAGCAGGCCCCAGCGAAAGCGATTACGGGTCAGGACAGCCTCCAAAGCTCCGCCAGTTTTGTATATCCCAGGCTGGCAAACCAACCCCATAATCCCCCGATCGCAAAGCCCGTAAGCACGTCTCCCGGATAGTGTACCCCGAGGTAGATTCTGCTGTAGCCCACCATAAGGGCCCAGCCGCCGAGTATCCAGGGATAGGCAGCGACCTGACGGCGGAAGAGCCTGCCGAAGAAAACGGCCAGGGCCATCGAATTGCTCGCATGGGCAGAAAAGTAGCCGTACAGTCCCCCGCAGGAGGACTTCACCTGACGCATCGCCCCGTCAAGGCCCTCCTCATGACAGGGCCTCAACCGTTCAAAACCCGCCTTAAAGAGGTTAGCGGTCTGATCCGTAGCAGTAATGAGCAGGGCTATACCGGCCAGAGCGAGCAGGGTCCTTCTCCATCCCAGAAGTTGAAAGCTGTGGAAAAGCAATACCAGATACAGGGGGATCCAATGAAGCTTATCCGTAACCGTAAGCCATAATGCATCCCACCACGGGGTCCCCCAACCGTTGAGTATCAGAAAAAGCTCCCGGTCGAACTGCTCCAGCATCCTAATCAGGTTTCCTCATAACGGTGGATCTCCCGATCGTAAAAAGCCGTTGCAGCCTCGATCAGATTTTCGGCCTCCAGGGCCAGTTCCTCCTGGTCTTCCTGGCTAAAGTCCTCCAGCCATTCTACCTCGTCGTCCTCCAGGTTAATGATAAACCTCGGGTATTCGGTATGTAGTATGTAGATGCCTTTGGGAAAGTCGGTGTTATCGGCCAACAGAAACTTGGGCAATTCCATGAAAGAGTTTTAATTGGATGAGGAAGCAGTATCGGTGGGGACGAAGCTAATCCTCGAGTTTCTTTTGAATCAGGTTACGAAATCTAAGATACAACATTAGCGCGGATGCCGTTAGTCCCACCAGCAGTCCCAGCCAGATCCCCTGATCACCCAGGGAAGTCTTCAGTCCTGCGTAGTAACTGACCGGGAAACCGATCAGCCAGTAGGCGACAAAAGTGATCAGCGCCGGTATCCTGACATCCTGCAGCCCCCGCAGGGCTCCAAGCGTTACTACCTGCAGCCCGTCGGATATCTGGAATACGGCCGCAAAAATCAACAGGCGGGAAGCGCGTGTCATCACCTCCCTGAAATCTTCGATCTGGGAGGCATCATCCAAATTCAGGTAAATGGCCGGCAGCGTATCCGCTCCCAGCCAGAATGCCAGGGCAAAAACGACCTCGATCATCAGGGTGAGTACGAAGATGGATTCCGCTATGCGCTTGAGCTCGGGATAGTCGCCCAGTCCCTTCTGGTTGCCCACCCGGATCATGGCCGTTACACTCAAGCCAATGGCCACCATAAAGGTCATGGAAGAGAGGTTCAGTGCAATCTGATTCGCGGCCTGGGCATTTTTTCCCAGCAGTCCGCTAAGCCATACTGCCGCGGTGAACAGGCCTACCTCGAAGAAAACCTGAAGAGCCGAAGGAAAACCCAGGGCAATGATTTTCCTAAGGTAGGCGATTCGAGTGCGGGTCCAGTCTACCGCCATCAGGTGAGGCCTCAGGTTGGATGAACGGTAAATGAAAGCGAGCATCATTCCCACCAGCAAAAAGCGGGCAACCAGGGTTCCGTATGCCGCACCTACAACTCC
Source organism: uncultured Flavobacteriaceae bacterium (assembly GCA_964550895.1). Classification (GTDB taxonomy): domain Bacteria; phylum Bacteroidota; class Bacteroidia; order Flavobacteriales; family Flavobacteriaceae; genus CAZKAP01. The sequence continues at coordinate 36,169 of CAZKAP010000016.1, forward strand.
CAACCTGGGAAAACCCCAGTTGCCGAAGATCAAAGCATAGTTCAGAGCGACATTCACCACATTGGCCACCAGGGTCGCATACATCGGGATCCGGGTCTGCGACATGCCTTCGGTAAACTGCTTAAAGGCCTGGTAGATCACCAGGGGAATCAGCGAAAAGGCAATGATGTCCAGAAAAGGACCGGCCAATTGCACGACTTCTGCAGGCTGACCCATGCGTGACAACATGGGTTTGGCCGCGTAGACAACCGCGAACAGGATAAACCCCATGCTCATGCACAGGAGCAGGCCGTGAGAAAAGGCCTTGGAAACCACGCTGGACTTCCCACCAGCATCGGCCTCCGCGACCAGGGGAGTGATAGCCGTTGAGAATCCTATACCTACCGACATCCCTATAAAAACAAAGCTATTAGCCAGAGAAACCGCGGCCAGTTCTGCCGTGCCCAACTGTCCCACCATGACATTGTCCACGAAGGCGACCAGGGTATGACCAATCATACCCAACATAACCGGGTAAGCAAGCCTGAGGTTCCTGGGGAACTCCCTGCTGTATTTACCGAATTCTGCCGAAAGCTCCACTAGGTCCCGATCTCCTGTTGTTTGGCCTCCTGCCAGAATGCCTCCAGCTCATGAAGCTCCATGGACTGCAACTCCCTCCCCTGCTCTCGGGCCTTTTGCTCTATAAACCGGAACCGGCGGATGAATTTCCGGTTGGTTCGCTCCAGCGCATTTTCGGGATTTACGTCGATAAAACGAGCGAAATTGACCATGGAAAAGAGGATGTCACCGTATTCGTCTTCTATCCTTGTTGGATCCCCTGACCCGGCGACCTCCTTGAGTTCCTGCCACTCTTCTTCGATCTTATCCCATACCCGGTCTCTCTGCTTCCAGTCGAAACCCACGCCTGCCGCCTTCTCCTGAATGCGGTGCGCTTTTACCAGGGCGGGAAGACTCCCGGGCACGCCCTCCAGCACACTCTTCTTTCCCTCCCTCAGCTTAATCTGCTCCCAGTTTCGCTTGACCTCTTCGGAATCACTGACATTCACATCCCCGTATATATGGGGATGGCGGCGGATCAACTTCTCACTGACCGAATGGGCCACATCGCCGAGATCGAAAGACTCCTTTTCCGAACCGATACGAGAGTAGAAGACAATATGCAGGAGAACATCGCCCAACTCCTTTCGGATTTCGTCCAGATCGCCCTCGAGTATAGCGTCTCCCAATTCGTAGGTCTCCTCTATGGTCAGGGGCCGGAGGGTCTCCATGGTCTGTTTGCGGTCCCAGGGACACTGCTCCCGGAGTTCATCCATAATGGTGAGCAGGCGGTCTACGGCATCGAGTATCTCTTTCCGGGTATTCATATGCGGCGATATTTGGTGCAAATATCCGCTTTATTCGCGGTTCATTCGAAGGCAGGGGCAGGTTGATTCCTGACGGCTGTCAGTCCGGGTCCGTTATCCTGATCTTGTAGCGTTGGCTGTTGATGGCGGGAGGGATCCACCCCGCTCCTATTCCCCAGCGCAGTTGGTACAGGCCGGGTTCTGAGGGCGCCTTAATCCGAACGATGAGCTTACTGGTTTCTCCGGGTCTCAGGTAGAGACGGGGCTCTGCAATTCCTTCGCTATAACTCCGCTCCCCCCGGAGGAAGAAATAGTACAGATCCGGTACGAGATCCGGATTCAAACCCGAACTCACCGGGTAATCGTGGCGGTTGGTCAGGCTGACATACAGGGGGATTTCCTGTCCCGGAGCGTAGGTATCGACCAGGTCCAGGCACTCCACCTCGACCCGAGAATAGGATCGGTAGTTATTCACCACGGCATGCCGGACTTCCTCGCCCACTTCCGTGGTATGCACGGCAAATTCCTCGTTGTGACGCTTATTGTCAATCAGCAGCACCGATGAACCCTGTACCCGTTTTTCTCCTTCCCAATAGTCGAATTGGGTAGGGTTGAAGAAGTAGTTGCTCAATACATGCACCGGCCTGCCCGTCAGGTAGTGATAGCGGGAGGCGTTGTCGTAATCATTGAGGAATACAACCTCCCTGCCCCCGCTCAAGGAATCCACCTCCCGTGCCCAACTCGACCAATTATGCAGGTTTTCCCATTTTCCATCTACGGATTCGGGCAGAAAATCGTACGAAAGATAGATCCGGAAAAGTACAAACAGTCCGAGGGTGAAAAGGGATAGACCCTTGAGAACCCGCCTCCACGGCCTCCTGCGTGATATATACATATAAGAAAGGAGGATCATCGGCAGTACCGCTATGCTGGTCCAATGCTTATGTATGTAAACCTTGAAGGAATTGAGGAGAAAGAACAGCAGTACCCCGACCAGGACAAATTTCAGGGCGCGTTCGAAGGCATCCCTTGACTTGTGCAGAAATGCCGCGGGAAGCATCACCAGACTCACCAGCGGACCGAGCACGACCGGCTGACTGAGGATGTAATTCAGGGTGTTCTTCAGGTTGTAATTGATGTCTGAGCGTTCCTGCAAGTGGAAGCGGATACTCGCCCAGTCGTGCTGGTACTGCCAGAGGGTATGGGGGATCATCAGGACCACCACGCCGGCCGCCACCCACCAGAAGGAGCCCCGGTTAATGAGTTTCCAGTTCGACAACACGGTAAAAAGGAGGATGAGGAAGCCGTGGTATTTGCTGAGGAACATGAAGGCTATACTGAACGAAAGAAGGGCCATGTTCCAGGCCTGTGCCCTGTCCAGGTATTTCTTGTAGGCGAAGAAAAACAGTGCCTCGCCAAAAATGAGGGGGACATCGGTCTTGACGTAAAAGCTCCCGGCATGAACGGCAAGCAGCCCCACAGAACAATAGATAAACAACCAGGGATCCTTGCGATCCAGGGTGCGGTATACCAGATACAACGTAGCCGTACTAAGGACCACCATCATGAATCGGGCACCCAGGTTATCCTGAAAAATGGCGTAGCCTATAGCGGTCATCCAGGCCACCATGGGTGGATGGTCCAGATAACCCCAATCGGGGTTCTGGGAGAAGAGCCAGTAATACGCTTCTTCACCGGCCATATCCATGAAATAACTCTGCATCCAGCTCCCCAGGGCCCAGAGCAGCAGGAAGCCAAGCAGTATGAACTCCTTGGGGTTGGTCTTGTAGTACTGGAGTGCCTCGCGGGCGAAGGTAGGTTGCTTCATGGTTCCGATCTGCCGTTGCCGGACGAAATTTACATAATTCTTACCTTTAAGAAGGAGCCGATATTCATCATGTGTTACGACATTAAGACTCAGTTACAGGCACAACTGCGCAGGGCTAAGCGCTATGGGGACCCGGCAGCGATCGAGGAGATCGGGCAGAAACTGCTTCCATTCACCGATCTGCCCCTTCACCACAGCAGCGGATTCCAGTTTCCCCGACTGCTCATCTACTCCCAGAACGATCCGCTGAACCCCGCCATCGCGAGTTGGGGACTGCTCCCCCATTGGGTCAGGACCGTTGAACAGAAACGAAAATTACGCCCACAGACCCTGAATGCCCGTTGGGAGACCCTTTTCGAGAAACCGGCATTCCGCCTTGCGGCACGCCGGGGCCGCTGTGTGATCGGAATCGAGGGCTTTTACGAACACTTCCACTTCCGGGGGAAGACTTATCCCTGCTTCATTCGGCTCAGGGATGGGGAACCCATGCAACTGGCCGGACTCTGCGAAACCATAGAAGATCCGGAGAGCGGAGAGGCCGTTACCACCTTCAGCATCGTTACCGTTTCGGCCAATGAGCTGATGACGAAGATTCACAACAATCCCAGAGCGAAGGAAGCCCGTATGCCACTGATATTGCATACGGAGGATGCCGAGGATACGTGGCTGAAGCCGGAGGAAGAGCACCTGCTGGAGGAAGCCCTGCAAACGGTTGCCCTGAGTCTGGAAGACGGCCTGCTCGACTTTCACACGGTCGGCCGACTGCGAGGAAAGGCGTACAGGGGAAATGTACAGGACATCGCGGAGCCCGTGCATTATCCCGAATTGAAGGAATCGGGATTGCCTGTGTAGAACGAATCAGGTTCCGGGGCACCACCGTTCGCGCGCCAGCTCGAATTCCTCCCAGACGGAACGGACGATATCGGCCGCCGGGGGGATGTCCTTCAGCAGGGCACTTATCTGACCTATTTCCAGCTCGCCTTCCTCCAAATCGCCTTCGAACATGCCTTTTTTCGCCCTTCCCCTACCCAGGAGGTCCCTGAGCTCATCGGTGCCGGCTCCCCGGTGATAGGCCTCCATTACACTGGAGAAAAATGGGTTTTTTAGTAATCTGACCGGTGTGAGTTCCTTCAGGGTAAGCAGGGTATCTCCTTCTCCGGCCATGGCTACGGCTTCCTTAAACAACTGGTGAGCCGAAGATTCCCGGCTCAGCACGAACCGGGTTCCCATTTGCACCCCATCGGCACCGAGCACCATGGCGGCTAGCATTCCCCGCCCGGTGGCGATGCCTCCGGCGGCGATAAGCGGAAGGCCCGTCGCAGCCCTCACCAGGGGAAGCAGAACGAAAGTGGTCGTCTCCTCCCTCCCGTTGTGCCCCCCGGCTTCGAAGCCCTCGGCTATGATCCCGTCAACGCCGGCCTGTTCGGCTTTCACGGCGAATTTGGCACTACTGACCACATGCAAGACCTTGATGCCTTCCGACTTGAGGTGGAGTGTCCAGGTTTTCGGATTTCCCGCCGAGGTGATCACCACCGGAACCTGACTGCGGATTATCCGTTCCATATGGTCCTCTATGTTGGGATACAGCAACGGTACATTGACCGCGTAGTTGGTAATCCCCTGATCCCGCATGCGGGCCAGGTGCTGGTCCAGGACATCGGGATACATGCTTCCGGCACCGATCACCCCTAATCCACCGGCCCGGGAAACGGCAGACGCGAGTTCCCAGCCACTGCACCAGACCATTCCGGCCTGAACAATGGGAAAGCGAATCTGCAGTAGTCGGGTAAGGGGGTTTTCCATGAATTAAAGGTCTTGAATGACGCCGGAACCCAACAATTCATCCTCCCGATACCAGGCCGCAAACTGCCCCGGAGTTATAGCGGACTGGGGCTCTTCGAAATCCAGAAACACCCCGCCTTCTACCCGATAGACAGTGGCCGCCTGAAGCGGCTGACGGTAACGAATCCTTGCCTCCACCGCTAAGGGGTGGCCGATGGGTGGCTCGAGGTCGGGCCGTACCCAGTGGAGTTCCTGATTACTGATAAACAATGTAGACTGAAAAAGTCCTGGATGTTCTTTTCCCTGACCCGTATAGATAATGTTCTCCTCGGTATCCGTATCGATCACGAACAGGGGATCAGGAGTACCACCGACGTCCAGGCCCTTTCGCTGTCCAATGGTAAAGAAGTGCGCCCCCTGATGCATCCCCACCTCAACGCCGAATTCCGGTCGCAGCTCTGGCTTGGACGACTGGAAATGCAGGCGATCATACAGGGTCTCGAAGGTCTCCTTCCTACCGGCGAAGACCTCGGCATCCGCGGGTATTTCTATGATCCTGCCCGGCTTGGGCCGCAATTTCTGCTGAAGGAAATCCGGCAGCCGCACTTTCCCTATAAAACACAATCCCTGAGAGTCTTTCTTGGCAGCGGTGTGCAGGCCCGCCTCTTCGGCTATCGCACGCACTTCGCTCTTGAGCAATTCCCCTATCGGAAACAGGGCATGCCTGAGCTGAGCCTGAGACAGCTGGCATAAGAAGTACGACTGGTCCTTGCCCGGATCTCGTCCCGCCAGGAGGCGATAGACCTCCTCGCCATGATTCTGACGAATCGTCGCCTTGCGGCAATAATGCCCCGTGGCCACATAATCGGCTCCCAGATCGAGAGCCAGCTTCATAAATACGTCGAACTTAATCTCCCGATTGCAGAGCACATCCGGATTGGGCGTACGTCCGCGCTGGTACTCCTCAAACATATAATCGACGATCCGTCGTTTGTACTCCTCGCTGAGGTCTACCGTCTGGAAGGGAATCCCCAACTTCTCCGCGATAAGCAACGCATCGTTACTATCCTCCAGCCAGGGGCATTCGTCCGAAATCGTCACACTGTCGTCATGCCAGTTCTTCATAAAGAGGCCGATCACCTCATACCCCTGTTGCTTCAGGAGATAGGCCGCAACGCTCGAGTCGACACCTCCGGAGAGTCCAACAATTACCTTGATAGCATTCTTTTTGGGCATGATGCAAATTTAATGCATTAAACAGCGCTGAATAGTCGCAGCTCAGTGCGCTTCCTTAATCAGAAGAACGGTTCGTTCCTTTGGCTTATGTTTATTTTTGTTAAATATTTTTAAATATTTCTCAAACAAACCGGTATTTTGTTTAACGTTTCTTTTCTTTGTTAAAACAATACTCCAAATTATACACTATGACTTCAATTATGAAAAAGGGCTTTCTAGCCTTATGTGCGCTGAGTCTCGCTTTTGTCGGATGCGACAACAATGACGATGCGGTTGTAATCACTACCGAGGGAACAATCGGTGGTGTGGTAAGTAATACTCCTGATCTTTCCAGCCTGGATGCCGCTTTGATCCGTACCGGTCTGGACCAGACCCTCAGGTCGCAGAGCAGCAGTTTTACGGTTTTTGCCCCCTCGAACGCGGCCTTCGCCTCCTTCCTTTCGGCCAACAACTTCAGCTCTCTGGAGGATGTACCCGTTGATCTGCTGACTAACGTGTTGCTGAACCACGTGATCGGAGGACCATTCATCTCTACCAATCTGACAACCAACTACTACAGTTCGCTGTCGCCAGCTGGTGCGGATGGCCGGAATCTGAGCCTGTACGTTAACAACACGGGCACTTCGGTTACGGTAAACGGTTCGGTAAATGTTACGCAGGCCGACATCGCAACCACCAACGGTGTGGTTCACCTGGTCGATGCAGTGATTGGACTTCCCGATATCGTGGATCAGGCAGTTGCCAATCCCAACCTGACCTCACTGGTCGGAGCACTTACTTCCGGAGGCAACACTACTTTTACTGACTTGCTTTCCGACGAGAGCCAGACATTTACGGTTTTTGCCCCGGTAAATGATGCCTTTTCGGCCTTCACCAATCCCAATGGAAATGATCTCAACAGCATACTTTCCTACCACGTCATCGGAGGCACAGCGGCTTTCTCCGATCAGTTGAATACCGGTTATGTTACTACGGCTGCGGTTAACGCCGACGGAGACTTCCTGAGTCAGTACATTTCGACGGCTTCCGGGGTAACCATCAACGGAACCAGCAACGTGGCAGCCGCCGATATCGTAGCCACCAACGGGGTCATTCACGCCGTAGACGGCGTAATTGACCTGCCTAGCGTAGTCACCTTCGCAGCGGCCGATCCCACGTTCCAGCCCCTGGTTGAGGCCCTGACCACAGGTACTCCGGCTACGGACTTTCCTGCGGTACTTTCAGGAGACGGACCCTTCACCGTATTTGCTCCAACCGATGACGCCTTCGGTAATCTGCTTACTGCCCTTTCCGTAGGTGGCGTCAGCGAAATTGACGAAGGGCTGTTGACGGCTGTTCTCAACCACCACGTCGTGAGTGGCAATGTGCGCAGTGGAGACCTTACCGACGGCATCATGCCCGTTACCCTGGAAGGGGATATGATTACGATAAACCTGCCCGGAACCGGGGGTGCGATTGCTGACATAACCGACGGTTCAGGCAATACCGGTATTGGCATTACCGTAGTAGACGTACAGGCCAATAATGGAGTGATCCACGTGGTAGATCAGGTATTGATCCCCGATACCGATGATGGCAGCATCACCAGCCTGGTCAATAATAACGCTGACCTTTCGAGTCTTCGAGCCGCCCTGGCCCGCGCAGATCTGCTGAACACCCTCCGTTCCACGGCCAGTGATTTCACCGTTTTCGCTCCTACCAATGCCGCATTTTCCCAGTTTCTTTCGGACAACGGCTTTGCTACTGTAGACGACGTACCCGTAGATGTACTCACCCAGGTATTGCTGAACCACGTCATTGATGGGGAACTGACTTCCGGAGCTTTAGCTACCCAGTACTATTCCTCCCTGTCCACTGCCGGTGCCGATGGTCGAAATCTGAGTCTGTTCGTCGATACGGCGGGCGGAGTTACGGTAAACGGTGTGGCCAGTGTTGCTCAGCCCGATGTAGACGCTACCAATGGAGTGGTTCATGTAGTTGATGCCGTCATCGGACTGCCCGATGTAGTGGATCACGCCGTGGCCAACCCTGCACTTACATCACTCGTAGGGGCCCTGACTGCAGGTGGAAATACGACCTTTACTACCCTGCTTTCCGATGACAGTGAAACGTTTACGGTTTTTGCTCCCGTAAACGATGCCTTCACGGCCTTCACCAATCCGAATGGTAACGATCTGGACAATATTCTCTCCTACCACGTTATCTCAGGGACAGCGGCCTTCTCAGATGAATTGAGCACGACCTATGTGAACACCCTCGGGACCAATGCCGATGGAGACTTCCTGAGCCAGTACATTTCGACGGCTTCCGGGGTAACCATCAACGGCAGCAGTAACGTAGCGGTAGCCGATGTGGTGGCCACCAATGGAGTCATTCACGCCGTTGACGGTGTAATCGACCTGCCCAGCGTAGTGACTTTTGCTGTGGCGGATCCCACTTTCGCCCCTCTGGTTGAGGCGTTGACCACGGCTACACCGGCCACCGACTTCGTATCTGTGCTCTCCGGAAACGGCCCCTTTACGGTTTTCGCTCCTACCGATGATGCGTTCCAGAACCTGTTTACTGCCCTCTCTGTGAATGGAGTAGACGAAATAGAAGAAGGTTTGCTTACTTCGGTTCTCAACCATCACGTGGTAAATGGAAATGTACGAAGCGGAGACCTTACAGATGGCATCATGCCTGAAACCCTGGAAGGGGATATGATCACCATTAACCTGCCCGGAACCGGTGATAACATCGCCGACGTAACGGACGGGGCGGGAAACGCCGGTATCGGTATCGATGCCGTTGACGTACAGGCGTTGAACGGGGTCATTCACGTTCTTGATGCCGTTTTGTTGCCCGACACTACAAACTAGTTTGTCAAATTACAAGCATGAGAAAGCCATCCCCCCGGGGTGGCTTTTTTTTTGTAGACCGCTCCTTGCAGTTCGTCGGTTTACCGAGGATTTGAACCGTTCGTCGATAGTCTGAATCACCAGTAAATACAGGTCATTTGAACCGTTCATCGATGGAACAACAAAAGTCGTTAAGCTGACTCGTAAAATGGTCTGCTACACAACTAATAGTTTTTTAAGGGAGGCTTTCGCAGTAATTTTGAGGTATCCCGAATCTTATCAGACTAAACCCTGCTAATGGCGAATCCCTTCCACCACGGAAGGGATTTTTTTTGAACTATGCCCGGGAAGAGGTCGTTTACTTTTTTCTGGGAGTAGTGCCCCCCTGCTTCTCGGCTTCCTCCATCATTTCCCGCAGGCGCTTCTGGAACTTGTTTTCCTTCTTGGGTTTCTTCTTGTTCTCCTGGATCTGTGCGTGAATCTTGTCCTCGTTCAGAATGTAGTTCTTGATCACCAGCATGATTCCAATGGTAATCAGGTTGGAGATAAAATAATACAGACTCAGGCCACTCGCGTAGTTGTTGAAGAAGACGAGCATCATCACCGGGGACAGGTACATGATGAACTTCATATTCGGCATACCCGGCTGCTGCTGCATCTGCATGCTCTGTCCGGTGGTCATTTGCATGTAGAAGAAGATGGCGACCGACGCCAGAATCGGAAAAAGGGAGATATGGTCGCCGTAAAACGGGATGTAGAACGGGAGATTGAGTATGGTGTCGTAGGACGACAGATCCTGTGCCCAAAGGAAAGACTTCTGCCTCAATAAAAATGAGGTGGGAAAGAACATGAAGAGGGCATAGAAAATCGGGAGCTGCAGGAAGGCCGGCAGGCAACCGCTCATCGGGCTCACCCCTGCCTTATTGTACAGCTTCATGGTCTCCTGCTGCTTCTTCATGGCGTTCTCCTTGTACTTCTCGTTAATCTCATCGATCTCCGGACGTAGCACCTTCATCTTGGCCTGCGAAACGTAGGAACGATAGGTCACGGGAGACATGGCAATACGCACCATGATGGTCATAACGATAATGGCGATTCCAAAAGGCAGGAAGGAGCTCAGCCAGCCGTAAAGAGGGGTAAATATATGCCGGTTGATCCAACCGAATATCCCCCACCCGAATGGTATCGAATCGACCAGGTCCCAGTCCTTGTACTGGGCCAGTACGTTGATGTCCGTTGGACCGTAGTACCAGTGCAGTTGCTGGGAGATCTCCCCATTCTGCAGGCTCAGGGGCATTTCACTCCTGTAAATCTTGGTGAACTGCTGCCCCTTGTTCTCTTCCTCAACCAGATTCTGGGAATACAACCGGGCCTCGGGAAAAAAGGTGGAATGGATAAGCATGGAACTGAAGAAATGCTGTCGGTAAGAAATCCAGGAAACCTCTTCTTCGGTATCATCATCCTCATCGCTACTGTCTGAGAGCTTGCTGACCCGGCTGCCGTCATGACGGTAGGTCAGACGTGTATAGCGATTCTCGTAACGGATACTCTGATCCTGTCGGAAGGTTTTTTGTTGCCAGTTAAGCACTATAGGTTCCCCCGTGGAGGCCATATCCTCCAGGCCGCGGCTCTGTATACCAAAATCCACGATGAATTCGTCCGGGCGGATGCGGTACTGGTATTCGATGTACCGGCCATCCCTGGCTCTGGCCCTAAGGGTTACCGATTTGCCCTGTCCGGCTCCTTCTTCTATGGGTTCGAAATAGAGATCAGACGTATGCAATTGCCGGTTATCCCTGCTCTTAAAGGAAAAACCGAAGCGGGCATTCCCGTCCTTTACCAGGTAAACCGGGAGGCTATCGTGGGTGACAAAAGGCTTGAGCCTAACCGTGCGAACCATGCCCCCCTTATGGTCGATCTCCATGTAAATCTTATTGTTCTCCAGCACAGAATACGCGTTGGAGATGGGAGTTATCCCGAAATCACCCACGGAGCGGGCATAGGCGGCCTGGGCGGTGGAATCCCCCTCCTTGTATGTGGATGCCTGAAGGGTAGCCTCATCTACCGGTACTTCCTGTCCGGGGGTTTCCTCAGGTTCTTCCTGCAACTCCTTCTCTGCCCGGGCTGCCTGAATTTCTTCCTCGGACGGGCGATTGAAGTACATGTGGGCCATGAGAAATATGAAGAGAAGCGCAAAGCCAATAATGGATCTCGGATCTATTCTTCTTTCGTCCATAAAAGGGTATTAATGAGGAATAAAGGGGCAAATATAACCCCTATAGTTAAGATGTGGCGGAGGTACTCTGAATTGTTTGGTTCTTGAATGAGAGCATCGCCTTGATCAGGTTCACGAATAGCGGATGCGGACTGGCTACCGTACTCTGGTATTCCGGGTGGTACTGAACCCCCATGAACCAGGGATGAGACGGCAGCTCAACGATCTCGACCAGTCCCGTTTCGGGGTTCTTTCCGCTGGCTATCATACCGGCCTCCTCGAATTCGGTTAAGTAGTCGTTGTTGAATTCGAAGCGGTGACGGTGGCGTTCGGATATGGAGGCCTGCCGATGGTACACCTCCCAGGCCTTCGTGCCTTCCTTCAGTTGGCATTCCCAGGCTCCGAGTCGCATCGTGCCGCCCTTATTCGTTATGTGTTTCTGGTTTTCCATCAGGCAAATCACCGGATGGGAAGTACTGGAAGAAACCTCCGTGGTATGAGCATCCGACCAGCTTAGCACGTTTCTGGCGAATTCAATAACGGCCATTTGCATGCCCAGGCAGATCCCCAGGAAGGGTACACCGTTCTCCCGGGCATATCGGGTGGCTATGATCTTGCCCTCCAGTCCGCGTTCGCCGAAGCCGGGAGCAACCAGTATTCCGTGGAGTCCCTTCATCTTCTCACCCAGGTTATCCGGGTTCAGGTTATCCGACTGTATGGCGCGTATCACCACCCGAACCTCCTGGTCGGCCCCGGCATGGGTAAAGGATTCCATAATCGATTTGTAGGAATCCTGCAGTTCCACATACTTGCCTATTAGCCCGACCTTGACCTCGTGTTTGGGATTCTTGTGCCTGCGGAGGAACTTGTTCCAGGCAGTGAGGTCAGGATCGATGGCATCGGAAAGGTTAAGCCTCTTGAGAGCGACCGAGTCCAGCCCCTCTTTTTGCATAAGCAGAGGTACGTCGTATATGGTAGAGGCATCTATGGACTGTATAACGGCCTCTCGATTCACATTGCAGAACAGGGCCAGCTTGTCCCTCTTGTCATCCGGTATGTCGTGCTCGGTGCGGCACACGATGATATCTGCCTTGATACCACTTTCCATCAGCGTTTTAACCGAATGCTGGGTGGGCTTCGTCTTGAGTTCCCCGGCCGCCGAGAGATAAGGGACCAGGGTCAGATGTATGACTATGGCATTCCGGTCACCGAGTTCCCACAGGAGCTGGCGGACGGCCTCGATATAGGGCAGGGACTCGATGTCCCCCACCGTTCCGCCTATTTCGGTGATCACGATATCGTAGTCACCGCTTCTGCCCAGAATCTGAATCCGGTCCTTGATTTCGTTGGTGATATGCGGCACCACCTGCACGGTCTTACCCAGAAAGGCTCCCTGCCGCTCTTTTTTGATGACACTCTGGTAAATCCGCCCCGTGGTAATGTTGTTCGCCTGAGAAGTACGTACATTCAAAAAACGCTCGTAATGACCCAGATCGAGATCCGTTTCGGCTCCATCGTCCGTTACGTAACATTCTCCATGTTCGTAAGGGTTCAGGGTACCCGGATCTACATTGATGTAGGGATCCAGCTTCTGAATGGTTGTTCGGTAGCCTCTTGCCTGAAGTAGCTTGGCCAGAGAAGCTGCAATGATTCCCTTTCCCAGCGAAGAGGTAACCCCACCCGTAACGAAGATATACTTGGTGAGAGACATAGTCTTGTTTTGATTCGCTTACGGGGGGTAAAGATACAAAGTTCGGATAGCGGGCTGCGACCGAGTCCGGAATATTTTCCCACGGTTTCTAAAAAGTATACCTTGGGGTATCAATACTGATCAGAGCTATGGACAGACGCAACTTTGTCAGCACGACCCTGCTGGGAAGCACCGGCCTCGCCTCGGCGGCCTCCGTTCCGATAACGGATGGCAGTATACCCGGAGAAAAGAAGGACTGGCAGGGGATTATCAACCACAGTGTCTGCCGATGGTGCTTCGACCAAATACCCACAGGGGAATTCTTCGCGGCCCTCAGGGATATGGGAATCCAAGCGGTGGATCTGGTTGAACCCGTCGATTTTCCCCTGCTAAAAACCTATGGCCTGAGCTGCTCGATGGTGACCGGGGCACATATCAGCCTGACCGACGGCTTTAACGATCCGCGATTTCACGATGAACTGGTCCGCCGCTATTCCGAACTGATTCCCGTTATGGCCGGGGAAGGCTTTACCAATCTGATCTGCTTCAGCGGAAACCGCCGGGGCATGGACGATTACACCGGGATGGAGCACTGTGCCCGAGGACTGGAGCGCATACTTCCACTGGCCGAGAAGCACGGTGTGGTGCTGCAAATGGAACTCTTCAACCAACGGAACCATCCCGACTACATGGCCGACCATACCCTCTGGGGGGTAAGCCTGTGCCGTCGTCTGGGGAGTGAAAACTTTAGGCTGTTATACGATATCTATCACATGCAGATACAGGAAGGCGATATCATTCAGACCATACGGGAAAACTCGGAATATCTGGGACACTACCACACCGCAGGGGTACCGGGCAGGCATGAGATCGGTGAGGATCAGGAGCTGAACTATCCGGCCATTATGCGCGCCATAGCGGAAACCGGTTTCCAGGGCTACGTGGCCCAGGAATTCATACCCACCTGGGACGATCCGCTGAAATCCCTTCGAAAGGCATTCGAACTGTGCGATATAAGCCGGTACTAGGGCTTTTCCGACTTGAGTTTTCTGGACTGCACAAAGTATATCACCAGAGGGGTGAATACCAATACGAGGATCAGCGGGAGTATCCATGAAGACAGGGGCGAAACGGTACCGTCCGCACTCTCAAAAATCAGATAGACCACGAGCAGGAAGACCAATGCCATAGAGAGGTTCAGCAACCGGATGAAACGCGATGCCAGACGGTACTGGGCGGGTGCATTCCTTTCGGTAATGTTCACGGGATAGTTGAACGAGTGTGGATAATGACTCAGCGTCTCTAGACCAATAAACATTACCGTTCCTATAATTCCCAGTATCAATATGGTGAATTTGCTCCCGTAGGCATCCGGCTCACCCTGCGCATTAAAATGGGTAGGGACGGTGTCGGGTAGGGCCCCGTATTCCCAAATAATCAAGACCCAGACCAGGAACACCACCGCGAAGCCCGAAATGATCAGGAAGCGATCGGCAAGCTCCTGTTTCTGTGTAATTCTGGGTCGGTTCTTCATACTCTTTCCTTTGGTAACGGCCTTCGAAACCCGGTTTGCGGATCAGTATTCTCCGGTAACCTCCCGGATCGCCAGGTCGTCATAGGTGAGTATATACAGGGAGCGGTTGTCGTAGCCGGACTCCCAGTTAAAAAAGTAATTGAAACGACTTCCGCTGTATTCGGTCTGGCCTATGTAGGGAACCGTGGCAGCGAGGTCCTTTTTATACGTTAGCTTGAGCAGGATGTCCATCGTCAGGTCAAAGCCGCGTATGGCATAGCGATCGGGCTCGATTCCAAACCTGCGCTGGTAGGTCGCGGTAAACTCCGGACTCGCGGTTTCCCTGTATACCGAAGGGAAGGTAAACCGGAGGTTGGAAAGTTGGGTGCGGGAGATATCCGCACCCTCATAAGCAGGTCCGTATTGGGTTGCGAAAAGGCGGACCTCCAGGTTTTCCTCGGAATTGATCGAATTCAATATCGAAGTAACACTGGACACCACGCTGCCCTTGTCCGTCTCAAGGAACACCCAGTTGGGCTTGTCCTCTACAAACATTTCACCGAAGCGGTTTAAATTCACCGATTGGTCTTCGGAGAGTTCCGCCGCCCTGGCACCGGGAAACCTGCTTAGTATGGTATCCCGTACTGACGCATAGCGGGGATCGGCTACGACGATCACATTGACGTCCGTCATGCGGGAAGCCACAAATCTCAACATACGTTCCCGCTGCGTTTCTTTGTCGGGTACGGTGAAAAAGATACCGGGCAGACCGAATTCGTCCGAAGCGGCAAAAGGAGCGAAGACAGGGGGAAGTGAAACCGTGCTGTCCAGGGCGATCTTCCGGAGCACGGAAGGACTCAGTGGACCGATAATGGCATCCACATCGCCCATAGGCGTGGTTCGAATAATCGACTCGGTACGCAAGGTGTCGAGTTCAGTGTCCCGAAAGGATACACGAGCAGAAACTCCCAGCTTCTTGATGGAATCCAGAGCAACCAGGGCACCGGTATACAGGCCCAGGGAAGCATTGATGTCTCTGCGCTTACGGATCTGATTAACGGTCTGTTCCCTCTCGGAGGGATTCACACGATCCAGTCTGAAGGGCAATAAAAACAGCAGATTGGGCTGGTTTTCCACCCGAATGCTGTCGACCAGACTCACCGCATCAAGTATCAGGGCATCCTTGGACTCCAGACTTTTGGCACTACTCACGGGTATCTTAAGGACCATCCCTTCCCGGACTCCCGCCTCGAGTTCGGGATTAAACAGGTACAGCGAGTCGCGCGTAATACCCAATTTGCGGGTAATGCGAAAGATCCCCTCTCCTTTCTTCACCGGATAAAACGCATAGTTGTCCGCATTTACCGCAGATTCACTGGGAACGCGCCGGGGCATCCGGAGTGTCATGCCCACCTTAAGCCCTCCGGCCTCTGAGATCTCGGGGTTCAGGCGTATGATCTCCCGCTGGTCGATCTCGTACTCACGGGAAAGGGAATACAGGGTTTGTTTGGCGGGAACCACATAAGACTCGTAAAGCTGGGTCATATCTTCCTTCTCGCTGGCCGTGGGTCGGGGCAGTGTGAGTAACTGACCTACCGATAAATAACTGCTGTTTACCGGGAGTTCAGGATTGAGCGCTTCCAGGCTATCCACCGAAATCCCGTACTTATGGGCGATACTCCAACGGGTTTCTTTGGGCTGAACGGTGTATTCCACCATATCCAGACCGAGTTCCCGTATTTCCTCCTGAGTCGGGTACACGGGAATCATCAGCGTCATCCCTTTTTCCAATGGCCTGGAATACAACTGCCTGTTGTGCCGCTTGAGTTGCTCCTCGGAGATGCCGTACCTCTGGGTAAGGCTGAACAGGGTTTCCCGGCGCCTCACCCTATGGGAAAGGAATTGCTTAGGGGGAATGTCCTCGTCCGGCATACCCGCTACTTCTCCCGATTCAGGTTTTTCGAATACGGGTATGCGCAGTGCCATCTCCGGCTGCAGGCCCCGCTCCAGTATTTGTGGATTATAGGTGTTAAGCTCCTCTATAGTAATCTCGTATACCCGGCTGATCCCGTAGAGGGTCTCCTGCTGGGCAACAATATGCTGCCGGAACCCGATCGGAACCCGATCTTTATCGGGATCGGCATCCACGCTGAGCTCGACTTCGCCTCCCTCTTCGGTCCCGGTATTTTTGGAAGGCAGCTTGCTGTAAGTCAGGTCTATGATCACCACCGTATTGGGTCGCAAATCGGTCGCCTTGTTCAGTTCCTTATTGGCCAGAAGGATCGAATACGGAGTTACCTGATACTGCTGAGCGATGCTTTGCAGGGTTTCACCCCGCTTGACCGCATGGGTGGTAAACCTCTTCTGGGCCGTCGCCTTGCAGGCGCTTAACAGTAAAAGCAGTATCAGGCAGGCCAGTTGGGGCATTAGTCTTTTTATCATTCCCATTCTATAGTTGCGGGAGGCTTGGAACTTATATCGTACACCACCCTGTTTACACCTTTAACTTTATTGATGATATCGTTTGATACCTTCTGCAGGAATTCGTGGGGCAAATCCACCCAATCGGCCGTCATCCCATCCGTGCTTTCGACTGCCCTGAGGGCCACACAGTTTTCGTATGTTCGCTCGTCCCCCATTACCCCTACACTGTTCACCGGCAGCAATATAGCACCTGCCTGCCATATCTCATGGTACAGATTCCACTTTTTCAGGGCATCGATAAAGATGAAATCAACTTCTTGCAAAATGCGTACCCTTTCGGCAGACACCGCTCCGAGTATCCGAATTCCCAGACCCGGGCCGGGGAAAGGATGCCGGCCCAGTATGTCTTCCGGCATGGACATGCTTCTTCCTACCTCGCGAACCTCGTCTTTAAAAAGCAATTTCAAGGGTTCGACGATCTTCAGCTTCATAAAGTCCGGCAATCCGCCCACATTGTGATGGCTTTTGATGGTCGCAGAAGGCCCTCCTGTTGCTGAAACCGATTCGATGACATCGGGATAAATCGTGCCCTGAGCCAGCCATTCGATGCCTTCCAGCCGATGGGCCTCCTCTTCAAATACTTCTATGAAGGCCCTTCCTATGGCCTTGCGCTTGAGTTCAGGATCTTCTATTCCGGACAAGGCGTTGAGAAATCGTTCGGAAGCATCCACTCCGTGTACCTGCAGACCTAATCCCTGATACTGCTGGAGTACCTGCTCGAACTCCCCCTTACGAAGCAGTCCATTGTTGACGAATATGCAATGCAGGTGTTTGCCAATCGCCCGGTGCAGCAGCAGGGCCGCCACACTGGAATCCACGCCTCCGGACAGGCCCAGAACGACCTCGTCGTCGCCCAGTTTATTCCTGAGCTCTTCCACGGTCTGTTCCACGAAGGCCTCGGGGGTCCAATCCTGGTGAAGGCCGGCTATGCCTACCAGGAAATTGTATAGCAGTTGCTTACCGTATAGGGTATGGAAGACTTCAGGGTGAAATTGTATCCCGTATCTCGGCGTTCCCTCGAATTTGAATACCGCGTTGCCGACATCTTCCGTACTGCCGAGCAGTACGCTTCCCTCGGGCAATTTTCGAATGGTATCGCTGTGGCTCATCCAAACCTGGGTATCCTGGGGTATGGCCAGAAAAAAAGGATCCCCGGTCTCGAGGATCTTCAGCTGGGCCCTGCCGTACTCCCTTACTTCGGACGGGGCTACCTCGCCATGGCCTTTCTGTGCCATATACTGGGCGCCAAAACAAATGCCAAGCAGTGGCTTGTTTTTCGGAAAAAGGTCCAGGTTAATCCCTGGAGCTTCCTCGTTCCTCACCGAAAATGGAGAACCCGAAAACACCGTGGCCGAATAAGAATCCAGGTCCTCCGGGAGCCGATTATACGGATGTATTTCTGAGTAAATATGGAGTTCTCTTACTCGGCGGGCAATCAGTTGGGTGTATTGCGAGCCGAAATCTACGATCAGTACCTTCTCATGCATGGTCAAAAGTAGCAAAATTGACCGGGCTGGGATAGTATTTTCCTGCGGCACTGCCCGGCGGTGTGGAGCCCCCGCGATGCAGAGAACAAAAAAAAAGAAGGTCCGGGAACCACCCCGGACCTTCAAACGCAATAAATCAAAACCAACCTAAACACTTTTAAGTCCATCGACCGAACGCGTTTGCTCGTTCGATTACAACTTAAAAACAATCGAAAGGGGCAATACCCTACTGCCTAATATGTTAATTTCATACTAAAATGAGTCCTCTCCCGGAAGAGCAAAACCCCGAGAAATGCGGAAGATCACCTTTAACGAAATACGACTTGAGATTCAGTCTGCCCTGTCCGAGCAGGGTCATCCCATGCGCCTTTTCTACCTGGCGACCATCGGAAAGCAGCAGAAACCCAAACTCAGGACCGTGGTCCTGCGCCGGATCACCGACCCTCTGGACATCTGGTTCTACACCGACCGCAGGAGTATCAAGGTAGAAGAAATACAAAGGGACCCTGGCGTAAGTGCCTTGTTTTATCATCCCCAGAAGAAACTACAGGTCGTGCTATACGGAACGGCCGAAGCCGTCTCCGACGCGGCTATACAGAGTCGGCTTTGGAACGAACTACCCCCACATGCGCACATGGACTATCAGGGGATCTCTCCACCCGGTACTCGGATCTTCGAAGAAGGCATGCACAACCACCGTTCGGACCCGGCCCTTGGAAACGCCTATTTTCAGCCGGTCGTGATTCGGCTGGAACGACTGGATGTACTTCAACTCGACCCGGAGGGTCACATCCGCTATGTATTCGAACGGGGCGAAAGCCAGGATTCCTGGACAGGCATACGCGTGCAGTCCTAAGGTACTTGCCAACCTGCCACTTTCATACCGGCAGTACTTCAATTTGAAATTCACTGGGTATGGGAGACAAACGCTCCTTCAGAAAAGGAATAAGCTCTTTGCCCATCATCCGGTAGTAGACCGAAAAATTCTGGCTCCGTTCCTGTAGGGAACCACCGGGAAAGACCATTTTATGCAGGCTGGAAAGTCGGGACACCTCATCGGATAGCTTTCGCCTTTGGGCAAGCAGCAATCGCTTCTCCAGCTTTTCCAGCCCTTTCAGCTGCCTTACCTCCTGGGCCTTAACGGCTTTGAGGAAGGTAGGGTCCGTTTGTTGAGCCAGTTCGTACATGTACTCAAACTGCCCCTTGAGTCGCTCCTGCAAGGGAGAAAAATCGAGTTCGATATTGGAAATCTGCCGAATCCGCCTGTTAATCCATTCATTCTCCCCGAGAAAAAGGTCGGAAGATCCTATCCCCAGGCGATCGAGCTTATCTGATAATTTGGACTCGAGTAACAACAGCGATGGCCTGAGGAGCAAAACGGGCATCGGGATGCCGTGCTCCTTGAAGGTGCCTCTGAGCTGCAACCAGTAAGCCAGTTCCCCCCCTCCTCCAATGTAGGCCAGATTGGGAAGTATGCACTCCTGGTATATAGGACGCATGATCACATTGGGAGAGAACCTCTCCGGATGCGTATTGAGTTCATCGAAGAATTTCTTCGCCTTCCAGGTTTCACTGCCTTCGGACAGCTCGTAATCATTGCGTTTATGAACGATACGCCTGCGCTGACTCCCGGTGAGATAGAAAAAATTGACTTCACGCGGGAAGGCCTGTGACTTATACCCGGCACGGAGCGATGTGAGTTCTTTGGAGTCGGCCGTAGCATTCCGGAAACTAATTCCTTCCCGGATATCCCTGGTGAAAAGATCTCCGGCCATACGCTTCAGCCCGGGGTCGTCCCCATCGACACAGACCAGACCATAGGATCCGAAGAGATCGTGGACGAGTTTGCGATGCGCTTCCCCCAGGGTTTCGGAAGACAGGTAGGCCTCCCGGAACAGCTGCCGGAGTTCGTCGGAATGCCTGCCTTTGCCCAACTGCCGATCAAATACCCTCGCAACTTCTTCCAGCCCACTGGTATCCAATCGTCCGACGGCACCCGCTGCCTTGCGATCCCAGCTGAGTTTGAGATCTCCGTTTCGGAAATAATTGATTTCATCAAAATCGTGGTCCTCCGTGGCCATCCAGTAGACAGGAACAAAGTTTCTATCCGGATACCTCTTCTTCAGTTCTTCTGCTGCGTTGATGCATGCCAGTATCTTGTACAGGAAATACAGCGGACCCGTAAACAGATTGAGCTGATGGCCTGTGACTACCGTAAATGTATCCTCATTCTTAAGTCTTCCGATTGCCGTTTTGACCGCAGCAATCTCCTCCAATCCGGAGTATTGCTGGTGAAGGACTTCCACCAGTTGTTCCCGTTTACCACTGGGGTAAGCTGCCGTCTTTTGCTCCATTTGCAAGGCGAAGGAATCCCAGCTGGGAGGCAGATTATAGAACGGCCGCAAAGCGGGATCTCCCTCCCAGTAATCGCAGATGAGATCGGTGAAATAACCGGTATTTCGAAATGGAACCCTGGCCGAATGCATACATTGGAAAGGTGCAAAAATACTAAATGTAAATCCTGCGTTAATCTAAAAATTCGTTATTTGCCAACTGCGATTACCCATTAATCTTATGAGCCGCATTCGTTGTCTCCTCCTGTTGGTCCTGCTGACAGGTTCAGTTCTCCCACCCGTGATATCGGGACAAACGGTATTAAAAGACCCTTCTGAATTCCTGGGATATGAATTGGGGACGCGTTTTACGGAGCACCGCGACGCCCTGGACTACTTCGATTACCTGCATCGCAATGCAGGAGGCATGGTACGGGTCGATACCGTGGGAGAGACCTATGAAGGCCGGCCCCTTGTGATAGCTACCATCAGCAGTCCGGAAAACATGTCCGATCTGGAAGGAATACGTGCCCGTCACCTGGGTTCGATAACCGACAATTCGGACTCCGGCAAGGCGATCGTATGGTTGAGTTATAACGTACATGGAGACGAAAGCGTTGGCTTGGAATCGGCACTCATCACGGCCTATACCCTGCTTACGAATCGCAAAGAACTACTGGAGAATGTGGTAGTCCGTATCGATCCCTGCCTGAACCCAGACGGCAGAGAACGGTACGTTCAGTGGTTTCGTCAATACCGAAACCTCAGAGAACAGCCGGACCGCAACAGTCGTGAGCACCGACAGAACTGGCCAGGAGGACGAACCAACCACTACATGTTCGATCTGAACAGGGACTGGGTTTGGCTTACTCAGCAGGAAAGCGAATTCCGGCTCAGGGAATATCAGCGATGGATGCCGCATATCCATGTAGATTTCCACGAACAGGACATCGATAGCCCCTATTATTTCGCCCCCGCATCGGAGCCCTATCACGAAGTCATCACAACATTTCAACGGAATTTCCAGGAAGAAATCGCCCGAAATCACGCCCGTTACTTCGACCAAAACGGTTGGCTGTACTTTACCAGCGAACGCTTCGACCTGCTGTATCCGGGCTACGGGGACACCTACCCCATGTTCAATGGGGCGATAGGCATGACCTACGAACAGGGAGGAAGTGGCGAAGCGGGATTATCCGTTATCACCAGTACGGGCGACACCCTTACGCTGGAAGAACGCATCCGTCACCATTTCACCAGCGGCATTTCCACCCTGGAAGTAGCCTCCGATAACGTCGATCGATTGAACAGTGAATTCCGCAAATACTTCAGGGATGTCCCCGAGGATTTTCACGCCTATGCCCTAAGGGGCCATCCGGACAAGCTGCACCGGCTTGGGAGACTGCTCAATGCCCACGGCATAGAGGTGTCCATTTCTCAGAATGAGACCGGAAAGGGATTCAGCTACAGGGGACAGATTAATCAATCAGTGCAACTGGACGACCATACCTGGATACTGAGTGGAAAGCAGCCAAAAAACCGCCTGATCAAAGCCCTGTTCGAACCCAGGACGCTGGTGTCCGATTCGCTTACCTACGACATCACTTCGTGGTCACTCCCCTTTGCTTATGGCCTGGAGGCGTGGGCGCTGAACGAGGTACCTGGACATCTGACCCGGCTGTCACCCGAGGAGATCGGAAACTGGGGTCCCAAACACCGCAGTATTGAATCGGGAAGTTCGGACTTGGGGTTTATCGCGGATTGGGCGAGTATAGCCGATGGAATTTGGTTATCGGCTCTCCTTAGGGAAGGCATAAGGCTGAGGCGGACCTCGGAGCCCATTTCTTATGGGGATAATACCTTCGGCCGGGGTAGCATCATCTACCTGGAACGCGATCAGGAGCGTTCGGATGCCCGGGAAAAACTACTTAAAATCAGCACGAAAATGGCCCAAACCCTGCACGGACTTCCCTCCGGCAGGCCCCAAAATGGACCGGATCTCGGTTCCTCGGCCATCACTTCCCTGAATGCCCCCAGAGTGGCGTTGCTGTCAGGCGCTCCAACACGGCCTCAGGGATTTGGAGAGGTCTGGCATTTCCTCGAAAGGGATCTGGAATATCCGGTTACGGTGCTCGATGCCTCATATTTCGACCGGGTCAATCTCAGTTCCTATCAGGTACTCATACTTCCGCCAGGTAATTACAGGGAGTTCCTCGATACTAGGGTCAGGGAACGACTCGAACGTTGGATCCGATCAGGTGGTCGGCTTATCGCCTTGGGCAGGGCCGTTCGCTTTTTGGCGGGTAACGATCCCTTTGAGCTGAGCCGGAAGACTTATGATGGCGGCAAGGAGGACAATCGTGTGTCCTACGACCGCATCGAACGCCAGAATCTGGCCTACCAGATTACAGGGGCTCTTTTTCCCGTAGAAATAGACCCTACCCATCCGCTGGCATATGGCTATGGCGAGCAGTATGTCACTCTTAAACTCAACGGAGAAGCGTATGAACCCCTTTCATTGGGAACTGTGGCCCGCCTCGGTGACACCGGCAGACCCCTGACCGGTTTTGCCGGATATAAAGCCCAGGAGCACATCGTACACTCGCTATCCATTGGAGTCCAGGTCATCGGTTCCGGAGAAGTGGTTTACTTTGCCGACAACCCACTATTCCGCGGATTCTGGGAGGAAGGAAAACTTTTTGTCGCCAATGCCTTATTCGGAAACTTTTAGATGATGCGAAAGACAGCTCTGACCAAGGCCCTGCTATGCATTGCGGGTCTATTCTTTACTTCGTGCTACACGGATACAAAGACCCCAACATTTCCGGAACTCGACCTGGAAGCGGTTCCCCTACTTCCTCTACCGGTAAGCGTAAAGGCTGCTCCCGGTAGTTTCGGACTCGACAGCCTGGTACGGCTTTCGGTATCCAACCGGATTCCGGGATCGAAAAACCTAAGCGATCAACTGTCCCGGTTGCTCTACGAAAGCACCGGATGGAAACTGCAAGCCGGTGAGGCTCCCGTTCGAAACAAGCTGTTGTTTTGGCAACCAGCACCCATAGACAGACGAATCGAACTCCGTCTCGATCAAAACTTATCCACGGCAAACCCAGAGGGTTATGAGCTGCACGCCTATCCCGACAGCATTATACTGCTTGGCACCAGCGAAAACGGGCTCCTCAGGGGCATGCAAACCCTGAAGCAGCTGGTTCCGCACCAACCGAACAACACCTTAGCAGACCACCCCATTTATCTGATACCCACCGGCAGCATACTGGACTATCCCAACTGGGAGTACCGGGGCATGATGCTGGATGTGGCCCGTCATTTCTTCCAGGCCAGCGAAGTCAGGGACCTGATAGACCAGCTGGCGTTTTATAAGATGAACCGGCTGCACCTCCACCTGTCGGACGACCAGGGCTGGAGGTTGGAAATCAAGAAATGGCCCAGGCTGACGGAAATTGGCGGGGCCTCCGAAGTCGGGGGTACCCCCGGTGGATATTATACCCAGGAGGAATTCCAGGAACTGGTTCGCTATGCGGCGGACAAAGGTATAGTGGTCATCCCGGAATTCGATATGCCCGGACATACCCAGGCGGCCGTGGCCAGCTATCCGGAACTAAACGGTACCCAACGCCCGGCCAGCATATATACCGGTACCCGAGTTGGATTTAGTAGCCTGGATACTCGAAAGGAACTAACCTATGAATTCGTCGGGAATCTCTTCGAAGAAGTAGCCCCGTTGATTCCCTCGAAAATCTTCCATATAGGTGGAGATGAAAGCGATGCCACCTCCAAGGACGATTATCTGTACTTCCTGAACCGAGTTCGCGATTTGGCCGACGACAAAGATCTGAGAATTATGGGCTGGGGCGATATCTCCGTCGCAAATGTGGACAGTACTTCCATTATACAGCACTGGCTGTACTGGAAACCAGAGCACGCCTACCGGGCTTTCGAAAAGGGAGCACAGGTGGTGCTTTCCCCCGCCAACAAGGCCTACCTGGACATGAAATACGACAAGCAATCCCGATTCGGATTGGATTGGGCTGGGTTCATTCCACTGGACTCGGTGTATGCATGGAACCCTGAGGACGAATTTCCCGATCACCGTTCTGCCGTGCTGGGGATTGAAGCTCCGCTGTGGTCGGAGACTATCAGCAACCCGGACGAGATGGAATACCTGGCTTTTCCACGCCTACTCGCCTATGCCGAACTGGGCTGGACTACTAAGGTGGGAAGGGATTACGATTCCTTTAAATCCCGATTGGCCGGTATGCAACCCTTCCTGGAAGAAGACGGCATTGATTTCTATCGCAGTCCGGGGGTAGACTGGGAGTAGGTCGGCGGTTGCGAAACATCGGTCGCATAGCGGAAGTCTTCCGGCTATTTCTCGATTCAAAATCCAGTTCCCTCGGGAGTGTGGGTTCGATTCCCACCCAAGGTACTTTCTTTTTAAGCCCTTTACACAGGACTTTTATTCCAAATATCAATCTAACTTTGAGAAAGAGAATTTCTTTGCGGGGCATGTAACGGGGCATGTTCCTGACCTATTTTTTATGGCGCTCAAGTATTCCAGATGTACTAGCCCCTTAAATACCTGGACAGATTTTCTAAACCGGTTGTGTAGGTTTAAATTAGAGAATCATGTCAAAAAAGCGCAGAACATTTACCGTTGAGAAGAAGATGGGGATTCGCCTCTAAGCCGGGTATTTAAACAGGCGGCACCAGGTAATGATTGGGCCATGGGTCAAGGCCATGAGATTGAAATGGCCTATCGCACCAATACGACCGGAGATGCGGTTAGAAGATTTACTGTATCAACCACCTGGGTCAATGGCAACGAATACCAGCCGTCATTTACCGAAGTAAATAGCATTTTAGCTAAATTTTATCGACTTTTTAGATAAATACCAAATATAATATATCCATATTTGCTATATTTGGACATAATTGATATGCTGACCATAAGGAGAAATAATCATGAATATTAGTTTTACCGACAAGCAGGAAGAATATATTGCGTCGCAAGTGCAATCAGGAGATTTTCAGAATGCGAGCGAAGTTGTGAGGGATGCGCTGAGACTTCATCAGGTATATCGACACCGTGTTATTGAAGAATTAAAGGCAGAAATTGAGAAGGGTTGGAGCAGTGCGACCAGTAAGCGGAGTATAGCTGACATCATCGAGGCCAAACAATCTTCTAGGCTTCAATAAATGACCAAAAGACCAATCCGTTATGAACTATCGAATATTGCCGATAACGACATCGAAGAGATATTTGATTATACCGAAAAAGAATATGGCTTTGACAAGGCCATAATTTATGTATCTGGGTTTGAAGAACTTTTTAGCTCATTGGTTGATAACCCAGAACTTGGCCGGACACGCACCGAAATAAAGAAGGGACTTCGCAGTATTCCAAAGGATGAGCATATTGTTTTCTATCGCATTTTAAGCGACCATATAAGAATAGTGCGCGTTTTACACGGGAGTAGGGACTTGCCCAACTTTCTGAAAGGGCGGTAATCTTTTCTTTTATATTTCAATAGCGGCGGAATTTTAATGACCAACAAAATCAGGGCGAGATATGTACCCATTACTTCAGAGATAATTTCTCAGATAAAGTTCCACCAAAAGCGAACAGGCGTTGGTCCTCAAAAATTATTAAGAGCTAAAAGAGACAGCTTGCCAACAGGGCTGTCATCATCTGTAATTTATAATTGGATTAATGGGAAATCCACGACCACAAAAGAAGCTTTTTTGATCTATGTGATTAGGCATTATAAAGCTTTGCCCAATGCTGCTTCAGAAATGAAAACCAACAAAAACTAAAGGAGGCGACCTGGATTTGGGCGTATCGGAAATGAAAATGGAGAATCTAGCCATTG
>CAZKAP010000017.1:0-35630 GCA_964550895.1 uncultured Flavobacteriaceae bacterium
AATACCCCTGGCCCAATCAAAAAAAAACCGCCTCGATGTTTATCGAGACGGCTTCAGAAACTCCAACGTGTATAGGTATCAGGAATCCTTAAGGAACTCGCCCAACTGCTCGAGCCCCTCTCCCTGAAAGTCCGACTTGCGTATGGCATCCATCATAATCTGCGCATGGGCCGGATTCATATTCTTGCCCAGAATGCGAACCAAAATGAACCCCTTTTCCTTGCTGTCACCGAAAAGGATCAGTTCGTCTATGGCATCCGCCGCACCCAGGTATTTGAGTACACCCTTTCCTTCCCTGGTGCTGATCTTCATTAGATCGGTGTAGTCCTCATTACTCAGGATCTCGCGAACTTTCTTGCGCTCGGCTTTGTATACTTCCTGATTCTGCTCCTGGACCCGGAATGCCAGCACATTGAACTTTCGCAGGGAACCGATGGCCTCTTTTTCCTTCTCGGACAATTCGTCCTCGTTAAGATTCAGTACCGAAGCCGGTATGCTGACCGCTATAAAATTCGGGTTCTCCTGATTGTCTACATAATACTCCTGCAGCGACTGCTGAGAGGCACAGGAAACCAGCAGCAATAGTGCTGCCAGCGCCCCTGTTATAGTCATTTTTCCTTTTTTCATTTTGGTTGGGATTAGCGTTCTACTTTGTTCAGCTCCTTGGGTAGGTTCATCTGCTTGGTCAGATTACCGATCTTACTGAGTTCGATGTCCCCGATGATGCTCACGACCACGGTTTCGATTTTCCGGTCGCCAGCCTTGGCTTGATTGATGTCCGAGATCACCATCAGCAATTCGCTGACAAACTTATCGCTCTTTCCATTTTTCACGTAAAACTTGATGTTAGCATCCTTGTCCTTTACGCTCATGAGCTCTTCGAGACGCCTGCTCTTCTGGTAGGTCATAGCGGCACTCCGGATCTCGGAACCAATTTTGACATTCTCGGTGGTCAGAACCTTAACCCCCTTGATCTTGGTGGCTATATCCATGAACTCTTTGGCCTCCGGGTCGTCGAGTTCCATATCGATATTGGCCAAGAGCTTAAACATGCCCTCATTGACGACCACCGTGGTGACTTCCTCTAGGTCCTCGAATTTTTCAAACTGTGCCTGGCCGTACTGAACTCCCAGCAGGACAATGGCTGCGATTACTAATTTTTTCATGGTATCCGATTTTTTTAAAACTATTTTCTAATGATTTTACTTTTGGCTACTTCAAACTGGTTGATGTATGCCAGCTTCTGTGTTCCCCTGTCCAGATTAATGGACAGCAACTCCAGGGCCTGACGGGTCTGAATGTACGCTTCACGAGCCTCGGCCAGTTGCGCCTCTTTTCGTTCTTGCTCGGATATGTAGAATCCATAGGTCCCCAGGGCCAGTACGACGGCTGCAGCGGCCCCCATCCACGTTATGGAAAAGGTGCGTGTAGGTGGTGCGGACGACGGCAGTGTCTCCTTCCCGGACTCAGCGAAGTACACAAACATGGATCGGTATTCTTCCAGATGTGCGGGAACGTCGTCACCTTGAAAGAACTGCCGGAGCATCTCTTCCTCCCGGAGGGTCGTTTCGGCATCCAGGTACTTCTCTAAAAGTTTTTCAATTTGCTTGAACTCCATAGCTATGGGTTTTTGTAAGTTGTTCCCGTACGGTTTTCCGCGCCCTGCTCAGGGCAACCCGCACGGCAGTGGGTTTCATTTCCATGACCTCGGCTATCTCGTCGTAGTCGTAGGCCTCTACATCCCGGAGTTGCAGTACCATACGCTGCTGCTCGGGTAGCTCGTTCACGATCTTCTCCATCCATCGGATACTGTCCCTGTGTTCTATTTGGAGGGACAGGGAGCGATCGGCATCTCCGTAGTTCGAATGCACCAGGCTCAGGTGACCCGCCTGTTTGGACTTAAGCCGGTCCAGGCAGAAATTCTTCGTCATCGTCATCGCGAAAGCCTCGACATTCCTGTATTTTTCCAGCAGGTGATTCCGGTCCCAGAGCCTCATCAGGATCTCCTGGGTGGCATCCTCAGCCTCTTCCCTCGAAACGAGCAGCCTCTTGGCCATTCGAAAGAGCTTGTCCCGTATGGGTAGGACCTGCCTGTTAAATTCTTCGTGCTCCATAGTTGGTCGACTGATAGCTGTGCATCTCAGTGGGGTTGTCAAAAGGTAGACGAGACGGGTAGGGTTTTGTTACACGGATTTGTTACTCTTCCAGCCGCTACGGTCAGAATACGGTATTTTTCCTGAAATTAGCAGCAGGTCCTGAGGCCACTGATCAAGAGAAATCAATAAGACGTGCTATGAAAAAATGGTTTTTAATGCTCGGTATCATGGCGATGGGTATCGCCATTTCCTGTGAAAAAACGGAGGATAATCTGAATGTATCCGGGCTTAACCCCGATAACAGCTCCCTGATTGCGCCTGACTTTGTCTGGAAGGCCATGAACCTCTGGTACTTCTGGCAGGCCGATATTCCGGATCTGGCCGATGACCGCTTCGGCAGCGATCAGGAATATACGGAATTCCTACAGGCGAATTCGGATCCCTCAGGGCTCTTCGCCGACCTGCAGTTTCCCGAAGACCGGTTTAGTCGCATCTATCCGGATTACCGTGATCTCTTTGACTTCGGCTCTGGCACGGCCCCCTTGTCCAACGGTCTGGTCTTCGCCCTGGGCACCACTGACGGTACCAATGTTTTCGGCGCAGTGGAATATATCATACCGGATTCCAATGCCTCCTCGGCAAACATTCAGAGGGGCGACTTCTTCATCGGGGTAGACGGACAACCACTGACGGTAGACAATTACATCGAACTGCTCTTCGGGTCCAATACGACCTACACCCTTCAGAAGGCGGATTACAACCCGCAAACCCAAACCTTCAGCCCGAATGGAAATGAGGTTACGCTAACCAAAATCGAAAACCAGATAGTTAATCCCATCGTTTACCACGCCATACTGGATGTGGGTAACACCCGGGTCGGATATCTGATGTACACCAACTTCACGGCCGACTTTGAGGATGCGCTCAATGGGATATTCGCAGAGTTTCAGGCCGGAGGCGTCACGGAACTGATCGTGGACCTCCGCTATAATGGAGGCGGTAGGGTTTCCGCGGCTGTGGGTATGGCCAGCATGATCTTCAGCGATAATCCGAACCAGTTATTCGTTCGTGAACGCTTTAATCCTAAAATTCAGCAGGCCTTTCAGGGCAACCGGAATTTCACCGACCAAACCAATACGGGCAGTCCCATCAATAGCCTGAACCTGAGCAGGCTCTTCGTGCTGACGTCTGACGAAACCGCTTCGGCCAGCGAACTGCTGATCAACGGACTTACTCCCTTTATGGAAGTGGTACAGATCGGCGAAGTCACCGTCGGCAAAAACGAATCTGCACTTATCCTGGTAGACGATCCCGAGAGTGCCTTTCAGTACAGCCCCGATCGGGAGGATCAGATTAATCCCGATAATTCCTGGGCCATAGTACCGCTGATCGGAAGGGTAGAAAATGTCGAAGGCTTTTCCGATTACACCGATGGATTGGTTCCGGATATAGCGGCTTCGGAGAGCATCCTGTCCCTGTCACCCTTGGGTTCCCCCCTGGACCCCCTGCTGGCTGTGGCACTGAGCCAGCTCGATCCCGCAGCCAAAGCGGCTTTGCCTGCTGACGGACCGACGATTCATCCTATAGACGGAAGCCGCCAGCGAGAGACTCCTCAGCTCATGCTCATGGAATCAGCCGACTACAACCTGGCCGATACCCCGCTAAATGGGATGAAGTGATGCCTCGGAAATCCCTTCCGCGGCACGGGATGGTTGCTTTGTTTTGCACTTTGTGGCTAATGTTCTCCTGCGACCTTCAGGAAAAAAAGCCCGATTGGGACGCGCTTGTGCAAAGCGAAATGCCGGTGCATTATGCCAAAGGGTTTCGTATATACTCCTTTGCCGAGGGGTACGTCCTGTGGGTATCTGAATCCGGGAAAGAAAGCGACCGGGGAAACTGGATTGGCCTTACCCGGGATGAGCGAAGCATGGCGGCACTGCAGAACGTATTCCGGAAGTCGGCGAGAAGGGAGCTGGATGCCTGTATTCAGGTTCCCGTAAAGAGGCTAGTCAGCAATTCCACAACCCACGTAGCTGCCCTGGATCGCATCGGCGCACTCGACCATCTGGTGGGTTTTGCCCACCTCGATTTAATCTCGACTCCTGCAGCGCGAAGGAGTATCGAAGCCGGTACCCTGGAAGAACTTGGGCTGTCCGGTACTTTCGATCCGGAAAGGCTACTTCAAATCCGCCCCGATCTTGTTCTTTCCTTTGAGGTCAAGGGCGAAGCGCGTGCGATGAGCCAGGCCAGGAATGCAGGTATAGCTGTGCTACCCATTGGAGAGTGGCTCGAACAAACCCCACTAGGGAGGGCGGAATGGTTGCGTGTATTCGGGCTGCTGACGGGCAAAGAAGAGCGATCTGCAGCAGTGTTCGACACGTTGGAACAACAGTACCTGAATATTAGGCGGCAGGCGGCAGGCACGGGCAAAAGCCCCCTTGTACTCAGCGGATCCCTCTTTAAGGATACGTATTACGCCCCCGGATCTGAAAACTGGATGGCCGAACTGATCCGCGATGCCGGCGGCTCCTACCTTTGGGATGCACATTCCGGTTCCGGCAGTCTCCATCTCAGTGTGGAAGAAGTCCTGCGCCAGGGCAGTAGGGCCTCCTTGTGGATCGGCTCGGGTCAGTTCGGCAGCCTCGGGGAACTCAGGGCCTCCCACCCCCTGATCGCGGAATTGCCCTGCGTGGTGGATGAAAAGGTCTATGGATACATGAATGCCCGTGGCGAGACCGGAGGAGTCCTGTTCTTCGAAGAGGCGGCCTTTTATCCGGACCGGCTGATCTCAGACGTATTTCACATCCTGGAACACGAAACGGCTGGAGCCCCCCTGTCCGATTTGCACTATTTTGCACCCCTGAGACCATAAAACCTGACAGGGCACGTGAAACGTTGGATACTGCTTACCGGACTGCTGCTATTGGCATTTCTTATGAATCTGTCTCTGGGATCCGTGCCTCTCTCACCCGAACACTTATGGCGCGGTCTGTTCATGCCCTGGGCCGAAGGCGGAAGCATAGAATCCACTATACTGTGGAAATATCGGATGCCCAAGGCGATAACGGCCTGTCTCTGTGGTAGCGGACTGGCGCTGTGTGGTTTACTTATGCAACGGCTGTTTCAGAATGCGCTGGCCGGCCCATTCGTACTGGGCATCAGTTCCGGTGCGAGTCTGGGGGCAGCCGTATTTTTCATGGGAGCAGGAAGCCTGACGATGCTATTCGAATTCCTAACTCCTTTACGGGAACTGACCCTGGTATTGAGCTGTATCGTCGGAGGGGGGCTCACCCTGCTGATCATCGCATGGGCGTCCCTTTGGATCAAGGATGTGCAGTCCCTGCTGATTGTCGGCCTCATGATGGGTAGCCTGGGAACTGCCGTGATTAGTGTCCTGGCCTATTTCTCCAGAGCAGAGGAACTGCAGCGCTACGCTTTCTGGTCCTTCGGGAGCCTGGGAAGCCTGTACTGGTCCGACGTCGGCATACTGGCACTAATCTGGCTGGCAGGAGTCTCTGTTGTCCTGTATCAGGTAAAAGGCCTTAACGCCCTGCTGGCGGGTAACGAATACCTCGTACCCCTGGGCATCTCCATGTTCTCGCTCAAGTGGACGATCGTGGCCATTACGGCGGTCATAACGGGAGGTCTTACGGCTTTTGTCGGACCCATAGCCTTCGTCGGTCTCGCCGTGCCGCATATCAGCCGACTGCTTTTCAGGGAGGTCAATCACCGCATTCAGCTTCCGGCAACTCTCATGTTGGGGGCCTGCCTGCTACTGGTTTGCGATACCATTGCCCAAGTCCCCGGTAATTCCATGGTATTGCCCATCAACGCCATTACCTCCTTATTCGGCGCCCCGGTTGTCATCTGGCTGATTGTAAAAAGGAGGCGAATTAGAATGTAATGCTTATGGAACCTCAACCGAGCCTGCAATTGGAAGAAGTGGATCTGGGCTACAGCAGCTCCGGAACTATACGCCCGGTACTGAACGGTCTTCAGCTGGGCGTATACGGCGGAGGCGTTTGCGCCATCGTTGGCAGGAATGGCGTCGGAAAGACTACCCTACTCAGGACCGTGGTCGGACTAATCCCCAAAGTAAACGGGTGTATCCGGATCAACGGGATTGAGCTTGAACAGTGGACGCCGGCAAACAGGGCCCGACAGGTCAGTATTTTGCTCAACCGCTCCCTGGCCGACAGGTCCATAGCCGTTCATGAACTCATCCTTCTGGGGCGCACGCCGTACCGCAACCGCTGGGATGCTCCATTGCCCGACGACCTTGAAAAACTGGAGTTCTACCTGGACTTGTTTGAACTGGGATCGCTCAGGAACAGATCCTGTTTCGAACTGAGCGACGGACAATATCAGAAAGTGCTTCTGGCCCGTACCCTGATCCAGGAGTGTCCGCTAGTACTGCTGGATGAACCCACGGCCCACCTGGATCCCTACCAGAAGTTGCTCCTATTCGAACTCCTCAGGGAGACAGCAGGCAAACTGGGCACCCGCTTTCTGGTCAGTACCCATGAGGTCGACCTGGCCTGGAAATTCTGTGACCACTGGTGGATACTCGACGGCAGGAATAACCCCCAGCTCGAAGTGGACCCGGAATCCTCCAGGCCCGACCTGTCTGAACTCTACGCCACTTCAGCAGGCGGGCCAAGGGAATAGTCTGTGTATAAAATCCGAATCGGCAATCGATACCGAGGTGAATCCCACCCTACCTTTACAGGAAAAACAGGCTTCCTATGCAAACGGAATATCTCATTCTACTCACCGGTTTTTTGGCTTTTGTGGCGGGATGTGTGGTGGCTTTTTTCTACACCCGGCGAACTCAGGCCGCGCTGCGTGAAGAGAAACTGCAATGGCAGGAACAGCGACAGGAAGAACTCCGGCAGGAGCTGAGAAGAAAGGAAAGTGAACTGGTGGCCCTGGAGGGCGAAAAGGATCAACTTCAGGTAGAACTCGTTCGTTCCCAGACTCTGAATGAAGAGATGGGAAACCGACTGGACGAACAGAAAGGCGAACTCGAAAAGATCGAGAAAAAGATGCAGGAGAAGTTTGAAAATCTCGCCAACAAGATCCTGGATGAGAAAAGCCAGCGGTTTGCCGAACAGAACAAAAACAACCTGAAACTCATACTGGATCCCCTGGGAGAAAAGATACGACACTTCGAGAAGCAGGTGCAGGATAGCCAGAAGGAACAGGTGGGATTGCACGCTCGTCTTAAGGAGCAGCTTGAAAACCTGAAGAACCAAAACCAGAAGATTACCCAAGAGGCCGAAAACCTGACCCGGGCGCTCAAGGGCGACAGCAAGATGCAGGGCAATTGGGGGGAACTGGTACTGGAGCGCGTACTGGAGAAATCAGGGCTGGAAAAAGATATGGTATACAGCGTTCAGCAGAGTTTCAGGGACGAGGAGGGAAAGCGACACGTCCCGGACGTCATTATCAGTCTGCCGGACGGAAAAAAGATGATCATCGATTCAAAGGTTTCGCTCAGTGCCTACGAACGCCTGGTCAACTGTCAGGATGAAGGAGAGCGGGCTCGTTTTGCCAGGGAGCACCTGGAATCCCTGAAGCGGCATGTAAACCAGCTATCGGCCAAGAAATACGAGGACCTGTATTCCATGGAGAGTCCGGATTTCGTGTTGATGTTTGTACCCATGGAGCCCGCATTCGCAATTGCCCTACAGCAGGACTCCTCGCTGTTCAGCCATGCCTTCGACAGGAATATCGTGATCGTGACTCCGACCACACTACTGGCCACACTACGTACCATCAACAGCATGTGGACCAATGAAAAACAGCGTCAGAATGCCCTGGAGATTGCCAAGGTAGCCGGGAGCATGTACGACAAGTTTGTCAACTTCTACGAAAACCTTGTTCAGGTTGGTATGAAGATGGACGCCGCCAAATCCGAATACGTACAGGCCATGTCCAGACTCACCGATGGACGCGGCAACCTGGTGAGCAGTGCCGAGCGCTTAAAAAAATTAGGGGCCAAAGCCAAAAAATCCCTGCCGGATAGTATATTAGAACGCGCAAGCGATTCACTCAACCCTAACGAATAAATACCATGAAGAAAATTATCTCCCTGCTCTTGTTCCTCCTGATCGCAGGTGGAGGAATCTACTATGCATTCATCTATTTCGTCCCCTTCAGCGAAGGCGTTCGTTCCGGGGAGTTGATCAAGTTCAGCCATAAAGGTGTAATGGTCAAGACCTGGGAAGGCGAGATCAGTCAGGGGATATCGGGAGCCCAGATCTTTAAATTCTCCGTGGAGTCTTCCGAGAAGGAAGTCATCAACAAACTCATCGACTATCAGGGTAGGTATGTAAAAGTAACCTACAAGGAGCGCTTCGGTACGTTCTTCTGGTTGGGGGATACCAAGTATTTTATCACCAAGGTGGTGCCTGAGAAGTCTCCCCACTCGATCAACCCGCTCAACCAGTAAGATTTCCGATCGTTTTCCTCCTTGTGGTACGCTAAAATGCGTTCAGATATCGGGCTGCTGCTCGGTCCAGGAACCAGTGTACGGGTTTTCCGAGTTCGAGTACCCAGGAGACGGGATAAGCTTCGAAACCGGCCCTCCTGTTGATCACCTCGTCCAGTACCTCGGCCTTGGACTCTCCAGTAATTAAAAAGGCGATAT
Organism: uncultured Flavobacteriaceae bacterium; assembly: GCA_964550895.1. Classification (GTDB taxonomy): domain Bacteria; phylum Bacteroidota; class Bacteroidia; order Flavobacteriales; family Flavobacteriaceae; genus CAZKAP01. The sequence goes on from CAZKAP010000017.1 coordinate 8,749, forward strand.
TCCCGGCGTAACGGATAGCCTCACGCGTCAAGCTGATTCGCTTTTGACCGGATTCGGGATGCTCGGATATCACAACGAACTCATCGGTTTCCCAGAGGTCTTCCTGACCAGGGAACAGGGAAGCCGTGTGTCCGTCGGTTCCCATGCCCAGCATAATCAGGTCGAGACCTCCCCGGTAGAGGCTCTGCTGCTCGATGAGGCCTCCGTAGCGATCGGCCTCCATATTCAGATGGCCCGATTCGCCCTGTATCCGGTGTACTCGGTCCTCATCAATGTCCAGTGGCTCGAACAACAGGCGGTTGGCCCAGTAATAATTGCTGTCCTCGTTGGTGGGCGGCACGCAGCGTTCATCTCCCCAGTAGAACTCTATTCGACTCCAATCGATTCCATAGCCAGCTTGATCGGCAAGTAACCGGAACAAAACTTTGGGGGTACTTCCTCCTGAGAGTGCCCAAGAAAAACGGCGGGTTTGGGCTACCTCCTTCCTGAGGTAATCCGCCATGAGTTCAGACACTTCGGCGGCGTCCTTTCCGATATGGTAGTGGTTCATCTTAACAAATTATGCAATAGCCCGGTTCGTCTGTCAGGTTGGGCCCGGGATTCCTCCACTGCTCGAATCCATCGATGAGGGAATCGGCGGTCTCAGGCCCCCATACTCCTGCGGCATATCCATACATGGGAGCCTTACCCGGTACGGCCCAGTAATCCAGTATGGGATCGACAAATTTCCAGGCGGCCCGCACCTCGTCTTCCCGGGCATAGAGCGTGGTGTCTCCCTGCATCGCATCCATAAGCAGACGGGAGTACGCCTCAAGCACCTTATTTCCGGGATCCGAGAAGTTCTCATGGTAGAAATCCAGCGAGGCGCTCTCCACCTCGAATCCCTGTCCGGGAACCTTGACCTGAAACTTAATCAGCATCCCCTCGTTCGGCTGAATCCGTATCACCAGTACATTATCCTTGTTCTGCAAAACGGGATTGCGAAAAATTTGATGGTGAGGGGTCTTGAAATGTACCACGACTTCGGTGACCTTGGTAGGCATCCGCTTGGCCGTACGTATGTAGAAGGGCACCCCCTTCCACCTCCAGTTGTCTATATAGCATTTGATGGCTGCAAAAGTCTCAGTCGTCGATTGGGGGGCCACTCCTTCTTCTTCCCTGTACCCCTTGGTGTACACCCCTTCGATATGGGTCCCCATGTACTGCCCGCGAATGGTGTGTGCATATAACTCCTCTTCGGTACGAAAAATACGCAGGGAGCTCAGGGCCTTGACCTTTTCGTTGCGGATATCCTCCGGAGCATTGCTGATCGGAGGCTCCATGGCAACCAGCGAAAGGACCTGCATCAGATGATTCTGAAACATATCCCTCAGGGCCCCGGACTGGTCGTAATACCCTCCCCTTCCTTCCACGCCGACACTCTCGGCATTGGTGATCTCGATATGATGAATGTAATTCCGGTTCCACAGGGGTTCGAATATGCTATTGGCAAAGCGGGTCACCAGCAGGTTCTGCACCGTTTCCTTACCCAGGTAATGATCGATTCTGAATATCTGATTCTCCTTGAAATTTTTCTGAAGGGCCTCGTTGAGCATGGCGGCCGACTGGAAATCATACCCAAATGGCTTCTCCACGATCAGCCGCTTCCAGCCGTTCAGCTCGCGATTCAGCCCCACTTCGGCCAGCTTATCGGCGATAACCGTGTAGAGCTTGGGCGGGGTGGACAGGTAATAGATCACATTGGCCGGTATCCCGAGTTCCATTCCCTGGTCGTGAATAAAATCCCGTATGCCGCCAAAGCCGTTTTCGTAACTGCCTCCCAAATCGATGTAGTGAAAATATGAGGCAAAGTCCTCAATTTTTTCCCGCTCGGACTCCTCGGCCCTATCCAGCAGGAATGCGTTTCCCGTGACCAGGAGCTCCCGGAATTCTTCGGGAGCTATGGGGTTGCGCCCCACTCCCAGGATAACATACGGCCGGGGCAGATATTTGTAGCAGAAGAGTTGGAAGATCGCCGGGACCAGTTTTCTCCGAGTGAGATCCCCGGAGGCTCCGAAAATTACCAGAATCTGGGGACTGATTTGGGCTGGGTTCATACAGTTTCGCTTTTCCGGTCTCAGCGGGTGTATTGCCGTTGGCGAATATACCACTATTTTTAGCGTACCTAAAGGGAGATATACGAATACAGACAGATGGACCACACGAAAACTACTGCCGGATCTTACGATTTCGGGCTAATTGGCTTGGGGGTAATGGGCCGGAATTTCATACTCAATGTAGCCGATAACGGATATTCATGTTACGGCTACGATCTGAATGCCGAAAGCGTGCAAAGCCTGATCGAAGAGCGGGGTAATACCGCACAGGTCAACGCCTCAACCGAACTGAGTGCCTTCGTGCGCGCCCTATCACATCCCCGAAAAATCATGCTCCTGGTTCCCGCAGGAGCTGCAGTCGATTCGGTGATTGATTCGCTGGTCCCTCTGCTTGAGCGGGGCGATCTGATCATCGATGGGGGGAACTCCTTTTTCGAGGATACGGACCGGCGGGAAGAGAGACTTGCCCGGAAGGGCATTCACTTCCTTGGAACCGGGGTTTCGGGAGGTGCCCGGGGTGCGCGCAACGGCCCCAGTATCATGCCCGGAGGGAGTCCTGAGGCCTACGAAATCATCCGGCCGGTGTTCGAAGCGGCAGCCGCGAAATACCAGGGTGTGGCCTGCGTGGATTATATGGGAGTCCGTTCTGCCGGAAATTACGTCAAGATGGTACACAACGGCATCGAATACGGGCTGATGCAGCTCATTTCTGAGGTTTATGCCCTACTCAAGCATGCCGGTGAACTCAGTAACCTCCAGATCAGGGAGCACTTCGCGGAATGGAATTCCGGAAGACTATCTTCTTTTCTTCTTGAGATCAGTGCCAATATATTAGGCAGGAGAGATCCTCTGAAGGAAGGGGGGTTCCTGCTTGATGCCATATTGGATAAGGCTAAACAGAAGGGAACCGGCAAATGGACTTCACAGAATGCCATGGATCTGGGGATCGCCATTCCCACCATAGATATGGCCGTAAGCATGCGGCAGTTATCAGCACTCAAGGAGCAGCGTACACGGGCTGCCGGCCTCTACCACAGGCCCGTACCGGAACCCATACAGCCAGATTTACTGGTAAAAATGGCCGAGGAAACCCTTTACTTCGGATACATAGTCGCATATTCCCAGGGATTGCATTTGCTCAGGGAGGCTTCAAAAACCTACGATTACGGCCTTGACCCGGCCAGCATATGCCGGATCTGGAGGGCAGGTTGCATCATCCGGGCCGAAATGCTCAATGGTTTATCCGAAACTTTCGATAGCCAACCCGATTTGGAGCACGTTCTCCTGGACGAGGCATGGAGCCGGGAGGTGGGTTACAACCTGGCTTCCGTCAGGGATCTCCTCTCCTATGCGATCCGGAACGGCTTTAACCTCCCGGCACTAAATGCCTCCTTAAGTTACTTCTATTCTTTTTCCCAGGAGCGTATGCCGCTGAATATGGTGCAGGCCCAGCGCGACTATTTCGGCTCCCATACCTTTGAAAGACTAGACCGCGAGGGCAGCTTTCACGAGGACTGGGAAGTATAGATTTTTTTAACATCCTGAAGGGTAACGGATTCCTCTGCGGTTTGTCATATATATGTATATTTAGAATGTTATAGCCAAACCAACGAGGACCATGACCCGACAGGAATTCAGGGATTTTTTCGATAAGGACTTTGCCCGAAGTACGGCCGGTACCGTGATCGGTGCGGCGATCGCATTTTTGGCCTACTTCCTTTTTAAGAAATGGGAGTCCCGGCAGGAAGGCGGAAGGGTTTCGGTCCGGGAGAAGAGACGACTCGATTACCTCTCCTCGCTGGTCAGGCGAAGCTTTGAACAGGTACAGTCGACTACACTGGCTATACAGCAGGCCGTGACGTCCATAGAGCAGTCTCCACTTCACCTGCACGACCTTCAGCTTCCGCCCAATTCTGCCCTGGCCAGGCTGCAGCAGGTCCTTGAAAAAGAAGAATACCACGATGCCTATCTGAATATACTGGGGGATACCGAATCCGAAACCTATCACCAGTTGGTGGCCTCCACCGAGTTCCTCCTGAACCAGAGGGAACGCGTACAGGAGCTCACCCGAACCGCCCTCAGCGAAGATGCCCGTCGAAAGGATATCTATGTTTCGATGGTGTACGACCTGCTAAAGAGGGGCATGGATCTCGTTAAACAGCCCGGACTGATGGAGGAGGAAGAACTGCTCACCATAAATCGGATATACGACAACTACTACGCTGCTTTTCAGGACTACTCCGACATACAGTACCACCAGGAGCAGTTTGTAATCCCCATGTTGGAAAATGTCCTGGAACCCTTTTCCGATCGCCTGCCCGTACTGGAACTGGCGACCGCCTTCAAGAGCGCAAGCCGGCTGTTCGAGGATATCGCCGGCCGAAACCAGGCATACCGATCGGAAATGCTCTCCTTCATCTCGTCTTATCAGACCAATGAATACTTGTTTGAATCTGACTTCCAGGATCTGATGGACCGCAGTCCGGGCCAAAATGGAGAAGATAAGTCCACCGGGAGTGCATCGTCCGGGGATCGAAAAAAGAGGACCACAGAAAAGCAGAAGGAAGGCAAGGTAGCCTAGGTAACCCCCGAGCAAATCCATTACGGTTTCCTGCGTTCGTGCTTGACCCAGTCTACCTCCATAACCCATTCCCCGCTCATCGGGGCATCGGTAATCTTCGCAAAATTGAGTATGGCAAACATGGGTTCGGGATAGTTGTCCCCTTCCCCTTCATTGCGATAGATTTCCTCCCCATCCAAACGGTACACGAGATCACTCCCTTCCCACTCCACTGAATATTCGTGAAACTCATCGAGAGTGGCGGGAAAATCCTTACGGTAATTCTGCCAGTCTCCCTTATCACATTCGCCCAGGCTCTTGATGGCACCCGTGGTAAAGACATCTTTATGGTGGTCGCCATGGTGTTCGAAAATATCGATTTCGCCGGAACCGGTAAGGGGCCAGCAGACATTCTCGTCCTCCTCCTGCACAGGCGACTCGTTATTCCGGGCACCGAGCAGCCACCAGGCGGGGAACATGCTGGCCTGGCCATTTCCGTGTAACCTGAGCCGGGCCGTCCACTTGCCCTTGACGAACTCCCTGCGGTTTTTGGAACAGATTCTGCCCGCCACATATCGGGTCTCGGGATGCTGATTCCCGTGCTTGTCCAGGTTGTCGCAAGGCAACGGTTCTCCAACATTAACCACTTTGAGCTTGAGGGTTCCGCCACTCACCTCCCGGGTACCGTAGTCTCCATCGGGTACATAGCAATGGGTTTCATTGTTGACCCAAATGCGCTGGTCCTGCCAGTTTTCGGGATCGAAGGTGTCGAAGTTATCGAGGAAATCTACTTCCCATCCGGAAGCTCTGGCCTCAGTTGCCGCTTCTTTCCCGGGTACATTCTTACAGCTCATAAAGAGGGCTACTGCGATACATGAAACAAGAAAAGGAATACGTCTCATCACTGGATAATTTTACAATCTGAATATTCACTATTAACAATTTAGGTTTTTTTGAACACAGCTCATACTTTACTCTCCGGAAACCACATATCGGAAATATGCGTTGGCATCCTCGAGATGTTCCAGTTCCAATATCCAGCAGACCTCAGCAAAATCGGAGAAATCCAGTCCCCCGGCAGCGATGTCCGAATTGAAATACCTCCCCTGAATACCGTTGTAATCAACGGCCAATTCCCGCGCGAGTTTCCAGGTAGCCCGTACATCCGGATTTTCGAAGTAGGCATTCAAATCGTACGCCCTATCGGACCGAAATCCGGGAGTTCCGTTCCCCCTCGCATTACCGTCTGGGATTCGCTGGTAATCCCCGTGTACCCTAACATACTCCAAAGCGAGATCCGAAGTCACCTCTTCGTTCCAGTCCGCATGCTGCACGATGTGAATGCGCGAAGCAGTTTCAAGACCCGGGCGCAGCTCCCGAACGAGCCGTATGAGGTCTGCCGAGAAGTCGGACTGCCCACCCTCGGCAATCCAGACAGCCCCCTTATCGTCCAGAGCATCAAGCACTAAAGGCAATACTTCATTCAAGGCGCCCTGCCAGTCCGCATGTGCATCACTCCAGCGTGAACCCAAGGCTTGAAGCATCAGCGGATTGGGTGGAACATATTCCCCCTCCTGCCGGCCATAGGTGCCGGCTACCGCGTGCACATTCAACCCGCGGTAGCGGTCGTCCGAAAGTAGGGTAGAAAGAGCTGCCACCGAGTGAAGGTCGTCCACATCGGTCTTAAAATCGTAATGGGCCAGGAGTAAGTCCTTCCCCGGATTGAAGCGTGATTTTGGGACGAGTTCCCCATTGGGCTCAACGCTCTGGGCGCCGCCAAATCCAGTGCAAAGCAACATGAAAAGAACTATCAACCCGAATATCCTCATGAGATGCCCATTAGAAGATTCGTTGCAGCTTAGTACAGCAACTCGATTGTGAATCGGAATTTTAGCAGCAACTTATTTACTAAGGTACATCTTGCGACGCGAATAGAGTTCGTAAAAGGCATCCTCTCTTAAGTCCTTGATAAAGAGTATACTCTCTCCGGTGCTTTTCATTTCGGGCCCAAGATTCTTATTTACGTTGGGGAACTTATTGAAGGAGAAGACCGGCTGCTTGATCGCATAACCTTCCAGCTGGGGATTGAACTCGAAATCCGAAAGTTTGTTCTTACCCAGCATGATCTTGGTCGCATAGTTCACATAGGGCTCACCATATGCCTTGGAGATGAAGGGAACCGTTCGGGAGGCACGCGGATTAGCCTCAATAATATACACCGTGTCGTCCTTGATAGCAAACTGGATGTTGATCAGACCTACTGTATTCAGTGCCAGAGCGATGGTACGGGTATGATCGCGAATCTGCTGGATCACGAATTCGCCCAGATTAAAGGGCGGAAGGGTGGCGTTGGAGTCCCCGGAATGGATTCCACAGGGCTCAATATGCTCCATGATCCCGATAATGTAAATATCCTCCCCGTCGCAGATCGCATCCGCCTCGGCCTCGATGGCCCCGTCCAGGTAATGGTCAAGCAACAGCTTGTTATTCGGAATCTTTCGAAGTAGATCTACGACATGGGCTTCCAAATCTTCCTTGTTGATGACAATCTTCATGCCCTGTCCCCCCAGAACATAGGACGGACGGACCAATAAGGGGAAGTTGAGCTCGTCTGCCAGGGCCAGTGCCTGATCGGCCGTCTCGGCCACCCCAAATCTTGGGTAGGGAATTCCGTTTTCTTTCAACAGGGTGGAAAAACTCCCCCGGTCTTCGGCCAGGTCGAGGGAGGCAAAAGTCGTACCCAATATCTTGATGCCATACCGATCGAGTTTCTCCGCCAGCTTCAGGGCCGTTTGCCCGCCCAGCTGAACGATTACCCCTTCGGGTTTCTCGTGCTGAATGATGTCGTAAATATGCTCCCAGAAAACCGGCTCGAAGTAGAGCTTATCCGCCGTATCGAAATCCGTGGAAACGGTCTCGGGATTGCAGTTAATCATGATGGTTTCGTACCCGCACTCCGCAGCGGCCAGGACCCCGTGTACGCAACAGTAGTCAAATTCGATCCCCTGGCCGATCCGATTGGGGCCCGAGCCCAGTACCAGTATCTTGGGGCGGTCGGTAACCACACTGTCATTCGCAGTGAACCGGTTACCCCGGACGTCCTCGATCTCGGCCTCAAAGGTCGAATAGTAATAGGGGGTCTGGGCAGAAAACTCTGCTGCACAGGTATCTACGAGCTTATAGACCCGGTTTACACCCAATTCCGATCGCTTGGTGTACACTTCGCTCTCCCAGCAGCCTAACATATGGGCAATCTGGCGGTCGGCGAAGCCTTTCTGCTTGGCCTCCAGAAGCAGGTGCTTGGGGAGGGTTTGAATCTTATAGGTGCTGATTTCCATTTCGAGCTGGTGCAGTTCCTCGTACTGTTTCAGGAACCACATGTCGATCCGGGTAATGTCGTGGATTCGCTTCAGAGGAATCCCCAGTTGTATGGCGTCGTAGATCACAAATACCCGGTCCCAGCTGGCATGGGTAAGTTTATCGAGGATCTGATCGTAATTGGTGTATCCTTTGCCGTCAGCCCCGAGTCCATTGCGCTTGATCTCCAGGGACTGGGTCGCTTTGTGCAGGGCCTCCTGGAACGAACGGCCTATACCCATCACTTCACCCACTGCCTTCATCTGCAGGCCGAGGGTACGGTCCGAGCCTTCGAACTTATCGAAGTTCCAGCGAGGAATCTTTACGATTACATAATCCAGTGTAGGTTCAAAAAGAGCGGAAGTCGTGCCCGTAATCTGGTTCTGCAATTCGTCCAGATTATAGCCAATGGCGAGTTTGGCCGCCACCTTCGCGATAGGGTAACCGGTCGCCTTGGATGCCAGCGCAGAAGAGCGCGACACCCTGGGATTGATCTCAATGGCAATAATGTCTTCCTTCTCGTCCGGGCTTACGGCAAATTGTACGTTGCACCCGCCTGCGAAATCCCCGATACTTCGCATCATATGAATCGCCATGTCCCGCATCCGCTGAAAGGTCCTGTCCGAGAGGGTCATAGCCGGCGCTACGGTAATGGAGTCCCCGGTATGTATGCCCATGGGATCCATATTCTCTATGGTACATATGATCACGACATTGTCGTTCTTGTCGCGCAGCAGTTCGAGTTCGTACTCCTTCCAGCCCATGAGGGCCTTATCGATCATCACCTCGTGTATGGGGGATATCTCGAGTCCGGCGCTGAGCAACCTGTCAAAGTCCTTAGCATCGTGGACTATGGATGCTCCGGCCCCTCCAAGCGTAAAGGAGGAGCGAATGACCAGAGGAAAACCGAATGTCTGTGCTATTTCTTTTCCTCTCAGGAATGAGGTGGCCGGTTCCTGAGGCGGCATGGGAATACCAATATCAAGCATCAGATCCCGGAATTTTTCCCGGTTCTCGGTAATCTGAATGGCGTCGATATCCACTCCGATAATCTCGATTCCGAAGTCCGCCCATATCCCCTTTTCATCGGCCTCAATGCAGAGGTTTAATGCCGTTTGTCCGCCCATGGTTGGCAGCACCGCATCGATTTCCGGGTGCTCCTTAAGTATGCCGATAATGGAGGCCGTATTGAGTGGCTTCAGGTAAACGTGGTCTGCCATGGAGGGGTCGGTCATGATCGTAGCCGGGTTGCTGTTGATCAGTACCGTTTTTATTCCGTCCTCCCGCAGAGAACGCAGGGCCTGGGAGCCGGAGTAATCGAATTCACAGGCCTGCCCGATGATAATGGGGCCCGAGCCGATAATAAGGATACACTTGAGGTCCTCTCTTTTGGGCATAATCTATTCGTTAAGGAAGTGTGGTCGGTCGTAAAATAAGTTCAAACGGTGAGGGAAGGTCAAAAAAAAGGTGTTACCGTTAAAGCAACACCTTTCAATACTTTTCAACAATTCACTATTTCTTGTGCCGGGGCTCACTGGATACACTGAGCTTCTTCCTTCCCTTAGCCCTCCTGCTGGCCAGTACCTTACGGCCGTTAGCCGACGCCATTCTCTCTCGGAAACCGTGTTTATTTCTTCTCTTCCTTTTGGAAGGTTGATAGGTTCTCTTCATTTCTGTTTGTATTAGATGGGTAAGGGGAGGTAAACCTGCCTGCCTCAGAAAATTCTGGGCGCAAATATAGTAAGACTTGAATCGCAGGGCAAATTTTCAGGCACAACTCTTTGGAGTTCTATGCTTTTTTGTTCTTCCTTTCCCTGGTTTGCCCGCTGAGAACACATCCGGCAAGAACCTCCCCACGCTTCGCCTTTACGAAAAACCTGAGCCCCCGGAAGGAGTGATCGCATCCGGGACAACGGGAATTTGAGGGAAGCCCTCCCCATTGTGCCTGCTGTTATGGAAGGTGCGGACACATGATCTGTAGAGTCTGCAAGCCTTTACCGCAGTGAACAGCCTTCAGGATTCAATACCGCAGAACGCGCTTTGGGTAATGCAGGCTCGAAGCCGCTAACCGACCCACGGAGAAAAATACAACGGCATAAATTCTGGATGATTCGAGGCTATGTCGTTACTTTTGCACGTAATGGGTGCCGGACATGCCTGGACGGGGACCGATGGTGATAGCCGGAGTTTTACGATCCCGGATGTTACCGTTTACGAGTCCCGTATACCCTCTAGTCCGGGAAACGTGCCGACATAAGAAGATAACAGCAAAGAGAACGCATTTATGTTTAACAAGAACTTTAAGCTGGTACTGGCCGGCTTACTGCTGGCCTGGGCCGTGTATCAATTCGTCGAGGGTCTCACGGGCAATGGAATTTTCCTCTGCCTGCTCGCCCTGATTCCTGTATTCCTCTACTTCCGAAACGAGATTATTTTACTGGCATTTCTGAGGATGCGCAAACAGGATATGGAGGGAACCCTGAAATGGCTTAATCGCATCAAGAACCCCCAAACCGCACTGGTGCGCAAGCAGCAGGGCTACTACAACTACCTGCACGGTATCATCTATTCTCAGAAGAATCTAACCCAGGCAGAAAAATACTTCAAAACCGCTCTTAAATTCGGGCTCAATATGAGTTACGACGAGGCCATGGCCAAGCTGAGTCTGGCGGGCATATCCATGCAGAAAAGGCGCAAGCGCGAAGCCACCCAATATTTGCAGGAAGCGAAGAAACTGGATAAAAACAACATGTTGGGCGATCAGATCAAGCTGCTGCAGCAGCAACTCAAAAAGATCTGAACGACTTATTCCCTGCCAGTGGATTCCAGGGATACCGGCCTATGGTGATATCCGTCCCTGGGAATGCGGATGTAATAGGTTTTGCCGTTCGGATTCTTCAGTTCGGGTTCCCTGAGCCACTGATTATAGCGCTTGAGAACCTTATAACTGAGGCCGAATTCACGGGCGAATCCGGCAAAACTATTCACCGTGCTATCCACTTTCACCTGGTAAGTAGGCACGGCCGTGTACCATTCAGACTCCGGGATCTCGAAACCGTAGTCCCGATAATTCGACAGGATCTCCTTAATCGCGAGTATGCGAAATACATAGCGACCCGTCTCCTCGCCGAGTAACAGATCGTAGTAGCTCTCGGCTCCCTGAATGTCCATATACTTGCGGACTCCGCTCGGCCCGGCATTGTAGGCGGCGGCCGCCAGGGTCCAGGTACCGAAATCCTCCTTCCATTTCTTGAGGTATTCGCAGGCGGCCTGGGTGGCCTTCTCCAGATGGTAGCGTTCGTCAACATTGTCGTTCACTTCCAGGCCGTATTCGCGGGCCGTACCCTTGAGAATCTGCCAGCTGCCCCTGGCACCTGCCGGAGAGGCGGCGAGATTGTCCAGACCACTCTCTGCGACCGCCAGGTATTTGAAGTCATCGGGTATTCCATTTTTGGCAAGTATCGGCTCGATGACCGGGAAGTACAGCCGAGCCCTCTTAATCAGCAAAACGGCATTGCTCTGCCAGTAGGTATTGACCAGGAACTCCCGGTCTACTTTCTCGAACACATCCGGATCTCCGACGGGTACCGGCTCTCCGGCAAAATTCAGATTGTCCGGTTTGCGAACCGCAATGATCCGGTACGTTTCGGATACAAATCGGGGTATAGCTTCCATTTCGACTACGGGCTCCTGTCCGGGAACTTCGGCCATCTGGGCCATCATAGCGGTGCCCGCCCATGCCAGGGAGAACATCAGGGCTGCGGCAATCGCAACGGCCGATATTCCCTTTTTTTTCCTGAGTAAATCCATATATTTCATACGTCTGCAATTATGCGGAAGCCGTAGCATGTTTCTGCAAAAGGCTTCTTATCCGATCCGGTTGCTCGAGGATTACGGCGTGAGAACCATCTTCCACAGGTATGCAATTCCAAATCCGGCTGATGGGAAAAACGGTATCCCTATTACCGTGTATATGCACAACTTCTGTACCATCCGGGAGCCCCCAGTCCTCCAAAATAAAATGCTTGAGGGTCCACCGCAAATATACGGGGCTGACCAGTCCCATATATCGGTCATAGCGCTTCAATCGGTTCCTGAATAACCCCAAGTTATACAATAGTCTCCAATACGAGCGCCTGCCCACCCAATGAAAGGGTATGGAATTCAGGAGCCAGCGGTACCTGAGCAGCCGGAACCGGCCGGGAATTTCCGCCGCCGACTTCACCGAGGAAATCAGAATGATCTTTTCCACCCTGAACTGTCTGGCGATTTCATTGGCCAACAGAACGCCCAGCGATGCGGCCACCAGAACGAAAGAGGACAGGTCGCGATCCGATACCAGGCGGCGCGTATATGCCGTCAGGTCCTCGCCTGGCAAGGGTTCTATCCAGTCCAGGTGGTACAGTTCCCAGTGTTCCGATGCCAGCCGCAAAGGCTCAAATATGCTGGACTTGGCAGCCAAACCGGGTATGAGACAGACCTTCAACCGCTGAACGTGATTATTGCCTTGTTTGTCGATAGACATAGGTTCTTAGGCTTTTTTTAACTAATTTTGACCCCATCTTTGAGAGCTAACTACCACAGTCAGAATCACTACTGCGAAAGCAGTAAGCAGGGGTAAAGGAACCAAATAAACTAACACTATATGAGTCAGATTGAAATCAAGGACAATGCTTTCTTGCGCCAATTTGAAGCAAAAGTCCAGGGGCAACTAGCGAAAATCGAGTATTCCTCTCAGGAGCGAAAAATTTTCCTTACCAAACTCGTGATTCCCGAGGAAATCAATCAGGATGGCTTCCGGGAAGAATTCATCAAGGCCGTGCTGAATATCATCCAGGAGAAAAACCTGAGAGTAGTTCCCACCAGTCCCCACATCGCCAGCTTCCTGCGAAAAAACCGTCAATATAAAGAGCTCCTGCCCGTAGGCATCCGCATCTAGGGGTCTACCTCCTGCCGCCGCTTTTAGTTTCATTGTCCGAAGAGGTTGGATAGACCTACACCGCGGCCTTTGACCGATTCCTTTGTACTTCGGACGAAACCTTCCGGGTCGATCCGGTCCATTGTCAATGGCGCAGTACGGTTTACCCATTTCGGATCGTACGGTATACGCACACGGAGGTAATTCCTCGTATACCCCTCGATGAAACCTGAGCGGTTCTCCGATTCGAACAGTACCTCTTGAAGGGTTCCAAGCTGACTCTCGTAAAAAGCCCGCTTCTTCTTAACGGAAAGCGAGCGCAGCATTCGGCTGCGTTCCCTGCGCTTATCCATGGGTACCCGACCCGGCATGCGCGCCGCCTCGGTCTTATCCCTCTCCGAATAGGTAAAGACATGCAAATAGGAAACCGGCAGTTCCTGCAGGAAACGGTAGGTCTGTTCAAACTCATCCTGCCCTTCACCCGGAAATCCCACAATCACATCCACCCCTATGCACGCATGGGGCATATACCTCTTTATGGTCTCGATCCGGTCCCGATATAGCGGCGTCAGATAGCGGCGTTTCATCTTTTTCAGTATGGCATCCGACCCGCTCTGCAAGGGTATATGGAAGTGAGGTACGAAACGAACGCTTCGGGCCACCTCCTGTATGTGTTCGTTCCTGAGCAGATTCGGTTCTATAGAGGATATGCGAATGCGTTCTGCAGTGCAGTCCCGGTCCAGGGCCTTCATGAGATCTAGAAAGGTGTGATCGTGCCTCTTGTTCCCGTGCTCTCCTTTTCCGTAATCTCCGATATTCACTCCGGTGAGCACAATTTCCCGTATCCCATTATCCACCAGCTCCCGGGCATTGTTCAGCACATTGTCCAGCCGGTCGCTCCGGGAAATGCCGCGTGCCAGGGGTATAGTGCAGTAGGTACAGGGATAGTCGCAGCCATCCTGAACCTTCAGAAAGGCGCGGGTGCGGTCCCCCATGCTGTAGCTGCCCACATAGGTGTCGACTTCGTCTATATGGCAGGCGTGTATTCCAGCCTGCTCGGCTCGGCCCTTTTTCGCTGCGGAAAAACCCTTTTCACTATCCCAGTATTCTCGTAAGTAGGCCGGCAGGTTAAATTTCTCCTGTGCACCTAACACCAGGTCTACGCCCCCGACTGCACCGACCTCATCGGGCTTGAGCTGGGCGTAACACCCAATGGCCACCACCAGGGCTTCGGGATTACGCTTACGGGCCTGCCGGACCACATCCCTGAATTTGCGGTCTGCATTCTCGGTAACCGAACAGGTATTGATCACATAGAGAGCCGCCGACTCGGCGAAAGAGACCTTTCGGAAGCCTTCAAGCTCCAAATCCCGTGCTATGGTAGAAGTCTCGGAGAAATTCAGCTTACACCCCAGGGTGTAATACGCGGCCGTTGGATTCATTTCGAATAATTCCTGAATTCCCCGGTCCGGACAAATACATGTTCCAGCACCTCGCGCTCCCGGTCCGAGAATTCCATGTCCCTTCGCGCCATCATGGCACGGGCGGTTTCAAATGCCTTCACGGGTCGGTACTCCTGATAGCCTCCGGCGCCTCCCCAGCTGAAACTCGGTATAAAGTTTCTCGGAAAACCGGACCCGAAAATGTTCGCGCTCACCCCAACCACAGTACCCGTATTAAACATGGTGTCTATGCCGCTCTTGCTGTGATCTCCCATGATCAGGCCGCAGAACTGCAGACCGGTGGGAACGAATGAACCGGTTTCATAATCCCAGATACGAACCTGGGCGTAATTGTTCTTCATATTGGAGGTATTCGTATCGGCCCCCAGATTGCACCAGCTGCCCAGTACGGAATTTCCTAGGAAACCTTCGTGCCCCTTATTGCTGTAATCAAAGACGACGGAGTTATTGACTTCCCCCCCGATTTTGCACTTGCGCCCAAAACTACAGGGCCCGTATATCTTAGCTCCCATCTTAAGAATGGCCCCATCCATAAGGGCCAATCCCCCACGTACGATGCAACCCTCCATGATCTGGGCGTCCCTGCCCACGTAAATGGGCCCACCGGTGGGATTCAGTATGCTGGCATGAACCTCTGCGCCTTCCTCGAGGAAAATCTCACCATTTCCCACCACCTGGTTGCCCGGGCCGAGTTCGACAGAATTCCTGCCCCGTGTAACCGCTTCAAAATCGTATTTAAGTACGGCATCGTTCAACGAAAACAGTTCCCAGCGATGCCGTATGCGCAGCGGTGGATGTTCGAGACTCACGACTTCCAGTTTGGCCCGTTCCTCTTCGTCTGTGGCAAGGGCTGCCCTGTAGGCGATCCAGGAGTCCCCGTAGCAGAGTATCTGTCCCGGTTGGAGCGCTTCGATCTTCTCCAATAGTTCCGGACTCGGTATACAAAGTGGATCCAGCACCAGGGGATCCTCTACCTCAGACGGGCCATACAGTGGCTGCAGATAATCCTGAGTAGCGATACGGCATGCGCTTTGCAAAGCCCGTTCCCAGCGCTGCCGGAAGGTCTGCATGCCCATGAAGAGATCGGCAGCGGCACGGGTGAAGGTCAGCGGAAGGAAGCTCCGGTGGGCGTTCGAATCGGCGAGTACGTAGTCCATATTCAACAAAAAAAGCGCCCCCGGATGTTCGAAAGCGCTATGAAGTTCCGGAAAAATCGCAGTTTACGATTCCTTCTTCTGAAATTTCTTGTACTTGTTCTTGAACTTATCGATGCGCCCTGCCGTGTCAATGAGCTTGGTTTTCCCGGTATAGAAGGGATGCGAGGTACGGGAGATCTCCAGCTTGATGAGCGGGTACTCCTCCCCCTCCACGGTGATGGTCTCTTTGGATTCGGCCGTGGATTTGGTGATGAAAATATCCTCGTTGGACATGTCCTTGAAGGCTACCAGGCGGTAATTCTCGGGATGTATATTCTTTCTCATGACTCCAGTTTCTTCTAAAGGTCTGCAAAATTAAAAATTAAAAGCAGAATGCACAATAATCTTCTCCATAATATGGATAGTAACCTCCAAAAGGTACGGGTATTTGCCCATTTTCAACAAAACCTGGGAGTCCGTGTAACTTATTCCCTAACTTCCCTACTGATAACGTCGAACTCATAAAACCTATACCATGGACACACAAGCCAAACCAGGGAAATTCATACTGATGTACGGGGGGCTGCTCGGGCTCATCGGAGTGGCCTTTCAGGTCATGTTATTCCTGCAGGACGCCCACATCACCTCTTCCCAAAATGTAGCGGTAACCGTGATCAGCATATTGATCGGACTGGGAATGACCGCAGTAGGAATCTTCGCCTTCCGAAAAGCCAATGGCGGTTATTTGAAAATGGGCCAGTCCATCTGGATCGGAGTGGGCATGGCCCTGGTATCCGGGCTGATCACCATCCTGTATACGCTGCTTCTCACCAATGTACTGGACCCGGATTACATCAGCGAGGCCACCAATTTCAGGCTGCAAGAGGCTATCGATAAGGGACAGATCACCCCCGAGATTGCCGATCAGCAGCGGCAAATGAGCAACGACTGGTTTTACGCCTTCCTGATCGGAGGTGTGGCTGTAGTCGGATCGTTCTTCGGACTCCTCTACGGACTAATCATCGGCCTTTTTGCCAAGAAAGCTCAGCCGACCTATTAGATCAGGCGAAGAGCCAAGAATTTGAAACGGGCGCAGCGGTGCCCGTTTTTTTTAGCACGAGTTGGACTGCTGTTGGGCGATTGCAGGCAGATTGTGTTAATTTTGAGTCATACCGGAGGATCGCATGCAGATTTCATTTGTCATCCCTTTGCTTAACGAGCGGCAGTCCCTCTTCGAGCTCTTCGATGGGATATCCGGTTCTCTGGAGCCTTTGGAGTACTCCTACGAAGTTATTTTCATAGACGACGGAAGCACGGACGATTCCTGGAGCGCAATATCCGAGTTGGCCTCCAGCCACGATTTTGTACGGGGCATACGGTTTCACCGCAACTTCGGTAAATCACAGGCGCTGCACGCGGGTTTCAAAGAGGCCCGGGGGGCCGTGGTGATTACTATGGATGCCGACCTGCAGGACGATCCCGGGGAAGTGCCCGAACTCATCCGCATGGTGGTCGAAGAGGAATACGACCTGGTCTCCGGCTGGAAAAAGAAGCGATACGACCACGTGCTCCTTAAAAATCTGCCGTCTAAGATTTTCAATTGGGCAGCCCGGAGGACATCGGGCCTTAAGCTGCACGATTTCAATTGCGGACTCAAGGCCTACCGGCGCGAGGTGATCAAGACCATCGAGGTCTCCGGGGAAATGCACCGATACATTCCCGTTTTGGCTAAAAACGTGGGTTTCTCGCGTATAGGCGAAAAGGTGGTTCGCCATCAGCCCAGGAAATACGGCAGGACCAAGTTCGGTGCAGAGCGCTTCATCAATGGGTTATTGGATCTGATTACCATCAGTTTTGTCTCCCGCTTCGGAAGGCAGCCCATGCATCTTTTCGGGGCTCTGGGAGCCCTGATGTTCGTGATTGGGTTCCTGCTCGCCCTGTATCTGGGCATCGACAAACTATTCATTAACAAGGCGAGCCGACTTATTACCGATCGTCCGGAATTCTTCATCGCCCTGACCACGATGATCCTGGGTACGCAGCTCTTCCTCGCCGGTTTCCTGGGGGAATTGCTAATTCGAACCCATAAGAAGGGCAAGGCGTATTACGTGGCAGAAAAACTGAATTTCGATAACAGGAAAAAGCAATACCGCAGCGCGGAAGAAGTTTATACAAAAAAATCAATATGAGCAGCGTACAGGCCAAAGCACAGGACTGGTTAACCGAAACCTTCGACGAAGATACCCGCAGGGAAATACAGGAACTCATCGATAACGACCCGGAAGAACTCAACGAACGCTTTTACAAGGATCTGGAATTCGGAACCGGAGGTATGCGTGGCATTATGGGTGCGGGTACGAACCGCATCAACAAATACACCCTGGGGAAGAACACTCAGGGCCTGAGTAACTACCTGAACAAACTCGGCGGAGGCGAGGTGCCTCGCGTGGTGATCGCCTACGACTGCAGGAACCAGAGCGATACCCTGGCACGCACGGTGGCCGAAGTTTTTTCGGCCAACAACATCAAGGTTTTCCTCTTTTCTGAACTCCGGACCACTCCCGAGCTGTCGTTCGCCGTCCGTTATCTCAAATGCCAGGCAGGTATCGTGCTGACAGCCTCCCACAATCCCCCGGAATACAACGGTTACAAGGTGTATTGGAGTGATGGAGGGCAGATTGTTCCTCCACAGGACAAGGAGATCGTGCAGGAAATCGAGGCCCTGGACTTTGGGGACATCCGGTTCGGGGTACAGGATCACCTGATCGAATACATAGACGAGGAGGTCGATCAGGCCTTTTTCGAACAGAGTGTGGCACACGGAAGCATCGGTTCGAAGGGTAAAGACGATTTCCATATCGTATTTACCTCCCTTCACGGAACTTCCATAACGGCCATTCCGGATGTACTGGACCGGGCGGGGTTTAAAAACGTCACCGTCATTGAGGAACAGGCACGTCCCGATGGAAACTTCCCCACAGTAAAGTCCCCGAACCCGGAAGAACCCGAGGCGCTGGAGATTGCCCTCAAAAAGGCTGAGCAGATCGGAGCCGACATGGTAGTGGGAACCGATCCCGACAGCGATCGCCTGGGAATAGCCGTGCGCAATCTGGAGGGCAGGCTGGAACTGCTGAACGGAAACCAGACTATGGTACTCATGACCCGCTATCTGCTCGATTACAACAAAGAAAAGGGCCTGAAAGGTAACGAATTCGTGGCTACGACCATAGTTTCCACGCCCATGCTGGAAGTCATGGCCGGTGCATATGGAGTGGACTTCAAGACGGCCCTTACCGGGTTCAAATGGATCGGAAAAATGATCAAGGACTTTCCCGAGCAGCGATTTATCGGTGGTGGTGAAGAGAGTTTCGGGTATATGGTCGGGGACTTCGTTCGGGATAAGGATGCGGTCACCTCTACCCTGCTCGCCTGCGAAATTGCCTGTCAGGCCAAGTCTGAAGGCAGTTCCTTCTACGAAAAACTGATCGACTGTTACGTGGATTTTGGCTGTTTTAAGGAAAAACTCATTTCGATTACCAAGAAGGGAATGAGCGGAGCCGAAGAGATCGGAAAAATGCTGGACGCCTTTAAGAACAATCCCCCATCCAGCATACAGGGCTCCCCCCTGAAATGGATAGAGGACTACAACGATTCCGTGGCGAGAAACGTACAGGATGGAAGCACCCGCAACATCGACCTCCCAAAATCCAACGTGCTCATATACGAAACCGAGGACGGTACCCGGGTGGCTGCGCGACCGAGCGGAACCGAACCCAAGGTCAAGTTTTACATCAGCACGCGAACCGTACTGCAGGAGGCCTCGCAGTTTAGTGCTACATTTGAACGACTGGATCAGAAGATCGCCGGTATTGTATCGGAACTTTCTCTGGGATAGTCTATGTCTATGTATAAGAGTCAGTTACGAAAGATTTTCAGCTACGCACTGCCCTACAGGAAAATGGCCGGGCTTAACGTGGTTTTCAACCTGCTGTACGCCGTGTTTAACGTGATGTCCATACTCGTCTTTATACCGACTCTGGGCATACTCTTCGGCACGGAGGAACGGGTCACCGAAAGACCCACCTTTAGTGGTATGACTGACCTGAAGTCCTATGTACTGGACAACCTCAGCTTCTTTCTGACCCAGAAAACGGAAGAAGAGGGGCCCGTGTCAGCACTGGTATTAATCTGCATACTGAGTATAGGTATTTTCTTCATGAAGAACCTGTTTCGCTATCTGGCCATGTACGTGCTGACTTTTCTCCGTACGGGCATGGTCAAGGATTTGCAGGACCACTTGTATGAGAAAGTACTTCAGCTTCCCTTAGGTTATTTCAGTGAACAACGCAAGGGAGACCTCATGGCGAGGATGACTGCCGATGTCAAAGAGGTCGAGATTTCGATTATCAATTCACTGGAATCCCTGGTCCGGGAGCCGATCACCATCGTTATAGTGCTCTTTACCATGCTGAGCCTGAGTTGGGAGCTCACCCTGTTCGTGTTTCTGTTTCTCCCCGTGGCCGGGTTCCTGATTTCGGCCGTAGGCAAGCGGCTCAAGGCACAGTCGCTGCAGGCCCAGAAAGAACAGGGCATGTTTCTGTCTTTCCTGGAGGAAACCCTGGGTTCGCTCAAGGTCGTGAAAGGGTTTACGGCAGAGGCGGCCTTCCTGGCCAAGTTCAGGGAATCCACCTCCCGCTTCGCAGGCATTATGACATCCGTGCTCAAGCGAAAAGGCCTCGCTTCCCCGTTCAGTGAATTCCTGGGGGTTTGCGTGGTTATCTGTGTGCTCTGGTTCGGCGGCCGTCTCGTACTTTCCGAGGAGAGCAGCCTGACACCTCAGCAGTTTATCGGGTATATCGGACTCTTTTATACCGTAATTGCCCCTGTTAAGGCCATCACTACCGTCAATTATGGCCTGCGTAAAGGTCTGGCGTCATCGGAACGGATCTTCGATATACTCGAAGCCGAGGAAAGCATAGTGGAGTCCGGTAACACCGAGCCCGTTGAGCCCTTGAGAAAATCTCTGGCCCTGGAGAACGTCAGCTTCTCCTACGACGGGAAGGAACAGGTTATAAACAACCTTAGCCTGGAATTGCACAAAGGGAAGATGCTGGCCCTGATCGGTCCCTCGGGTAGTGGAAAAAGTACCGTAGCTAACCTGCTCATGCGATTCTACGATGTGAATGAGGGGAGGATTACCTTCGATGACAGGGATATACGGAACATTCCTAAGGAATCGCTTCGTTCGCAAATCAGCGTTGTGACCCAGGATTCTATACTGTTCAACGATACGGTACGCAATAATATCGCCCTTGGACGGCCCGGGGCATCTGAGGAAGAAATACTCGATGCGGCGCGAATCGCCTTTGCACACGATTTCATACGGGAACTGCCGGAAGGCTACGACACGGTGATCGGAGACGGAGGAGGGAAACTCAGCGGAGGTCAGAAACAGCGTATATCCATTGCGCGTGCTGTACTCAAGAACGCCCCCGTGCTCATTCTGGACGAAGCCACCTCGGCCCTGGATACCGAAAGCGAAAAGTACGTGCAGCTCGCCCTGGAAAAGATGATGGAGAACCGGACTTCGCTGGTGATCGCTCACAGGCTATCGACCATTCAAAAGGCCGACACTATCGCCGTCATGGACAGAGGCCGCATAGTCGAGACCGGCAATCATTCGGGTCTCATGAAGAAAGACAGCCAGTATCGCAAGCTGGTGGAACTACAGAGTTTCTCGAACTAAGTCCCCGATAAGGGCGAGTATGGGAATCCGGGATTAAACCTTCCGACCCGGCGGACATCTAAGCAGTAAAGACATAAGGCTTGGAAGAAGATGATCTTGTAGCACGCCTTAAAAACGGGGAAAGCAGGGAAACCGCCTTTCGCGAGTTGGTGAAGACCTATCAGGAACGCCTGTATTGGCAGATTCGCAGGATCGTCCTGGATCATGACGAAACGGACGATGTACTGCAGGAGACCTTCATTAAGGTATTCCGCAATCTGGATGGATTTAAACAGCAGAGTTCGCTGTATTCCTGGATGTATCGGATCGCGACCAACGAAGCACTCAGCCATTTGAGGTCCAGGAAACGAAAGGGGCATATAACCGATGGCGATTACGTTCAGTCGCGGCTGGAGAATCTGGAGTCCGACCCCTATTTCGAAGGAGATGAGGCCCAGATCCGCTTGCAGGAAGCGCTCGCCACCCTGCCTTCCCGGCAAAAAATGGTTTTCAATATGAAGTATTTCGACCACATGAAGTACGAAGAAATATCCGAGGTCCTGGGTACCTCAGTGGGGGCGCTAAAAACTTCCTACCACCTGGCCGTTAAAAAGATTCACCGGTACATCACCCATTAAAGCCAAGAAACGTGAAAAAACCAACAGACAAGCGCATACCGGAAGGATACTTCGAGGGTTTTTACGACAGCCTGAAGAAACGCATGGAGGTGGATGAAATGCTCAGGGATTTCCCGCGAACGGAAGGCTTTGGGATGCCTGATGGCTATTTCGAAAACCTCCCGGACCGGATTGAGCAGCGGATACAGGACAAAGACAGGCCTGTATTCCGGCTTCATCCGTACCACCAGATCGCCGCCGCGACGGCAATTGCAGCCGCCGTGCTGCTGGTTTGGATAATCGGTCTTAAGACGGATACCAAGGGTACGGATACCGGTTTCAGAGACCTGGCCTCGGCTGAGGTCGAAGAATATTTGAATGCCTACTACCGTGCCGACCTCGCCAATACAGGATTAGCCCAGAGTATGGATTGGGAAGACAACTCCTGGAACGATACGGAATCCGTTTGGAATGACAGCGACCTCTCCGATGTCGAATTGTACGACTACCTCTACGAAACTCTGGATTATGAAGAAACCTTACACTGGAATGATGAAACGCAATAGACCCTGCACCAACGGCCTTATCCTGATACTGCTTTTTGCGATGACGGCCGCAATGGCCCAACCCAACGAACCTTCAAGGGAACGGCTGAAGTCCCTAAAGATCGCCTTTATCACGGAACGCCTTGAACTGACCGCCGCTGAGGCCCAGAGTTTCTGGCCCCTGTACAACGGTTTCGAAGAGGAAATGCTGCAACTGGGTAATACAGAACGGGCCATACTCCGAAAAGGCCAGGGCGACGGGCTCTCCGATTCGGAAGCAAACGATCAGCTCAGCCAACTGCTCGGCCTTCGCGCCAGACGCTGCAAACTGGAAAAGGATTTCTTCTCCGACCTCCGAAGCGTCCTGCCGGAAAGGAAGATCATTCGCCTGGCAGGCACCGAAGAAGAATTCAAGCGGCGGTTGCTTCAGCGATACCGGGAGGGTCAGCGCAGGAGAAGAAACTAAGCCATGTAACGCGCAACCGGCTGTTTGCATGGGACTCAGATCGTGCGGGTCTGGTAATATCTCCCTACTTTTGGGCCCTCATGGGGCAAAAACGACTGCATAAGAATTTACTGGAAGCCGTACACCTGGGGCTTCAGGACATACTGCTGGACGGTAAAAAAGCGGACCGGGTGGTCGAATACATCCTCAAGTCCAACCCCAAATGGGGCTCACGCGATCGCGGGTTTATCGCCTCGGCCATATTCGATCTGGTTCGTTATGCCCGGCGTTATCTGGCTCTTACCGGACAGGAAGAACTCAGCCTGGAGGCCCTACTTCCAATGATAGGACTGTGGGCAAGGGAACAGGGCTTCGACCTCTCCGGATTCCGCAGCCTATTCATGCTTCCATCAGAGTCCCGGGTCGGCGAAATGCGAGAATCCCTAAGGAAGGATCGTCCCGTTTGGGAATCGGTGCCGGACTGGATGGACAGCCATCTTTCCCGGTCTCTAGGCGAGGACCGCTGGGCAGCCGAGTTACGAGCATTGAACCGTCAGCCGGAATTGGTCTTGCGCACCAACAGGCTCAGGACAGACCGAAGAGCCCTGGAAAGCTATCTCAGGAATCAGTCCATATCTGCGGCTACCCGGGAAGACCTGCCCGATGCCCTGATACTGGACAAACGAGCCAATGTATTCGCCTTACCCGTTTTCCGCGAGGGTTGGTTCGAGATGCAGGATGGCAGTTCGCAGCGGGTCGCACCTTACCTGCAGCCCGAACCCGGTCAGAGGGTTGTGGATGCCTGTGCCGGTGCGGGGGGTAAAACCCTCCACCTGGCCTCCCTGATGGGGAATAGAGGACAAATCATAGCCCTGGACGTATACACGGAAAAACTCAAGGAACTCAGGCGCAGGGTGAAGCGGTCCGGTGCCCAGAATATCGAAACCCGACGGATAGAATCCACCAAGACCATCAAGCGACTGCACGGACAGGCCGACCGGCTGTTGCTGGACGTACCCTGCAGCGGATTGGGGGTTCTCCGTCGAAATCCGGACACCAAATGGAAACTCAGAGAGGATTTTCTGGTCGAGGTTCAGGAACTTCAGCAAAGGCTGCTCAGGGAATATTCTCGTATACTCAAGCCCGGCGGTAAAATGGTCTACGCTACCTGTTCCATATTGCCCGAGGAAAACGAGCTGCAAGTGAAGGCCTTTCTGGAATCCGAATCGGGTACGGGCTTCGCGCTGGAAGCGGAGCAGCATCTCTGGCCCTCGGAATGCGGATTCGATGGATTCTATATGGCTCGTCTCATCCGCTCATAGATGCGTGCGGGTTGCCGGCACCTTAGTGGGAAATCATAACCGGCCGATCGGGATAGAAAGTTTAATTTTATGCCTTATTCTGATCATCTTCCACCTATGATATACTTCTTCGGAGATCCGGAAGGCAAGGTATACGCTGTCGATAGCCACACAGAGCTCAATGAGGAGCAGTCCGGTATGCTACATTGGCTCTTCGGGCGGGCTCCCCTGATTACCGAGAGTCCTATCGTCGGCCCCTTTAAGGGCCCGAGGAAAAGCATGATTACTCCATGGAGTACCAATGCGACTGAAATCACCCGCAATATGGGTATCGATGGGATCGCGCGCATCGAGGCATTCGAAAAAAAGGGAGCCTCGAACGCCGGACTGGATCCGATGTTGCACCAGGAATACTTCGTCCTGGATCAGGACTTGTTCCACCTGGACGCGCATCCTGAGCCCATCCAATACATCGAAGACATTGCGGAATACAATACCCGGGAGGGGCTTGCACTGAGCGAGGAGGAAGTGGCATTCCTGAATGATGTCGCCCGCCGTCAGGGGAGACTGCTTACGGATTCGGAGGTGTTTGGCTTCAGCCAGGTCAATTCGGAACACTGCCGGCATAAGATCTTCAACGGAACCTTCGTGATCGATGGGGAGGAAATGGAACACTCTCTCTTTCAACTGATCAAGAAAACCACCCTGGAGAATCCCAACCGGGTAGTCTCAGCCTACAAGGATAACGTGGCCCTTTTCAGGGGCCCTCGTATGGTACAGTTTGCACCCGAACGGCCGGACGTCCCTTCCACCTACCGGGAGCGGGAGATCGAAGCCGTGCTGTCCCTCAAGGCAGAGACTCACAATTTCCCCACTACCGTGGAACCCTTCAACGGTGCCGCGACCGGAACCGGGGGTGAAATCCGCGATCGGTTGGCGGGCGGCAGGGGCTCCCAGCCTCTGTCCGGTACGGCGATCTACATGACGGCCTATCCCCGCCTGGAAAAAAACCGTCCCTGGGAACAAGCCACACCGGAGCGAAAGTGGCTCTACCAGACCCCTGTCGATGTATTGATCAAGGCATCCAACGGGGCATCGGACTTCGGAAATAAATACGGACAACCCTTGATCAATGGTTCTCTGCTCACCTTTGAGCACAAGATCGGGGAAGGCCGTACCCTGGGCTTCGATAAGGTGGTCATGCTGGCGGGAGGCGTCGGTTTCGGACGACGGGAAGATGCGGAAAAACAGCTGCCCCAAAAGGGCGATGCCATACTGGTCATGGGAGGTGATAACTACCGCATCGGTATGGGTGGCGCCGCTGTATCCAGTGAAGATACCGGGGCCTTTGGCTCCCAAATCGAACTCAATGCGGTACAGCGGTCCAATCCGGAAATGCAGAAGCGGGTAGCCAATGCCATACGCGGCATGGTGGAATCCGACGATAATCCCATAGTATCCATACACGACCACGGGGCCGGGGGACATCTGAATTGCCTGTCCGAGCTTGTGGAAGAAACCGGAGGACTCATCTACGTGAATAAGCTCCCCTTGGGGGATCCTACCCTATCGCAGAAGGAACTTATCGGTAATGAGTCACAGGAGCGTATGGGCCTGATCGTTTCCAACGACAACCTGAACTACCTCCGGCGCGTGGCCGATCGGGAAAGGGCCCCCGTATTCGAAGTCGGGCAGGTAAGCGGGGATCAGCATTTATGCTTTAAGAGTTCCGGAGAAACTCAGGATCCCATCAGCCTGCCCCTGAGTGACTTCTTCGGTAGTTCGCCCCAAACCCTAATGTCTGATGCACATCAGGGGCAGGTCGCAGAGCCGCTGACCTACGACACCGGGCAAACGGCCTCCTATCTGGAGCAAGTGCTTCAACTGGAAGCGGTGGCCTGCAAGGACTGGTTAACCAATAAGGTCGACCGCTGTGTGGGCGGCAAGGTGGCCGTACAGCAGACCGCGGGACCCCTGCAACTCCCGCTGAATAACTGTGGGGTGGTGGCCCTGGATTACAGAGGAAGGCAGGGTATCGCTAACAGCATTGGACATGCTCCTGTAGCCGCCCTGATCGACCCCGAAGAAGGAAGCCGGCTCAGTGCTGTGGAGGCCCTGACGAACCTGGTATTTGCTCCCCTGGATGGCGGGCTGGAAACCGTTTCTTTTTCGGCCAACTGGATGTGGCCATGCAGGAATCCCGGAGAAGACGCCCGGCTCTACAGGGCTGTCAGTGCCTTGTCCTCTTATGCCATAGAACTGGGAGTCAATATCCCGACGGGTAAGGATTCCCTTTCCATGAAACAGCGTTACCCGGAACAGGAGGTTCTGAGTCCGGGCACAGTGGTGATCTCGGCCGCCGGGGCCTGTTCCGATATTCGGTCGGTGATTCAACCCGTACTCGCCCGGTCCGGAGGGCCCCTGGTGTACATTCCCTTTGGTGCCATGGATTTCGAACTCGGCGGATCTTCTTTCGCTCAGATTCTCAATCAGCTGGGAGAACGGGTTCCCCGGACGGCTGAGGCCGAAACGGTAGCGGCCCGATTCCATCGCGTACAGGAGCTTATACTGGAGGGAGCCGTTCTCAGCGGGCACGACGTGGGTTCGGGTGGATTGATTACCACCCTGCTTGAAATGTGCTTTCCAACTCCGGATATGGGAATGGAAGTGGAACTGACATCGCTCGGAGAAATTGACAGCTGCAGGCTGCTGTTCTCGG
>CAZKAP010000017.1:35640-62359 GCA_964550895.1 uncultured Flavobacteriaceae bacterium
CAGCAGGTATGCGACCGGCTGAAATCAGAGGGCTTTACGTTTTTCACCATCGGAAGGCCCACGACTACAGGTCGGTTAGCCCTGGCCCATCACCAGGCGCATTACAACTTCGAGATCGCAGCTTACCGGGACCTGTGGTACAGGAGTTCCTATCTGCTGGACAGCCGTCAGACTTCGGGCAATCTCGCCAGGCAACGATTCGACAACTACAAGCATCAGCCTCTGGAGTACCGGTTCCCATCCGGTTTTGACGGTCGCACAACTGGACGTCCCCAGACCCCTATTCGGGCAGCCATTATCCGGGAAAAAGGGAGCAATTCAGAACGGGAAATGGCTAACGCCCTGTACCAGGCCGGATTCGAGGTTCGCGATGTACATATGACCGACCTGGTCAACGGAAGGGAAGATCTGAGTGATATCCACTTTATCGGGGCCGTTGGAGGCTTCTCCAACTCCGACGTACTGGGCAGCGCAAAGGGCTGGGCAGGAGTCTTTAAATACAACCCCGCAGCCCGGGAGGCCCTGAACCGTTTCTTTAAGCGTGAAAACACCATGTCGCTGGGAATATGTAACGGGTGCCAATTGTTTATGGAACTGGAACTCATATACCCCGAACACAGCAACCACGGAAAGCTGACCTATAATCGTTCCGGTAAGCACGAGTGCAGCTTCGTTACCGTCGACATTCAACGAAGTCCTGCCATCATGCTCCGGGGTCTGGAAGGAACACGTCTCGGCGTATGGATATCACACGGCGAAGGCCGATTTATCCTGCCCGAAAAGAAACAGCAGTATGCGATTTCCGGCACCTACTCCTACGGAGCCTATCCCGGCAACCCAAATGGAAGCGATTACAACACCGCTATGCTCAGCGATGCCAGCGGTCGACATCTGGTCTCCATGCCGCACATGGAGCGTTCCCTGTTTTCCTGGAACTGGGCCTGGTATCCCGAAGACAGAAAGGAGGAATTCAGCCCCTGGATCGAGGCCTTCCGCAATGCCTACCGTTGGCTGGAGGAAAACGCATAGCGCGTTGGAGCTTACCTCGCCAAAGGCTTCGGGGGAGCGATTTCACCCTTTTGAGGATCTTGTAAAATTTGGGCGCTGAGTAGACTACTCTGTTGAATAGTCTTCAATTTAGGGGAGAGGAAACGGGTTTATTTTAATTTATACCCGCAATAGCTTATTTTGCAAAAAGTTTACATAAACTTAAAATGGACACGCTCAAACGCCTCTTCGATTTCCCCGAGTACCAGCTTAAGACGTTTAATCTGGATGTAGCCTTCGCTACCAAATACAACGGCAGATGGGAACACCTATCCTCAGCCGAATACGTCGCAAAGGCGAACCAACTCAGCAGGGGTCTCCTGGAACTGGGCGTGGGTAAGGACGACAAGATCGCCGTTATTTCTACGAACAACAGGACGGAATGGAATATCGTGGACATCGGCGTCCTTCAGATCGGAGCCCAGAACGTGCCCATTTACCCAACCATTTCCAGCGAGGATTACGAGTACATACTGAACCACAGTGAAGCCAAGTACTGCTTTGTATCGGACAAAGAAGTCCTCGATAAGATCCTGGCCGTTAGCGGAAAACTGAAAACAGTGCGGGAGGTGTATTCCTTCAATGAACTCGAGAATTGCGTACACTGGACCGAGGTTCTGGAGCTGGGTAGGAGCGAATCCCGCCAGCCACAGGTCGATGCGCTCAAGGACCAGGTGGCTCCAGATGATTTGGCCACCATCATATATACTTCCGGGACCACTGGAGTGCCTAAAGGGGTGATGCTCTCTCACGACAACCTGGTGAGCAATGTGATGGGAAGTACTCAGCGACTGCCCATTGACGATGGCAATGTCAAGGCACTGAGTTTCCTTCCGCTCTGCCATGTTTACGAGCGTATGCTGATTTACCTCTACCAGTTCAGGGGCGTATCGGTGTACTATGCCGAATCCCTGGAAACGATCAGCGAAAATCTGAAGGAGGTCAGGCCCCATGTAATGACCGCGGTTCCCCGTCTGCTCGAGAAGATATACGACAAGATTATTGCCCGGGGTTACGAGCTCTCAGGCATCAAGAAGAAGTTGTTCTTCTGGGCCGTGGATGTTGGACTCCAATACGAACCTTACGGACAGAACGGCTGGTTGTACGAACAGAAGCTCAAATGGGCGCGTAAACTCATTTTTAGCAAATGGAAAGAGGGTGTGGGCGGTAATCTGGGCATCATCGCCTCGGGTAGTGCAGCATTGCAACCCCGACTGGCCCGGATTTTCAATGCAGCCGAATTCGGGGTTATGGAAGGTTATGGGCTCACGGAGACCTCGCCCGTAGTATCGGTAAACGACATGCGCAACGGCAACTTCCGAGTCGGGACGGTTGGTAAGCCCATAGAACATACCGATGTCAGGATCGCGGAAGACGGGGAAATCCTGGTCAGGGGTCCCCAGATCATGCAAGGATATTACAAGAACCCCGAATTGACCGAACAGGTCATAGTCGACGGGTATTTTCATACCGGGGACATAGGCGAAATCGACCGGGATGGTTTCCTGAAAATTACCGATCGCAAGAAGGAGATGTTTAAGACCTCCGGCGGTAAATACGTCGCACCTCAGGTACTCGAAAACCGATTCAAGGAATCCCTCTTTATCGAGCAGATTATGGTTGTGGGAGAGGGAGAAAAAATGCCTGCTGCCATCATCCAGCCCGCCTTTGATTACGTAAGGGAATGGGCCCGGCACCACAACTACGAACTCGGAACAAATGAGGAGCTGGTCAACGACCTCAGAGTGCTCAAGCGCATACAGGAAGAGGTCGATCTGGCCAATGAACACTTCGCCAAGTGGGAAAAGGTCAAAAAATTCCGACTGACCCCCGAGGTTTGGAGTGTGGAAGCGGGGCACCTGACGCCGACCATGAAACTCCGCAGGCGGATCGTGAAACAGATGTACATGCACCTGTATAACGATATCTACGGCCACTAGAAGCACCTAATAACTTAATGAATACCTGCAGCCTGTTGACTCACGGGCTAATCGGCATTGGGTGGAATCCCACTACCCGACCGGCTTAGAATTCATTGTTTTTATTATGCATGCATAATATAATTTGTATATTTACCTTGTGGATGTCAAGGATACTACTATAGACTATGCGCTGCGTGCAACCTGGCAGGCCGTTGCCCGCCTTTATAACGAAGAGGCCAAGCGGCACGACCTGACCATGGCGATAGGTTTCAGCCTGCTCAGCATAGACCCTAAAAAAGGCATCCCGAGTACTTCACTGGGTCCTAAGATGGGCATGGAGGCGACCAGCCTTTCCCGTATACTCAATGTCATGGAAGAACGCGGTTACATCTGCCGCAAGCCGAATCCGGATGACGGGAGGGGGGTACTGATCTTTTTAACCCCTCTGGGCTTCGACCGGCGGGAGGCTTCCAAACAGGTGGTCCTGCAGTTCAACACGGTGGTGCGCGAGCACAGTTCCGAAGGGGATCTCAAGGGTTTCTTTAGGACTATAGGCGTGATCAACCGGCTCATCAGTGAGAAGAAAATCTTCAATCAAAGCATACCACAAACCAGAAAAAATTCCTGAAACTAGGTCCATGAAACGACGAATTAGAAAAGTAGCCGTAGTGGGTTCCGGTATAATGGGAAGCGGCATCGCATGCCACTTTGCCAACATCGGCGCAGAAGTACTCCTGCTGGACATCGTTCCCCGGGAGCTCAACGAAGCCGAAAAGAAGAAGAACCTGAGCCTGAACGATACGGTCGTGCGGAACCGCATCGTTAATGATTCCCTGAAAAAGGCCATAAACTCGCGTCCGGCGCCTCTATATCATTCCTCCTTCGCCAACCGCATAGCAACGGGCAATCTGGAGGATGATATTGCCCGGGTTTCCCAGGCCGACTGGATCATTGAAGTAGTAGTGGAGCGTCTGGACATCAAGCAGCAAGTGTTCGAAAAACTCGACACCCACCGCAGACCGGGCACCCTGATCAGTTCGAATACCTCAGGTATTCCGATTCAGCTCATGAGTGAGGGAAGGTCCGATGACTTTCAGCAGCACTTTTGCGGCACCCACTTCTTCAATCCTGCACGCTATCTCAAGCTGTTCGAGGTGATTCCCGGACCGAAGACCTCTCAGGAGGTCCTGGACTTCCTGGCTGGATACGGAGAACAGTTCCTGGGTAAGACCGCCGTCATTGCCAGAGATACCCCGGCGTTCATCGGTAATCGAATCGGAATATTCAGTATACAGAGCCTGTTCCATGCGGTAAGGCCTATGGGACTGACCATAGAGGAAGTAGACAAACTGACTGGTCCGGTAATCGGAAGACCCAAGTCTGCCACCTTCCGGACAGTAGATGTGGTCGGGCTGGACACACTGGTGCACGTGGCAAATGGCATCCGGGAACACTGCCCCCATGACGAGCAGCAATCCCTGTTCGAATTGCCCGATTTTATACGGACCATGTCGGATAATCAGTGGCTCGGTAGTAAGACCGGACAGGGTTTCTACAAAAAAGTCAAGGACGAAGGAGGCAAGAGCGAAATCCTTTCGCTGGATTTGGACACGCTGGAATACCGGTCCAAAAAGAAGGCACAGTTCGACACCCTGGAAAAGACCAAAGAGATCGACCGGGTCGAAGACCGCTTTCCCGTTCTGGTTGACGGTACGGACAAAGCCGGTGAATTCTACCGCAAGACCTTTGGTTCCCTTTTTGCCTATGTCACACACCGCATACCGGAGATCACGGATGCTCCCCACAAGATAGACGACGCCATGAAGGCTGGATTCGGCTGGCAACACGGCCCTTTTGAAATCTGGGACGCCATAGGTCTCGGGAAGGGACTGGAACTGATTGCCGGAGAGGGCCTGGAGGCCGCGGCCTGGATAAACGAAATGTCCGGTGCGGGCCATACTTCCTTTTACAAAATCGAGGACGGCAGGACCTTCAGTTATCTTCCGGACCAAAAAGGTTACGCCAAGGTTCCCGGACAGGACGCCTTTATCATACTGGACAACATTCGAGACCAGAAGACGGTATTCGAAAACCGGGGTTTAACCGTAACCCATCTGGGGGAGGGAATTCTGAATGCGGAGTTCCGCACCAAGATGAATACCCTCGGCGGTGAGGTGATCAGTGGCTTAAACAAAGCCATTGACCTGGCAGAAAAAGAATACGAAGGCCTGGTGGTAGGCAATCAGGGCGAAAACTTTTCGGTGGGAGCGAATATCGGTATGATCTTCATGATGGCCGTTGAACAGGAATACGACGAATTATCCGCGGCCATAAGGGCATTCCAACAGACCATGATGCGTTTGAGGTATTCGGCTATACCGGTAGTGGCAGCCCCCCACGGCATGACCCTCGGAGGAGGCTGTGAGCTCAGCATGCATGCCGACAAGGTGGTTGCGGCGGCCGAAAGCTACATCGGACTCGTGGAGTTCGGAGTGGGCGTTATCCCCGGGGGGGGAGGCACAAAGGAGATGGCCCTGCGCGCCTCGGACTCCTTCAGAAAAAACGACGTCGAACTCAATGTACTGCAGGAATACTTCCTGACCATAGGGATGGCAAAGGTTTCCACCAGTGCATATGAGGCCTACGACACCGGTATACTCCAGAAAGGAAAAGACCTGGTCGTTGTAAACCGGGATCGCCAGATTGCCACGGCCAGGGATCAGGCTCTGATGCTGGCCCGCAATGGCTATACCCAACCGATCCGTCGAAAGGATGTGAAGGTACTGGGCAAACAGGCCCTGGGCATGTTCCTGGTCGGTACCGATTCTATGGAAGCCGGGAATTACATCAGCGCCTATGACAAAAAGATGGCGAATAAACTGGCCTATGTCATGGCAGGAGGGGATCTATCCGAAGCGAGTTATGTGAGTGAGGACTATTTGCTCGACCTGGAACGTGAGGCCTTCCTGTCCCTGTGTGGGGAACGCAAGACCCTCGAACGCCTGCAACACATGATAAAAACGGGTAAACCACTAAGAAACTAAGGAAACCAGATGGAAACAGCATACATAGTTAAAGGATACAGGACGGCCGTAGGCAAGGCTCCCAAGGGCCTGTTTCGTTTCAAACGTCCGGACGAACTGGCCGCCGAAACCATAGAATACCTGATCGAACAGATGCCCGGTTTCGATAAATCCCTGATCGACGATGTCATGGTGGGTAATGCCATGCCCGAGGCAGAACAGGGCCTGAACATGGCCCGACTGATCTCCCTGATGGGACTACAGATCGACGATGTGCCGGGGGTTACCGTGAATCGGTACTGTGCATCCGGACTGGAAACCATAGGGATGGCTACGGCCAAGATCCAGTCGGGTATGGCCCGTTGTATACTGGCCGGAGGGGCGGAGAGCATGAGCTACATTCCCATGGGAGGCTATAAACCCACACCGGATTACGAGATGGCATCCCAGGGTAAAGAAGATTATTACTGGGGCATGGGGCTCACCGCCGAAGAAGTGGCCAGCGAATTCAACGTATCCCGGGAGGATCAGGACGAATTCGCTTTTCAATCGCATCAAAAGGCACTCGCCGCTCAACAGGCCGGACGTTTCGACGATCAGATCGTACCCATAGAAGTGTCGCATACTTATGTGAATGAAAACGGCGAGAAGAAGACCCGCACGTATACGGTCAGTGAGGATGAAGGCCCGCGTAAGGACACCAATCTGGAGGCCCTTGGTCGTCTTAAGCCGGTTTTTAAGGCCGGAGGGAGCGTAACAGCCGGAAACTCCTCTCAGATGAGTGATGGAGCGGCTTTTGTACTCGTAGTGAGTGAAAGCATGCTCAAAGAACTCCAATTGGAACCCATAGCACGACTGGTCAGTTATGCAACAGCAGGTGTTCCCCCGCGCATCATGGGTATTGGTCCCGTCAAGGCCGTACCCAAGGCTTTAGAGCAGGCCGGCATGAAGCTGGAAGACCTGGAGCTGATCGAACTCAACGAGGCCTTCGCCTCCCAGTCCCTGGCGGTAATCCGGGAGCTCAACCTCGATCCTTCCCGGGTCAATGTCAATGGAGGAGCCATAGCCCTGGGTCATCCGCTGGGTTGTACCGGTGCCAAGCTTTCGGTCCAGCTATTCGACGAAATGCGCAAACGGGATCTTCAGGGCAAGCACGGACTGGTTACCATGTGCGTGGGGACCGGACAGGGAGCTGCAGGAATATTCGAATTTTTAAACTAAAACATCGGGGATGTATCCGAACCCGTCACCCCTTATAAAACGTCAATTATGAAACTGGAAACAGAACCCAAAGAAATCATTCGCGGAGGACAGTTCCTCGTGAAGGAGACGCCCTGTGAGGATGTATTTACCCTGGAAGACCTGGATGAAGAACAACGCATGATGCGCGACACGACCAAGGAATTCACCCAGCGCGAATTGTGGTCCCATTGGGAACGCTTTGAGAGCAAGGACTACGCCTACACGGAACAGTGCATGCGCAAGGCCGGTGAACTCGGACTGTTAAGTATAGCCGTCCCCGAGGAATACGGGGGGATGGGACTCGGATTTGTTTCGACCATGCTGGTGTGCGACTACATCTCCGGTGCCACCGGTTCTTTCTCTACGGCCTTCGGTGCCCATACCGGCATAGGTACCATGCCCATCACTCTATATGGCACCGAGGAGCAAAAACAGAAGTATGTGCCCCGGCTGGCCAGCGGCGAATGGTTTGGCGCCTATTGCCTGACTGAACCCGGAGCAGGATCGGATGCCAACTCCGGTAAAACCAAAGCGGTGCTTTCCGAAGATGGTACCCATTACGAGATTACCGGTCAGAAAATGTGGATATCCAATGCCGGCTTCTGCAATCTTTTCATCGTATTCGCCCGTATCGAAGACGACAAGAACATCACGGGTTTCATAGTGGAAAATGACCCCTCCAATGGCATCACTTTGGGGGATGAGGAAAAGAAACTCGGGATACACTCCTCTTCCACCCGTCAGGTCTTCTTCAATGAAACCCGGGTGCCTGTTGAAAATATGCTATCTGAGCGCGGAAATGGTTTTAAAATCGCGATGAATGCCCTTAACGTGGGCCGGATCAAACTGGCGGCAGCCTGTCTGGAGGCCCAGCGTATCATCATCCGCGAATCCGTGAACTACGCGAAAGAACGCGTACAATTCAAAACACCCATAGCCGAATTTGGCGCTATCAAGGCCAAGATTGCCGATATGGCTACTCAGTGTTATGCAGATGAGTCGGCCTCATACCGTGCCGCTAAAGACATCGAGAACCGCATACGGATACGACGAGAACAAGGGAACAGTCACCAGGAGGCCGAACTCAAGGGGGTAGAAGAGTTTGCCATCGAATGCTCCATCCTGAAAGTAGCCGTCTCCGAACACGTACAGCAGACCTCGGACGAGGGCATACAGATTTACGGGGGCATGGGCTTTAGTGCCGATACCCCTATGGAGTCGGCCTGGAGGGATGCCCGTATTGCCCGAATCTATGAGGGAACCAACGAGATCAACCGGATGCTGTCGGTGGGTATGCTCATCAAGAAGGCTCTCAAGGGACATGTCGACTTGCTCGGCCCGGCTACTGCTGTGGGTGAGGAACTCATGGGAGTACCTTCCTTTGAAGTCCCTGATTTCTCAGAAACCCTGTCGGAAGAAAAGGATATGGTTGCCCGGTTAAAGAAAGTCTTTCTGATGGTTGCGGGCAGCGCCGTCAAAAAGTACGGTACCGAGCTGGAATCGCATCAGCAACTCCTGCTGGCCGCGGCCGATATCCTGATTCAGGTATACCTGGCGGAGTCGGCCATTCTCCGTACCGAGAAGAACCTTAAACGCTTTGGAGAGGAGGCCCAGAAGGCCCAGATCGCCATGAGCAAGCTCTACCTTTACCGGGCCGTAGATATCGTACAGCAAAAGGCGCGTGAAGCCATCGTATCGTTCAGCGAGGGAGACGAACAGCGCATGATGCTCATGGGACTCAAACGGTTTACCAAGTACACCAACTTCCCCAATGTGATCGCACTGAGGAACACAGTGGCGGAACGGGTAAAGGATGCCGGGACCTATCCCTTTGACGCTTAAGACGAATCCAAAATACCATCGGAATCCATCCTGCTGTCACGGGGTGGATTCCGTATTTTTGATCCTCCCTTAATGCATACCATGGACCCGAATCAACTCCGCAGCCTATTCCTGCCAAAACCCTACCGGGAACAGAGCGAACAACTGTTCGGGCTTATCGCCCACTACCTGAAGGACTGCGCAGAACAAAACCATCCCGGGACCATCCCCTATCGCCATCCGGCCGAACAGTACGACTTCTGGAAGGCTTTTCAATGGGAAAGCGACCGGCCCGAGGCCTTTTTCCGAGAGGTCATTGAGCGGACCAATCATCTTCACGATCCCCGCAATATGGGACACCAGGTAGCTCCCCCCCTTCCCCTTGCAGCCCTGGCCGCAGGCCTGGGAGCGCAGCTAAACAACGGTAATGCCATATATGAAATGGGCATGCCCGTGGCGGTCATGGAACGCTGGGTATGTGAACAGATGGCCGGCGAATTCGGATTTCCCGAAGGGGCCCGTGGATTCCTGACCTCGGGGGGTACCCTGGCCAACCTCACGGCACTGCTGGCAGCCCGAAAGGTAATCCTGCCCTACGATGTGTGGAACGAGGGGACCCAGGAGTCCCTGGGTGTAATGGTCAGCAGCCAGGCGCATTATTGCATCGATCGGGCCGTACGCATTATGGGCATGGGTGGACGCGGGATAGTGAACGTACCCGTTAAAGCGGATTATACCATAGACGTTACTCAACTCGAGAGCCGATACAATGACGCCCGGAAAAGCGGGATTCGGGTTTTCGCCATTGTCGGGAGCGCCCCTTCGACCTCAACTGGAAATTATGACGACATGAGGGCTCTGGGAGCTTTCGCAAAGGAGAAAGGAATCTGGTTCCACATCGACGGGGCACACGGGGGATCGGCAGTGCTATCTCGGAAATACCGGAGCCTGATGGACGGTGCAGAGCTCGCCGACTCGATCATCATCGATGGTCACAAGATGATGCTCATGCCTGCCCTGACCACCCTGCTCCTCTTCCGCAAAGGCGAACACTCGCACCGGACCTTTCGGCAGCAGGCCGATTACCTGTTCGACGAGGGTCAGGATGAGGATTGGTATAACCTGGCCAAGCGCACCTTCGAATGTACCAAGACCATGATGGGCCTGCAGTGGTACCTGCTGTTTAAATCCTATGGAACGGGACTATTCGACGCCTACATTACCCGGCAATACGACCTGGCCAGAGCGTTCGCCCAGCGGGTCACCTCCAGGGAACACTGGGAAGTTGCAACCGAACCCATGTCGAACATTGTTTGTTTTCGTTACCTGCCACCCCGGGTTCCTTCAGGAGAACGCAACGGATTCCAGAAGTGGCTCCGGCGCCAGGCCCTGGAGGACGGGACGTATTATATCGTGGAGACCCGGTTAAATGGAGATGCCTACCTCAGGGCAACCCTCATGAGCCCGTTCACTGAAATTCAACACCTGGAAGATATGCTCCGATTCTGCGAACGCCTGTCCGAGAAGTGGTCGCCCAGCCCGGTTTCCGGTGTCTGATCAGTTGGCGATACTCTCGAGTATTTCTTCCTCAGATACTTTCCTGGAAAAATTGATGGCACATTCGATAAGCGCCAGGTGTGAATAGGCCTGGGGGAAGTTACCTAGCAGTCGTTTGGTCTCGAAATCGATATCCTCGCTAAACAGGCCGAGGTGGTTGCTATAGCCCAGCAGCCTTTTGAACAGTTTCAGGGCCTTCTCCTCCTCTCCGATCTTAAACAGGCTATTGATGAACCAAAACGTACAGATGGTAAAGGAAGAAGAGGGCAAGCCGAAGTCGTCCTCGTTCTTGTACCTGTACAAAAGCCCGTCGTTGCTGAGGTCACGCTCTATAGCTTTCACGGTGCTGACGTATTTTGGATCGTGGGCGTCTATGAATCCATAGGGCTCCATCAGGAGTACCGAGGCATCCAAATGATGCGTTCCATAGGACTGTACAAACGCACCGACATCCTCGTTCCATGCATTCTCGTGAATATCCTCCTTGATTTCCCGTTCGAGTTCCTGCCATTTAGCCACTTTGCGCTGCTTCCCGAACATCTTGGCTACCTTGACCGCCCGGTCAATGGCCACCCAGCAGAGTACCTTGGAAAAGGTGAAATGCCGGTCTTCGCCCCGGAATTCCCAGATGCCCTTATCCGCTTCGCGCCAGTGACGCTCTACGATCCAGACAATAGCCTTGGTGATGCTCCAGAGCTCCTCACCGTTATCGATATCGTTACTAAACTTATTGAGTTGTTCGTGTATGACGTCCATCAGGATCCCGTAGATGTCGTTCTGCCGCTGTTTGTAGGCCGCGTTTCCAATGCGAACGGGTTTGGATCCCTGGTAACCGTCCAGATGATCGAGAGTGTATTCCGTCAGGGTCTTCTCTTTGTTGATCCCGTACATGATCTGAAGCTTTTCATCCTTATCCGGCATCAGATCGATGATGAACTGCAGGTAGCGTTTGGCTGAGTTTTTATGGCCCAATTCGGATACGACCTTGATCACCATGGACGCGTCCCGGATCCAGCAGAAACGATAATCCCAGTTTCTCACCTCTCCTATGGTCTCGGGCAGGGAAGTCGTAATGGCCGCCAGCACTGCACCCGAACGGTCGTAGGTAAGCATTTTCAGGGTAATTCCACTGCGCACAATCTGCTCGTTAAACTTCTTGTAGCGGGGGGTGCGATCCACCCAGTCCAGCCAGTAAATCTTGGTACGCTCGAACTCGAGATACATCTTCTCGGTATTGGGCTCTATCAGTTTTTCGTTGTAACAGATCAGGAAATAGCCGTCTTCGTTCAGGGTAATTTCATCCTCTTCCAGTATGGCCTTCTGGGAGAAGGACGAATAGAGGAACAGGGTGTCGTATTTCACCCGATTGGTCAGGCTCACGATAAACTTCTTTTTCGAATACGTCTGGGTTTCGCCCAGAGCGTATTGAAGCTGCGGCTTATACGCTACTCTGAAAACGGGCTTCCCGCTGATGTGCTTGATGTAGCGCACAATCTCAGGAGGGGTGTGGTATTTGCCGTTGTTCTTCTGGTAACGGGGCATGAAGTCGCGTACTTCAAAGGCATTCTCCCCGTCGGAGTACCGGGTGACCAGTATGGCCGTATTCCTGAGGTATTCCTG
Source organism: uncultured Flavobacteriaceae bacterium (assembly GCA_964550895.1). Lineage (GTDB taxonomy): Bacteria > Bacteroidota > Bacteroidia > Flavobacteriales > Flavobacteriaceae > CAZKAP01. The sequence continues at coordinate 47,873 of CAZKAP010000017.1, forward strand.
GGTTATCTCGTAGTTGTATCGGGTCAGTATTTCGAAACTTCCTCCGCGGTTCTCGTCCAGTATACGCGCAAATACAGATGCCGAATCGAACTGGGGCAGACAGCACCAGTCCAGCGAACCGGTTTCGGAGATCAGCGCTGCACTCCGGCAGTTTCCGATGATACCATAATTCAAATTGTCCATGTCCGTTGATTGATGTTGGGGACTTCGCCAACAAATAAAGCGCAAAAATCAGGACTTTAGTACTTTTACTACAACCAAAATTGCGCGATTTCATGAGCAAAACGATCATAGTTTCCAACAGGCTACCCGTTCAGTTGCAAATCAAGGAAGGTGGCCTTACGGCCATACCCAGTGTAGGAGGGCTGGCTACGGGAATGAAGTCGGTGCACGATGGCAAAAACAGCCTGTGGATTGGCTGGTCGGGACTCACCGAAGAGCATACGCCCAAAGCGTTGGAAGGTCAGATAGACAGAGCGCTGGAGGAACACGGCTGTGCCCGGGTTTCCCTGACTGAGAAGGATATCGCCGGATTTTATTACGGTTTTTCCAACAGGACCATATGGCCCCTGTTCCATTATTTCCTAGAGTATTCCGAGTTCGAACTCTCATTCTGGAATGCCTATAAGCGGGTGAATCAGAAATTCGTGGACGCCCTGCTGGAACACGCCGGTGAAGAGGACGTCATCTGGGTTCACGATTATCAGCTCATGCTGGTACCCCAGATGGTCAGGGAACGCCTGCCCAATGCACGTATTGGGTTCTTCCTGCATATTCCCTTCCCTTCCCACGAAATTTTCAGGACCCTGCCCTGGAGAGAAGAGGTGGTGCGTGGGTTACTGGGTTCTGATCTGATCGGCTTCCACACCTACGATTACGAGCGGCATTTCCTCAGCTCCGTTCGCCGGCTACTCCACCTGGATGTCCACTTCAACGAAATCTTCATGGATAACCGTGTGGTTCGGGTCGACTCCTTTCCCATGGGCATCGATTATCAGCGCTATTACCTGGCCGCACAGGAGAGCGTTCGAAAGATGGGTTCCGAACGTTCCGATCTGCGTGTAAAGATGGACGTCCACAAGGATTCTTCTCCGGACACCAAGCTGATTCTGTCCATCGACCGGCTGGACTACAGCAAGGGCATTGACAAACGCCTGCTGGCCTTCGAATATTTCCTGAAGAAGTTTCCCGAATACCAGGAAAAGGTAAGGCTGGTCATCCTGGCCGTGCCTTCCCGTTCCAATGTACCCCAATACCAGAAACTCAAACGGGAAGTGGATGAGCTCGTCGGCCGCATCAACGGAGAGTTTTCTAAAATTAACTGGACCCCCATCTGGTACTTCTACCGTTCCCTTCCCTTCGAACAGCTCATCGACCTGTACACCGCCAGTGACATTGCCTGGCTCACCCCTCTCAGGGACGGAATGAACCTGGTCGCCAAGGAATATGTGGCTACCCGTACCGACCGTACTGGGGTACTGATCCTCAGTGAAATGGCGGGCTCCGCCAACGAGATGAACGAGGCACTGCTGATCAACCCCAACAACTTCGAACAACAGGCGGAAGCCCTGCATCAGGCGATCAATATGCCCAAAGAAGAGCAGATCGCCAGGAACATGTATTTACAGCGCAGACTGGAACGATACAACGTGGAAGTTTGGGCCAGGGACTTTATGAAGACCCTGTTGGAGTCCTCTCTGATGGAAGCCGCCTCGGTCACCCATAAACTCAGCGGGGAAGAGCTGGAGAAGGTACTAAAGGATTACAGCGGGGCCCGAAATCGCCTGCTCTTTCTGGATTATGACGGCACTCTGACCGGTTTCCACAAGGATCCTCAGAAGGCCTCACCCGACGATGAACTCTACGAATTGCTGGATGCCCTGCACAACGACCCTAAAAACACCCAGTTCCTGATCAGCGGCCGGGATAAGGACACCTTCAGCCGCTGGTTCTCTTCACGGGGATACCATATGGTCACCGAACACGGGGTATGGATATCCCGGGACGGAGGGCGGTTTCGGATGATGGAACAGGTCAAGAAAGACTGGATGGAAAAGATTCGGCCCATACTGGAGTCCTTTGTGGATCGCACCCCCGGTTCTTTCATTGAAGAAAAGGCCTTTTCGCTGGCCTGGCACTACAGAAATACCGACCCGGATTTCGGGGTCAAGCGGGCCAATGAATTAAAAACGGTGCTGACCTCACTGATCGGCAATGACGAGATCAGCGTCCTGGACGGCAACAAAGTAATCGAGGTCAAGAGCAGCAATGTCAATAAGGGTCGGGCCGCATCCCGCATACTGGCCGAGGGAGACTACGACTTCGTATTTGTGATTGGAGACGACTGGACCGACGAATTTATGTTCCAGGAGCTCCCGGATTACGCCGTTTCCGTCAAGGTGGGCGTGGGCAAGACCGACGCCCGTTACTACGTAAAGAACAACAACAAGGTCAGGGAGCTGCTCAAAAAATTCGCCTCCATGGCCGGGGATCAAACCTCCTGACGGCCCGGAGTATCACCGATCCGGATTTAGCCCGCCTGTGCTCCTTAGCGCTTCTAAGGCGAAAGGGCGGTCGGTAGCGAAGCGATCGACCCCCATACCCCTCCAACGGGCATAAAGGGCGTCGCCCCGGGTTGCAGCCCTTCTGTCCAGATTTCCCAGAGTCCCCAGTGTCACCACCATGCCCGTCTCGTGCAGGGCTTCGTAGAGTTCGGGCTCTTTCAGATTCAGGCCGGTAAATGCGGCGGCCCGGTCGGGAGCTATTCCGCTTGCCCGAAACCGCCGTAACGCGCTGTAGGAACCGATGGATACGGAAAGGTGCATTTCCGGGGCAGTCCGATGGATACGCTGTGCATCGGGGAGATTGTATGTAATCAGTTCGACCTTTTGACTCAGTTCGTAGCTGCGAACCAGGCCGATCACGGTATCGTAGTAAGCGGTATCCTTGATGTCCAGACTGAGGTAGGCATCCGATCCGCGCAGCCAGGACAGTACCTCCTCCAGGGTCGGGATGCTCATATCTACTTTATGGCCTCCCCCGTCCCTGAGTTTTGCTTCGGACAACTCGGCCAGGGTATAGCGTTCCAGTGGACCCGAATAGGTAGTGGTTCGGTCCAGTGTGCGGTCGTGCAATAGCACCAGTTGTCGGTCACGTGTGGGACGGACATCCACTTCCAGCATTACCCCCGGGATCCTTTTGGCGGTATGTTGCAGGGTAGGCAGGGCATTTTCGGGATAGCCGGGTTCCGGCCCTCCCCGGTGGGCACTGATGGTCACCCCACGTATACCGGGCTCGGCACCGCTATCCGTACCTCTGCGGCATCCGGCCGATAGGTGCATCAACAATAACGCGAGAAGCAGAGTGGCGGACACTGCCCAACGGGAACTGAAGTGTATAGGAGCTTTCATCACGGGTTGCGTTCGACCCTGAGAATCCGTAATTGGCTGCCTTCCTGAAGGCATTCGGAAACGGGGGTCAGAGTTCCGACAAAAATGGGGTATATTGTCCTTTGTCACAAAATTGTTTAGCCATGAACCGCAAACCGCTCCATGCCGGTATCCTCTTCGCTCTGTTATTTGTACTGGCTGCACCTTGCCTGAGCGCACAGACGGATCCCCGTTTATACGACATCATCGACGCGGTATCTGCCCAGCGCATTGGCGCTGATGTTGCTACTCTGGCCGGTTTTGGCACCCGTCACACCCTGAGCGATACGGTATCGGAGACCCGGGGTATCGGGGCAGCCCGGCGGTGGATCAGGAAGGAATTTGAGAAGATCTCTGAAGACTGTAATGGCTGTCTGCAGGTCATGGAGCAGAAAAATCTGGTGAAAGAAGGGACAAATACCCGCATAGTTAAGGACGTCTGGGTAGTCAATATCCTGGCCATACAGAAGGGAAACCTATTCCCTAACCGTTATGTGATCATGAGCGGTGATATCGATTCCCGGGTATCCAGTGCAACGGATTACACCTCGGATTCACCGGGCGCCAACGACAATGCCAGTGGCATGGCAGGCACCCTGGAGGCGGCTCGTGTGCTTTCGAACTACACATTCGGTCACAGCATCATTTATGCCGGACTCTCCGGCGAGGAACAAGGCCTGTTCGGCGGTCAGGGCCTGGCGAAGTACGCCAAAGACCAGGGTTGGGAAATCGTCGGGGTATTGAATAACGACATGATCGGGAACATCAGGGGTGTGGATGGAGAAATCAGCAATACGGAATTCCGCATTTTCTCAGAGCCTGTACCCCCCACCGAATCGGAAAGGGAGCGGAGGGCCAGGCGCTTTTACGGAGGTGAAATTGACGGTATTTCACGTCAATTGGCGCGTTACGTGCACAAACTCACCACCCTGTACATGCCGGAAATGGACCCCCGCCTGATCTATCGATTGGACCGCTTTGGCCGGGGAGGCCATCACAGGCCTTTCAACGATGCCGGTTTCGCGGGAATCCGGATTATGGAGGCTCATGAAAACTATACCCAGCAGCATCAGGACATACGCGTGGAGAACGGTATCGCCTACGGTGATGTACTGGAACATGTAAATTTTCCGTACGCCCGTAAGCTGACAGCCGTGAATGCCATTACCCTGGCTTCGCTGGGATGGGCACCTCCTGCCCCGACCGAAGTGGGAATCGGGGGAATCGTAGAGCCGTCAGCAAAACTGAGCTGGAAAAAAACGGAAGGAGCCCGGGGCTACAAGATATACTGGCGGGACACGACCTCACCCACCTGGGATTATTCGCGTTATGTAGGAGATACCGACAGTTTCACCCTTGAGGGCATTGTGATTGACAACTATCTGTTCGGAGTGGCCTCGGTAGGCGCAGAGGGTCATGAGAGTCCGGTTGCCTTTCCTTCAAAAATCATTCGATAACTATGAAATACAGGATTTTTACTGCACTGCTGATCGCTGTGGGCGCGAGCAGCTTACAGGGATGTAAATTCACAAAGGCCAAAGAGGATTCGCCTGAAACGGTCCAGGTCGACACCTCCTTAAGTGAATCCCCCCGCCACCATGAATGGCGCACAACAGTAAGGGCTGACGGAACCGAACTGGAGACCTTCCTGGTTTACCCCGAAGTAAATACCGGGGTTCCCGCCGTGATCGTGATCCACGAAAACCGGGGACTGAACGACTGGGCCCGCTCCTTCGCTGACCAACTCGGTGAGGCCGGTTACCTGGTAGCGGCTCCCGACTTGATTTCAAACACGGTAGAGGGTGTTAAACGCACCACCGACTTCGCGAATTCCGATGAGGCGCGGAAGGCCATCTACGGCCTGGAACCCAATGGGGTCACCGCCGACCTCAATGCGGTGTACGAGCTGCTGAAATCCGATCCGGCTTGCAACGGAAGCATCTCCGTGGTGGGTTTCTGCTGGGGTGGCAGCCAGAGTTTTCGCTATGCCGTGAACAATCCTCAACTGAAAAATGCATTCGTATTCTACGGAACCGCCCCCGCTGAGGCCGAAGCCTTTACATCGATTAACTGCTCCGTTTATGGATTCTATGGCGAGAATGACCAACGCGTTAACGCTACTATCGAAGCTACTGAGCAATTCATGCTGCAAGCCGGGAAAACATACGAACCCGTGATCTACCCGGGAGCGACCCATGCCTTTATGCGCAAGGGCGACCAGCAGCAAAACGGGGTGGAAAGGGATGCCCGCGATGCGGCCTGGGACCGTTTACTCAAACTGTTATCGAGCTAATCCATTTTTCATGATGCGGCTATACTTGCGAATGAACGGTTTCGGACTGAGCCTGAGGTACCTGGGAATGATCGCCCTGCTCGTTTGCTCGGCAATAGCGCGGGGGCAACAGGAATCTGAAAAAGAGGACTTCAGCAGGCAGGATACCCTCAGGGGTAGCATAACTCCGGAACGAGCCTGGTGGGACCTGACCTACTACGATCTTCACGTCGATATCGATATAGAGAAACAGAGCCTGAAGGGAACCAACCGCATGCAGTTCCGGGTTATCCGTCCGGAGCGGCGCCTTCAGATAGACCTTCAGGTACCGCTGCAGCTTAACCGGGCCGTAATCGGTGGTTTGGAATGTGACCTGGTCCGGGAGGGAAATGTGTACTACATCGATCTTCCCTTCCTGCCCGAAACGGGTAAGGTTTATGAAATGGACCTGAGTTATCAGGGCGTTCCCCGCAGGGCGAAACGGGCTCCCTGGGACGGCGGCTTCTCCTGGGAAAAAGACCGCAATGGAAGGCCTTTCGTGGCAACCTCATGTCAGGGACTGGGAGCCAGTGTCTGGTGGCCAAACAAGGACCATATGTACGACGAACCGGACAGCATGCGAATACGCGCTACCGTCCCTTCCGACCTCGTTGCAGTCGCAAATGGCCGGCTGGAAGGCGTTGACGAGCACAGCGGTCGTAAGACCTTTAACTGGGTTGTTAAGAATCCCATCAACAATTACGGCGTTAATGTGAACATCGGTGATTATGTCCGACTGGACGACACCTACGAGGGCCTCGGGGGCACGCTCGACCTGACCTATTACGTATTGACATATGAGGAGCAGCGCGCCAGGAAGCAGTTCCAGCAGGTCAAACCCATGCTGCAGGCCTTCGAACACTGGTTTGGTCCCTACCCCTTTTACGAGGACAGCTTCAAGCTCGTGGCAGTTCCTTACCTGGGCATGGAGCATCAGAGCTCGGTTACCTATGGCAACCAGTATAAGAACGGGTATTTGGGTATGGATCTTTCCGGGACCGGTCAGGGTCTGAAGTTCGACTTCATCATCGTACACGAATCGGGTCACGAATGGTTCGCCAACAATATCACCTACAGCGATGCGGCGGACATGTGGATCCACGAGTCCTTTACCGCTTACAGCGAAGCTCTTTTTCTGGAGTACCACTACGGATTCGAGGCCGCCGAAGAATACATAGTGGGAACCCGGAGCCGGATTCGTAACGATAGGCCTGTTGTAGGAACCTATGGAGTGAATCATGAGGGTTCCGGCGATATGTATTACAAGGGCTCCAATATGCTTCATACACTGAGGAGGCTGGTGGAAGACACCGGGCTGTGGAAGGAGGTACTCAGGGGACTCAACCGTGAATTTTACCACCAGACTGTAAGCAGCCGTCAGGTGGAGGAGTACATCAGCCAGAAAACCGGAAAGGATCTCTCGGCCTTCTTCGAGCAATATCTAAGGACCACGCGCATCCCCCTTTTGGAGTATCGCTTGAACTCCGGAAAACTGGAATTCCGCTACCGCTATGTCGTGAAAGGGTTCGACATGCCAGTAGAACTGCTCATCGACGGCACCCCCAGGTGGGTTTTTCCCGAGCAGGAATGGAAAACTCTTAACGGTGCGGCCGAGCAAGTGGACATTCACCCCGGTTATCTGGTGGATTTCAAACCCGCAAAAGGTTAATGGAATACGGGCGGTAACCTCCCTTTATGGCTCGTATGCCTTGCCTCTCAGCACCAAATTCACTATAATAGATCATCAAAGCATATTACCTGATCAACCATGAGCATTTTTAACCGTTTTTTACCCTTCTTATTCCTGCTGTGGCTGGGATTCCCGCTGTGCGCGCAAACCCTTGAGCGTAGCCTCCTTGGTGACATCAAGGCCAGGAATGTAGGTCCCGCCGGCATGAGCGGACGTGTGACCTCCATCGATGTGGTGCTAAGTGACCCCAATACCATCTACGCTGGCACCGCCTCAGGCGGACTCTGGAAATCGAGTTCAGGAGGCATCCGGTGGGAACCTGTATTCGATCTGGAGAAAACCGCCTCCATAGGTGCCGTGGCCATACAGCAATCTAATCCAGATGTCGTCTGGGTCGGAACGGGCGAAGGTAACCCGAGGAACAGCCTCAATGGAGGGTATGGAGTTTATAAGTCTCTGGACGGGGGGAAAACCTGGAGGTGTATGGGGCTGGAAAAGACGCGCCATATTCACCGGATTATTGTCGATCCCACAGACCCGGATATCGTCTATGTAGGTGCCATCGGATCGCCCTGGGGAGCACATCCCGAACGCGGCGTGTACAAAACCGAAGACGGGGGGAAAACCTGGGAGCGGATCCTGTACTCCAACGAAAAAAGCGGAACGGCCGACCTGGTCATGGATCCGTCCAATCCGAATAAGCTGATAGCCAGTCTCTGGGAGCACCAGCGACAGCCCTGGTTCTTCAATTCCGGAGGTGCAGGCAGCGGCCTGTACATCACGGTAGACGGAGGCGAAAACTGGAAGCGGCTCGACGATAGTAACGGGCTTCCCAAGGGACCGCTCGGTCGTATAGGCCTCGCCTTTGCCACCAATAAGCCGGAGGTGGTATACGCCCTTGTCGAATCTGAGAAGAATGCTTTGTACCGATCCGAAGACGGCGGCATGAACTGGAAGAAAGTTAACGATAAAAACGACATCGGTGACCGTCCGTTTTACTACTCCGACATCTATGTGGACCCCGAAAATGAAAACCGGGTCTACTCGATTTTTACCTACGTGAATGTATCTGAAGATGGCGGAAAGAACTTCGAGCAGCTCATGCCCGCTTACTACGTAAGCAACGGGGTACACCCCGACCACCACGCCTGGTGGATACATCCCTCCGATGGACAGTTTATGATCGACGGAAACGACGGTGGCCTGAATATCACCCGTGATGGGGGCAAGTCCTGGAGGTTTATCGGCAACCTGCCCGTCGCCCAGTTCTACCACATCGCCACCGATAACGACTACCCTTATAACATCTACGGTGGCATGCAGGATAACGGCTCCTGGCGGGGGCCGGCCTATGTCTGGCGGGACCAGGGAATCCGTAACAGTTACTGGCAGGAGATTTCCTTCGGCGACGGCTTCGATGTGGTACCGGATCTGCAGGACTCCCGTTACGGATTCTCTATGAGCCAGGAAGGAAGCGTGGTCCGTTACGACTGGCAAACCGGAAACAACTACTCGGTTCGCCCCACCCCTCCATCCATGGATGTCAAGCTCCGCTTCAACTGGAATGCCGCCATAGCCCGGGACCCCTTCGACCCCAATACCATCTATTTCGGAAGCCAGTTTGTCCACAAGAGTTCGGATAAGGGTCTGACCTGGAAAGTCATCTCAGAGGATCTGACCACCAACGATGTCGAAAAGCAGAAACAGTACGATAGCGGAGGTATTACCCTGGACGCCACCGGAGCCGAAAATTACTGTACCCTGTTGGTTATAGAGCCTTCATCCATGGAAAAAGGCATGCTCTGGGCGGGCACCGACGATGGCCGTGTCCACTATACTCAGGATGGAGGCGAAAAATGGACGGAAGTAACCCGGAATATTAAGGGACTGCCCGAAGGAAGCTGGATCGCCCAGATTCGGGCCTCGGCCAGTCAGAAAGGTGCCGCTCTGCTGGTAGCCAACAACTACCGGCGCTACGACTACACCCCATACGTATTTCGCACCCGTAATTACGGGCGGTCCTGGGAACGGATCGTGGATGAGGAAGACGCATTCGGATTCGCGCTTTCCGTCATCGAAGATCCGGAACATCCCAATCTGATGTTCCTGGGAACGGATGACGGCCTTTACTATTCCATCAATGCTGGTGAGGACTGGATCAAGTGGCCCCGGGACTTTCCGACCGTATCGACCAAGGACCTGCAGATTCATCCCAGGGAACAGGACCTGGTAATCGGCACCTTCGGTCGTTCTGCCTGGATAATCGATGACCTCAGGCCGCTGCAGGAGATGGCCCGAGATCCGTCCAAGATCGAAGACCCCCTGCTGCTTTTTCCCTCACCTTTGGCGTATCTATCCGCTTATCAACAGCCAACCGGCACCCGCTTTGGAGGAGATGCCCTGTACAACGGGGAAAACCGCAGGGCCGGTGCCATGATTACCTACTACCTGAGCAAGGATTTCCGCGATAAAGAACCGCAACGCCGGCGGTCCGACAAGAAGAATGAGGAGGAGGCCGGAAAGGAAAAAGACAGTATTCGGTTTCATATATACAATGGGACAGAACGCATACGGACCCTGAAGTACAAGACCCCCGAAAAACCTGGATTTCACCGGATCTACTGGGGACTGGAAGAAAAGGGACCGGACCGGCCCATGCGCAACTACCGCAAGCCCAAAAGGGAACCGGCCGGACAGAAGGTGTTACCGGGACTGTACAAAGTAGTGGCCGAACTGGGTGGATGGAAGGACTCCACTCAGGTACAGGTAAAAATGGATCCCAGGCTCAAGTATAAAATAAGCGATATGCGGCAGGTTTACGAGTTCGGAAAGGAGCTCCAGGGGTATCAGCAAAAAGCCGCCGATGCCCTTAGGCAGCTGTCGCAAAGCAAGAAACTGGCTGAAGGATACAAAACGGAGCTGAGTGATCTCGATAAAAAGAACTACAAGGAAGCTATTGAGCGCAGTGAGGCCATCTCCGGGGATATAGACAGCATCGTTGCCCTCTACCTGGGTAAGGTCGATACGCGTCAGGGCATCAAGCAGAACCCCGAGATCACTGTGATCGACCGGATCAACCTGGCCATGCGATACGGCAGCTCGAGACCCTCGGGCGTAACGGATAATGAGACCCGCCTGAAGAATTTTGCCCGGCAGGCTCTTTCCGATGCGCTGGCACAGACCAACAACTTCTTCCGAACTGCCTGGAGCGAATACCAATCGTTTATGCAGAAACTGGAGGTCAGGCGCTTCCGCGAGATCGAAGAATTCCGAATCGAGGAATAAACCCCGGTTTCGAAGGATATTGAGCTTCCCTTGGCGGGAATTACCCAAATAGAACATGCATCATGAAAACCATACAAGTGAATTTCCCGTCGGCTACTGGGGTAAAACTCATGGGAAGGCTGGAGCTGCCCACCGATCAGCATCCTCATAATTATGCACTGTTCGCGCACTGCTTCACCTGCAACAAGAACCTATTGGCCGTTAAGAACATCAGCAGATCGCTGACTTCGCAGGGTTTTGCGGTGCTGCGATTCGACTTTACCGGTCTCGGGGAAAGCGAAGGGGACTTCGCCGATACCAACTTCTCCGCCAATGTCGAGGACTTGATCGCTGCGGCTAACTACCTGAGGGATCACTACCGGGCGCCCAGTCTGCTTATCGGCCACTCCCTGGGCGGGGCAGCCGTAGTCTTCGCTGCGCACCAACTGGAGTCCGTGAGGGCACTGGCCACTATAGGCGCACCCGCAGATCCCGAACACGTCACCCATTTGTTAAGGAACAGCATAGAAGAAATCAGGGAGCAGGGTGAGGCCTTGGTGCATCTGAGTGGGAGGGAATTCAGGATCAGAAAACAGTTCCTGGACGACCTGCAGAACCATTCCCTGAGGGAAACAGCAGGAATGCTCAGAAAGCCTATACTCATCTTGCATTCTCCTCAGGACGATACGGTGGGAATTAAAAATGCCGAAATCCTCTATACCAGCGCACACCACCCCAAGAGTTTCGTTTCCCTGGACGGAGCCGATCACTTGCTGGCACGAAAGGAAGATTCCCTGTACGCAGGAAAGGTGATCGCGGGTTGGGCCGACCGTTATCTGCCCGCGCCTGAACCGGTTCACCAGGGCCTCAGGACAAGGGAACAGGTCGTGGGAAGCCTGGATGCCGAAGACGGCTTCAGCACGGCCATGAAGGTGGGTAGGCATTACCTCATGGCCGATGAACCCGAAGAATTCGGGGGCCACGATTTCGGACCCTCTCCGTACGAATGGATTTCCGCAGGTCTAACGGCCTGCACGGTCATGACGCTGCAACTCTACGCCAAAAGAAAGGGATGGCCACTGGAAAATGTGGAGGTGCATGCCTCCCACAACAAAATTCATGCCCACGACTGCGAGCAGTCTGAAAAGGACGGGAGTAAAATTGACCGCTTCGAACTCAGGATCAGACTCGAGGGGAACCTCAGCGATCAGCAGGTCTCTCGCTTGCTCGACATTGCTCACCGCTGCCCTGTGCACAAAACCCTGGCGGCACCTGCCGAAATAAAAATAGGCCTGCTGTAACTAAGTATGTACTGCAGGCCCTTAAGTCGTCGATTAAACTTCTTTATTCTTCGAGCATTACCTTGCGCTGGACCCGGTTGAATGGGCCCTCGACCCAGTTCCCTTCCGCATCGATCAATTCCAGCTGTATGGTTACCTCACCCTTAGGCAGTCCCTTGAATACATATGGGGCCCATTCCGTGAGGATAAACTCTTCCCCGTTTACGGTAGCCCGCACTTTATAGCCGTCCTCAGATAGTTCCGCATTGAGAACGAAGAAGTCCAGCATCAGATTCTCTGCATCCGCACCAGAGTACGTACCCTTAGGACGACTGTAGATCAGCGTGGGGGCCTCCATATCCAGGCCGAACTCGTCTACGGGGTTTTCCCCGATCGACATCTTCCGGACAACCACGGAATTGGGGTTCTTGACCGATTCGTGATATGACCGGCTGAGAAAAGCCACCAGGTGGTGAACACCTTCGGGCAGTTCCCTGCTAAACGCAGGCTCGTAATGGGCCGAATAAGGCTGGTTATCAAGTATAAAGTGGATGTGCTGACCCTTGCCCGAATTAGCCAGCATCTCCGCATTGGGGCCACCCGTCTGGGCCCCCAATTCGTACTGGCTGACCTCGAATTCGAAGTCTACAGCACCCGGTGAACTGATCTCGGTACCCGCAGGCTGTTGCAGGGCCAGTACGGCATCAGCGTATTCGGGTGAACCCGTCAGTTTTTCCATGGTTATGGTAACCTCAGGGCTGGGCTCCACCGGATTGTCTTCCTTTTTTTTCTTGGTGTCCATGCAACCCATCAGGGCAAGGGAAACCGCCATCAATGAGCTTGCTGCAAAGGAAAAATGTGATTTCATCAGTTTGGGATTTTTCAGTTTGAAGAATTAATTGCTTTCCGTTTCACGTTGCCTTAAAGGTAACGAACTTATCCCAAGCAGGCGTAGTCAGGAGTCCGTCCTCAGGGCTCCCGAATGGGGTCTTAATGAAAAACGGTTCCTGCTGTGCCTAACCCAGCTATACGAGTCGGATCCTGTTTAGCGTTAACATAAGTGCAAACCGCATCTCCGGCACATTCGACGAAAAGACTAAATTTGTTTTTATTTGACGCATGGATATATCCAAGATCTTCGGAGCTTTCCTGTCCATAATCGGAATCGTGTTTCTGATTTATACGGCCTTTCTCATAGTGGGAGATGCAGATAATCTCAAGAAACTGATTGTGTTTGGTATACTGGGAAGTATTTTCTTCTTCTCCGGGATCAGCCTGCAGAAGACACCACCCAAGTAGTCCTCGGAGTAGGTTCAGTATACGGAGGGCTAACCCTGCGGTTTATGTGCATTCAGGAGAATGTTCTAAACGCGCCCAAGACGCACCTGTACCGAATCACAGACTTCGAACCTGTTGCAAATACAGTACGCCCATCTTTACTGTTTCTACCTCTGGAGTGCGCCTTCGCAGGCGTCAGCGGTATCCATACCAAACTGGAAAAAACCGGCAGGAATCCGACGGGCGATAGCCGCCAGCGGCATACCCCTGCTTCGACTCAACCCGGGATACGCGAGCCTTTAGTGAGCGGGATAAATCGTCGCATTTTTTTGGATAAAATCCACCATAGAGGATCTCTATGATAATTATTATTTAATTTATAACCAGTAATTTAAACTGTTCTACTCCAACCATAACTTGAAGTCTTTTACCCGGTCCCTGCTCACGATAATTTCCTGTTCTTTATGGCCCTTTACCTCAATCTTTAAACGGGAATTCGAGTACGCGATGATGTCCAAAATATGGGAGAGCTGCACGATGTATTTCCGACTGACCCGAAAAAAAGATTCCGGTGCCAATTCCTTCTCCAATTGCTCGACGGTAGTATCGAGCAGGAAACTCCGGCCAGTATCGGTGGCTGCATAAGTGCCCTTGTTTTCCGAGTAGAAGCAGCTGACCTCATCGACGGGAATCACCTTGATGTGCGAACCCACGCGGGCGGTGTATCGCTTCTTGTACTCGCGCTCCACCGGATTCCCCAGGAGCTTGCGGATATCGTCGAAATCAACGCTCGGGCCTTCTCTCCTGCCCTGCCATTCCCTGCACTTGTTCACGGCCGTTTCGAGTTCCTCCTCATCTATGGGCTTGAGCAGGTAATCGATGCTGTTGAGCTTGAAAGCCTGAAGGGCGTATTCGTCATAAGCCGTCGTAAAGATGATCGGACTGCGAACCTCCACCTCATCGAATATTTCGAAGGACAGGCCGTCGGCGAGCTGAATGTCCAGAAAAATAAGATCAGGATGCGCGTTGATCGAGAACCATTCGATGGCGTCGCGTACCGAATGGAGCTGCGCTTCCACCTCTATGGACAACTCATCCAGTTGCCGGGCCAGGCGTCGTGCAGCGGGTTTCTCGTCTTCAATGATAAGCGTTCTCATGGTGCTGCTTTAGGTACGGAAATTAGCGAAAGGAATCCTTATCCATGTATTCCCGTATTTTCCGTTCTTCCCATTCCTT
>CAZKAP010000018.1:0-7380 GCA_964550895.1 uncultured Flavobacteriaceae bacterium
CTCTGAATTCCCTGACTTCCGCCCAGATCGACAGCCTCCTGGGAAGAATGCAGGATTTCGCGACTTTCGACGCCAGTACCGGTTACATCGAGCAGACCATATCTTCGGGCAAGTTGGATCTGATTGAGAACGATACCCTCAAAACCCTGCTCAGTCAGTGGTCCGGAGAATTAAACGATTACCGGGAAGACGTCGTCATCCGCAGGGACCATTGGATTCAAAATGTTGACCCCGTGCTCCGAAAACTCGTTCCTGCGCGGAATACGGACTTCACCCAGGACCGTCCCGATTACCGCCGGGACAGGGGCATCACGCCCATGGAAGTCCCTGAATCCAGTTACCAGAAATTCAGAGAGTCCCTGGAAGTGGATGGAGTACTGTACTACTATTATTTGAATCAGAGTTATGTGGTGATCAACGAGGGCTATATAGAGGAGGATATCCTTAACATCCTGAATCTGATAGAAGGGGAAATCGCTATAGATTAACTTTGACTCCCGAATTACCCGTTCCTGTGACCTTACCCGTTATTCGTTTGCTCGTAGATTTTGGCCTCGTAGTGCTCATCTGGATTACCCAGCTGATCGTGTATCCGGGCTTTCTGCATTACCCGAAGTCCAACCTGATGGCCTGGCACGGCACCTATACCACCATGATCGGTTACATCGTCGCCCCCCTGATGCTGCTTCAGCTGGGATTGTATCTGCACCTGACGTTGGTGCGATTTTCTGTACCTGCCTTGCTTGCCCTGATTCTCGTTATGGCCACCTGGGGAGTTACTTTTCTGCAGTTTGTGCCCATGCACGGAGCCATAACTACCGGGGATTTCGACCGGGAGCTGCTGACGAAACTGGTGAGCCGAAACTGGATTCGCACCGCCCTGTGGACTCTTATTTTCACGTACAGTTTTATGAGGTTTACTGCCGTATTCCAGCATTCCGTGGACCCCTCATAAAAAAACCGCCTCTATATCGAGACGGCTTCGTCTTTATTGAATAAGGAAATCAGAGTTCGATTGCGAAGGGTACCTTGAGTTTCTCCCAATGCAGGTAGGCCACCCCTGAGTTTTTAGTGATGTTTTCGAAACCGTAGGTCAGCAACTCCTGGAAAGGGCCTTCCCTGGGAGTTACGGTTACCCTTAGGGCGTCTTCTTCCTGCTTGTACTGGTAGCTGCCCCACAATTGCGAGTTCTTGTTGAAGATCACCACCCATTCGCTTTCCGACGGGATCATATGGATGCTGTACGTACCGGCCGGAATGACCTGTCCCTCGATCTTGAGGTCGTTGTTGAATTCAATGGTCGTATTCTCATTGGCGCCAGCCCTCCAGGGATAGGGGTTGTTATTGGAGTAGCGGTTGCCTTCGCTGAGGCCATAAGGAACGAGCTCTCCCCAGACCTTGCGGCCCTTGACGGCTGGTCGGCCGTATTCGATGGTGATCCGAGTGTCCTTGCCCATGAACTGGGTGATTCGGGCCTTGGGGCTTTCCCTGATCTGATTGCCCTGGGCATAACCGGCATGGGTGGACAGGAAAGCGATCCCGGCGATAAGGATGGAATGCAATAGTGTTTTCATAATCGTTTTGGAATGTTTTAGCGCATTAAGATATGGACTTTAGGTCGCACCCGGTAATGTTATCATTACACTGGGTCCCCAGTCGAACACTTTGGTTCGGCATGGCACTAAGGGCAACCGTTTGGTTCCCTGTTAGCCTGTGGTACCGGAAGAGGATAATCTAAAACTCATACCGGATCCCCAGCTGCAGCGCGCTGAAGGTCGCTCCGTCTCCGCTGACATTGGCGAAGGAAGCCTCCGCCTCTAAATCGTCGGCGAATTCCAGTGCCACAAAAGGTTTGTAATAGAAATCACCGCCTCCGCCGCCGCTGAGGTTGAAGGCATATCCGATGTCCGTACCCAGCTCGAGGTCGTCGGTTAGTTCGATCTGTCCTGTTGCGGCTAGTGGAGCGAAGCTAAAATTGCTGAAATCGTCCTTGCCCAACCAGTTTGTGTACCCTGAGCTGAGTCCAAGTTCAATAGATTCAGAGACCTCAACGGTGTACCCCAGGTCGATGGAAAGGGCGAAAGAAGTGATATCAGCATTATTTCCCACCGGAATTCCTCCGTTCAGGCCTACATAGAAATCTCCGTCGAATCCTCCGTTCTCGTCTTCCTGCCCATAGGTTAAACCGGTAAGCATTGATAAGGCCAACAGGAAAGAGTAGTATTTCATATGTTTTATCATGAGTCTATGGATTTATAGTGATTTGTAAATATACATCATTGGAAAGCTTTGTAATACCGCACTCCAGCCCCTGAAGGGGTGCCTTTCGCTGGGGATATTCCTGCTTGAGGTCGGTAAGTCTTATAAATCCCATATTTTAAGCTTTTATTACCTATTGGCTATGAGTTTTATCACCGATCCTGTTTATGTGCTAGCCGTACTGGGTTTGTCCGTACTGCTGTCCATGTATGCGGGCAGAACCAAACCGGGCCGACAGTTCGGTCCGGCACTGATCGTAATCGTATTTGCTGCAGTACTGGCCAACCTAAGGCTTATCCCATCGGCCTCCAACAGCATCGAACTGTACGATGGCATCTTCACCTATGTAGCTCCCATTTCGATATTCTACCTGCTGCTGAATGTGAGTCTGACCTCCATTCGCCGGGCGGGTCTGCCCATGGTGGTTCTGTTCTTAATGGGCTCTCTGGCGACCACCCTGGGGATCCTGATTTCTTGGTTTCTCTTCGCCCCCGAGGGTGTTTTGGGCGAGAATGCCCGGATCATTGCGGGTATGCTCACCGGGACCTATACCGGGGGCAGCATCAATTTCAACGCCGTAGCGCTGGAGTACGATTTCCAGCAACAGGGAGTGCTGTATGCAGGTACTATAGCCGTGGACAACGTGATCACCACCCTTTGGATACTGGTTACCCTGGCCATGCCCGTATTCCTCAGGCGCTTTTGGCGGGGAAAGGTTATCGCCCAATCTCAGGGAGCGGACTATCCGGATGGAGAAGGAAATGACCTGATCGACCTGACTTCTTTGGCCTGGCTTGTTGTCCTGGGCGTGGGGGGCTTTTACCTCTCCCGACTCCTCTCCGGGTTATTGCCTGGCGTACCCTTCATGCTGATTATTTCCACTCTGGGGATCGCGCTGGCCCAAATTCCATTGGTGTCCCGCCTAAAGGGAAGTCAGGACCTCGGACTCTACCTGGTTTATCTTTTTCTGGCTGTAATCGGGGCGTATTGCGAGCTCAGCGCGGTGGCCGAACTGAAGGATGTAGGAGTGATGCTGATACTGTTCACGGGTACTGCCGTGCTTCTGCACGGGCTGATTACCGTAGTGTTGGGCGGCTTGTTCCACCGGGACTGGCAGATGATCGCCATAGTTAGCCAGGCCAATATAGGCGGGGGCACCACCGCTATCGCCCTGGCCGAGACCTTCCATCGGAAGGAACTCGTGCTACCCGCTATACTGGTAGGTACGCTGGGGAATGCCCTGGGCACCTACCTGGGTTTTCTGGTAGTTTACATGCTCTAATCATCCCCAGGCTCCTTGTTCGCAGTACGGTAGGTGTCGAACCAGGCAACGGTGTGTGAAATCTTGCTAATCAGGTTACTGGGTCTGCTGGCGATGCCATGGCTGGCATCCGGTATTTCCACCAGCACAGTCTCCTTTTTGCGCAGCTTCAGGGCATGGTAGAGCTGCTTGGCCTCGCTCGGAGGAGTTCGCAGGTCGTTCATCCCGACCATCACCAACGTTGGGGTTTCTATATTTCCAACCAAGGATATAGGCGAAAACTTCCAGTAATGCTCCACGTTTTCCCAGGGTTGCCCCTCATAGCGCGAGTTCGCATAGCCAAAATAATTATCCGCTACCAGGGTCTTGCTGATCCAGTTTACCACCGGTTTGGCGACCACGGCGGCCTCGAAGCGATTGTTCTTACCAATCATCCAGGCTGTCATGATACCGCCGGCACTCCCGCCGGTTACGAACAACTGATCTTCGTGGGCAATGCCCATTTTTATGCAATGGTCCACGCCGTCCATGGTGTCATCGTAGTCCTGTCCGGGATAGTTTCGATACAGCAGATTTCCGAATTCCTCACCGTAGCTGGTACTCCCCCGAGCGTTGGGATAGAAGACGATGTATCCCGCCGAGGCATACAGCTGCATTTCAATGGAGAAGCGATCCCCATAGTTGAGTATGGGGCCTCCGTGGTTTTCGACCATAAAGGGGTACTTCTTCGTGGGGTCGTAATTCGGAGGGTAGACGATCCAGCCCTGTATGTCGCGGCCGTCAAAGGACGAGGTGTACCAGACCTCTTCCACTTTCCCCAGGGTTCTATAGTCCAGCAGGGCTTTATTTAGGCGGGTGATCAGGCGCGGATCCCGGGCTTTGGTATCCAGTATGGCCAGCTCTGCAGGATGTTCAGGTCGGGAATGCGTATAGGCCAGTGTGCCCTTGCGGGATACCGAATAGGTTCCGCTGCCGTAGGGGCGGCCCAGGGTGGTGCCCCCGCGGTTATCGGCGATTTTGCTAACCTTGCCGGAGAGTGAAATATATCCGATTTTACCGTTGCCCTTGTCGTCGTAATTAAAGTACAGGCCCTTTCCCCCGGAATCCCATGTGATATCCGTAATACTCCGGTCCAGATCTCCGGATATCAGCCGTTTGTTGCTACCGTCAATATCCATAAGGTGTAGCTTGCTGATTTGGTAGGCCTGATGTTTATCCTCAAATCCCAAATAGGCGATTTTCTTACCGTCCGGGGATACCTGAGGGTGGGTATCGGGGCCGTCGCGCTCGGTCAGTGCAGTAATGACTCCACTTTCCACATCGACCGAGTAGACCTCGCTGTTGCGGAACCGGTATTCCCAATCCGCCACGCGGTTGGACGAGAAATACAGGATCTGTCCATCGGGAGACCAGGAAAGGGGTCCCCCGTGATTCCAGTCGCCGGAGGTGAGTTGACGTGGAGCGCCTCCCAGTGCGGGAAGAACGAAAATATGAGTAAAGCCGGGCTCTATATAGCCGCGGCCGTCGGCCTCGTGATAGACCCTGTCTGTGATGCGGGGCTTGGCGGCCCATTTCGCTCCTTTGGGCTTCTCGGGCATTTTTGCGATCACTGGAGCCTTGGACGGAACATTCATGGTAAAGGCAATCCGGCTGCCATCGGGAGACCAGTTAAGGGAACCCGGCGAAAAGGGGAGCTGGGAGATTCGGGCTGTTTTTCCACTATTGACCCAGTAGAGGTAGATCTCCGATCCTTCTTCGCTGGAGCTCGAAAATACGATGCGATCGCCGGAGGGAGACCAGGAAGCCTGGGTTTCGGAGACCTCTCGAGTGGTGAGTTTCTGATGATGGCTGCCATCGACTCGGATCAACCAGAGGTTACCCGACGAACGGTCTTTCATAATATCGAAGCCCATGCGCCGATACACGACCCAGTTTCCGTCGGGGGAGATTTGCGGATCGGATACGTATTGAAGGTCGAAAATGTCCAGGTAGGAAAGACCGGGGCTCTGGGCCTGGACTAAGGTGCCGAAAAAACAGGGGAGTAAGAAGAGTAAAAGTGTACGCATGGATCAAAAATCAACAGGGTTAAAGATAAGTCTTCACAGCCGTGCGGCCATCATGGACCGGGCGGGTTGGGAACACCGCAGATCGACGGCAGGGCTTTGCCCATAGATAGCTATTTGACCAGTTCGGCCTCCAGCTCCTCCAGGGACCGGCCCTTGGTCTCCGGGATCACCCGTATAACAAAGAAGAGCCCTGCTATGGCAAATAAACCGTAGATCAAGAAGGTCATGGAACTGCCTATAGTGGAGAGTTCCCAGGGAAACACCCATTGAACGGCGGCCGATACGGCAGAATTCACAAAGCCCACGAACGAAATCGCGATGCCGCGTATCTTAAGTGGAAACAATTCGGAGAAGAGCACCCACATCACGGGACCTAGCGAAACGGCGAAACAGGCTACGAAACCTATGATTCCCAACAGGATTAGGATTGGATTCATACTAATGGCAGCGGTGATCAGTTCGGATTCGTATTGCTTGGCCCGCTCCGCACCCAGTACGGATTTGATCTCGTTTTTGTAGGCCACGTCGTTCGCGAAGGACCTGCCGGCCAGAACCGAGATTTCCGTCCTCAGGCCCGGATCGGACAGCCGGTCGATCTTGTCCTGTGTCAGCGAATAGGTCGCCGAGTTGAAGCTGTAGGCCAACAGCAGCATAAACACCCCTATGCCCCCTACGCCGAAGGCGAGCAGGGGTTTGCGGCCAATTCTGTCGATGAGTACCATGGCCAGTATGGTAAAGACCAGGTTGGTAAGGCCCACCAGTATGGCCTGCACGAAGGATGCATCCGTTCCGATACCCGATTGTTCGAAGATCATCGGGGCGTAGAAGAAGACGGAATTGATCCCGGTGATCTGCTGCAGTATACCCACTACCAGTCCTATGGTGAGCACCAGGCGCATTCCTGGTCCAAAAAGCTCGGTCAGCGAGGCCTTCTCCTTATGTCGGTCGGCCTCCAGTGATTCCGTTACGGCCTTCAGGTCCGTCTCCGCCTGACTGGGAGAGCTGAATTGCAGCAATACCTTTTTGGCCTCGTCCAGTTTTGCTTTCATGATTAGCCATCTCGGGCTCCGGGGGACGGTAAACAGCCCCAGCAAATAGAGTACTGCCGGTGCCGCTTCCACTCCCAGCATCCAGCGCCAGGTGTGGTCGGCTATGCCCAACGACTGAACCCAGGAAGCGTCCGAGTCTCCCAGTTGTACGATCAGGTAGTTGCTGAAGAAGGCCACGGATATGCCGAGTACGATATTCAGCTGGTTGAAGGATACCAGCCTTCCCCTCTGATCGGGCGGGGCGATCTCCGCTATGTACATGGGGGCGAGGATCAGAGATGCTCCCACTCCCAGCCCTCCGAGCATTCGAAAAATCAGGAAAAGCAGGAAGTTGGGGGCCATCGCGGAGCCCACAGCCGAAATGGTGAATACGATGGCGCAGGCTTTCAGCATAACACGCCTGCCGAAGCGGTCGCTAAGGGGTCCGGACACCATCATGGCCAGAGCCGCAACGATCGTCAGGGAACTCACCGAAAACCCCAGCTCCAGGTCGGACAGTTTGAAATCGATTTGCACGAACTTATTCACCCCCGAAATCACGGAGGCATCGAATCCCATCAGGAACCCACCCAGGGCTACGATGAGTGCTATGCGTACGGTAAAAAGGCTTTCCTTGGTCATGGCTATTCGCCCGGGGGTTTGCTGCGGGTCGGGGGTAATTTACTAATTTAATTCATCGCCGCGCTCAGCGGGTATCCGGGAGAGAACCTCAATCCTGCGAGCGGGATATTCATCAGGCACTTCC
>CAZKAP010000018.1:7390-9078 GCA_964550895.1 uncultured Flavobacteriaceae bacterium
TCCGTACTTTAGCCTATCCGGACATCCGAAAACGGGTGTCGGGACTAATGCGTCCAAATAGCAACCGTTTTGAATGAACTCAAGCAATCCTTCATCCTGCCCTGTGGGGTAGCCATACCGAACCGAATTGTCAAGTCCGCCATGAGCGAGAATATGGCCGACAGGGGAGGGAGGCCGGGATCTCGCCTCTTTAAGCTCTATGAGCGCTGGGGAGCAAGCGGTGCGGGCATACTCATCTCCGGGAATGTCATGATCGACCGGCGCGCACTGGGTGAGCCCAGGAATGTTATTGTAGAGAACAGAAACTTTTTAAATGAATTGCGGCAATGGGCCCGTTTGGCGCAAAAAGATGGATGCCACCTCTGGATGCAGCTGAATCATCCGGGCCGACAGGTGCTGAAATTCAACAAGACCAGTGTGAGCGCTTCCGATGTACCCCTGAAGATACCGGGTATGGTCCGCAGGCCACGACCGCTGACCGATGGGGAAATACTGGACCTGATCAAACGATTTGGCCACGCCGCTGCCATCGCGCAGGAAGCCGGGTGGAAGGGGGTGCAGATACACGGTGCTCACGGCTACCTGATTAGCCAGTTCCTTTCGCCTTATACGAACCTCAGAACGGATCGCTGGGGGGGTAGCCTCGAGAATAGGGCTCGTTTTGCGATCGAAATTTACCGGTCCATAAGGAAGCGGGTGGGCCCTGAATATCCGGTTGGAATCAAAATTAATTCAGCCGACTTTCAGCGCGGTGGGTTCAGCGAAGAGGAATCCCTCGAGGTTATTGATATGCTCTCTGCCGAGGGGATTGATTTGATCGAGGTGTCCGGGGGAACTTATGAGCGGGCGGCCATGACAGGGCAGATGAAGAAGCAAAGCACCCGGGAACGGGAAGCCTATTTCATGGAATTCATCGGTAAGGCCAGGAAACGAACGCGGACCCCGCTTCTGCTTACGGGTGGGTTCCGGAGCAGAACGGTAATGGAAAGCGCCCTGGCCGGGGACGAGCTGGACTTCGTGGGCATGGCCCGTCCTTTCGCCGTATACCCTGAGATCGCCCGGGACCTCCTGAACGGCAGCTGGGATCGGGCAGAGCTCTCGCATAAGCGAACCGGGGTTTCCTTCGTGGACAAGTTGGGGTTTATCGACCTGACCTGGTATACCTCCCAGATCCACAGGATGGGAAAGGGGCTGGACCCCGATCCTCAACTCAGTCCCTGGGTGGGCGTCTGGAAGATGTTAAAGGTGATCTGATCTACTGGGTATCCTGGCCCTGAAAATACAGAAGTTCGCTACCTTTATTCTGCCTTTTTTGGGCGTCCAAAACAACCCGACTATGATTCATTGCCCTACATTTCGCCCCGCTGTGCTCTCGCTATGCGCCGTCCTGATCCTATTTACCTCCTGTACCGATAAAAAAACCGAAAGCATGGCATCCGACCAAGCCCGAACTCAGAAAGTTTATGAACCCAGGCCCTATGTTTTCGCCGACCGGGAATCCGAGATCGAAGGATTGATAGAGAAGATGACCCTCGAGGAGAAGGTGGGCATGCTGCATGCCCGGACCAAGTTCAATTCCGGCGGAGTGGAGCGTTTGGGCATACCCGAACTCAAGATGACAGACGGCCCGCTGGGCATCCGGGAGGAGATTTCTGTCGATAGCTGGGCGCCCGCCGGCTGGGAGAACG
>CAZKAP010000018.1:9088-61385 GCA_964550895.1 uncultured Flavobacteriaceae bacterium
CTACGTACTACCCCGCTGCCGGTGCCGTAGCGGCCACGTGGAACCCGGAACTCTCCTATACGATGGGCAACAGCGTGGGGCAGGAGGCCCGGGCAAGGCATAAGGATATGCTGCTCTCGCCGGCCATCAACATCATCCGAACTCCGCTCGGCGGCCGCACCTACGAATACTTCACGGAAGATCCTTTCCTGAACGCCCGCATGGCTGTACCCTTTGTGGTAGGCGTGCAGGACAACGATGTTATGGCTTGTGTAAAGCACTATGCCGTAAACAACCAGGAGACCAACCGGGATTACGTAGATGTATTCGTAGACGAACGCACTCTGCGCGAGATTTATCTGCCTGCGTTTAGGGCCACCGTAGTTGAAGGCAACGCTTATGCGATGATGGGTGCCTACAACAAATTCCGCAGTGATTATCTCTGCGAGAACGATTACATGCTCAACACGGTATTGCGTGACGAATGGGATTTCCAGGGAGTCGTAGTGTCGGATTGGGCCGCAGTGCATTCCACCGTAAAGTCCCTGGAGAACGGGCTCGATATCGAAATGGGTACAAACAAACCCTTTGACGAGTACTTTTTGGCCGACCCGCTGATCGCTGCGGCCAGGGCCGGCGAGATTGCCGAGGAGGAAATCGACAAGCACGTTCGACGGATTCTTCGCATGATGTATCAGGTTAAGGCCATCGACAGCGTTGGCCGGACGGAGGGCAGCCTGGCGACTGAAGCGCATTACAGGGATGCCTACGATATAGCTGCCGAGGCCATAGTGCTCCTGAAGAACGAGTCCGGTTTCCTGCCCCTGGATCTGGACGGAGTCCGGTCCATAGCTGTAATCGGCAATAACGCGGTTAAGAAGAATTCCCTGGCCGGATTCGGGGCCGGAGTCAAGACCCGAAGGGAGGTAACTCCGCTGGAAGGACTGAAGAACAGGCTGCCTGATGGCATAGAGGTAAATTTCGCCGAGGGCTACCTGGAGCGGTACTCAGAAAACAGCAACGAACAGCGAGGGGATATTACCCACAATGGGCCGGTACCTGTTAATGAGCTGGATCCCATAAAGCTCGAAGAGGCCCTGGAGGCCGCACGGAACTCCGATCGGGTGGTCATCTTTGCAGGCTCGAATCGCGACTTCGAAACGGAGGCCGCCGACCGTGTCGATCTCGGGCTTCCTTTTGCGCAGGAGGAATTGATCGAGCAGGTGATGGCGGTAAACCCAAATACAGTGGTCGTTATGATTGGAGGTGGTCCGTTCGACCTGAGAAGAGTCGAGGCGATGGCTCCCACCATCGTCTGGAGCTGGTTCAACGGTTCGGAAGGGGGGAATGCCCTGGCCGATGTACTCCTGGGCCATGTGAATCCATCGGGTAAGCTTCCGTGGACCATGCCTAAAAAACTGGAGGACTCTCCCGCCCATGCCACACAGAGCTTTCCCGGTGATGAAACCGTGACCTACAAGGAGGGTATACTGGTGGGTTATCGCTGGTTCGATACGAAGCAGGTGGAGCCGCTCTACCCATTTGGTTTCGGACTTTCCTATACGAATTTTGAAATTGAAGAGGTTCGCATCGACGAGAAATCATATGGAAAGGAAGATACCATCTGGGTCGATGTGCGCGTGAAGAATACGGGCCAGGTCGATGGCAAGGAGGTCGTACAGGTGTATACTTCCAAACTCGATTCCCAGGTCGAACGGGCGGCCAAGGAACTCAAAGGCTTCAGGAAAGTGTCCGTTCCGGCTGGAGATTCCGCGGTAATCAGTATACCAATTGCGGTTTCTGATCTGGCGTACTACCGGGTTGACGATAAGCAGTGGGTAGTGGAGATGGGAACCTATGACATCCACGTGGGGAACTCCTCCAGGAATATTTCCAAGACCCTGACTGTTGAGGTCGTGGACTAGGATCGTATGTGACCATCTCCAAATACGTAGTACTTGTTGGTGACCAGTTCTTTGAGTCCCAGTGGGCCGCGGTGGTGCAACTTATCGGTGCTGATCGCCAATTCGGCACCGACTCCCATTTGTCCACCATCCGTAAACCGGGTGGAGGCGTTTTGATAGACCGCAGCGCAGTCCACACCGTCCATAAAGGCGATAGCTGTCTGGTGGTCCTCGGTCATGATGGCGACTGAATGTCCTCCAGAATATAGGTTGATTTTATGTACGGCCTCTTCGGGGCCCCCGACCAACCCGACTACACACTTCATGGCCAGAAACTCTTCCTCCCAGATCGACTCACCGGGTATTACAGGGCGCTCGCTCAACACTTCCCCTGCACCCTGGTCCACCAGGAGTTCCACACCGTGCTCCGAGAGCAGGGCATCCAGTTCGCGTAAGCGTTTATTCAGGTCTTCGAGATCGGTGTCGATCAAGATTTTATCCAGGGCGTTGCAAGCTGATATTTTATGGGTTTTGGCGTTGAGAATGACTTCCAGGCTCTTCTTCCAATCGGCCTCCTGGTGAACATAAAGGAAGTTATTTCCTCGTCCGCTCACCAAAACTGCGCAGCTCGCATTTTCTTTTACAAAGCGAATGAGTTTCTCTCCGCCCCGGGGAACGATCAGATCGAGCGGTTGGTCCGGATCTTTCAGGAATTCCTGTGTCCGTTCGCGATCCATTTCCAGTAACTGAATACAGTCCTTCGACAATCCGTGTTTTTCCAGGGCGCGGTGCCAGAATTCCACGAGTATCCGATTGCTGTTCAGGGCCTCCTTCCCGCCTTTCAGTAAGATGTTGTTGTTGGCCTTAAAGGCAAGAACAGCAGCCTCTACGGTCACATCAGGGCGGGATTCGTATATAATCAGTATGGTTCCGAAGGGCGCCGTCCGATTGATGATCCGCAGACCCGTGTCCAGTTCGCGTAGGGAGATCTCCTGGTTTACGGGATCAGGCTGCTCGCGAACTTCGCGTACCGCCTGTATCATCTGGTCAATCTTCTTCTGATTGACTACCAATCGGTCGTATAAGGCCTGATCTTCCCGATCGAAGGTGTTCAGGTCGATTTGGTTGGCCCGCAACAATTCATCCCGGTGGGTGTCGAGCATGTTCTCCATCTCGGACAATACCCGATTTTTGAGTTCGGTATCTAAGAGTTTCATGAGGTTCAATGCGAAATTTTGGTTCCTACTTTCTTTCCTTCGATGAGGTCGATAAGAATATTCTCTTTCTTGCCATTGACGATAAACGAGGTGATGTCTCTGGCCGCCGCCTTTTGGGCATAGCCCAGCTTGGTTCTCATGCCCCCGCGACCCTCACCTTCCTGCTTGTGGTTTTCCTGTATGTACGTATTGAGTTCTTCGTCGGGGGAAACTTCCTTGATTACACGGGAATCCTCGTGGTCGGGATGACCGTTAAAAAGCCCGTCTATATCCGTCATCAAAATAAATTTGTCGGCATTAGTGAGCTGTGCGATAAGCATGGCCAGTTCGTCGTTGTCGGAAAACATGGAATTTTTGACCGACACGGCGTCGTCCTCATTGGCAATGGGGATGACTCCTTCCGATAGTAGTCCCTCTATGCAGGAAATCATGTTTTCCCGATGGATGCCCGGATTGAAATCTCGCTTGGTGGGGAGCACCTGCGCACACTTCATGCCGTAATCGTGAAACATGTTGTAATACAGCCGCATTACTCTGGGCTGTCCGATGGCGGAATACACCTGTCTTCGCTGGGCCTTATTGGATATTTTCGATTTGCCGAGCACCTCCTTGCCGGCGATGACAGACCCTGAGGAAACGAGTATACTCATGATATCCCGTTCGTACAATTCGGCGATCTGATGCACCAGATTCTGAAGGAAGGGCCGGACGATACGGTTATCCTTATTGGTCATTACATTGGTTCCCACCTTAATGACCACCAATTCTTTATGCATAAGTGGGTTTTCGATGCCTGCTAGCCAAACCCTGCGTGCAAGCTGGAGGCCTGTCAAGGCCTGGCAAAACTGCCTGGCCTATGGCATCATTAGAGTAATTATGAAATGGGATCAGATAAACAGATTGCAATCCTGACAGTCCTTCACCTCCCCGTAATAGGTTTCCCTGTATTTGTGCAGGGTGCGCATGGGCAGGCCCATGAAGTATTGCCGGATGTAGATTACCTTGGTGGTGAGCTCTCCCATCTTACGACTGTATCTTTTTTCAGTCTTGGTTTTTCGCTTTACGCTAATAAATTGCATGACTTTCGTTTTCTTTGATGAATTATTGATTATCCTGTTGATTCAGATATTGCTCCCGATAGCTGGCTTTCTCTTTATTCTTCCTCCTTTTGACCGAGTCCTTGGTGAACTCCCTGCGTTCCCGGATTTCTTCCACGAGCTTGGTGGATCTTCTCTTTCTCTTATAACGCTTGAGCGCGCGATCTATGTTTTCGTCTTTTTTGACTTCTATCTTTAACATGCTATTTTTTTGTGTGAATATTTTCAGGCTGGGTGGCCTGTAGCCGTCAGTACCTGTTTCCTTGCGGAATCTGAGGTGGATGCTTACCGGTGCCGGACCGATAACTGATGTCAGAAAAGGGTGGGAGGAATGAATTTGTTCGGTTGATTCCGAAATACCAGGTATTGAAAAGTAAGTATACGCGTATTGCGTGTTTCGTGCTGTTTCAAATTCATCGTTGCAAAAGTACGAAAAACCCTTGAAATGTTAAAATTGACCACCCCGGACGCCTAGTATTCGCTGATGGGCATAAAGCCACCCATGGACTCGATGCCCATATATACGGCAAATGCCGCTGCTATGATTCCGACCAGGATCAGGAAAAGGGTTCTTTTAATTCCTTTTTTAACCGGGCTCTGGTGAGCCTGTTCATCTTCATTTTGTAATGTAAAGATGGTCAGAACCACGGCCGTCCCCACGCTCAGCATACAGACCACTCCGATCAGATAAATGAGGGTTCGATCTGCCATGTTATTTTTGGGTTTTCAGGGTTCGGAGGTACACGCCCAGAATTAATATAGACGGAACCCAAATAGATACGTACTGCCCGGCTTCTGTGAGTCCGGCAAACCAGAGGATTACCGAAAAGAGAAAACTGATAAAGGCCGAAAACAGGATGAGATAATCGGACTTGTTTAACATAGTAATTTTTGTGCAAAGGTCGGAAAACACGATTGCAATAAATTGAATATGAATAGATTGTAATTTTGTTAAAAATGCCTTATGAAAAATTTAAGGTATGAGTCGGTTGGTTTATGTTAAACAAAATGGAGGGGTTTTCTACTTCGATCGTTGAGTGCGAGAGCAATGGAGCTGCGTGAAGCGTGAAATAAGGTGTAAAAATCGTTTGCGGAAAGCCCTGTTCGAACGGGGCGGGCTTGTTAATACTATGCTAATAGTTCAGTGTCCTCTCTCCTTATCATAAGGTCCAAACGTGGATCTTTAGCATAGTTATTGAAAAATAAGCGGTCTCGAGCCGACGAAGCACTGTATGCTGTATATCAATTCATCCCACTTCATCTGAGATAATCGATTTTCAATATTTCTTCCCAACCATTTAGCTAGTAGCAAGCAAGTTATGTTTAAAGCCCTGTTGCCAAGGTTGTTTACATTTTATTCAGGTCGGGATTTAACACCCATTCTTTAGCAGGTTTGTGCGGGAATGATTCAGGATTATGGATTCGGTACCATAGTCGGGGAAGAGACCGGCGACCATCCGTCCCTGCATGCATCCCGGTTTTCTTTAACGTTACCGAATACCGGAGTTTCTGCAAGTGTTCCCAAGGGGTATATGGTCCGCGTCAGCGGGAATACCGACCTTAGGGGAGTCGTTCCCGATATAAAGGGAAAAGAGTATCTTGGTGATGAGGAAGACGAAATACTTGACACTCTTTTAAAGCTCCTGGAATCAGGCTAATAGGTGCTTCCCGTTAAAGTCATTTCATGATTGAGATTATCCCCGTACGGGAGCACCCGGAAACCAGGGATGCCGCTATAGCGTACTTTCAAAGATCCTGGCCGGATGTGCTTCCGGTGCTTTATCAGGACAGCATCACCCACTGCATCGACGCGGCCAACCCCCTACCTCAGTGGTACCTGCTTCTCAAAGACGGTACGACCATCGGGTGTGCCGGACTGATCACCAATGACTTCATAAGTAGGGGTGAGCTGTACCCCTGGTTATGTGCCCTTTTTATTGAGGAATCCCAAAGAGGAAAGGGGTACCCGAAATATCTCTTTGATCGCATTCGAAAAGATGCACATGCTTTTGGTTTCCCGAAGCTGTATCTGTGTACGGAGCACAATTCCTATTATGAGAGATACGGTTTCCGGTTCATTGGAAATGGGTATCATCCCTGGGGTGAAGCATCGCGGATTTATGAGATTGGGACCTAGATGAGGGACGGGCACTAAATGGGTCGTTGTACTAGTAAGGAAATAGTACCGGTAGCCCTAAATTGAGATTGAGTCCAAGCCGCCTTATTAATTCGCACAATCCTTAAAATCGTCATCGCAGTTCTTAAACTTTTATAAAATTCTTAAGGTTTTCGTTTTGGTCTTAAGGCTGAATTCTGTTACTTCCCCAAAAAAAACCTTATACCTAAAGAATACACGATTAATGCCCCAAAGACTATTCGGATTAGTATTCCAGTGTATACTGCTGGCATTACTGTTCATATATCACTCTACACAGGCCCAGACTACGGTATGGTCAGATATGAACGAAAATCAGAACTACGAGGCCAAGGGAGAATCGGGCTTCGTACAGGCCGGCGATAAATTTTACATACTCGGCGGGCTTGAAAATAACGACGTATATGAATACGACGTAGCCAACGACACCTGGGCTCTGGTTTCCCAGGCCCCTTATCGAATCAATCACTTTCAACCCGTATACTACCAAGGCTACATTTGGGTGATCGGTGCCTTAAAGTTCTTTGAGTTTCCGACCACGGAACCTACCGAATATGTCTGGTTATTTGATCCGATAACCAAGGAATGGATACAGGGGCCGGAGATCCCACCGGGAAGGAGGCGAGGTGCTGCAGGACTTGTAACCTACAATGACAAATTTTACTTCCTGGCCGGATCCACCAATGGCCATAATGGGGGCTATGTGGCCTGGGTGGATGAATTTGACCCGGAAACCGGACAATGGAGGCAACTGCCCGATGCTCCGACACCCAGGGATCACTTCTATGCGGTAGTCGCAGAGGACAAGATTTACAATGTCGCTGGGCGTTGGTCCGGGGGTATTGGCGGATTTTATGAGCCGCTGATCTCCGAGGTAGATGTGTTCGATTTGACTACGGAACAATGGACCACTCTTCCGGCTTCTCAAAACCTGCCCACTCCCAGAGCGGGTGCCCCTGTAGCCGTATTTGAAGGCCAAATAATGGTCATGGGTGGGGAAGTGTTTCAGGCTAATGTATACGGCGTCGAGGTAAACGAGACCGCCCTGCAGCTCACCGAAGCGTATAACCTCATCAACCAGACCTGGTCACGTCTTCCGGATACCCAGTTTCAGCGGCACGGGGTTCCAGCCGTGGTGTCGGATAACGCCGTTTACCTGGCTTCCGGGGCGAGTGACTGGGCGGCGGCCCCACCACAGAAGAATATCGAATTCTATGGAACGAATGAACCCGATTTACAGGAGCTGAGTAGAAGTGAATTGGTCGTACCGGATCAGGTCTTTTTCGGAAGTACGGGGATTCGGGACATTACAGTTGCTGCGGCAAATGGGAATACGGGAGTGTATATCGATAGGGTCGAGATCCTGGGAGCCGGCTCGGCAAATTATTCGATAACCGGTGGCGACTTGAGCGGCAAGTTTCTGAAATCGGGAGCACAGGCAACTATTTCGGTTACATCCAACCCTGGGAATGACGGTCAATCGGCTACCCTCAGGATATACAGAACGGAAAGCGAGTTTGCAGAGGTTGCCCTGGAAACGAATCCCCTGGTGAATCCCGGTGATCAAGCCCATACGACCGCAGATGTAATAAACCTGCAAATCCAGAACCTGGATGTTTCCCATACCTATACCTATCAGGCTACCGGACTGCCGGCAGGACTCTCCATTTCTCCTGATCAGCCCACAATCTCGGGGGTGATCGGTTCAGATGCGTATATGTCATCGCCTTACCCTGTTGTGGTTACCGCTACAAATACCGACTCCCAGGAACAGTTTACTATTTCCTTTGCCTGGACGGTGTTCAATGAACTCGATATACAGGTGCAGCCCATCATGGAAATGGAGTCTCGTGAAGGGGACCTGATTGAATTTTCGGTTAGTGCCACCGGAGGGTTGGAAGTAGAGGATTTCCAGTATGTTCTTTCCGGTCAGCCAGCCGGTATTTCCATTAGTAATACGGGACAGATTAGTGGAACCCTGGCCGATGGCAGCTCACAGGGAGGTAACGGAGCCGGGAACTATTCCCCTCAGGTAACCGTTTCCAAACCCAGCTCTGGCCCTGTTGAGATCAGCTTTAGTTGGCAGGTGGATTCCAGGGAAGAGGGTGTGGATCGCATTGTACTTGTAAATGCAGATGCGGAAGAAGACATACTGGAGATCACCGATCAGTTGGAAATTGCCCAGGATCGGGTCCAGGGCATTAACCTCAATGTCCGTGCAGATACGAATCCCGAAGTTGTGGGAAGCGTGCGACTGGAATTGCAGGGGCCGGTTACGGGGAATCGAATTGAAAATGTGGCGCCTTATGCCTTGTTTGGCGATTTGTCCGGTGATTATTTCGGTGAATTACTTCCTCTTGGGAATTATACGATCACCGTGGTGGCTTACTCCGAACCGAATCAGCAAGGGCAGGCTTATCCTGAGTTAGTCAAGTCGTTTTCCATAGTCAATACACCCACGGTACAGTATCAGATTGTGGCCAGTGCTGGAGTAGGGGGGAGAATTGATCCCAATGGAACCCTTGCCCTGGAAGAGGGGAGTGATCAGAGTTTTACTATCGTGGCCGATGAGGGCTATCGCATTTCAGATGTCCGGGTCGATGGTAACTCTCAGGGAGTGATTGGAAGCTACGACTTCATTAACGTTTCTCAAAATCACTCCATTGAAGCGATCTTTGAGCCCATCCCTGAATATCCTATTGTTTCCTCATCCGTAACGGGGGGGAGCATCACCCCCGAAGGAACCACCCAGGTAAGCGAAGGGGAAAATCAGCTCTACACCATAGCAGCAGACGTGGGATACCGTATACTGGATGTCCTTGTCGACGAGGTGTCGGTAGGCGCGGTCAACTCTTACGTATTTATCAATGTGACTCAGCCCCACACCATAGAGGCCACTTTTGAACGTATTCCCATATATACCATTCTTTCCTCTGCGGGCAGTGGAGGAACTATCGATCCCGAGGGAACCATCGACATACCGGAAGGTGACAGCCAGGTGTTCACCATTACTCCCAATCTGGGATTCCAAATCCTGGACGTGCTCGTGGACGGCCAGTCACAGGGAGCTTTGGACAGCTATGAATTCAGTGGAATAAATCAGAATCATACCATAGAAGCGAGTTACGAGCAAATTCCCACTTTCGATATTGCTGCAGAGGCCGGTGCAGGGGGTGCTATCGATCCCAGCGGAATCACAACGCTAAACCAAGGCTCGAGCCAGGACTTTAGCATAGTTCCCGATCCCGGCTATCGCGTTTTTGATGTTCGGGTAAATCAGGTCTCGCAAGGACCCATAATGTCATATCGGTTCGAGGATGTTCAGGCGGATCAAGCCATCGAGGCCCAATTCGAACTCATTCCCACCTTTGACATACTGTCCTCCGCCGGTCCGGGGGGAACCATCAGTCCCTTGGGCAGTACGTTAGTCAAAGAAGGAGATAATCAGGGTTTTCAGATCACTCCTGATCCGGGTTTTAAGGTGCTGGATGTTCTTGTAGATGGGAATTCGGTGGGTAAAGTCCTCAATTATACGTTTACAAACGTTTCCGGTCCTCATTCGATCGAAGTGAGTTTTGAGAAAGGCGACGGGCTGCAGCGCGTTGTGCTGGTAAATGCCGATACGGAAGAAGACATTGGGGAAATCCGGGATGGAAGGGAAATCCTGGAGGCGGATGTACTGGGAACCCTGTTGTCCTTTCGTTTCGAAACCTTTCCTGAACAGGTAGGTAGTCTTCGGGCGGTACTCAATGGTCCCGTCGATCATGCTCAAACCGAAAACTTTGCGCCTTACACCCTGTTTGGTGATAATGCCGGGGACTATTTCGGCCGTTTATTACCCAAAGGGAATTACAGCCTGACTGTGACCCCGTACTCCGGAGGGAACCTGAGCGGTGATGCCTACCCGACAGTGATCACTGCATTTTCCATAGTCGATGAGTTTTCGGCTCAGTACAGCATTACAGCCACGGCGGGACCGGGGGGGACTGTGAGTCCTTCGGGTACGGTGACACTTCCGCAGGGGGGAAGCCAGGAATACCAAATACAGGCCGATACGGGGTACCGGATTGCGGATGTACTCGTGGATGGGGTATCGCAGGGAGTACCGGAGAGTTATGTTTTCTCCGGTGTCAGCCAGAATCATACGATCGAGGCCATATTCGAACTCATACCGACGTTTACCATTTCCGCACTAGGGGGCCAGGGAGGTACGATCTTACCCGAAGGAAATACTACAGTAGAGGAAGGTGACAATCAAGTCTATACGATGGTGCCCGACCTGGGGTATCGCATTTCAGATGTGATCGTGGACGGGTTATCTCAGGGAGCCATCGGTACGTATGAATTTCAGAATGTAACCCAGGATCATTCCATCCAGGTAGAATTCGAGGAGACTCCGACGTACGAAATCATATCTTCGGCCGGTGTCGGAGGGGGCATTGATCCATCCGGGAGCACTCTGGTCAACGAAGGCTCCGATCAAATGTACAGCATTACCGCTTCTGCCGGATATGTAATATCGGATGTGGTGGTCAACGGTGAGTCGCAGGGGCCATTAACGAGTTATACGTTTACAAACGTTTCCAGGGCGCACACCATCGAGGCGGTATTCGAGCTGGTTCCTCCTCCCAGTTTTGATATCATCGCGACTGCTGGCCCAGGGGGGACTATATCGCCTTCAGGAACCACCAACGCGGTTCAGGACAGCGATATTACATACACCATTACTCCCGATTCGGGCTATCGCATCTCACATGTGCTGGTGGATGGAGTGCCCCAGGGCTCCATATCCAGCTACGAATTCACCTCCATAACCGAAAACCATACCATCGAGGCTGTATTTGCCGAATTAACGGCAGTGGTAATCCGCTCCAATCCTAATCCACAGCGCTACAAGAAAACGACCCTGACCATACAGACCACCTTGAATCTCTCCGAGACCCCTGAAACATTCCGGGACTATCGGATGAATGTAACTATTCAGGGCCCGTCCGGTACCATGTTGGTTCCGGCGTATTTTGCAGGGGATGGGGATGCGGCGAACACCAGTGCTGCCTCCGGTTCTGTTTGGAAGGCAGAGTTCCTGCCCGAGGAGAGTGGCACGTACACCGCAACCATTGATTTCGAGTACGGACCTTCCATAGCTGCGAGCACAGTGGACGGAGTTGGATTATCACTCTACCCCAATGGTGTTTTTGCCACGGTAACCGTCGGGGATACGGTAGATCCCAATGGTTTTTATTCCCAGGGTAAACTGCAATATGTTGGGGACTCTCATGCCCGCTTCTCAGATGGCACGTACTTCCTGGAGTTTGGAGTGGGATCTCCCGAAGTCTTTCTGGAGTATGCGGAATTCGATGGAACCCCCAGTACGCGAACCTATCCCACACATATTGGGGACTGGAACACAGGCAATCCCGTTTGGAAGTCGGATCTGGGAAAAGGGATTATTGGAGCGGTTAACTATTTGAGATCTCAGGGAATGAACATCAACTACTTCCAGATGATGAATGTGGAAGGCGACGGGATGAATGCGTTTCCCTTTACGCAGCCTTACGAGATTTTGACTTATGATGTGTCCAAATTGGACCAGTGGCAGATTGTATTCGACTATATGATGAGTCAGGGCGTGGCCGCGGAAATGGTTCTGCTGGAGACGGAGAACCTCAACTTCTTCGAAGCCCAGTCGGGTAATCCCGTGGATAGTTTCAGCGATGAACGCAAGATCTATTATCGGGAAATGGTGGCCCGTTTTGGTTACCTGAATGCGGTGATTTTTACCATAGGTGAGGAGGCCAACTGGGATAGTGGCGGAGACCAGTACACCGCCGAACAGATTGAGGAAGCTGCTGCGTTTATCGAAGATCTTTCACCATATAAGGATTTGATCAGCGCCCATAATGGTCCGAGTTACCGGGATGACATCTTCGGACAAATACTGAACCTGGAGGGCAACTCGAACCTTGGGGTCATCTCCTATCAGGGGTATTTCGATGATGCTTCACTGGGTCACGACCGAATCCTTCGGTGGATTAACGACGCACAGTCGGATGGGAAACCCTGGGTCATACGATATACCGAGCCTTACACGCCCATTGCCTTCCCGGACGTGGAGGACTGGACCGACAGCAGCCTCTGGGCGGCCTTAATGGCGGGTGCCCCGGGTATTCATGTGTATTCCGGGGGCGGTAAGGATGTTAACCTGGAAGATTACTCCGAACTGCAACCCTACTTCGAACGGATGCGCCATGCCCGGGAATTATTCGAGAGCCGGAACATCCCCTTTCATGAGCTGGTCAACCGAGACGATCTGGCCACACAGGGGTATTTGCTCTCTGACGAGTCAAGCTGGCGTATCGGTTTCCTTCCGGATGGGGGCAATTCCACCGTCACTATCCCCGCCGGGGATTATGAAATCGCCTGGTATAACCCAAGGACAGGCGGCGAACTCCTCGCATTGACCGAGGTGACTTCCAACGGTACACTCTCCACGGGCAATCCTCCTAGAGAAACCGCTCAGAGTTGGGTGTATCTGATCGGTCAGCAGCTGATACCGACTTACGAGATAGAAGCCCTGGCAGGAACAGGGGGAATCATAGACCCGTCGGGTAGGGTAGAAGTCAAGGAAGGCAGGAATCAGAATTTCATGATCACGCCCAATGAGGGCTATCGCATCCTTGATGTACGGGTAGATAGTCAAACGGTAGGTCCCGTAGAATCCTATGAATTCAATGTTGTACTTAAAGAGCATACCATAGAGGCCACTTTTGAACTCATACCTACCTATGATATCGTTGCGAGCGCGGGTGGCGGCGGAACCATAGAACCGGCTGGTACCACCTCCGTTCCTGAGGGAGAAAGTCAGTTTTACACCATTACGGCGGATACGGGTTACCGCATCGATGAGGTGATTGTCGATGGAGAACCCCAGGGCCCTGTGAATATCTATGAATTTACGGATGTAAATCAGGCCCACACCATCGAAGTCTTTTTTGTGGTAGTCCCGACCTTTACCATTACCTCTTCTGCCGGCCCCGGAGGATCGATCACTCCAGAGGGAAATACGGTGGTCAGTGAAGGGGCAGACCAAGAGTACACGATCACCCCGGAACCGGGATACCGTATCCTCGATGTTCGGGTGAATGGTGAATCCGTGGGGGCCGTGGAGTCGTACAGGTTTGAAAATATACTCGGCACACAGGCTATCGAGGCCGTTTTCGAACAGATTCCTACCTACGATATCATCTCCAGTGCAGGTGAAGGAGGTTCCATCGATCCCGAGGGAACGACTTCGGTTGAAGAGGGTGCCGTACAGACGTACAACGTGATCCCCGATGCGGGCTATCGGGTGGCGGATGTTATCGTAGATGATGCTTCAGTGGGAGCTGTGGAATCTTATGCTTTTGAGGATGTACGTCAAAACCACACCGTTGAGGCCCTGTTTGAATTCATTCCTACCTATGCTATTGTTTCTTCGGCTGGAACGGGGGGCACTATAGATCCCATCGGCACCCTGACCCTGGAGGAAGGCGAAAGCCAGCTGTACACAATTACACCGGACTCCGGGTATGCCATTTCCGATGTACGGGTCGACGGGCGGTCACAGGGAGCGATTACCCAATATACATTCGAAAACGTAACCGAATCTCATACCATAGAAGCCACGTTTGTAGTGTCTTTGGGTGTGCAGCGTTTTGTTCTGGTCAATGCCACGGATAATGTAGATCTGTTTGAAGTAAGCAATCAACAGGAAATCCTGCAGACGGATGTAGATGGTATGTTGCTTTCCTTCCGATTCGAAACCAATCCGGAGCAGGTTGGCAGTTTGCAGGCAGTATTAAACGGACCCATCAATCATTCTCAGGTAGAAAACTTTGCTCCCTACACGCTTTTTGGGGATGCAACCACCAACTACTTCGGAAGGGAATTCCCCTTAGGCTCCTACACCTTAAGCGTAACGCCCTATACAGGGGGCAATCTGTCCGGAACGCCTTATCCCACACGTGTTTTAGAGTTCTCCATCGTGGAACAGCCGACAATCTTCTATACCATAACGGCCAGTGCAGGTAACGGAGGGTCCATAGATCCTGCCGGGCTTAGTACGCTGCCTCAGGGCTCGGATCAGGCGTACTCCATCACCCCGGATGCGGATTACCGCATATCCGATGTACTGGTGGACGGGGTATCTCAGGGTGCGATATCGAACTACGCGTTTAACAAACTCTTCGAAAATCACAGTATAGAGGCGGTATTTGAACGGATTCCCACCTACGATATCGTTTCGTCTTCGGGGCCGGGAGGTACCATAGATCCGGAAGGTACGCTGACCCTGCAGGAAGGCGATTCTCAGGATTATGTGATTACAGCCGAGGCGGGCTATCGCGTTTTGGATGTCCTGGTAGATGGAGTGTCGGTGGGTGCGTTAGCATCCTATGAGTTTTTGAATATTATGGCGTCTCATACGATAGAGGCGGTATTCGAGCCGATTCCCACCTACGATATCGTTTCCTCTGCCGGGGCGGGAGGTTCCATAGACCCGAGCGGTACAACGACATTGTTCGAGGGGGAGGATCAGAGTTACGCGATAATGGCAAGTGTGGGATACAGAATCCTGGATGTTCTTGTGGATGAGGAATCCCAGGGGGCAATAACGGCATATACGTTTACTGACGTTTCATCGGCACACACGATTGAAGCGATTTTTGAAGAAATCCCGACTTACAGCATCACAGCCGGTGCCGGTGAGGGTGGCTTCATCGACCCCACGGGGGTTATAGTGGTGGGAGAAGGAGCTACACAGGCCTTTACCCTTACGGCGGATGCCAATTTCCGTGTCCTGGATTTGATTGTAGATAACGTCTCTCAGGGTGCGATAGCGTCTTATGAGTTTACAGGTGTTCAGCAGAACCACACCATAGAAGCGGTTTTTGAAGAGCTTCCTACCTACGAAATTGTTTCCAGTGCGGGAGTGGGAGGTTCTATCGATCCTGAGGGAATTACCGCGGTACAGGAGGGAGCAACCCAGAGCTTTGTGATTACTCCTGATCCCGGGTATCGGGTCAATAATCTCATAGTCGATGGCAGCGGTCGCGGACCGTTCGAAACCTTCGACTTCCTGAATGTAGATGAGGACCATACGATAGAGGCCCTATTCGAAGAGATACCCGTTTACGATATATTTTCCAGCGCTGGAGATGGAGGGAGTATAAGCCCCGCGGGTACCACGCAGGTGTTGGAGTTCGAGGACCAATGGTATACCATTTTCCCCGATCCCGGCTTCCAAATACAGGATGTATTGGTAAACGGGGTATCCCAGGGAGCGCAATCGGAGTACGCATTTGTCAATGTTACCCAGGATCAAACCATCAGCGCATTCTTTGCGCCGACTACAGGCCTTAAAAGTGCCGTCCTGCTGAACGCCGAGACGGATACGGACCTGTTGACGATTGAAAACAACATGGTAATCCCTTACGCACTGGTGGTGAATCTGGGAGTCAACATCCGCCTGGAGACCTATCCCGATGAGGTAGGCAGCGTCTATTCCTCTCTTTCCGGACCGGTAAGTCTGGTACGACAGGAGAATGTTGCTCCCTACGCCGCATTTGGTGACCTCAGCGGAGACTATTTCGAACAGGTCCTCGTACCTGGTAATTACAAGTTAGTAGTCGAGGTGTATGAATCCAGTGGGTTAAGCGGAGAACTACTGGACTACAAGGTGATTAATTTTGCCATAGACGAGGAGACATCTGCAATTACCGGTTTTATAGATCCGGAGTACTTCGGCGTTACAGCTGAGGAAACTACGTTTTGGGTCTATCCGAATCCGATACGGGAAGACGGGCGTTTTTATCTGAATGCCTCAGACCGAATAAACACGATTTGGAACCGCCTGCTCATTTACGATCTCAATGGGCGGTTCGTTAGGGGCTTTGGGATAGACGAAACTTCATTCGATGGCAATGGCTGGTTGGTGGATCCGAAAGGAGGCCTTCCTACCGGAACGTATCTCCTGCTTGTAGAGCGCAACGGCCGGGAAACCGTAACCCTCCGCCTGGCGGTGGATGATTAGATTCGGAGAGGCCTTTGATCAGTTCATTTGTTATTTTTGAACATGCGCACCTGCGAATCCGTATTTCTCCGGCCAACCGGTTACTTCGATTTCGAATCTTTGGAAATACAGGAGCTTATTCGGGAATTCAAGGATTTGCAATCCCCCAGGGAACAAATTAAGGGGTGGTACCTGAAAGTCCGGGAGGGTTGGAGGTATAATCCCTTTGTGATCAGCTTGACGAACTCCCACTTCAAGGCGAGCCATATAGCAGGGAAAGAAGCGGCCCATTGCATAGACAAATCGATACTCTTCATTGCCGGAATGAGGGGGCTCGGAATTCCTGCCCGACTCCGACTGGCCAAAGTGTCCAATCATATCGCTACGGAACGCCTGGAGAAGAAACTCGGCACGAATGTCATTGCACCCCATGGCCTGTCCGAGGTACTTCTGGGGGGAATATGGGCGAAGTGCTCCCCTGCCTTTAATCGTGGATTGTGTGAATTGTATCAGGTGGATGCCCTGGACTTCGACGGGACAGCGGATTCGATTATGCAGGAATACAATCAACGTGAGGAGAAATTCATGGAGTATCTGGAGGACTACGGACATTTCGATGATGTCCCCATGGAGTTTATCCGCGATACCTTTAGGGCACACTATCCTGCCCTTTATCGACAACTCAAAGGGGCCGAACCAGGGAACGGTACATAACCCCACTGTGGAATCAACTCCCATAATACCCCGATATTGACAACCATGATTCATAAGCTCACTCACCATGTAAGGGAAAAATTTCGAGCCCGGTTCGCCGAAGAACCTGTGATGTCTATGGCCCCCGGCCGCATCAACCTGATCGGCGAGCACGTGGACTACAACGATGGTTTTGTGTTCCCCGCTGCAATCGACAGGTATGTCGTTGCGGCCGTCGGGCGCAACCATACCCGGGTCTGCCAGGCCGTGGCGCTGGACCTGAATGAGCACCTGGAGTTCAGTCTGGATCAGTTCAGACCTTTGCACGCGGGGGGATGGAGGAATTATGTGCTAGGGGTAGTCGATCAATTGCAAAACAGGAACCTGGAGGTCGAGGGGTTCAACTTCGTATTCTCGGGCAATATCCCTTCGGGCTCCGGCCTGTCTTCATCCGCGGCTCTGGAGAACAGCATCGTCGTGGCCCTAAATGCCCTTTTCGATCTTGGCCTCCAACCCCGGGAGATGATTGAGGTTTCCCAGCAGGCCGAACACCAGTTTGTCGGCGTCAAGTGTGGGATCATGGACCAGTTTGCCAGTATGTTTGGCCGGAAGGATCAGTTCTTCCTTCTGGACTGCCGGAGTCTGGAGACCGAGTATTTCCCGGCAAATTTTGAGCATCACGAGATATTGCTGATCAATACCAACGTGCATCACAACTTATCCGATAGTGCCTATAACGATCGAAGGGCTTCTTGCGAACGCGTCGCGGATATTCTTGGAAAAAGAGCCCTGAGGGATGTGACCCCCGAGGAACTAGAAGAATACAAGATGAAGCTTGCAACCGAAGATTATCAAAAGGCAAGCTTTGTGATCCGTGAAATTCAACGTACCCAATGGACTGCAGATGCACTCAGAAAGGGAGATCTCCATGCAGTGGGCGAATTGTTGTACCAATCCCATCAGGGTCTGAGTGAGGACTATCAGGTGAGTTGCCCGGAACTGGATTTTCTCGTGCAACACGCCCGGACAGAGAAATCCATACTGGGAGCGAGGATGATGGGGGGAGGTTTCGGCGGCTGTACAATTAACCTGATCGAAAAAGGTAAGGCCGAAGCCTTCCTCGATACGATACGCCGGGAGTATACACGTCAATTCGGAGTCGAATTCAGCGAATATAGTGTTCAGGTAGCGGACGGCGCCCGCATCATTAAATAGAGCTAAATGAATTTACAGGAATACCCGCACAAGCGGTTCAATATACTCACCGGGGAATGGGTTATGGTATCTCCGCATCGCGCGAGGCGCCCCTGGCAGGGGCAACAGGAGGAAATACCTCCCGAGAACAGACCTGCGCACGACCCCCATTGCTATCTGTGTCCGGGCAATACCAGGGCGAGCGGGGATGTGAACCCCGATTATGAAGATGTATTTTCCTTTGTCAACGATTTTTCGGCCCTGCTTTCTGATTCATCGCAAAAAGAGGTAGTAAACGGTCTTCTCAGGGCCCGGGGAGAGCAAGGGATCTGCAAGGTGGTCTGCTTTAGTCCGGACCACTCCAAGAGCCTGGCTGAAATGTCGGTTATGGAGATTGAACGGGTGGTTCGACTCTGGCAAAGTGAATACAGGGAACTTGGGAATAAGGAGTATATCCATTACGTTCAGATCTTTGAGAACAAGGGCTCCATTATGGGTTGTAGTAATCCCCACCCTCACGGGCAGATATGGAGTCAGTCATCACTGCCCAATGAGGCCCTGAAAAAAGATAGGCAGCAGAAAGCCTATCACGATGAATACGGGAGTTCATTACTGGGTAAGTACCTCGAACAGGAACTCGTACTTGAAGAGCGCATTGTATGGGAAAACGATTCAATGGTGGTTCTGGTACCTTTTTGGGCCATCTGGCCATTCGAGACCATGATCGTTCCCAGGAATCACCAACGGCATATCCTCGAGTTGGATGATAGGGGTTCGGCTGATTTTGCCGAGGCCATTTCCGTCATTACCTCCACCTACGACCGCATTTTCAACGTATCCTTCCCGTATTCCAGCGGGATCCATCAGGCACCCACCCACGGAGGGGACACCTCGCACTGGCATTGGCATATGAGTTTCTATCCGCCATTGCTCCGCAGTGCTACGGTGAAAAAGTTCATGGTGGGCTATGAGATGTTCGGCTCTCCCCAAAGGGACATCACAGCCGAACAGGCCGCGGCTCGGATTAGGGGATTGCTGTAAGATGATGCAGTATTCGGGCTGAGCTAACCCAGGGCGAAGTCCACTGCGGCCTCGGCGTGTATACGTGTGGTGTCGTAGACTGCTATGTCCACATCCCCCTGCCGGAGCAGAAGTGGAATTTCCGTGCAACCCAGCACCACGCCCTGCGCCCCCTTTTCGGCTCCTTTGCGGATGATCTCCCGAATATTTTCCCGGGATTCGTCCCGGAAGACACCGTGTACCAGTTCCTGATAGATGATACGGTGTATCCGTTCGCGGTCGGTCGCTTCGGGTACCAGGGTCTGTATCCCGAATTCCTCCCTGAGGGTGTCCTTGTAGAACCCGCCTTCCATGGTAAAACGCGTGCCCAGCAGAAGAATCGAATCCAAACCATCCGTTTTTATTTGCCCACCCGTGGCGGAGGCAATATGCAATAGTGGGACATCTGCATTCCGGGTAATATAACTGGTACAGGCGTGCATGGTGTTGGTGCAGATCACTATGAGTTCCGCCTCGGCTCTGACCAGATTCTGGGCCGAATGAGCCATTAGTTCGCTAAGGAGGTCCCAGCGATCCTCGTGCTGTAGCCTCTCGATTTCTGCAAAATCCACTGAGTCCATCACGCAGCGCACGGAATGGTATCCCCCGAGAATTTCCCTTACCCGTTCGTTCATAATCCGGTAGTACACCTGGGTGGATTCCCAGCTCATACCCCCGATGAGTCCGATCTTCTTCATGGTCTTATGTATGCAGCGGTTCGCTCTGCTGTTTTAAAGGTAGTGCTTTGCGGGATTTTTCCGGTATTGCGATCCCTACGGCCGGAATGGGCCAACGGTACATGAATGTGCTGAATCCGGGTTGGGTGTTGGGAACCGTGTGACTAACGGACCCGAGCCTGGTGCTGAAAAGAAAGAGTTACGTTTCCATCACTGGCTCCGTACCGGATTCCTCCGCATGGATTCCCGGACTTCCCTATCGCGACGGGTTCCCGCCCTGGGCGACGACTTCCTCGAATTCGTGCTCCATATCCCTGTATGCCTTTATTACGATTCGCTTCATGAGTATGGATACGAACAAGGCCACGACAAACAGGCCGGCAAAGACCTCCAGGGTGGCATTCAGGGAGCCGGTGGAGCTCTTTACTACATCGTAAAGGGTTGGGCCTACCACTCCGGCCAGAGCCCAGGCCACCAGGATCATACCGTGGATGGCGCCGAGTTGCTTGGTACCGAACAGGTCGCCGAGGAAGGCAGGAAGTGTCGCAAAACCACCGCCGTACATGGTGATTACAGATAATAGCAATACCAGGAATATCAGTTCCACAGATGTCTTCGGAAGCAGGTAGAAGGCCAGTATCTGGAAAGCAAAGAAGACGATGTACGTATTGGCCCGGCCAAGGTAATCCGACAGGCTGGACCAGAGGATGCGGCCGAAGCCGTTAAAGACGCCGATGAGCCCCACCACGGCCGCGGCCTCCATGGGCG
Organism: uncultured Flavobacteriaceae bacterium; assembly: GCA_964550895.1. Lineage (GTDB taxonomy): Bacteria > Bacteroidota > Bacteroidia > Flavobacteriales > Flavobacteriaceae > CAZKAP01. The sequence continues at coordinate 29,880 of CAZKAP010000018.1, forward strand.
TGTAGCCGAGTTTTTCCTGCATCATGGGACTCGCCGCCGCAATTATGGCGATTCCGCAGGAGATGTTAATGAACATCATGATCCACATATAGTAAAAACGAGTGGTCTTCAGCGAGGAGTTTGCGTCTATATTTGAAATATCTGGCCGGATATTCTTGTTCTCACCGGGTTTGAAGCCTTCGGGCAGGTAGCCTTCCGGGGGTTTTTCCATATAGCGGGCGGATAGAAAGATGACGCACAGATACAGCACCCCCAGGAAGTAAAAGGCAGCGGTGACGCCTATGGAGTCGAAGAGGGCCTGCATCACCGGTCCGAAAATGAGTGCGGCAAAGCCAAAGCCCATAATTGCCATACCCGTGGCCAGCCCGCGCCGGTCCGGAAACCATTTGACCAGGGTGCTGACCGGGGTGATATAACCCAGGCCCAACCCGATACCTCCGATCACCCCATAACAGAGATAGAACAGATACAGCGACTCCAACTGAATGGCGAGTCCGGAACCGAAGATCCCCAAACCGTACAGGATCGCCGAGGCCGTTCCGCTGATCCGGGGCCCCACCCGTTCTACCCAGCGACCCAGGAAGGCGGCCGAAAGTCCAAGGAAAAGTATGGCGATCTTAAAGGCCCACTTAATCACACTGCCCTCGACGTCGAATATGTCCTTTACCGGATTGGTCATCACGGAATAGGCGTAGACCGATCCGATCGAGAGGTGGATTCCCACCGCCGAAGCGGCGATGAGCCAGCGGTTTTTGAGTCGCTTCTTCTGCATTGACTATCGATTTAGTTGATCCGGACATCTTCGAAGTAACCCCTGAGTATTTCGGCAGCGGCTTCGATTTCTTCCGGTTTGTTTTCACGGGCATCCTTAAGCGGGTAGTCCCAGCCGAGTTCTACCCATTTGTGCACGCCCAGTTTGTGGTAGGGGAGGAGTTCGAACCGCTCTACGGTCTTGAAGTCCTTAAAGTGTTTTCCCATTTCGTGAAGGAGCGCAGGCTCGTTGGTGAGTCCGGGTATCAGCACGAATCGGAGCCACATGGGCTTGCCCGATCGCTCACGATAGGCCGCGAAATCGAAGGTGGTCCTGACGTTTCTCAGGCCCGTTATGGCGGTGTAGCCCTCCTCCGTCATATGTTTGATATCCAGCATTACCAGATCGGTATATTGGTCGAGAAGTTCCTTGGTGGTCCTAGTGAGGATGCGGCCGTTGGTATCGATATTGGTGTGAATCCCTTCCTCTTTGAGCCGTTTGAACAGGGTGAGCAGACCTCTGGACTGAAGCAGGGGTTCCCCTCCCGAAATGGTCACGCCTCCTCTTTTACCGAAGTAGGGCTTCATGCGCCTTACCTGGGCCATCAGCTGGTCGATGCTGTATTCCTGTCCGGCCTGCGGACCGGTGTCTATGGTATCGGGATTGTGGCAGTACACGCATTTGAGCTTACACCCCTGTAGGAAGAGGACCAGACGAATACCCGGGCCGTCATGGGTGCCCATGGACTCTATGGAATGGATGCGCAATGTGTGATCTGAAGGTTGTATGGCCTGGACTTTTCTCGATATGAAAATGCCCGATGGCAGGGGTTTAGCAGCCTCCCCGCCAAAGGGCATTTCGGGTTATGAACTACATGGTTTCATGGAAGGAACGGGCAATCACTTCTAACTGCTGTTCCCGTGTCAGTTTCACAAAATTAACCGCATAGCCGGATACCCTGACGGTAAGCTGGGGGTATTCTTCCGGGCGCTCCATGGCGTCGAGTAAGGTCTCCTTATCGAGCACGTTGACATTGATATGATGCGCATCCTGCGCAAAATATCCGTCCAGTATGTTCGAGAGGTTTTCGACGCGTTCGACCTCGTTTGATCCCAGCGATTTCGGAAGGATCGAGAACGTATTGGAAATCCCGTCGAAGGCGTCCCGGTAGTCTATTTTCGCTACCGAATTCAGGGAAGCGATCGCCCCGTTTTCGTCCCGGCCGTGCATGGGATTGGCTCCGGGGGCAAAGGGGATACCCTGGGCCCGTCCGTCCGGAGTTGCACCCGTCTTCTTCCCATAGACCACATTGGAGGTGATGGTGAGTACCGAAAGTGTGGGATTCGCATTTTTGTAGACGGGGAGTTTCTGAAGCTCCCGGTTGAAGTCGGCCACGACCATGGCGGCCAGTTCGTCAGCCCTGTCGTCGTCGTTCCCGTATTTGGGAAATTCTCCCTCGATCACGAAATCTGTGGTTAGTCCTTCTTCATTCCTTATGGGTCTGACCTTGGCGTACTTGATCGCCGAGAGGGAATCCGCCACTATGGAGAGTCCCGCGATGCCGTAGGCGATGTCGATGCGTGGGTTGGTATCGATCAGGGCCATCTGGGCCTTTTCATAGTAATACTTATCGTGCATATAGTGGATGACATTCATGGTGTCGTTATACACACGTGCAATATCCCGTATCACCAGGTGGTAGTGCTTCAGGACTTCATCGTAATCCAGGTAATCGCCCTTCAGTTGAGGGATGCCTTCCACGACCTGAGTCCCGGTCATTTCACAGCGTCCGCCGTTGAGGGCCATGAGTAAAGCCTTGGCCAGGTTGGTACGGGCACCGAAAAACTGAATCGACTTGCCCAGTTCCTGATAGGACACACAGCAGGCAATGCCGTAGTCGTCGGAACCGCGGGTCTCCCGCATCAGCCGGTCGTTTTCGAATTGAACCGAAGAGGTATCGATGGCGACCATGGAACAGTAGGTCTTGAAGTTCTCCGGCAGGTCTTCAGACCACAGCACAGTGAGATTGGGCTCGGGCGATGGACCCAGATTGTAAAGAGTGTTCAGGAATCGGTAGGAAGTCCGGGTCACCTTGGTGCGACCATCCTCGAACATGCCCCCGATCACTTCGGTCACCCAGGTGGGATCCCCTGCGAAGATCTCCTCGTAAGCCGCCATGCGCAGGTGACGGACCACCCGGAGTTTCATCACAAACTGATCGATGTACTCCTGGGCCTCCCGTTCGGTGATGCGTCCCTCCTGCAGGTCTTTTTCGATGAAGATATCCAGGAAGGCCGAGATGTTCCCCAGTGACATGGCTGCTCCATCCTGTTCCTTGACTGCGGCCAGATACGCCATGTAGGTCCACTGCACGGCTTCGCGTGCGTTGGCTGCCGGGCGCCTCAGGTCGAGCCCGTAGGTGTTACCCAGGGTAACCATATCCTCCAGCGCCCGGATCTGTTCCGAAACCTCTTCGCGCAACCGGATGGCGGCATCGGTCATCGGACTGTTTATGGCGGCGAGGTCTGCCTTTTTCTGTTCAATGAGAAAATCCAGGCCGTAGAGGGCTATTCGCCGGTAGTCTCCTATTATTCTGCCCCGGGCGTAGTTGTCGGGCAGGCCCGTGAGTATGCCGAGGGAACGGTACTTGCGAATCTCGTCATTGTAGGCATCGAAAACCCCATCATTGTGGGTCTTCACGTATTTGGAGAAGAGTTCAGTGATTATTTCGTTGGGTTGGGTACCGTGTTCCGATAAGGCTTTCTGAACCACCTTAAAGCCTCCGAAAGGCTTCATGGTCCTCTTCAGCAGTTCGTCCGTCTGCAGTCCCACGATAACTTCATTTTCCCGGTCGATATACCCCGGTCCGAATGCGCTGATGGTCGAAATGGTGTCGGTGTCCAGTGAACGGACCCCTTTGTTTTCCCGTTCTTCCTTGAGGGCCTGCTTGCAGATTTCCCAAAGGCGTTCTGTGCGTTCGGTGGGTCCCACGAGGAATTCGTGATCCCCGTAGTAGGGAGTGAGGTTATTTCGAACGAAGTCTTTGACATCGACCCCTCGGGTCCAGGTCCCTTCTATAAAACCAACTTCTACCATAACTATTCGATTTTTAATGTTGATATCTGAGGCGAAAATATATCCGGGCAAGTTTAAGAATGATGACATTTGTCAGTTTTACCCTAAAAACACCCCGAAATTACTGACGTAACGGGAGCCTGCATTTTTAAAGGGTTTCAGTCGGCCTGCCCAAATGTTAAAGTTTCAGAAAGTTTTTCGGGTGGGGTAATCAGGCGAAAACTTCAACTCCTCCCTTGCCAGGGCTGCTGCCATAACTGCCGTGTCCGAGACAGCGCAGAAGAAAAAAAGCTCCGGGACTTAACCCCGGAGCCTTTCGGTTTCGTTAGCGGTACTTCGTTACTAGGACACTAGCCCGAAGGAAGGGTTGATCAGGTATGACTTGCCATTGAAGGTTACTGTAACATTTCCATCGGAACCAATAGAATACTGAGCAGTAATGGTACCCGAACCTCCGTTGGGATCGGTCAGGTCCATGGAGATGGTTCCTGTTCCTCCTATGGGAGTATAGGTTTCCCGGTCGATGGTCCCATTGACCAGAGTGGAGCTGTATCCGAATGCAAAGCTCTCACCGGAGTAACTTCCGTCCCCATCATAGGAAGTTGAGCCTGCGATGGTAAACGGTCCGGTGCCTGTCAGGTTGCCCAAAAGCATTTCTACGTCGTAGCTGAAGTCGGTAGAGAAGTCCTCCCCGGCTACTGAAGCGTTGAGGTCGATGATCATGCCCACGCTGTCCGGAATATCCCCCAGACAGTTCACCGTATAAGAAATACTTCCGGTAATGCTAGTGGAAAATCCACCTTCACTGTAGCTCTCGTCCAGGGAGGTGGTTTCGGTCTGGTTGCAGGAGGCGCTGGATGCCAGGTCCCTGGCTTTCAGGGTCTGCAGATCGGCGTAACTGGCCAGGCCGAAGAAATAGTTGTAGAGGCCGGAGGCCACAAAAGATTCTGCCAGGAGTTCGGCAATTTCGTCATCCGAATAGCTTAAATCGGAGCTGTCGTCGCTGCTACAACCCGTAAACAAGGCCGAAAACAGGAATACCAGTGCTAATAGAGAAGACTTCAACGTGTTTTTCATGATTAGTGTTTTTTAGTTACCTCTAAGGTACAACGACGGACTTTTATTTCGAATTCCCCTTGAGTATTGTCCATGGAAAATTTATCCACAGCTCTATGATCGTATTCTGAATTCTATTGAGGTGAATTCACGATCTGAGACCGCCTGGGTAATGAAGCGAGGCAAAAAAAAACCGGCGGGCAAGGCCCGCCGGGGTAGTGTTTCGCTGATGTTGCTGAAGTGGGTTAGGTTGACAAGCCTGTAAATGGGTTGATGCTGAACTGTTGCCCATTTATAACTACGGTGATATTTCCATTAGATTCGATGTTGAAGGGTACGGGAAGGTCCAGAGGCTGCCCGCTGGCTCCGCTAATGGTCATGTTGATGGTGCCAGTGCCCCCGGTGAGTACCCCGGTTTGCTTGTCCAGTAGGCCATCGCTGAGGTCCCAACTGTAACCGAATATAGAGTTTTCTCCGCCGGAGCTAATCTCAGTATCGTATTCCAATGTCCCCCCGATGGTAAATGGCTGATTCCCGGGAAAATTCCCGATGAGGTAATCCAGGTCGTAACCCAGGGTGGAGCTGAAATCCGTTCCCTCAAAGGTGGCATTGAGATCGACTGCTGCAGTTAGGGTAGTGGGTGTCTCCTCCACGCAATTGAAGGTGTAGCGCAGCGTAAGCTGTCCTGTAGTAGTCAATTCCGGGGAACTGAAATCAAGCGGCTCGCTTTCGTTCTGTTCGACCCCGCAAATTTCCGATGAGGCATACCGAGAGGAACCCGATTTGGCCACTCCCGTTTGGGAATCGATGATGTCGGTTAATTCACCCAACAGAAAATACAATCCGTTTTCGGAAGTGATCGACTCGGCCAGCAGAAAGGCCACCTCCTCGTTAGTAAAACCCTGATCGTTGATATCCCCACTGGGATCGCAGCTACCCAACAGGGTTGTGAATAGTATGGTTCCGATAATTAAAAGAGAGTGAACGGTTTTTTTCATGACAAGCACATCGTTTGAAACCGGAATTTACAGAATATAATTGTACGTATCAGGGGAGTAAATCCCGCTCCTTTCCTTCCTTTTACCTTTGTAGTATCGTAAACACCGCCCCAATTGTTGCTGGATTAAAACTTGAACATGAGAAATTTGATTATTCTTTTCATTCTGCTAAATGGAGGGTTTATGTATTCACAGGACTATTTCAAGGGTGAAGCTCCCTACAAGCCCGAAGTACATCTTTGGAAAGAACGCGTGATTGTAATGCAATACACGGAACGAGGGCAGGCTTTGCTCGAAGAGCAACTGCGAATACTTAGGGAAAACGCCAAGGGCCTCAAGGAGCGTAAGCTTGTCGTTTATTTGGACAAGGAGCGTATCACGGATCGCCCGAGGCCGTTTTCTTTTACTTTGTATGGCAAGGATGGGGGAGAAAAGCTGCGATCATACGAGCCGGTTGAGATCGAGCGGTTGTTTGCGACCATAGACGCCATGCCCATGCGAAAACGGGAGATGCGTGGAGAATAGATTTTTTGCCCGTTCCTCCTTGGATAAAATAAGGGTAAATCCTACACTTGCATTATATTTAATAGACACTTCGCTGCCGAGGCAAGGCTCGGCGGCCTCGAAACCTTGACCATGGATGCGCACATTAGAACCGTAGGATTCCTGTTTCTCGTACTCTCACTCATCCACCTGATCTTTCCACGATACCTGAAATGGAAGCTGGAACTCAAGAAACTGAGCCTGTTGAACCGTCAGATGATGATTACCCATACGTTTTTCATTGCCCTGACCGTAATGCTTATGGGACTATTGTGCGTTTTCTATTCCGGGGAGTTGCTCAATACCTATCTGGGGAATGCCTTGTGCATGGGGTTGGCCCTTTTCTGGACCCTTCGTCTGCTTACCCAACTCTTTGGTTATTCCATGCGACTCTGGCAGGGACGATCGGCAGAGACCGCAGTTCATGTCATCTACAGTCTGCTGTTGGTCTATGCCAGTGCTGTTTTCTGGATTACGGCACTGGAAATGGAGGTCTAGCACGGATGTGCGCTATCGAATCCGATCAGTCGACCCGTATTTCTTCGTTTTCGATGGTGGATAGCAGTTCCAGCTCACCCCGTTCCCATAAAGCAGGCAAGCTGTCGAGGGGCACCTGCTCGGAAGACGGCTTGAAGTTTTCGTAGTCCTGGAACAGCATACCGTCCATTCTATGTTGCCGGGTAGCCACCCGGAAACGGATACCCCCGCCATCGGTTTCGTAACGGTACGCCAGATAATCCACAGTTGAGTCCCGTTCACTGATCCAGTATCGGAATTCGTCCTGATAGTCGGTTCCCCCGCCCTCCTGACGGAAACCTATATTCAGGGTCTGGAAACGGTTACCGCGGATGCGGGCGACTTCCCCCAATTCACTGACCACGGCTTTATCCTTTAAAGGTAGTGGGAGCAGAAAAAAATAGGCAACCGAATTGATGGATTCGCTGTATTTAGCAGCCATGCTGTCGCTTACGGCCGTGCGTATCCCATTGACGTGCCGGCTGAAGGCCCCACTGCTCTTCAGGCTGTCAATAACCACCAGGCTGTCGGAATTCAGGGTGCGGGTGTAGGTGAAGCGGCCTCCAACCCGCAGTATGGTGTAGTCGTGTTCTCTGAAACCAAAGCTCAGTTTGCGTCCATTGAGTTTTTCGGATCCGTGTGCGGCTACGGAGGAATCGATCCAGTCGCTGGCCGTGAGGGGGGCATTCCGGTCACAGGCCATAATTGCCAGTGCCAGAAGGCAGGAAAAAGAGACAATGAAGGAACGTCCGAGAGTCATATACCCATTTGTCTAAAAATATACGGAATAGTCCTTAGCCCATCCCACTCCTTACGGATTCGATAAAACTACATCCGTTTACTGGGAATTTCGGAAGGAACTTCGTCTTTCGCAGCAGCTATGTCTGTAAATTTTGAGTAGCAACAATTCTTTTGCGTATCCTTATTTCCTGCAGCAAGACGCTAAAACGGATCACAGACAGAAAGCCCGCAAAGGCTGATATTGATCCCTACAACAAGATGATCGACCGCATACCGGAGGACAACCTGATTTCGGTAGAAGAAGACTCCGGGGATTAATTTGCGGGTTGAGGCGTAAACACTATGGTGCTATCCTCCTGACCCATAATAATCAGGTCGGCCATACCCAGGAAAAGCCCAGTTTCCACCACTCCGGGTATGGCCGTAATGTCTGTATTGAATTTTTTCAGGTCCCGGACGCTCGAGATGTCCACATCCAGGATGTGGTTCCCTTCATCCGTGGTATAAGGGGATCCGTTCTTCAGTCTCAGGTGCGGGTTGAGCTCCATGGCTACCAGGCGCTCGGCTATCACTCCCGTGGCCAGTGGGATGGTCTCTACAGGAAGCTTGAAAGACCCCAGGTTTTGGGACTTCTTGGAGGAATCGCAGATGATCAATGTGATATCGGAGAAGTAGGAAAGGATCTTTTCCCTCAATAATGCACCACCCCCGCCTTTAATCAGATTCAGGTCGGCATCGAATTCGTCGGTACCGTCTATATATATATCCAGAAACCGGGCGTCCTCCAGCGTGGTCAGGGGTATATTCAGGGAGCGCGCCTGGGCTGCGGTACGTTCCGAGGATGCCACCGCCACGATATCGAGGCCTTTTGCGACTTTCTTCCCGATCAAATCTACTGCGTATGCCGCTGTGGAGCCGGTGCCCAACCCTACCTTCATGCCATTTTTTACAAATTTCACAGCATGTTTGGCCGCTAGCGATTTTTCCTTTTCGATCACGTCAATTTGGGTTAATGGTTGCATGTGCAATAATTTATTTCAAAAATAACGCATAATGGATGGAAGACCGTATACCTTCGACGAATGGTGGGGATATGAGGATATGCTAAAAGCGGATTGATACCTAGAAGGCGTGGGAGGTGATAATGGCGGATTTTTATGCTCAGGTTATGGCAGAACCTATCCACTGCGCCCTGTGCCAGGAGGGAAAGTTTTGGCACATACGTGGGGCTCTCGCGGACTGAAGTGCCCTGCCAAAATCAACGGTGGGCCATGGCGTCGTTGGCGCCCGTCCGGAATATCGTAAAGCAAAGCAGCAGCAGTAAAAAAACCAGTTTGCCGAACAGCACTTCCCTAAGGGGGAATCCCGTTTGTTGGGCGTCGCCACCCAATGAAAATGTCGATGCAGAGCCGTCCACGGGTAGAGGGTAGCCCACGTTAAGGTGTATGAATTCATGGGTGTTGCCCAGGTATATCAGGTAGGTAAACCAGGCGGCCATCACCCCTGTAGTAACCAGTAAAAAATTGTTGACGGCATTGTTGCGAAACCTGCCGAGCAATGCGCGTAAGAAATATACCAGGAAATAACCGATAATCAGAAAGAAGGCGATAAGCAGCACTCCCTCCACCGGGAAGTCCTGATCTCCGATACGTATGTGCAGGGCAGGGGAAAGGGGGGCATTTCCCGTAAGCAGGCACAGATAATAGTACAGGCCAGACAGCACGACACCGGTTCCCAGAAACCCAATGAGCTCTCGTATTTTCATGATGGGGTGGTTGGTCCTATTTGCTTACAGGCCTAACGGCTTGCAAGGCTGGAATTTAACAACTTTTTGCTTCCGTTCATAACGAAAGCATCTAATTTCCTTTCAATAGCCGTCAAATTCGCCAAGTCGCCTCAGAACGCCTTTACTCTATTGTCTCCTTCCATCAGGTACACCATGGACTCGTCGGATCGGAAGGTAAACCCAATCAATATGTGATGGGATTCGCCTGTAGCCTGGTTCTGCAGGGTGCCCATGGAAATTACCAGGCTGGCGCCGTTCATGTAACCGTCACCCCAGAGGTTTTGTATCAATTGGGTGGCCATCATGGCCACTTCCTTGGAGTTTAGTCGAACCTCCCCCCTTTTTTCCAGATATGTGACTACGTCGAAGGTAAGTCCGGCGTATTTCTCGGCTACGGCTTCATAGAAATCTCTGTAGGTATGTCCTACGGCCTTAAGAAAGAGCGGGGTTCGGATATATCCATCCTCGTCGAGCAAATCCGACGAAGTAGTAAGTATAAAGAATATTCCCAGGTCCTCGGCGGGGACCGATACGGTTTCGTGGGACTTTACAATTTGTACTTTGTACTCTGAAAGCATGTTAGGAATTTAGGTGTATTCGCAACAGCCCTAACCCATAGGTGTCACCATTACATAGGACGGACACCCTGATTGCTGTCCAGTATGTAGATCGTACGCTTGCTAGATCGTACAGTAAAACCGGCCAGCATGTGATAAACCTCCCCAGAGGCCTTATTTTCCATATACACCTGAGCCTTAATGGCCGAATGGTTCTGAAGCAGCCCCTGGTCAGTTAGCGTATTCAGTAAACTTGTCGTCTTCCGGCTGAGATCGGTATGGGTAAAATCGGTGGAAAGGGAAGGATCGTATATGGTGACGATTTCGAATTCCCTGTTGCGTTTATCACTGGAAATCTCGGGTGCCAGATCCCTGAAGGTAGTGGACAGGATTTCCGAGAACACCTCCGGACGCACATTGCCCCGGGCATCCAGGACTTCCTTGCTGCTGGTGATCACGAAAAAGCAGTCGATATTGCGAACTTTGATTTTGAGTTCGCTCCCTTCCTGTACCACTTCTACTTTATAGGACTGTGACATGGATTTACCTTTTCAATTACTGGCGATTCAGTCGTTTAAAGTTCAGCATTTTCCTTCCCTGACCAAAACTCCTGACCGTCCAGGGGGTCGTTTTCTTTTCGGAGTTTAGCAGAGATTTCAGGCGTCGCTTTTGGCGAACCACCCGTACGCCAGGGTTGTGGTAAATGCCCTCAAGGGGCAGGCTGGTACGCGAAACCTGTATACTACCGGGCTGATAGTCCTCCGCTGTTTCGGCAAATTCTATGGCATGGGTGATTTCTCCAAGGTCCAAAGCCGTAAAAGTACTCTCCAGGGTACGGAAGTGATGGACGTTTTCATTTCTGCGCAGCCCAAATAGCTCAACCTCCTCAGGTTCAGTTTCTATTCTTCCGCCAAGCGCGCTTCGGTATAGGGAGCCTTGAGATACTTTCTTGCCTCCCCCGAAGTGGCAGGCCAGCGTGGTCTCCATAAAGGGCAGGGCATCTTTCTCGGCGCCCCAGAGCATGAGTTCCCACTTATGGGTATCGGGATGGAGGTACAGACCCAAACGGATGTCCTTAATGCAAATGGTCTCGGCCGTGTCTTCGGCTTTTCGAATGAAGGAAAGACTCCCGAGCACCCTTCGGGCCGCCTTTTCCGACTCAAATGCGAAGCGAAAAAAGGGCCAGGGCCGGGCATCGTCTTCACCCGCTGTGATGAGCGAGATTTCCAGATCGGAATGGGTGGGTATCTCCAGGGCTTCGTCCATGGACAGGTCCGAACGGAGCACACGGGCTACTTCGCCGCGGTCAAAAAGAAGCTGACCCCTGCGATCATAGGAGGTGATCTTTTCGGTTCGTTTCTTAAGTCGAATTTTCTTAAGCTGGAACGTCCTTTTCATTTTCACAAGTGAGCATCACAAGATACTATTTCTGATGAAATAGCCCCGGTTTCTACTGAAAAAATGAGGCTTTAAGGAATTGTCCGACAAGGCTTATGGAAATCGCACAGTCGAGGGAATACTGGCCTGCTAACTCAGTAACATGAAGACCGCCCCAATGGCGGTTACGGCTATGATGAAGATGCGATACGGCTTTTCCGGGACGAATCGCACCACGCCTATACCGGCGAGCAGCCCGAGGAACAGGAAAGGCACCATCTTGAGGTCGATAAGCAGGGTATCCGCATCTATGGTCTTCCAGATCCAGATGTGTAGGGGCAACTTGACCAGGTTGGTGATCAGGAACAGCCAGGCCGCCGTGCCGATAAACTCATTCTTAGGCAGGCGGAGCCCCAAAAAGTAAAGGTTGCTGAAGGAACCGGCCAGGTTGCCCAGCATGGTGGTGATTCCGGCCAGTATACCCATGCTGATGGTAAACGATAGTGGGAGCTTGCGTTGCCCGACCCTTCTGTCCCGGACGATGAGCAGGATCAGGCTGAGAATGACGATACCGGCAAATACGTAATGAAAACCCCGGGGAGTAACTTGTTTTCCCAGCCAGGTTCCCAGTCCGATCCCCAGCAGCATCAGGGGCATAAAGCGCAATAAGTGGTTCCAGCGGGTGTGACGGTTGTAATAGCTCACGGCAAAGATGTCCCCGGCGACTAGCAGGGGCATGATGATACCCGTGGATGGGAAGGCCCCGAAACTCATGGCCATCAGAGAAACGTTGAGAACCGAAAGGCCCTTAAGTCCGGCCTTGGAGATGCCCAGCAGGAAGGCGGCGATATAAGCGTAAAGGGGCAGGTCGAGTTCGAACACCAACCGGGATTTTGAGCGAAGATGATAAAAATTGCGGGCATGGGAGAATTCCAGAATCAACAGAACGAATTTCCTGCAAGGGGTTTGCAGTGGGGCCGGCTAGGTTTGATACAAGTTTTAGCGGGTACTGGCCCGCATCGAGTTGGGGAAAAGGGAATACTGGGTGTCCCATATCGAATAAACCGTTCATCGTACTACACAGGTTAATGGGGCGCCCGTTTCCCTTTTTTTAAAATTTCCGGTGACTCTTCATACCCCCGGCGGACGGCTTATCGAGTATCCCTTTATATTTCCGTTAACATTCCGGACGTGCTTTAAATTTTACTTATATTCTGCCGTATTTGGGCGTACTCCAATCCTTCGCAAGCGACAGGAACGGGGAGTCGGCACGAAACAGGGCAATGGACGCGATTAGTCGATTTAAAGGCGGAATAAAGGATATGATCAAGCACAACCTCTATTACGAGGTAGGGGAGGTGCTGGACAAGGATCTCTATAGCCACGAAATGTATAACGATGCGTTGCTATTGGTGAGTCAGATCAATGAACTGATGGCCAAAAAAGAGGATCTAGGCTTGTCCATTTCCGATATTCTCGATCGACATGCACTGGATTCTCCCATCAAAGTAGAAACCCTCGAGGATGTCAGGGTGCAGCTGAACGACCTCAAGAGCCGTATCCTGGGATTTGTCGACATCCTGGAGTTTGAACCCGGATGGGTGGTGAATCTGGATCGGATCAATGGATACCTCAAATGGGTGGAGGAGCGTCAGCCACATGCCCTGGACCCTGATGAACGGTATACCTGCGACCGCTACGACTCGGTCAGCACATTTCGTTCCCGCTTCAACCAGAGCGATGCCAAGAAACGCTTCTACTTTATCATGGGTGAGGATCGGGAGTCTCCCCGTGGTTTATACAAGCGACTGGGGAAGAAAGAAATACCCCAATATTTTCGGCCCGCCACGGGACCTCTGCCATCCATTCATCTGGAACCTGAGATCAAGATTAAACAATACAACCGCACCAACCTCCTCAAGGAGCTCTATTCCATACTTCAGCTGGATGTAAACATTCGATCGCTGGAGGATGCCAATTTTTCCGATCTCAAGGATAGTCCAAAGATCGAGGAAGAAGAAGCCATCGTCATCGGTTTCCTGAAGAGGGTCGAGAACTGGACGGAGCATTCCGCAGCCTTGCTCGAGTGGTTTATCAATGACTTCTGCCAGGCGGCCTGGAGCGAAAAGGCTCCTACGTTTATCTTTATTTTCCAGATCGTCTATCCGTCTTCCGAAAACGGAAAGCCAAGCCGTTCCATGCGCCGAAAGATCAAAAGGATTCGCAAGGCGTTGAACCGCATAGGTAACCTGACTCTGTTGGGGGACCTTCCACCGGTAAAGCGCACCGATATAAGGAGCTGGGTTGAAAAACACGTAGAGCGGGAGAGCTATGGAAAAAGGGAGGCGCTCATCGAAGCTCATTTCGGAACGGGAAACACCTTCCATATGCACCAGGTAGAGGATACCCTAAGCCAGATCATTCAAGAACACAATCAGAAGAAATACAACTAGGAATGGAAAACCGGAACATACAAATCGATCCCAGGGCCATCGGCAGCGCCAAGCTGGTGCCCAAGAGTGAGAATTACATACTCAGCGGGGAGCTGAAGGCCGCCGTGGAGGTTGCCTTGCGCCTGGGGCAGCCGCTGTTGCTCACCGGTGAGCCCGGCACGGGAAAGACCCGACTGGCGTATAAAATCGCTTCGGATCTCGCGGCGACTTCCAGCGACTTCCTGCCGGAGCCATTGATATTTAACACCAAGACTACGTCCACGGCCTCGGACCTGTTTTACACCTACGATGCCATCCGTCACTTCCAGGATGCCAGCATTCGACGGGAATCCGGTACGGGCGGCGTCGAGGTAACCGACTATATACAGTTGCAGGCGATGGGAAAGGCCATTGGGCTTACCAATCCTGAAGTACTGGCCGGAGGGAACTTCCTGCCCGAGGCCGCCGAACGCTCACGGAGTTCGGTGGTACTGATCGACGAGATCGATAAGGCTCCCCGGGATTTTCCCAACGACATCCTGAACGAACTGGAAAACTACGAATTCCAGATCAAGGAAGATAACAACCGCCGGGTAACCAAGGGGGACGGCCAAAACATCGTGGTGGTCATGACGAGCAATTCGGAGCGCAACCTGCCGGATGCCTTTTTGAGGCGCTGTGTATTCTATCACATACCCTTCCCGAGTAACGAGCAGTTACTGGAAATCGCCAAGAGCCACCTGGGCGATTCCAATCCCTACGCCAACGGTTCGCTGATCGATTATTTCACCCAACTCCGCAGCATGGTAATTCGAAAGAAGCCAGCTACGGCTGAGCTGATCGCCTGGCTCAAGATATTGGAAATGGACGATTTTCTCAAGGATCCCAAGGTGGACTTCAACAACCTGACCGAGGAACAGAAGTACATACTGGAATACAGCCATTCCATACTGATCAAGACGGCCGAAGACCTGGAACGCATCCGTTAAACCACTCTTATGCACCCGCTGGAGAGACTCTTCCTGATGTTGGATCACGAGGGCATCAGCGTACCGCTGGATGTCCGACTTCGCGTGCAGCGGCTATTGCAGGAGCGCGGGGAAGATTTCCTGGCCCATCCCGAAGACCTCAAGTGGGTGATCGGTCCCATGATCGCAAAGAGCCAAAAGGAGCAGGAAGCTTTTGGACGCATATTCGATTTGTATCTGAAGCAGGTTTTGGAGGATGCAAAGGAAGATGCGGGTACGCGTTTTAAAGGATTTGGTAGTGCGCGGCCAAAGATTAATAGGAAGAATCTAAAGTACCTCATTCTTGGGCTGCCTGTGCTGTTCATCGTGGTTCTGTTGGCCATGATTTACGGTAAGGATGCTGACGAGTTAAATCCCTGGCCCGATGTGCGCTGGAATTCTCAGTATAGTTTAGATAGGGACTCGTTGACTCTGGTCAATGAAACTCCTAACCTTTTCGGTCAGAACACTTTCCGTTGGGAGCTCAAAAAAGTTACAGACAGCATACTTCGTGCCCGGGATACTACCCAGACCATTGAGCAGTATGTTGCAGGGATAGAAACAGATGGCCTGATTGCCTTCGCAGTTTCCGATACCACCCTTGCGATCAGCGACTTATCAGAGGGTTTGTGGTATATTACCCTTACAGGTCGGAGCAGGCTGGGATTTTCGGATAAAGCGTTTGGTCGCGCCATACGAATAAGCTCGGTGGATTTTTCGGATAAATTTATCCAGGATGACAGCGCAGACTACATTACCCTGCCGTATCCAGCACCAAAGACCCTGGATACCGGTGCTGAGTATGGTTCCATCTGGCGGAGCGTGATTGTGATAGCATACATCATACTATTGCCGCTACTCTTTGGTCTGTTTCTGGCCTGGTTGTACCGTCGACTGATTAGCGGGGGGCTGACTAGACCCAGTATGGATACAGATTTTACCGGTGGAAGTGGCCCACCTTATCGAATTCCGTTTCGAAACCGGGACGAGGACATACATCCTACGGAGACACAATACGGGGTTGCCGGTATGCTGAGGCAACGAACCGTAGGTCACATAAAAAAGCTTCAGGTCAGGGAATCCGTTAAAAGTACCATACGCAACATGGGAAATCCCACCCTGGTGTATAGGGAGGTTACCCGCGCTACGGAATATCTGGTACTCATTCAGCATTCGGCTTATGAAAATCACTTGGTGCGCTTATTTTCCTATCTGAACGATTTCTATAAATTGGAGGATGTCTATCTGGAATACTTCTTTTACGATACGGATCCTCGGATATGCTGGAATGCCCAGAACCCGCAGGGCGTTGCCATCGAGCAACTGCTGCAGACACGATCGCAGTATCGACTGCTGCTCATAGGCGACGGACATTCCTTGGTACAGTCGTTTCCCGTCTGTCAGTTCCAGCCCTGGGTGGAGCCCATACTGGGCGGTTGGAAACAGCGGGCGCTGCTCTCTACGATCCCGGTATCTGAATGGGGGTACCACGAAGAGATACTGGATCGGTATTTTGCCCTGTTACCAGCCCATCTGGAGGGGCAGTTATACCTGATTGAGCATTTGGCCTTCCCGGATACTTTAACGATGCCTCGTACCATCAAGCAGTTTAATCCGGCCAAAGCGTTCACACTGAAACTCAGGACGCTTGAAAATCTTCAAAAGCACTTCAGCCAGTCCGAGCTGCTTTGGCTGGCCACCCTGGCGCTTCACGACGAGGTATTCTGGGAGCTCACCCTGGCTTTGGGAAAAACGACCGAGGAGTACGAGCAATCCCGAAATCGCCTTACGGAATCCCTGCTAACCTTCGATCGTTTGTATCGAATGTCCGGATTGCCCTGGTTCGAGGAGAATCGAATGGAGGAAGGCATTCGGTCGGATTTGCTCAGCCTGTTGGATGAGGAACCCGAATTGCGGAATCGGGCGCGCAAAACGATCATTGAGGTGTTTAATGAGGTTGATGTTGGTAAGGGTTCTTTTGCCTCCGGCCGGCAGGACCAGATAACAGAGCTTCAGCGGGCCCTGCTGGAGCCCCGCTCGTCCCGGTCGCGACGGATACTCAACACTCTTAAAGATCAAAACCTGCTGAATATTTTCCAGGCACGCCGCTTTGCCAGGTATTTGGCTCCGCCGATCTGGAGTTGGCGATCCTGGCCCATGTTTGCCCTGATCCTGGGGCCGATACTGGTTTTTATTTGGATGCGCTCGGGTCAGTTCTTTGCCCCCTGGTATCTGGAGGATCGGGAAGTAGAGTGGCTGGAAGAACGCGGGTATTTAAATTCCCTGCTGGAGAATGGTTGGGTTAGTGGAGAAGTCGATTCGATCGCCTTGCTGAACAATCAGGCCGCCCGGAATATGACGGGCAGAAACCTGGACGAGGCGGGTAATCTCCTGCAGGCCGCCCGAGGCCTGCTCGATCAGCAGGAAGTAAGCCCGCTTAACCAAAGCGTGAGTAAATTGCTGGCGATCAATTATAACGAACAGCTGTTAGAATACTACCATGGGCTGTCGGCCTACGATTCTCTGAATTACGACAGTGCTGTTGAACGCTTCCGGCGGACGATGCAATACGATAGCCTGGCGGCACATTCCTCTCATAATTTAGGGGTTATTGCTTTCTATCAGGGAGATCGCTTTCAGGCCCTGGCGATCCGGGACGCTCTTATGGAAAATGCACCGGGCTATTTCGACCGCTTTGAACCGAATCTGAACACCCTGTTGGAAGGGCTTGAAACGGAAGAGGTCAAGCCCACTTTCGCCGGGATTCGACAGCTGATAGCAGACAACCGTATACTCGATGCCTTCGATGCCCTCATGGAAATGGCCCGAACCGATAGGCAATACGGTTTTCAGTTTATGCGGACGTTACAGGTGCTACAGAAAGAACTCTACGGTCTGGGACTCCGACGGGGCAACGAAAACCCCGACGCCACGGAGGAGGATAAACGGGCCCTGGGCAGGACACTCCTGCAGCTAATCGATCGGTGGGAGCGCCTTTCTCAAACCGCAGGGGATGGCGATAGCTCCGTCCCTGCTTCCAGTGGGAATCCCGGTCAGACCAGAGACACTGCGCTGATCCGTTCGACGGAATCCAATGATCTTATTACCTGGGATCAAGGTAGTGCTGGAGAGGATAATGCCGTTTTTGAGGGCAACCATATTATTCGAATTGATGGCCAGGCGGCCCCGTACTCCCTGTTGGTTAATAAACAGCTAAGCATTTCCATGAGACAGATACCAACGGGCAGTTTTTGGATGGGTTCTGCTGACGGAAATGAAAACGAAAAGCCCGTACACAAGGTCGATATACAGTACACTTATGGGATCAGCGAAACGGAAATCACCAGTGCCCAATACTGTGTTTTTCTCAATGAATTCGGAAATCAGTTGGACGGAGGAGATACCTGGGTGAATCTGCGATTTAGTAATATCGAGTATTCGAAAGGCGTGTTTACTCCCCAAGCTGGTAAGGAAAGTCATCCCGTCCAGGGGGTAAGTTGGTACGGAGCCAAGGCGTTTTGCGAGTGGGCCGGCGGGCGTTTACCGACTGAAGCCGAATGGGAGTATGCCGCACGGGGAGGAGAGGAACATCCCTATGCCGGGAGTCCCATCCTAAGCGAAGTAGGTTGGTTTTCAGATAATTCTGGAAATTCAGTTCAACCCGTAGCCCTGAAAGAAGCTAATGGGTTCGGCTTATTCGATATGAGCGGAAATCTGGCGGAGCATGTGGAGGACTTTTATCATGAGAACTACAGGGGAGCACCCGGCAATGGAAGGCTATGGCAAAGTGAGAGAGCTTGGGACAACAAAGTCTCAAGAGGTGGACACTGGAGATTGCCCATAGGTGCGTCCACGGTTTCGAGTAGGGAACCCAATTCGCTCAGCAATGGAAGCTTACTTGTCGGTTTTCGTATAGCCGATCAGGGTTATGCGCCGGTTAGACAGGCCTCCTCCGCTGAATAATGAAACAAGCCCCTGCGTAACTGCGAACCGCGACAACAACAATCCGGACAACCGCAACAACAACAACGGCTTTCGCCTGGCCCGAAGCCTGCACGGGAATGGATGTTCCCGGGGAGACCGGTCCGGTATCCCGACCCGGCAACGGGCAAAAAGTAGAGTATGCGTCTGGATAGTAGGGAAGCCGAAATTCAGGCGCTCTTTATAGTGCAGGGCTTTATGTGGTCAGGAGATTTTGCTCTCAAAGTCAGAGTCAAGCGCCTAAATTGGTCTGCTAAAACATATCCCCATTTTTCGTACCTTTTTCCCACATACAAAAACACCAACCGACAATGAATTTGCTTGAATCTCATCCCGAGTACATCTACGCGGCCGCGGGTGCCCTGATGCAGGAACTCATGCACCTCTATGAACTTCGACAGGACTTAGGAAAAACGGTTAAGATTTCCAGTTCCTGGCAGTACTGGCTGGTGACTGTCGCCATGATGGCATTGAGTACCTTTTTTGCCCCCGAAATCGTGGGGACGCTCAAGGATTCGGTATTCAAGGAAGGGGTGATCAATTCCGAAAATGCTCTTGGGCTTATGCCTTATACCATCACGGCCTTTATTTTCCCCATACTCTTTAATAAAGTAGCCAAGCTCACCCTGAATACCATTACCCGTTCCGCCGAGGATGGTGTGGTGACCAAGAGTGGCGAAAAGCGCTCCTTTAAGGGTATGGATTACTTCAAATAGATCGAAAACATGGCGGAAGGCTATTCCCTGCACATTGGAGTAAACCACCTGGATGCTGATCATTACGGTTCCCGGGGGCTGCTCAAGTCGTGCGAACGGGACGCCTTCGCCCTGCACAAGATTGCCTGGATGCGGGGCTTCGATTCCAAGCGGCTTTCCACCGAGGACTCAACCCGTGATCGGGTGATATCCGAGATTCAACACCTGTCCGGTAAGACCAAAGCGGGGGATTTCGTATGGATCACCTATTCCGGACACGGCTCCCAGATTCCGGACCTGGATTCGGACGAAGGAGACGACCTGGACGAGACCTGGTGCCTGCACGATGCCCAGCTTCTGGACGACGAAATATACCGGTTGCTGTGTTCCTTCGGGGAAGGAGTCCGTATCTGTCTGCTCACCGACAGCTGTCACAACCAAACGATCTATAAGGGAAAATTCACGGAAGGGGAAAGACCCATGAAGGCCCTTTCTACCAAGCAGGCCATGGATGCCTTCGAGCGCAACAAGCAATTCTACGCGGAAATCAGCGGGCGCCTCAAGGCGGAACCCCTTGTGGTGCTCAAGGCCTCCCTGATCGTTCTCTCTCCCTGCGAGGATCACGATTTCGCCGTCCCCAGTGAATTATCGCTGAGCGAATTCACGGCTTGGGTGAAGTTTGCGCTCAAAGGTGGGGACTTCAAAGGGAATTACCACGATCTGATCGAAGAGGTGCGCATTCGGGTACGTGACCGCATCCCACAGATCTCGTTCGACGGCCCGAACGTGGAGGACTTCCTTAACGAAGTGCCTTTTACCATTGAACCCTGAAATCCTAACTATCCTTCCTGATAAAATTCTTCCAGACGGTCAGCACAATCCAGCATGCGCAGGTAAATATTGGTGAGTTCTACCTTGTAATTCTCGGCGGTAATCACCCCCATTAATTGCCGGTTTCTGAGTTGGGAATAATCCGCATTCAACAGCACTATGGTATTGCGCAACAAGGTACTCTCTATAATGACCAACAACCCCTCGAACAACAGAAGGGCCCGGTCGATCTTGTTCTTCTTCACGGCTTGCTGGATCTGCCCCTTAACACTGAGCACATAATCCATTCCGGGCTCTGCGGTCTCCAGGGCCACGTCGTGGACCTCCTGTAAATTCTTCAGGTCACCGGATGGACGCTCGGGCAGTGCCTCTATGCCTACCGGATGGGAGTTTCGGCACAGGGCAAAGGAGGCGTTGAGGTCACTGGCGGCCTTGAGTTTGGGATTCTGCTTCTTGTAGGCCCTGGGCACGGATTTGAGTACGTAATTGATCAGGTCGATCACCGCTACATAGTCGTCCTGCCCGCTGCCGTAACCTTCCAGAGCCTCGATCACCTTCTCCGTAAACAAGCTGTACTGAGCCTTTTGAAATATTACGGATTTTTCGTCCTTATCGCAGGAAACCAGAGAAACCACACCCTGGCCCATGCCCAGTTTTTCCACCAGTCCGCGATAGGTGGAATTCTGGAGGAACCGGCCCAGGAATTTTTCCTGCACCATCTGGCCGTTATCCAGGATCATGCCCCCTGCATGGCAGCAGTCCAGCATGATCAGCTTGCGCTGGCTGGGTATGGACTGGATTAGCAGGGTAAACTCATCGGCACTGATGCCGGTTTCGTCCGGGTTGGACTCGTCGAAGCCGTGGTTGCAGAGGAAGTATTTTCGGCTTCCGTCGGCAGATTTGAATTCGCCCCCGTGGCCGGAGTAGAAAATGATCACGGTGTGTTCGGCCTTGGGACTGACCGTCTCAACCAGGTGATTCAGCGCTCCCAGCATCTGTTCGCGCGTGGATTGCTCTGCCGTGAGTACCTTCACTTTTTCCGGGTTGTATGCGGCCTTGTCCGGATGCGTTAAGATGTGGGCAATGCCCTCGGCATCATGCACGGATTGCGGAATGTCCTGATCGCCTACCCCTACGGTCAGGGCGTAGGCCTGTTCGAAATAGCGGGACTGGGCCATGGTTCTCTCGAAATTCGTTTGGATGAAAACACAATATAAGGCATTAGGCGAACTCCCGGTAGCTTTCCGGTCAAAATACCGCTTTCCCCTGGCCGATGTGCGCTGTGTCGAAAAACCTTGCTCAGGTAGCGGTAAGTTTTTACTTTACAACGACTTTGGGCCCAACCCTTGAGGTTTTCCAACAACACATCAGACCATGAAGCCAATCTTCTCACTCCTGCTGGTTTTACCCTTTTTCGCTTGCGTGCATGCCCAGACCCAGTACCGTGTGACCTACAACTACACCACCGGTGAGGTCAAACGGGAGGTTTACGACGAGGAGACCCGGCAGTACCAAGACTACAAGCGTAAGTCGATCAAACGGGGCAGTGTCTTGGAAGTAAAGGTGGTGGGCATTAATCCATTGGCCGCCGATGTGGTCCCCGAACTCAAGGAAAACAATCTCTATGCTACCAACGGTACCAGCAAGCTGACCATCGGCAACGTGATTTCCTCCTTCTCACAGAATGCTTTGGGTCAGGGCTTGAATTTCGAGGGACAAAACCTGTTTAATTCCCTGTTGGGAGAGAGCGGTGCGAGGAAATCCATGGAAATGGAGGGTGCCGATGATGAATTCGGTGCCATGGATTTCGAAGAAGCGTCCGCCTACGAGGATGCCTATTACCAGATCAACCAACGCATGCGTCGCCTGAGCAGTGCCTATGCCCAGGTGGAATCGATCCGGACTCAGCTGACGGCGCGGATATTGAACCCGATCAGCACCAAGGAAAGCATCAAGGAGGCCCTGAAATCCGCCCAGCTCCTGCCCCTGGACGAGATCTACTACGAGGATGGCATGGGGATAGGCGACAATCCCATTACCTACCTGACCAAGCTGGAGCAGTACATACGCGATATGTCGGACGAGATCAAGCCTTCCCTCCGGGCCATTGCCAGCGGAGCGGAACCCGGAAGCGAGTTAGCCTCCCTTCGCATACGCGAGGTGGAAGCCGTGAGCAGCGACCTGCGCAAGAACAATACCCTGGCCATAGATGAGATACAGAAGATCAAGAAGCTGCTGATCGAACTGGAGGCTACCAACTTCGAGCACACCAATTCCTATCCGGTGAATTCGGATCGGCTGGACCTGAGCCTGCAGGTAATCGAAAGCGACCTGGCCGAGAGCCTGGACAACGACGATACCAAGACCCTTTTCAAGACCATGAATTTCCGCTTCGATGCCGTGGGGGGATGGCGGGTCAATACGGGTGTGGCCCTGACCCTGAACAATTTCGGAGCCAGTTCGAAGGAATATTTCGTGGACAACGGGCTGATCGGTCAGGCCGACGACAACTATTTTACACCCAATCTCAGTACCCTTGTGAGCTTCTATCCCGAGTTGGGTAAAGGCCTGAACCTGGGTGGCACCTTTGGCGTGTCTGTACCCATCAGCTCCGGGGAACAGAACATCAGCGGCATCAATTTCCTCCTCGGAGGGTCCTTACTGCTGGGCCGGCAGAATATGATCGCCCTCTCCGGCGGGCTCGCCTACGGACCGGTGGATAAGCTCACCAATGGGCTACAGGCCGGTGACGCGGCACCCTCCGGCGATCCGGACGACTTCACCCGCAGGGTATACGATATCGGATACTTCTTCGGAGTGTCCTTTACACTCGCAAACATCAACTAGAAACGCTATGGAATCGATCACACTCGGAAATCGGGGCAGGCAGGTAGAAGCACTGCAGTACCTGCTGGGTTTTCACGAACGCAACCTCCCCATCACCGGGGAAGTGGACTTCTTTACCGATAAGGAAATACGGGATTTTCAGGCGAAAAACGGCCTGGAGGCCGACGGGGTAGTCGGGCCGATCACCCGCCTGATGCTGTATACCGAAAACTATCGCTTTGGGATGAATGCCAAAGATAAATTTCTGAACAACGGTGAATACTTCCCCCAGTATTTCGACAAGGATGCCATATTCCTGCATCATACGGCCGGTGGCCCCAGTCCCTACGCCACCATAGACTGGTGGAACCACCCGGCATCCACCAAAGGAATCGGTACCGCCTTCGTGATCGGAGGAAGAACCCTCTTCGATGGCCGGGAGGACGACGGCAAGATCCTGAGGGCCTTTCCGGAATACTACTGGGCCTACCATCTCGGACTGCGAGCTTCCATGAATCCGAATCACCGGCACCACAAGCGCTCCATCGGCATCGAAATCTGTTCTTACGGGCCCCTTCAACGACAGGACGACGGGCAGTTTTATGCGGTATTCGATCACGGTAGCCGGGTGGATATGAAGCTATGTCCGGCGGATCAGGTTATCGACCTCGGATACGAGTGGAGGGGATCGCGCTACTACCAGCGGTACACCGATGCCCAGATCGAAAGCACCCGTCAGCTCATACTGCACCTGGCCTACTTCTTCAACATTCCCATTGAGGATCGGGTGTACGGCCGCGGCTGGTTTGAGCGCACCGATGAGCCCATAGAGAACCGGCCCGGTATTTTTACTCATGTGCACGTGCGAGACGACAAGACGGATTGTTTCCCACAACCGGAGTTTATCGATATGCTCAACGGTTTGTACAGCGACTTCCATGACTTTCGACCCCATCCCGACTTTGTGATGCCGGGTGTCTCGGAGAAGTCCATGCTCAGCATGAGCGACGAAGAACTCATGAATTACACCAACGACCTGGAAGGAATGGACGGGGAATAAGTGATCTCGGTAACCAAAGGGGGCTGCTGGTTTTGAAAGAGAACCTAGTTCTTCTGATCCATAACCTTTTTAACCACCTTTTCACCGAGCTTGGATCCCCAGGCTTGCCCGATGACCATGGATTCCTGCATAATTTTCGGGTTGGAGGACGCCAGTTTTTTACCGGCCCGGGTATTGTAGAAGGCGATAATATCGTCCAGTTCGTCCTCGCTGAGGTACTTCTTGTACACCGGCACCAGCATTTCAGTCAGCTCATCCATCGAGGTTCCCTTGAATTCGGCACTCAGTTCGTTCCAGAATTCGTCCCCCATATCGGGATATTGATCCTTGCTCATGTTCAGGGTCATGTCGATGGCCTGCTGATAGCTTTGCTCGGTACCTGAAACCTCGAACATCTCCTTGAGTTTGGCGGTATAGGAGTCTTGCTGTGCACTGAGCGCAAGGGTCAGACCCAAAGCCAGCGCGGTAAACATAACGGTTAACTTCATGATTAGAATTTTTTCGGAAGTTAGGGATTTTGGACCGGACTCAACTGACGCGGGAGGATACGATTCGACCCGGATTTACTGTGAGAAAAGCAGCTGCTCTCTGCCAATCATAGCCTTTTTACGCGTGCTTCCCCAGCGGAAATGGCCGATGGTACCTTCCCTTCCAATCACCCGGTGGCATGGAACCACTCCGGCCAGTCGATTCGCACCTACCGCGCCACCCACGGCTCGTGCTTTCCATTTGCCTCCGTGAGTTGCAGCCAGGTCACCATAACTGGCGAGGGCCCCGGCCGGAATAGTGAGGAGGTCTGTCCAGATGGCCTTCTGAAAGGCCGTGCCGATTAGGCGAATCGGTATGGGAGTATCTCCCGAAGGCAGGTGTCCGTTAGCATTTATATATTCCTGAGCAGCCAGGAAATGGGGCTGTATCCGGTCCACTACGCTCACGTTTGGAAACTCCTTGCTGAAGGAGGAGATCAGTTCCTCAGGGGGTAAGGAATCCAGAAACTCAATCTGGATCAGGGCCTCTTCCGTACCAAACATAATCGCCGGGCCATAACCCGTGTTGAGTATGTGATACGAGGCGGTACCTGAAAGGGAATCGGATTCCAGATCCTGCACCTCCAGCGGAAAAGTGGGCCTGTCTTTATCCGGGGAATGGAAGTCGAACTCCCGGGCGAGGCTATTCCTGAGTCGGGCGGGCCTGATGCCATTGGTGAACTCCCGAACCGTTCCCGAGCACCAGGATCGAAAACGGGCCTCGGCCTCTTCCCGGGTTTGACCATGAGCCTGCTGATATTCCTGCCAGAAAAACAGGTCCGGGTCCCGGTCGAAAAGGAAATCGAGTACACCTTCGACGGTCTTCCAGTCGGTATAATTCACTCCCGCCTTTCTACCTGGCATAGGCCCCCATCGATTTAGCCCGAGAAGTTACGAAGAATAATAAGATGCGGATGCGCTGGCCGACCCGGTGTCCGGATTCGCACATGCTCAGCAGCACGCTGCGCTCGATACCCGGACGCTTCAATCAGGGCATAGGTTTAGTCGTTCTTTTCGAGGATTCGGGTGTCGAGGATACCCCGGGAAAAGGCAGGGCCGGGTGGACTACCGTCAGCCGCAGTAAAAGTTCGAGACCTGCGAATACAGTAACAGGTCCCAGAGTACGATAAAGTGCTAAATTTACCATTACTCTGGCATTGGCCAATGTGTTATTCAGCCTGATCTTGATCCCGGGCGCAGATTACTAATTAAAATTGTTTATGAAAACTATATATCATCCATCGCAGAGCAGGGGACACGCCCAACACGGCTGGCTCGATTCCTACCATACATTCAGTTTTGCCGGGTACTACAATCCCGAACGCATGAATTTTGGTGTACTCCGGGTACTAAACGACGATACCGTTGCCGGAGGTCAGGGCTTTGGAACCCACCCGCACGACAACATGGAAATTGTATCCATTCCGCTAGAGGGCGACCTTGAGCACAAGGACAGCATGGGAACCCAGGCCGTAATCAGGCAGGGGGATATACAGGTGATGAGTGCAGGCACCGGTATCCGTCACAGCGAGTACAATGCCAATGCGGATCGGGAAGTCAAGTTCCTTCAGATCTGGATATTCCCCAACAGGAAGAACGTGGAGCCGCGGTACGATCAGCTTACCCTCAATATGAACGACCGCTACAATAGGCTTCAGCAGGTACTCTCTCCGGACCCGGAGGACGAAGGGGTGTGGATACACCAGAATACCTGGTTTCACATGGCTCGTTTGGATCAGGGAACGAGCTTGCATTACGACCTCAAAGAGCCGGGGAAAAACGGTGTGTATGCCTTTGTTTTGGAAGGTGACCTCAATCTGGAAGGTCAGGAAATGCATCGAAGGGACGGTCTCGGCATACTGGAGGCCCGTTCTTTCGAGCTGAAAGCGTCCGGTCCTGCCGAAATCCTGCTCATGGAAGTTCCCATGCAGGTGCAGTAAACCCTGTGTACCAGCACTAGGCTTCCTTTCGGCGGAATCCCTGTCCCGAAATCCTTTTTAACGGCAGGGTTCGGATTTGAATTTGTACTTTAATGGGGTCAGATGAAAGTTATAGACAATACAGAGAAAAAGCGCTACGAGGCCTCGGTAGAAGGCGCCCTGATACGGATCGACTATATCAAGACCCGAGACAAGGTTTTTCTGACCCATACCGAAGTGCCTGCCCGGTTGGAAGGGCGGGGGTATGCCTCTGAGCTGGTGAAAGGCGTATTGGAATGGGTGCGAGAATCCTCGCTGGCATGGGTTCCCCTGTGTCCCTATGTCGCGGCTTACATTAAGCGCAATCCCGTATGGAAGGAACTGCTGGCGCCGGGCTATGGCGTCTAGGGAAAGCGGAAGCGTCCTGAATAAAGAATAATTATCCTATGAGTGAAATAGTTAAGGAATACGAAGCGGACGGCCTGTTCGTGATCTGGAAGCCCAAGAAATGTATCCATTCCGAGATTTGTGTGAAGGCCCTGCCCGAGGTGTATAAGCCCGATGAAAAACCCTGGATTCAGCCTGAGCACGCGAGCAGGGAGGAACTGATCTCCCAGATCGATCGCTGTCCTTCGGGAGCCCTCACCTACCGTCTTATAGGCGAGAGCGAGCCGGAATCTGCCGAAATGGTTCAGGCCAAAACCTCCGCAAGCGGGGCCGTTGAGGTACAGGAAAAAGGTCCGGCCAAAATATCCGGTCCTGTGGAAGTGGTGTATAAGGGAGAGACCCGGATTCACAAAAGGGACGTGTTTCTCTGCCGTTGCGGAGCCTCCGGAAATAAGCCCTACTGCGATGGCTCGCACAAGGAAGCCGGGTTTTCAGAATAGAGAGCGCCCAAACCGTCGATTTGTTCATTTTGGATTCCTCTGAGAGGGAATGGGCTACCGGGTTAAAAAAAAATTCGGAGGGTTTTAAATTCTTTTTATATTAGCCGATTGTGAGCTTCGAGAACTCACTTTCCTACGCGAGCACTATGAAATTTCAGGAACGGATATCCGTTCCTTTTTCATGAGAAATTCAATGGTGCACTTCAACACAAACACAGCTAAGGATAGCCGCTATTCCCGGGCCGAGATCGGACTCCTGGACGAAGAAGGGGTTACTTGTTCCCTTTCGCTCAACAGAAAGGGTGAAATCGTTCGATGGATCGAGGGGACACTTCCCCATCTGCTCGAGAGTTGCTATATCGGTCCCGGAGCCCTGCCCTGTATTTACAGGATTTTTACCCCTAGGATCAGAGAGGAGATTCAGGAGTACCTAAGTACTGCCCAACGCAAAAGCCGCGCGCTCCAACTGGCGAGCACGGCCGTGCGCCTTCATTCGGATATACGTATATACAGCGTGACCTTTCGGCCATTCTTTACCGATATGGGAGAACAATTCATATGCACAATGTACCCTTCCATATACCAGGATCTGGAGAAGAACGGCTGGTCGCTTGAAATGCCTGAAGCTAGCGAGAACTGCATGGCGGCATCTTTTGAAAACGAATCCGACTGCGAATCCTGTACCCTGGAATGTGATCGGAAGTCAGGAAATGCCATCAGGCAGGATGCGGCAGACCTGCTCTACGACCTGAATCACCTGTATGACCAGAGTCTGACCGATTTAAAGGAATCCAACAGTTTCCTCAGGCAGCTCCAATACCATTCTCAGGTCACCAGCCTTGTATTTGACCATAAATTCCGGCTTAAGAAGTTTGTTCCTCAGATCGGCAATCAGGCAGGAACCAGTATTTATGACCTGGACAACGCCTTCAGACAGGTCCTTCACGTATTCGATCCTGCGGTCGTGAACCAGCTGTACAAAGTGGCTCGAAAAGTAAAGCAGGATAAGCGCTCGCGCGGACGCAAAGTGGAAGACAAACTGGGCAACCAGATCCTGGTACGTCTGTTCCCATTTGGAAAATCCGCCGAGACGGCAACCGAGCTCCTGCTTACCCTTACGGATATCAATGCGATCCAGGAAACCCGGCCAGTGGAGTCTCCGTCCTTAACGGGTTCAGGCCTGGTTTTCGAATCCACACCGGATGTCTACCTGCTATTCGACTCACGCGGATATATCCGAAATTGCAACCGCAGGGCACACGAAATGCTGGGGTATCGTTCCCGCAGAGATATCATCGGGCGGCACCTGGGAGATTTTAGCGCTCCCAATAATTCTTACAAAGTCGAAGAAAAACTCAAGCAGCTCCGCAGTGGATTGTCCGTAGTCGGCCTGCATAAAGTGGTGTTGGGTAAGGACAACCATCAAATACCTGTAGAGGTGCATGCCAACCCGGTCCTTGATGAGAAAGGTAAGATCATCTCCTATATGGCGGTCTGGCGGGACATGCGTGAACTGCGAAGATCCGAAACCATGGTCAGTACGCTGCTGACGAGTTTCCCGAACAGCACGGATGATTTTTGGGACTGGGACATGGTCCGGGGTAGCTATACCTCCTGCCACAGCATACAGGACTGGTTCGGCTTCAGTACGAAAGAAATCCCGGACACGGCCCTGGGTTGGTACAGCCTGGCCTATCCCGATGATATCAGGCGCTATAAGCAGGTGCTCAGGGCTCATATTCATTCCAGAGGGAAGCAGCCATTTTCTCTGGAGATGCGATTTCGGAACAAGGAAGGGGGTACGGTCTACGTCTTCTTCCGGGGTAGGGTAGTGGAGTGGTCCCCCAAGGGAAGGCCACTGAGGATGATGGGTACGCAGGTGGATATATCACACCTGAACAAGGTGCCCGAACTCGAACAGAAGCTTTACGAGCAGAATCGTGCCTTCGACGAAATTATGGAAAGCACCCTGTCCGGCTACTGGGACTGGAATTTTGAAACGGGGGTAGAATACATGAGTTCTACGTTCAAACGCATGTTCGGCTACAGCGATAGTGAAATGCCTGACCGGCCGGAGTCCTGGCAGCGCATTATTCATCCTGAGGACCTGAAGACCCTGTGGAAGAATTTCGAGCTGCATGCCCAGAGCAGGGGCGGTATACCCTTCGAAAACGAGCTCAGGTTTTACCATAAGAATGGCCATATCGTCTGGGTCTGGTGCCGGGGTAAGGTGGTGGAATGGAACAAGGAAGGGAACCCCGTTCGCATGATCGGTAGCCATACCGATATCACCCGACTGAAGGACCTGGACCAGACCAACAAAGAGCTGGAACGCTTCGCTTATATCGCCAGTCATGACTTACAGGAGCCTTTGCGAACCATAACCGATTTCAGTAACCTGCTACGGGATGAATACGGAGGCCAACTCAATGAAGAAGGGCTAATGTATATTGATTTCATCAGTAAATCCGCCCAACAAATGAGTACACTGGTCCGGGACATACTCACTTATTCCCGGTCCACCGGCCAGACCACCAAGGAACGCGTCGATCTGAATGAAATCTATAAGCGTACACTGATGAATCAATTCTCTGTAATCAGCGAAAAACAGGCCGAAATCGAATCGGATGCTCTTCCGGTGGTCTTCGGAAATGAAACGGAGATTTTCTCCCTGTTTATGAATCTGATCGGAAATGCACTAAAATTCAATCAACCCGGTGAGCCTCCCCGGATCCGGATATCGGCCACGACCACACCCACACATTGGAACATTAGTTTCTCTGACCGGGGCATCGGTATAGCTGAAGAAGATCAGGAACGCATATTCGAAATCTTCCAGCGACTCCACAATCGGGAAGATTACGAGGGCAATGGTATCGGTTTGGCGCACTGTCAGCGGATAGCCCAGAATCACGGAGGAACCATAGAGGTCAATTCCGAGAAAAATAAAGGGAGCGAATTTGTCGTTTCCATAAGTAAGTCTGAATAAACACGGGGATTTGGAAAAGCTGAGGGTTCTATTGCTGGATGATGTTAAGCCTACCAATTACATACATAAGAAGTATCTCGAACATACCCTGGAACATGTCGGAGTCACGTATTATCAGAAGGGCATAGATGCTCTGGAGCACCTGGAAAGCGTCGATCCTGTCAAATATCCGCATTGGGTATTCGTGGATATCAACATGCCGAGTATGGATTGCTGGACTTTTTTCGAGAGCTGGATCGAACGCTCCCTTCCCATACCTGAGCGAACGCGAATTTACATACTCACTACTTCTATTACACCCGGTGATCAGATACGCAAGCAGAACTACGAGTTCATTCATGACATCCTTTATAAACCTCTGAACCCGGACATCATTAACAAAGTATATCGGGAGTACGAAGCAGAGACCGGTTTTCGCAAACTAGACCCTAGCATTCGCTGATACCCCTTGCCCTTTTCGTCCCCATGAGTACTCGCTGGAATTAATCGTGCAATAGAATATTTTTTACCTTAATTTTGCCCGAATTATGAAGGTGATCGTTTGCAGAAAAGCCCACTTCAATGCCGCCCATCGTCTGCACAATCCGGCCTGGTCGGATGAGAAGAACCGGGAGGTGTTCGGGAAGTGCAACAGCCCGAATTATCACGGACACAATTTCGACCTGGAGGTCCGTGTTCGCGGCGAGGTCAATCCGGATACCGGATTCGTTATCGACATGCTCGAACTGGGACAGATCGTCAAAGACGACGTCGAGGAGCGGTTCGACCACAAGAACCTGAACCTGGATTGTCCGGAGTTTGAAGGTAAGCTGGCTTCGGCGGAAAATCTGGCGGAGATCATTTATGGTATAATGAAAGAGCGTCTACCTCAGTTCGAAGTTCGTATTAGCCTTTTTGAAACGGCTAAGAATTCGGTCGAACTCGGCGATTGGTAGTTTTGCAGCGAGCCCTC
>CAZKAP010000019.1:0-3876 GCA_964550895.1 uncultured Flavobacteriaceae bacterium
TTAACGAAATTAAAATTAGCAATTAATGCTTAAAATGGCGCGTTCCGGTAAGCACCATATTCATAGCGTGATCGTTGCAATAGTCGATGCTCAGCTGGTCATTGATGGACCCGCCTGGCTGGATTACCGAGGTTATGCCCGCCTGGCCTGCAATCTCCACACAATCCGGAAAGGGGAAGAATGCGTCGCTGGCCATCACTGCACCTTCCAGCGAAAAATCAAAGTGACGCGCCTTGTGAATGGCCTGTTGCAGGGCGTCCACCCGGGAAGTTTGTCCGGTACCGCTCGCGAGTAACTGCTGGTCTTTTGCCAGAACAATGGTATTGCTCTTGGTGTGTTTGCAGATCTTGGAAGCGAAAATCAGATCCCGTATCTGAGTGTCGTCAGGGCGTTTTTCGGTAGCGTAGCTAAAGTCCGATTCTGCGTCCGTGCGGAGGTCGCGCTCCTGGCCGAGCAAACCGTTCAGGCAGCTTCGCACCTGAAATCCCGGCAGGTCGAAGGACTTCAGTCGCAGGAGGATCCGCTTGGCCTTACCCCTGAGTATCTCCAGGGCATCCGTCTCGAAGTCAGGCGCGATTACCACTTCGCAGAATAGCTTATGGATTTCCTCTGCGGTTTCCCGGTCGATACTGCGGTTGCTGATCAGGATGCCGCCGAAGGCCGAAACCGGATCTCCGGCCAATGCGTCCCGGTAGGCCTCTGCGGTGGTCTCCCGAGTGGCCAGGCCACAGGCGTTGTTGTGTTTGAGGATGGCGAAAGTCGGGTCTTCGTCCCGGAATTCACCCATGAGCTGAATGGCAGCGTCTATGTCCAGCAGGTTATTGTACGAAAGTTCCTTGCCGTGCAGCTTGTCAAAGAGTTCACCCAGGTCTCCGTAGAACCTGCCCAACTGATGGGGATTTTCTCCATAGCGCAGGGGCAGTGAATCGGATACCCCGATACGCAGGTATTCCGAGGGAGAGGACTCCTCGAAATAATTGAAGATCGCGCTGTCGTAGTGGGAGGAAACCGCAAAGGCTTTCCTGGCGAAGTCCTTGCGCTGATCCAGGGTACTCCTGCCTTCGCCTGCCTGTAGGACCTCGAGAAAGGAAGCGTAGTCGGCCTCGGAGGCCACACAGAGCACATCCCGGTAATTCTTAGCTGCGGCCCGGATCAGGGAAATGCCTCCTATGTCGATTTTCTCTATGATTTCAGATTCGGTGGCTCCCGAGGCGACCGTCCGCTCAAAAGGATACAGGTCTACGATAACGGCATCGAACAGCGGGATATCGTACTCCTCCAGGGTCTGCAAGTCTCCCTCTTCGTCTCCGCGGGCGAGGATCCCGCCAAAAACCTTAGGATGTAAAGTCTTAACCCGCCCGCCCAGTATGGAAGGATACAGGGTTAGGTCCTCCACTTTGTGTACTTCCAGGCCCAGATCGTTCAGGTATTTTTCGGTACCCCCGGTACTGTACACGGAAATATTCCGGCGATCGAGTTCGCGTGCAATGGGCTCAAGGCCTTCCTTGTGGAACACGGATATCAGTATGTTCCTGATGGGCTTGGATTCGGACATATTCAGGGCAATATTAGGGGGCAAAATTACGCTAAATATCCCCCCATTTTACCAGCCAGACAGGATAATATTAACATTCTAAACCCGCTATACCTACTGGAAACGAGCCTTTCAGGCCTTCCCGTCGAGTTCTATACTGAAATGGGTGTGTACCTGACCCTGTCCCATCAGGTTTTGATAAAGGCTCCGGGTTTCCTCATCCTCCCCCTTCACGCACAGGAAGATTCGTTCCACGGAAGAGTCGACGCATTTTTTGGTGAGCTCGTCGATCAGCCATTCGGTTACTCCCTGCCCGCGATATGAACGGTGAACACCCATTTCGTAGATAAAGAGTTCGCTGCGGTCATTCCGATAATTTTCAATTTCGTAGGCGGTCAGCCCTCCTATGATGGTGTTGCCGTGCTGGGCCACCAGGGCGTAAAAACCGGATTTGGAAAGAAGCGACTTCATTCGTTGAGTTTCCGGCTCACCGGAATCCTCACCGGACAAATCCGCCAGCAGACGGTTAAGCTGCCGAAAGACCATCTGGTCCTGCCGGGAGAGACGTCGTATGTCGAGGTTCGGAATCAAGACGGATAATGTTACGCCCTAATGTATGATAAATGCGTAAGAAAAAAGCTATAAAGAATCTTAAATTATTAAAAATTTAAGGCTCATGGGCACGTCTTGTTTACTCGTGCGATTAAAGCCGTGCGGGTAGGGGCGGGATGGTGTCAGAGGATAGCCGCGACCCGGGCGTTGACGAATTCCAGGAACCTTTCGTCTTCCGAGGAAAAGGCATGCGGCTGATGGGAGTCTATGTCGATCTGGCCTATGTTTTTTCCGTCTTTGAACAGGGGTACTACGATCTCGGATCGGACATCCACACTGCAGGCAATGTAGTTGTCCTGCACAGCCACATCGGGGACCACAAAGTTTTCCTCGGATTCGGCTACCTGTCCGCAGATGCCTTTGCCAAAGGGGATTACGGTGTGGTTTGTACTGGCTCCGGCGTAGGGGCCCAGGTGCAACTCGGGCTTATCACTGGCGTGAAAATAGAACCCTACCCAATCGTAATGCGGTATATTGTCCCGCAGGAGATGACACACCTCAGATAAACGGGTATCCCGGTCTATACTGAAATCACCCAATATGGCTTCGATCCGACTCCTTAATTCTTCCCGCATGGCCCTTTTCTTGATGATTCTGCAGATATCAGCGCTTTTCACTCCGATTGTCCGGCACTAAAGTCTTAACGATTATTTTTGCGGGGTGCAAGGTACGCTTAAATCTCTTTGCGCGAAACGTCAAATAAAATGAAACAGACGGTCTACATCTCAGGCATGACCTGTTCGGGTTGCGTAGCCACGGTCACCGAACAACTGGAGCAGCTCGAGGGTGTGGAATCGGCTGAGGTGAAGCTGGACACGGGTCTGGCCCGTTTAACACTTTCTGATCCGATACCCCTGGAACGGATCCAGGACGGGTTGTCCCCGTCCTATACGGCCTGTGAAGAAGAGCCTGTCGATGGGTCGAAGGAGGCCAATGGACCATCGAAACTCCGTCAGCTGACTCCACTGTTCACGGCCTTTGCAGGCATCGCCCTGGCGGCCCTGCTGTTGGGATGGATCAGCACCACGCCGCGGTATTATATGTTCGATTTTATGGGTCTTTTCTATTTGGTCTTCGGGGGGCTGAAGCTTATCGATTACAGGAACTTCCCGGCCAGTTTCGCCATGTATGATCCACTGGCTGCGCGCTGGGAGGCCTATGCATGGGCATACCCCTTTATCGAACTCGTACTGGGTGTCCTGCTGCTTTCCTTTACGGGCGTACCCTATGCCCTGGCGGCTACCGTTGTACTTCTCGGTCTGACTACGGCAGGGGTGCTGCGGAGCCTGCTCAGCAAACGGACCATCCGTTGTGCCTGCATGGGGACGGCCCTTAATCTTCCGATGACCGAAGCCACCCTGATCGAGAATGTACTGATGGTGGGCATGGCCGTTGCAGGCTGGATCACCTACGTCTAAACATACAAGAGGCCGCCTTTTTGGGGCAGCCTCTTGATGCAAGTAGGTGTTAGTTTGAAAATTCGGGACACTCAAATGTACCACCGATTAGCGGTTCGGGAAATTATTAGTTGTCAAACTACCATATATGTAGGAAAATAAGTCGTTTTCTGTGGTTCGTTCGACGAACCGACGAATGGTATTTTTGTTGAAATACCCTGTATTTATTGATTTTCCCAACAAAAAAGGCTATTTCGCGAAGAGCGAAATAGCCTTTATGTTTCAGTAAGACAAGACTTTACATCATTCCGGGCATGCCACCGCCTCCCATTG
>CAZKAP010000019.1:3886-30019 GCA_964550895.1 uncultured Flavobacteriaceae bacterium
GGGCCAGCAGGGGCATCTTCTTTGATATCCGTCAGTGAGCATTCCGTAGTCAGGATCATTCCGGATACGGAAGCGGCATTTTCGAGGGCTACTCGGGTTACTTTCGTAGGATCGATGATACCTGCCTTCATCATTTGCACGTATTCACCCGCCTTGGCATCGTAACCGAAGTCGCCTTTGCCTTCCATTACCTTGGCAACTACGACCGATCCCTCTCCACCGGCATTCTCAACGATGGTACGCAAGGGGGATTCGATGGCCCGTTCTACGATCTGTATTCCGGTGATCTCATCGGCGTTTTCGCCCTTGATTCCGGCCAGCTTAGCCTTGGCGCGAACCAGGGCAACTCCACCGCCGGCAACGATGCCTTCTTCTACGGCGGCCCGGGTGGCGTGCAGGGCGTCGTCGACGCGGTCTTTCTTCTCCTTCATCTCCACCTCACTGGCTGCACCCACATAGAGTACGGCAACGCCTCCGGACAGTTTGGCCAGGCGCTCCTGCAGCTTTTCCTTATCGTAATCGGAGGTAGTCGTCTCGATCTGTGCCTTGATCTGGTTCACACGGGCCTTGATGTTATCGGCAGCCCCGGAGCCGTTGACTACGGTGGTGTTATCCTTATCGATGGAGACCTTCTCGCAGGTTCCCAGCATGTCTACGGTGGCGTTCTCCAGACTGAAGCCGCGTTCCTCTGAAATCACCGTACCGTTAGTCAGTATGGCGATATCTTCCAGCATGGCCTTCCTTCGGTCTCCGAAACCGGGTGCCTTAACGGCAGCGATCTTCAGGGATCCCCTGAGCTTATTAACCACCAGGGTGGCCAGGGCCTCTCCATCCACGTCCTCCGCTATGATCACCAGGGGCTTACCGGATTGTGCGACGGGCTCCAGTACAGGCAACAGGTCCTTCATGGACGAAATCTTCTTGTCAAAGAGCAGGATATAGGGGTTTTCCAACTCTGTGATCATCTTTTCGCTATTGGTTACGAAGTAGGGGGACAGGTATCCGCGATCGAATTGCATACCCTCGACCACGTCCACATAGGTATCAGTCCCTTTTGCCTCTTCCACGGTGATCACGCCTTCCTGACCGACCTTTTCGAAGGCCTGTGCAATCAGGTCCCCGATGGCCGCGTCATTGTTGGCAGAGATCGCCGCAACCTGCTTGATCTTATCCGAGGAGTCCCCAACTTTTTTGGACTGCTTATGCAAATCCTCCACCAGTACTTCTACTGCTTTATCGATTCCGCGCTTGAGATCCATGGGGTTCGCTCCGGCCGCTACGTTCTTCAGGCCTTCTTTTACGATGGCCTGAGCCAGTACGGTTGCCGTGGTCGTACCATCACCCGCGAGGTCGTTGGTCTTGGAGGCGACTTCCTTGACCATCTGGGCGCCCATATTTTCAAGGGCATCTTCCAGTTCGATTTCCTTGGCTACGGTAACTCCGTCCTTGGTCACCTGAGGGGCGCCGAAGGACTTGCTTATAATTACGTTGCGTCCCTTGGGGCCCAGGGTCACTTTTACTGCATTTGCCAGTGCATCCACGCCTCTTTTGAGGCCATCCCTGGCTTCAACATCAAATGAAATTTCTTTTGCCATTTCGTTCTATTTTAACCGCTTGAGGCGGCTCGAATTGATTTTCGGATTAGATAATCGGTTTATACAATGGCGAGGATATCGCTCTCGCGCATCATGAGGTAGTCGGCGCCATCCAGCTTCAGCTCAGTTCCGGAGTACTTTCCGTAAAGGACCGTGTCTCCTACGGCTACGGTTATTTCATTGTCCTTGGTGCCAGGTCCGACCGCAACTACTTTTCCCTTCTGGGGTTTTTCCTTGGCGGTATCTGGGATAATGATGCCCGAAGCGGTTTTCGTTTCGGCCTCCATAGGCTCGACCAGCACGCGGTCGGCCAACGGTTTAATTTTAACTTTAGCCATATGACTCAATGATTATATAGTTTGATAAATTTTTCCTGCCTTAGGACAGAAATCGTGCCACGGGATGAAACTGACACTTTGTGCAAAAAAAAATGCCAGCTTGACAGAGCCGGCATTTAATTTATTCGTTACCTCCTTCGGTTTCTGAGCCTTGAGGGGACTCGGAGGCGGGAAGTTGTTCTTCTATAATTCCCCCTTCGGCGGGCAGTTCCGTGTCTGCAGGGAAGTCATCCGTGGTTTCGGTCCCCTGAAGAAGCCGCGATTCCGATGTGCTGAATCCGTCGCGCAGCGTGTAGTTCGACAACAGCACGAACAGGAATAACAGGGCTGCAAGCGTCCAGGTGCTTCGATCGAGGAAGTCCGAGGTCTTCTTGACTCCGCCTACGATCTGATTGCCGCCCCCCCCAAAGGCTGAGGCCGAGAGCCCGCCTCCCTTGGGGTTCTGAACCATGATCACCACGACCAGCAGAAAAGAGATCAGTATAATAAGGGATAGGAAAATGTAAAACCCGCTCATTTCTAATTACTTGTTTCTTTGTAATGCGTTTACCTCCTCAATAAGGGCTGCAAAGTAACTACTTTTTTCCGGATATTTCAACTGCAGGGCACGGTAGGCATTCAGGGCCTTTTCGTAATTGCCCTGTTCGCGGTACAGCTGGGCCAGAGTCTCCGTGAACAATGTGGAGTCCTGGGCGCTACCAGGGGTTTCCGTGTTTTGAGCATTTTCATCCGTCGCAGGGCTTACGTCGATCCGCGGATTACTCTCTATAAAGCGGTCCACCAACTCAAACTTCCTTGCCTTTTCCGGGTCTCCGGGAATGGCAGGTTCTGATTCATTGGCTTTTTCGTCGGTGCGACTGATCCAATCCAGGAATGAAAGGCGTCCGGGTTCCTTGGGTGTGGTTGCCGGAGTTGCAGCCTCTTGCACTGGGGGCCGGTCTGTGGCCCTTTCCGCAACCGAAGGCTCGTATTCCCCGGTATCTGGCGAAAGCTCGATATTCCGGGTTCTTTCGTTTTCTATCCCGAGTATTTGCGAATAACTGTCCTCCAGGTGCTCTTCCGAGTCCCCTGCTCCGGGGACAAATGCCTCTTTGAGGTTTTCCCCGAGCAACCTGGAACTCTCCGATTCCCGTTCGGGGTCGTAGGACTCGGGTTCCCCTGTTTCTTTGGAAACTAGGGCCTCGTCTTCCGGGATGTCGGTTTCCTCCGGATTCGAATGTTCAACCGGCGGGTCGGTGTCCAGGGGGTCTATAATCTCGTTCATCCAGGGTTCTGTCTCCCCAGAATCGCCATCCTGCTTTGAATTTTCACCGGTCCAGTCATGGGTTCCTCCCTCCCAGTAATCAGGGGTTTCCCGGGGCTTCAGCTTATCCTCTTCGAAGAAGCTGTCCTGCAGGGATTCCCCGGTTGGTTCGTCCGGGACCGGCTCGTCGTCCTGTTGTGTGGCTTCATCCAGGTTCAGGGGGATACCGGAAAGTAGCTCGGCTTCCATGTCTTCCTCGGCAGTACCGGCGTCGATCTGCCCCCAGAGTGAGGAGTCATCGGGGGCTGAAGGGGTGTCCTGGCTGGGGGGGACCTCGGCATCCCGAAGGTTGTCGACCTCTCCAGCACTCCCTTCCCATTCGTCGGGCTCGGGCAAACGGGATTCATCAACCCTTGCTCTCGTTCCCTCCGGGTCCTCCCCGGCGATTTCGGTCTCGGGACTTTCCATTTCAGGGTGAAGCCCGGTGTCCTGGATCTCCTCGGAGTATCCGTCCTCGTTCCTATCCGTTATCGCGGATTCGGGCGGGTTTGCGGGTATTTCGCCTTCCGGTATGGTAAAACCAGCTTCCCTGCTGCCTCCACCTTCATAGATGTCCTGTTCTTCCGCCTCCGAACTTTCCCCCTGCCTGTCCACGGGAACGAACAGGTTGGGATCTTCGGTCCGCAAGGGATAGTGCTCCTTTGCGGCATAAGGGCCCTCTTCCTGCAGCTCCTCCTCCAGTCCTGCACCTCCGGCCTGACGCCAGGCCTCATGGGCCACAGTATGTGTTCGTTCCAGGGAGTGGGCTATGGTGTTCTGAACGAAGGGTTCCTCGTTGATCAGGTCGTAGAGCACCTCCCTGTCGGAGGTATGGCTAGCCGCTTTCGAGAGCTCGGCCGGATAGTCCGGGTGTTTTTCCCGGTGAAGGGATTTAAGCCGCAGGGCATACGCCGCCTGGAAGTATGGGTACTTGCGCAGAATTTCCTGAAGTCCCTTCCTCTCCTCCTTTTGAAGTTGGCCGTCTGCCTTTTTCAGTATCCGTAAGAATTCGTTTATGTCCATTTACCAATCGGCTAATGAGGCATTAAATATATCCTGGGTGATCCGTTCGAAAAGTACTTCCTGAGCCTCGGACTTAACCGACTCCAGCAGGGAAGTGTTCGGAAAGTCATAGAAGAACGAGAAGGTCTGCTCGAAATTCGAATCCTCTTTGGTGTTGTTGAAGAATCGTACCCGAACCGTCATGGTCAACCGGTTCTGTGCGGCCGTCTGATCGGCCGTCGCCGTCATCGGCGCTACCCGGTATTCCGTTATCTCTCCTTCGTATATGAGGTCTCCATTGTTGGAAGTCAGGTCCAGGCTGGTCAGATTCAGAATCAAATCCTGCAATGCCAGGGTAAAATCTCTGTCCAGGCCGGGTTCTATGGTCGATCCCGGATTCTGGTCGGCCCGGTTCTGAAAATAATTCACCTGGAACGACTGGGCGGTTCCCGTGCTGGCTCCCGAAAAATTATAAGACAGCTTAGAGAGCCCGCAGGAAGAAAGCATCAGGCACAGGGATACCATCCAGAGACTGCCCGGGCGCAGTCGGGTGACTACGGATTTACAGGTCATATTGTTTTATTTTTCTGTACAGGGTACGTTCGGAAATTCCGAGTTCTGCGGCAGCTGCCTTGCGCTTTCCTTTGTTCCGTTCCAGGGATTTCCGGATGAGTTCGATTTCCTTCTCCTGTAAAGATAGGGTTTCTTCCTCTTGAATTTCCTCTGCGAAATGGTAGCGATCGCCGGGTGAAGGGCGCGGCAGGTCGGAAGGGGTAATGGTGACTTCCGACGCAGGTTCAGGGGGTGTCGGATCGTCCGGCATCTTCAGTAGCCCGGCGGGTACGACGGCCTCCTCCTTATCGTGGGAATTCCCCTTGTCGCCGTAGATTTTGCGGATCAGGTTTTTGTTTTCGGCCTGAACCTGTTCGGAATCGTTTGCGTTGAGCAATTCCAGTGTAAGTTTCTTGAGGTCATTCAGATCGCTTTTCATATCGAATAGGATCTTGAACATGATCTCCCGCTCGTCTTTGAACGAACTCCCCGATTCTTCCCTGGCCGGAATGGGTGCAGGAAGAGAGGTCACCCGGTCCGGAAGGTAGCCCAGTAGTGACTCGGCCTGAATCAGACGATCTTTTTCCAGAACGGATATCTGTTCCGTGATGTTTCTCAGCTGACGGATGTTGCCCGGCCAGTGGTATTTCTGGAGCAATAACACGGCCTCCTCAGTCAGGCGCACCGGGGGCATTTTGTACTTGCGGCCGAAATCCGATGCGAATTTGCGGAAGAGCAGGTGGATGTCTTCGCGCCGGTCCCTCAGCGGGGGCAGATGAATCTCCACTGTACTCAGTCTGTAGTAGAGGTCTTCCCGGAACCGTCCTTTTTTTATGGCTTCAAACATATCGATATTGGTGGCCGCCACGATTCGGACATCAGTCTTCTGCACCGCGGAAGACCCCACCTTCAGGAATTCACCGTTCTCCAGTACACGCAGCAGCCGAACCTGAGTGGTAATAGGCAGTTCTCCCACCTCATCGAGGAAAATGGTTCCCTTGTCGGCTACCTCAAAATAACCTGAACGGGTCTGGGTTGCTCCGGTGAATGCCCCTTTCTCGTGCCCGAAAAGTTCGCTGTCAATGGTACCCTCGGGTATGGCGCCACAGTTGACGGCTATATATCGGGCGTGTTTGCGGTGGGAAAGTGAATGTATGATCTTTGGAATAGACTCCTTTCCGACCCCGCTTTCCCCGGTAACCAGCACCGAAATATCCGTAGGGGCAACCTGAGACGCCTTCTCCAGTGCCCGGTTTAGTACGGGATCGTTACCGATGATTTCGAAGCGCTGTTTGATTGCCTGTACGTTGTCCATGCCTGGGCTTTATAGAATTCGTTCTCCGATCAGGGTAGCCGAGGTGCATTCCTTTATGCGGACTTCGACCAGTTCTCCGGGTTGACCCCCGGACTTCGGAAAGACCACCACGGTATTGTGGGTGGTACGTCCCATCCAGTGTGCATCCGACCTTCGGGATGGGCCTTCAATCAGGACTTCCTGTACGGTATTCAAAAAGCGCTGGTTTCGCCCGAGGCTATGCCGTCCCTGAAGCTCAATGATCTCACGCAGCCTCCTCTTCTTGATATCGGAGGGGACATCATCCGCCATTTTGCGGGCGGCCAGGGTCCCCGGACGTTCCGAATAGGCAAACATGAAACCGAAATCGTACTCCACGGCCTCCATGAGACTGAGGGTATCCCGGTGGTCCTGTTCGGTCTCGGTAGGAAAGCCGGCTATCATGTCGTGGCTGATGCCGCAGTCCGGTATGCGCCTGCGGATTTCCCGGATAAGCTCCAGGTACTCTTCGCGGGTGTGGAGGCGGTTCATCGCTTTCAGTATGCGGTCACTGCCGCTCTGTACCGGCAGGTGTATATAATTGCAGATGTTGCGGTGGCGGGCCATGACGTCGATCACGTCCAGGGTCATATCCTGGGGGTTGGAGGTGGAGAATCGTATGCGCATGCCTGGCTGAGCGGTGGCTACCAGGTCCAGGAGATCGGAGAAGTGCAGGGCCGAGGCCCGGGCCATCTCACTGGCCTTTTCGAAGTCCTTTTTGGGTCCGCCCCCATACCAGAGGTAGCTGTCCACATTCTGACCCAGCAGGGTTACCTCTCTATACCCCTGTTCCCACAGCTGGTTCACCTCAGATACGATGGATTGGGGGTCCCTGCTCCGCTCTCTGCCCCGGGTAAAAGGCACCACACAAAAGGTGCACATATTGTCGCATCCCCGGGTAATGGTCACAAAGGCCGACACCCCATTGCTCTGCAGCCTCACGGGCCGTATGTCGCCGTAGGTCTCCTCCTTGGAGAGTAAGACGTTGACAGCCTCACGGCCTTCGTCCAGTTCCTTGAGCAGATTCGGGAGATCCTTGTAGGCGTCGGGGCCTACGACCATGTCCACAATCTGCTCTTCCTCCAGCAGCTTCTTCTTGAGGCGTTCCGCCATACAACCCAGGACGCCTATGCGGGTTTCAGGCCGCTGCTTCTTGAGCGACTGAAACTTCTGAAGTCGGTTTCGCACGGTTTGCTCGGCCTTTTCCCGTATAGAGCAGGTATTCAGTAATATGAGTTCGGCCTCTTCGAGTTTCGGGGTCGTACTGTAGCCTTCTTCGGTCAGTATGGAGGCCACGATTTCACTGTCGGAGAAATTCATCTGGCAGCCGTAGCTCTCGATATACATCTTTCTCCCGGTAGCCTCTCCTCCGGTTTGCAGGGGGGTTCCCTGCAGGGTTTCGTCCAGCAGGTGTTTTTCAGTAGTGGGGTTCTCCTCTTTCATGCCATTTTTAACGGGCTGCAAATATAAGGCATCTCGCCAATAAAGTGACATTTTGGCAGGTTTTTTTAGCGAAGTCCAAGTCCTCCGGGGCCAGGTCTTTTGTATCTTTACGAACGCCTAAACCATTGAGATGAAGTCGCTTGCTCTGCCTTTTGCCCTTACATTTTTCGCACTGTTTCTCTGGGGTTGCCGGAATTCCGGATCCGAAGACGACCGTGTAGAGTATCGGGTAGCGTACCCCCTGACGGTTTCACTCTCGGAATTTGAACGGGAAGTTAGCCTTGAGGGTCCGCAGCCGCTGGAAGAACCCGGAAAGATTTATGCCTACGAGAACTGGATATTGATCAGCGAGCCGGGGAAAGGCATACACGTGCTGGATAACTCAGACCCGGAATCTCCGCAGAAGCTTGGGTTCATTCCCATCGTAGGGAACCGGGACCTTTCAGTCAGAAACGGTATCCTCTATGCCGACAGCCTCCGCGACCTGCTGGTGCTCGATTTTACGGACACCGGTTCCGTTTCCGAAATCACCAGGCTGAAGGGCGTACTCCAGGATCCGGTGGTCTGGCCGGCCGAAGCAGAGTTGTTCGAGTATGGCGAGATTGCCGACGACGAGGTCCTGATTGGTTGGGAGGTGCGTACCGAATGGCGTTCGCCTCCGGACGTCCAGGTCGATGTGCTTTTTGCCGAGGATGCCGCAGCAACCGGATCGACCGGACAGGGAGGATCCCTGGCCCGTTTCCGGATAGTGGGCGATTACCTCTATGCCGTGGACAGCCACAGCATCAACATATTCGACCTTACCGATCTGCTCAACCCTCTCGAACAGGAAGATGTATTTGCGGGCTTCGACATCGAAACCCTGTACAATCAGGGAGAACTGCTTTTTCTGGGGAGCCGGTCCGGCATGTATATATACGACATATCCGATCCCTCCAGCCCGGTCTATGTGTCCGAATTCCAGCACGGAACGGCCTGTGATCCCGTTGTAGTCGAGGGAGACTATGCCTATGTTACCCTGCGTGGCGGAACGGTCTGTGGCGCAGCGGAGAGCGGACTTTATATTATCGACCTGCGGACCCTGTCGCAGCCCCAACAGCTCGCATTCTACCCAATGGACGGGCCTTACGGTCTGGGATATCACGGGTCGCATCTTTACGTCTGTGACGGTGATTCGGGCCTGAAGGTGTACGATAAATCCAATTTGGAGGGTCTGGAACTGATCCAAAGTCTCGATTATGCGGAGGCTTTTGACCTGATTCCCCTGGATTCCCATCTGATACTGATCGCAGGCCAGCGGTTGGTGCAATTCGATTACGCGGGCGGTGGTCTCGAACTCATAGGCGAGATCCTGCTGGTAGATTAACGTATTGTAAATATTCGTCGGGTTGCCCGATGTTCGTTTTTGGGTGATTCCGGTCCTTTTCCCATTGGGGCCCAACG
Source organism: uncultured Flavobacteriaceae bacterium (assembly GCA_964550895.1). GTDB lineage: Bacteria > Bacteroidota > Bacteroidia > Flavobacteriales > Flavobacteriaceae > CAZKAP01. Next base: position 12,875 of record CAZKAP010000019.1, read on the forward strand.
ATTGCCAGACCCCGGCCTGAGACCGGTGTACTACCGTCTGCGGCAGATGCTCCCGGCCGGATAACTGCCCGGCCTGCACAAGAAAACCCCTCCCGTTTCGTTCGTATTTGCGCAGTGTAAAGGAACGGGATGCCGAATTCCTCAAATTATTTTTGACATACTTTTGTCTGTGATTTTGACTATATGGCCAAAAACTTAGTAATCGTCGAGTCGCCTGCGAAGGCAAAAACCATAGGAAAGTTCCTGGGCAAGGAATTCCAGGTCGAGTCCAGCTACGGCCACATAGCCGACCTGCCGGACAACGATCTCGGGGTGGATATCGAGGACGATTTCACGCCCAGCTACATCGTGAGCAAAGACAAGGAAAGCCTGGTGAAAAGGCTCCAAAGTCTGGCCGCAAAAGCGGATCTGATCTGGCTCGCCAGTGATGAGGACCGGGAGGGCGAGGCTATTTCCTGGCACCTGGCCGAGACCCTGGGTCTCGATCGGGAAAAGACCCGGCGCATCGTGTTCAATTCGATTACCAAGTCGGCCATACAGAATGCCATGGAGAATCCGAGGGGCATCGATTACAACCTGGTCAACGCCCAGCAGGCGCGAAGGGTCCTGGATCGTCTGGTCGGGTATCAGCTCTCCCCGGTACTCTGGAAGAAGATACGACCGGGACTATCGGCCGGCCGGGTGCAGTCCGTCGCGGTTCGCCTGATCGTCGAACGCGAGCGGGAGATCGCAAAATTCGAGTCGGAGAGTTCCTTCCGGATCAAGGCCGTATTCGAAACAGCCGGAGGCTCCCGGTTCGAGGCCACCCTGTCCAGGGGGTACAAGACCGAAGCCGAGGCCGTGGAATTCGTACAGAAGAATTCGGGCGCATCCTTCCAGGTGGAAGAACTGGAAAAGAAGCCGGCTGTGAAGAAGCCGGCTGCACCGTTCACGACCTCCACCCTCCAGCAGGAGGCGGCCCGCAAATTGGGTTATTCCGTAAGCAGGACCATGAGTCTGGCCCAGCGACTATACGAAGCCGGACTTATTACCTACATGAGGACGGACAGCGTTAACCTATCGCCCGAGGCTCTTACACAGGCCAGCGAGACCATTACCCGGCTATACGGGGAACACTACAGCAATCCGAGGAACTACAAAAGCAAGAGCAAAGGGGCTCAGGAAGCCCACGAAGCCATCCGGCCCACCAGCATAGGTGCCGGTGCTCCGTCCATGGAGGCAGATCAGGCCCGGCTCTACGATCTCATACAAAAAAGGACTCTCGCGTCTCAGATGGCCGATGCCCGGCTGGAGCGGACTCAGGTTAAGGTGTCTTCCGATGCCTATGAGGAGCGGTTTACGGCCAGGGGAGAGGTGATTACTTTCGATGGATTCCTCAAGGTGTATCTCGAGGGTAAAGACGAGGAAGACGGTTCGGAAGAACAGGAAGGAACCCTGCCCAGGCTGAGCGTGGAAGAGTCCCTGAGTCTCTCTGCCCTCACTGCGACCCAGCGGTTTACCCGTCCGCCATACCGCTACACAGAGGCATCCCTGGTCAAGAAGCTGGAGGAGCTCGGTATCGGCCGGCCTTCGACCTACGCCCCGACAATTTCAGTGATCATCAAACGGAATTATGTGGCTAAGGGAACCGTAGAGGGCAAGGATCGTCCGTACGTGCAATTGAAATTGGACGGGGAGGCCGTGAACCGCTCGGAGCTGGTCGAAAAAGTAGGCTCGGATAAGGGCAAGCTGGTGCCTACCGATATCGGGATGATCGTGAACGATTTCCTGGTTACCCACTTCAGCAACATAGTAGATTATCACTTCACGGCCCGGGTGGAAGAGGAGTTCGATGAGATAGCCACCGGAGACGAGGACTGGAAACAGATGATGAATGCCTTCTACAAGGATTTTCGGCCCGTGCTGGAAAATGTGGAAGAGAATGCGGAGCGGGCCAGTGGCGAGCGCGTACTGGGAGTGGACCCCAAGAGCGGTCGCGAGGTACTCACCCGACTCGGAAAATACGGCCCTATAGTACAGATCGGACGCCCGGATGAAGAGGAGGATCCAACCTATGCCAGCCTGCTGCCCGGACAGTCCATCTCAAGTATAGAGCTGGATGAGGCCCTGAAACTGTTCGAGCTGCCGAGGAAACTGGGTGTATACGAAGGCGAAGAGGTCGAGGCCAACATTGGACGCTACGGACCCTATGTGCGCTACGGATCCAAGTTTATCTCGCTGAATAAGTCCGACAGCGTATTCGAGCTCGATATGGACCGGGCCATAGAACTGATCGAGGAGAAAAAGGAGGCCGACCGACCCGTGGCAATCTACGAGGGTCATGATGTGACCCGGGGAGTGGGCCGTTTCGGTCCATTCCTGAAGTGGAACGGACTCTTCATTAATGTGAATAAAAAATACGATTTCGATAACCTGAGCCAGGGCGATATAGTGGAACTGATCGAGGCCAAGAAGCAGAAGGAAATCGAAAAGGTGGTAGCCCAATGGCCCGAAGAGGGAATCCGTATAGAAAAGGCACGCTGGGGAAGACACGTGATCATTCAGGGTAAAACCAAAGTCGAACTGAACAAGGATGTCGCGGCGGCAGACTTGTCCCTGGACGAGGCTAAGTCCCTGCTGGCACAGCTGGGGGATAAGAAGAAGGCCACGGGCAGGAAGAAGACCGCAACGGGATCAGGGAAAACGAGCACTAAGAAGGCGGCCGGCCGGTCTGCCCGAACCAACAAGAAGACGAAAAAATAACCATGCCTTTTGATTTGTTGAAGCCCGTGAGCGAGCAAGTCCTCGCTTTCACGGAACTGCTGCCTCCCCAGAGCCTGGGACGGCATGTTTTTAAACACACCGAAAAGAAGGGGTTGCCCGTCTTCGCCACGGCGACCGTGGCCATAGTCGGGGTTCTGGAGTACCGCACGCCCTTCGAACGCAAGTACGAGCCCATCGATCTCGACGCGCTCCGCAAGGAACTCTACCAGCTGATGAACGGAAACTGGAATACGGTGATTCTCGATATCGGGGATATCGAGGCCGGCGAGACCCTGGAGGATACCTACTTCCTGGTTCGGCAGATTATTGCCGGGCTCGTCGAAGAACGGATCATCCCCCTGGTCATAGCCCCTACTCAGGATATCACCTACGCCACATACCGTTCTTTCGACGGCATACGCGATTTGATCACCCTGGCCAGTATCGATAGCCGCTTCGACTTCGGAGACGGAAATTCCCTGGTCGAGGACCACTCCTACATGAGCCGGATCATCACCGATAAGCCGAACAACCTGTTGCAGTACATCAATTTGGGGTATCAGACCTACTTCAATGCCCAGGAGGAGATCGATCTCATGGATCGCCTGTTCTTCGATGCCTATCGCCTGGGTGAGCTCACTCAGGATATATCCCGTGCGGAACCCATACTGAGGCAGGCCGACATGATCAGTGTGGACATGCACGCCGTTCAGGCCATGGACCAGGGCGGCAGTAATGGCTATTCCCCTAATGGTTTCAACGGTCGCGAGATTTGCGCGCTGATGCGCTATGCCGGGATGTCCGACTCCGTCTTCCTGATGGGAATCTACGAGATGAACAACTCGGGGCTGAGCGTTGCGCTGGTGGCTCAGATGATCTGGTATTTTTTCGAGGGACTCAGCCTGAGGATCGAGGAAGATCCGCTCTCGGGAAGTGAAGATTTTAGTAAGTTTACCGTTCCCGGAATGGAAAGTGACCTGGTCTTTTACAAGAGCATGATCACCTCCCGTTGGTGGATGGAGGCTCCCGTGAATGCACTGGAACGTAAGATCGAGAAAAAGGTGGTGCTACTGCCCTGTAATGAAGAGGATTACCTGGAAGCCTGCAACGAAGTCGTGCCCGATCGCTGGCTCAAAGCGTACAAGAGAAGCATGACCTGAAAAAAAGCCGATAATTACGTTGGAAAGCACAATAATTGGATGAAAAGTTAGTTTAGGTATTTGACGTGCGAACACTATGTCTAACTATTGAAAGAAAAAATTTAGCTAAAGTATGAGAAAGCTAATCCTATCTATCCTAGCTTTTGCATTCCTACTTACCAGTTGTGGATCAGGTTCCAACTCAGGAGGAGAGTTGGTTGGCGTTAGTGGTAAGAAGTGGTATCCCGAGAAGCCTTACGGGATGGTTTTGATTCCCAGGGGGTCCTTTATTATGGGAAAAGCCGAGGAAGACCAGGCACGATTGCTGAACGCACCGACCCGCACCGTAACCGTCCGATCCTTCTACATGGACGATACCGAAATCACCAATAGCGAATACCGTCAGTTTGTGGAATGGGTTAAGGATTCAGTTACCCGCACCCACCTGGCCAGGCTGGCAGAGGAACTTGGTCTCGGCCCGGATGACGGTGGCATAGGGGATTACGTATTTAAAGACACAGACACCTCCCGCATGTCGGTTTACGAGCGTTATATGCTAGATAACTACGGCGGCATTAATTTCGACGACTATGCGTCGCGTCCTTTGGATAAGGATATTAAACTGGTCTGGGATCCATCGGACTATCCGGACGAATTCTATGCCGAGGTCATGGACACCCTGTACCTGTCCGAGGAAGAAACCTATAACGGCCAGCGAACCTTCGACGTGACCCGACTGAAGTACAAATACAATTGGATGGATATCGAGGCTGCCGCACGCAGCCGGGGCGGGAGTCGCAAGGAACACATCCGACAGCAGGAATTGCCTATATATCCCGATACTACGGTATGGATCAAGGATTTCCAGTACTCCTACAACGAGCCCATGCACAACGATTACTTCTGGCACGATGCTTATAGTGATTACCCCGTGGTGGGCGTGAACTGGCGTCAGGCCAAGGCGTTCTGCCACTGGAGGACAAAGATCAAGAACGATGCTCAGAAGGCCAAGGGCAAGCAATTTGTGAATCAGTTCCGCCTGCCGACCGAGGCCGAGTGGGAATACGCCGCACGAGGTGGGATCGAAGGGGGTACCTATCCCTGGGGAGGCCCCTATGTGATCAGCGATACGGGTTGCTTTATGGCCAATTTCAAGCCGCAGCGGGGAGATTATGCTGCCGATGCGGCACTCTACACCGTTGAAGCCAAGAGTTACGAGCCCAATGATTACAACCTGTATAACATGGCTGGAAACGTGTCGGAGTGGACCAATTCTAGCTATGACCCCAGTGCCTATGAGTATGTTTCGACCATGAACCCCAATGCGGGTTCGAACCAGAACAAAAGAAAAGTCATCCGAGGCGGATCCTGGAAAGACGTTGCTTATTTCCTACAGGTAAGTACACGCGATTACGAGTACCAGGATTCGGCCAGGAGCTATATAGGATTCCGAACCGTGCAGGATTATATGGGAGAGGAGGATTCCACGCAGTAAAGCGGAACCAATTTTTCGAATTATGGCTTTAGAGAACACTATCACTTCTGAAACCAAATTCTTATCATTATAACTTAATCTAAATTTTAAAAAAAATGGCACAATCAAGATCGACAAAAAAGCTTTTGAACATGGCCTATGGCCTGGGGGCTTCCGTGGTAATTATCGGTGCCCTGTTCAAGATTACCCACTATGAAATAAACGAGTGGCTGAACGGTTCTACCCTGCTTGCTCTGGGTCTCATCACTGAGGCAATAATTTTTGCCCTGAGTGCATTCGAACCCGTGGATGAGGATGTAGACTGGTCTTTGGTATATCCGGAACTGAATGGAGACGGATCCAAGAATAAGGAGTCTGCCCGCGATGCCGAAGCCATCCTGTCCAAGAAGCTGGACGAGATGCTGAAAGAGGCCAAGATCGATGCCAGCCTGATGAACAGCCTGGGCGAGAGCATCCGGAACTTTGAAGGTGCGGCCAAGAACATTGCCCCCACCACGGACGCCATTCAGCACACCAAGCGCTATTCCGAGGAGCTTTCTCATGCGGCGGCCCAGATGGAATCACTGAACAGCCTCTACAAGGTACAGCTGGAAAGTGCGAGCCGTCAGGCCTCGATCAATGAGGAAGTCGTGCAGAATGCGGGTGCGCTCAAACAACAAATGGAAGCTCTTACCACCAACCTTTCTTCACTGAATGGTGTATATGGCGGTATGCTCTCTGCGATGAACAAGCGTTCCTAACCGGAGCCTCGTCTGCGCAATAGCCCAAATCTGTTAAGTAACAACTTTTAAGAGACGACAATGGCTTCAGGAAAGTTATCACCACGCCAGAAGATGATCAACCTTATGTACTTGGTTTTCATCGCAATGCTGGCTTTAAATATGAGCAAAGAGGTCCTCGGGGCTTTCGGTCTGATGAACGAAAGGCTGCAGGACACCAATGCCAAGATCTCCAATGACAATGCCGCCTTCCTGGCGAGCCTGGAGAACAAGGCATCCGAAAACGCCGCTAAATACGGCCCCCTATACGAACAGGCGAACCAGATCAAGGTCCTGTCGGAGGAGTATTATAGCTATATAGAAGGGCTGAAGAGGTCGATGATGGAGGAAGTCAAGGATCCCGAAGACTATCAGACCATGGATAAACCCGATTTCCTGGATCAGATGTTCTTTGAGGGCGATAACCTCAAGGCCGGCGGTCAGGAGTTCCTTGACAAGCGTATTTCTTACCGCGACCAGGTACTGGCCATACTCGGGGACGACCCCAAGTACCAGAGCCTGAAGGAGTCGGTTCTGCTCAGGTTCGAGACCGGGGACGAAAACGGGGTGGTGGAGAACCGGGAAGGCAGGAAAGTAGACTGGTTGAATTACAACTACGAGGGCTTCCCGCTAATTGCATCGCTGACCAAGCTTTCCTTTACCCAGTCGGATATACAGAATACCGAACAAGAGATCCTGAAGACCATGCTCGAAGGTCAGCTGACCAGCGAGGTGGCCATGACCAACTATACGACTCTCCTGGAGCAGAATAAGTCGGCCTTCTATGCCGGAGAGGCATTCGATGGCAGCATCGTCCTCGGACGCAAGGATGCCACCACCCGCCCCAATCGGGTAGAATTGACCCTGGATGGCAAGACACTGCAGGAAAACCGAGATTTCGTGATCGAGGACGGCCGGGTGAAACTGACCATCAATGCCGGTAATCCCGGAGACCATAAGATCGAGGGGAATCTGGTATTCCTCCAGGACGGGGAGGAGACCAAAGTGCCAGTAAATTCAACCTTTGCCACCATCTCCATGCCGAATTCAGCAGTGATCTCGGCGGATAAGATGAATGTGGTGTACAGGGGAGTGCAAAACCCGCTGACCATATCCATACCCGGTGTGGCCGACAACTTCGTCAATGCCAGCGCTCCTGGCCTGAGGAAGATGGGAGGAAGCAAGTACATCATGGACCCCTCCAACATCAGGGGCCGGGAAGTGACCATCAATGCCTCGGGTAAACTGCCTGACGGCAAGACGATCACTACCCCCAAGACCTTCCGCATCAAGGACATCCCCGCGCCTACCGGCACCATCCGGGGCGAAAGCGGCAAAGTGCTGATGCCGAGACGGAACCTGGAGATCTCTACCGTGGGTGCCATGCTGGACGACTTCGTGTACGACCTGGACGTGAAGGTGAGTTCGTTCCGGATCAGTATACAGGGGCAGGGTACGGTGCAGGTCAACGGTACGCGGATGAACGGTGCGGCCAAGAGCCTCATTAAGCGCGCCCGTAAAGGCGACCTGATACAGATATTTGACATCAAGGCCTATATAGCAAACGGATCTTCCTACAAGCTGAAGCCCGTATCACCGGTCTTGGTTGAACTTACGAATTAATACTATGTGGATATGAAGACTTGGAAATCATCAGTTGTTATTGGAGCGGTACTGGCGTTGATGCCATTGACGCTGGCCGCGCAGGCAAACATCCTGAACGCCAGGAAGCCCGCTGAGGTTGGGCGAAAGACGGCCGCCCAGATGGCGGCTGACGACGACAAACCCATGTCCTACGGATATGTGGACGATCGCGACATTCTTTGGTCGAAGAAGGTTTGGGAGGTGGTAGACCTCGACGAGCGGGTGAACTTCCCCCTCTATTACCCGACCGACACCATCGGAACCGATCGCAAGTCATTGTTTTACACCTTGTGGGATGCCGTCAAAAGGGGCGAGATTGAGAACATTTACGTGGACTCGTACTTCAACGAGAAGCGCACGCTTAACGACCTGAAGGCCACCATGCAGCGGGTGGATACCACCGAACTCGGGTACGAGCAGATCAATGCCGGGGAGGCCCTGTCGGAAGAGTACGTAAACCGTAGATCCATTTCAGGCTCCGATATCGTGGAATATCACATCATGGGGATGTGGTTCTTCGACAAGCGTCAGGGCGAACTGAAATACCGCATACTCGGGCTGGCTCCAGTGGCACCGGATGTGAACTTTATCGACGCCGAAAATGTAGATCAGGGGGCCAATAAAGTGGAACTCTTCTGGGTGTGGTATCGGGATGCGCGTGATGTTCTGCACAAGGCCAAGGTCTTCAACCAACGAAATTCGGCTCAGCCGATCTCCTTCGATATGCTCCTGAATGCCCGTCGTTTCAACGGGGTGATCTACAAGGAGGACAATGTACAGGGGGATCAGGAGATCCGGGACTACATTGCTGATAATGCGCTGTTCCAGTTGCTGGAAGCCAACCGCATCAAGGAGTCCATACGCGATCGCGAACAGGATATGTGGGCTTACTAAGTCCGATCTGATTAGTCATAGTGCCCCCTGCAGCTGTTGTTGCAGGGGGTTTTTTATTCGGCCAACTCCTAACTTTGCGGAATGAAGGAGTATTTAGTCATCGGCTGTGGACTCGCGGGCATCGCACTGTGCGAAGAACTCGAGGCCAGGGGCAGGAGCTATCAGGTAATCAGCGATCGCTCTCAGCAGGCATCACGGGTTGCCGGTGGCCTCTATAACCCGATTATCCTCAAGAGATTCAGCCTGGCCTGGCAGGCCGACCGGCAGATGAAGCAGTCGATTCCCCTGTACCGGCACCTGGAACGCAAACTGGGTGTGCGGCTCGATTACGAGCTGGCAGTCCACCGTATATTCTCCGAAGAGGCCGAAAAGAACCGATGGTTCGAAGCCCTGGACGACCCCCGTAAGGCCTCCTACATGACCGACCGCATCGAGTATCTCGACCATCCCCAAATCGGGAACCCCTTCGGCTGCGGTTATATGAAGGGGACGGGCCGTGTAGACACGCGCAAACTCCTGGATGCCTACCAGGTCCATTTGCGCACCCGAAACCTGCTTCGGGAAGAATCCTTTTGCTATCGAGAGCTGAGCATCGGGGAGCAATCGGTAGTTTACGGAGGAACGGACTTCGGCCATGTGGTATTCTGCGAGGGATACGGCCTGAAGAACAATCCGTTTTTTAACTACCTGCCTCTGGTGGGAACCAAGGGGGAGCTCCTTGTCGTTCGTATACCCGGTTTCAAGTGGCAGAGCATACTGAAGTCATCGGTATTTGCCATTCCGTTGGGCGGGGAACGATACCGGCTCGGGGCTACCTACAAATGGAAGGACAAGACGTCGCTCCCCACCGATTCGAGCCGTCGGGAGATCGAAGAGAAGGCAGGGAAGTTCATCAAGGCTCCCTGGGAGGTCGAGGAACATTCTGCCGGAGTACGACCCACGGTAACCGATCGGCGTCCTTTACTGGGTACTCATCCCAGGTTCGACAGGCTCCACGTATTCAATGGACTGGGCTCTCGTGGGGTTCTGATGGCTCCCTTCCTGAGCGGCCCCCTGCTCGATCGGATCGAGAAAGGTATACCACTCGATGCCGAAGTCGACATCAGCCGTTTTTCTGAGCAATACATCGCTGACAACTAGCTGCTGAGGTATTTCTCCGCGGCTTCCGGGTCGTACTTGATAAAGAGGTTAATCCAGATATTCCTGGACAGCCTCATGATTACGGGGACCAGAAGGAAAAGCACTGTGGCTAAGGCCAGGAAGGATTCGTTCAGCGACAAGCCCGCAAAGACATAGGAAATGACGAAAACCGTTGTGGCAAATGCTACTCCTAGGGCGTAACTGACGTACATGGCTCCGTAGAAAAAAGAGGGCTCCATTTTGTATTTGATACCGCAATGCTGGCATTTTTCGTGCATGGAAAAGATGCGGGTGATCCTATACGGATTGGCATCGGTATACATGGAGGGACCATGGCAACGGGGACATCGCCCTGTTAAAATGCTATAGAGTTTGTTGCCTTTTTTTAACATTTGCACTCGGATTACGGGCGAAATTACGTCAAAATTGTCCGCCATTTAGTAACCCAGGTAACCGAATTTTCATGCTTAACGTCCATAATCTTACGGTCTCATTCGGGGGCGTCCCGTTATTCGAATCGATCTCCTTCAGGCTCACTCCGGGGGACCGGGTAGGGTTGATTGGAAAGAACGGCGCGGGTAAATCCACCCTGCTCAAAGTACTCGCCTCGGAACAGGCCCCGGATGAGGGGCAGCTGAGCCGGGACAAGGAAGTTCGGGTAGGCTTCCTGAAGCAGGATATCGAATTCGAAGCCGGGCGCACGGTTATGGAGGAGGCCGAACAGGCCTTCGGGGAAATCAAGGACCTGGAGTCCCATATCGAGAGGCTGCAAACGGAAATCGCCGAGCGAACCGATTACGAGACCGCCGCCTACAACGACCTCCTGATCGAGATGAACGAGCGGAGCCATCGCTTCGATCTGCTCGGGGGATATCGATACAAAGGAGAGGCCGAGCGAGTCCTTCAGGGCCTGGGCTTTCAGCGGTCCGATTTCGAACGCCCGACTGAGGAGTTCTCCGGGGGATGGAGGATGCGAGTGGAGCTGGCTAAACTGCTGCTGCAGAAGAACGAAATCCTGCTCCTGGACGAGCCGACCAACCACCTGGATATCGAGTCCATTCTATGGCTTGAGAACTTCCTGACGAGCTATCCCGGCGCCGTGGTACTGGTATCTCACGACCGCATGTTCCTGGATCAGGTCACCAATCGCACCATCGAGATTACGGCGGGCCGGATATACGACTACAACAAGGCCTATACGGATTATCTGGTGCTGAGGGAGGAGATCGTACAGCAGCAACGGAACGCCAAGAAGAACCAGGATAAGCAGATCGAACAGACGGAGAAACTCATAGAAAAATTTCGGGCTAAGGCCACCAAGGCATCCATGGCGCAGTCGCTGATCAAAAAGCTGGAGCGCATGGATCGCATCGAAGTAGAAGAGAAACACGATGCCGTAATGAAGGTTAGGTTTCCGGTTTCCCGGCAGCCGGGCAAGGTGGTCTTTAAACTCGAGAACCTCGCCAAATCGTATGGGGATCACGCAGTGCTCCGGGGTATTGACCTGCTCGTCGAGAGGGGAAGCAAGATTGCCTTCGTGGGGCAGAACGGACAGGGAAAGACTACCCTGGCCAAGATCCTGGTAGGTGAACTGGAACACCGGGGGAAGTGCGAGCTGGGTCATAACGTTTCCCTGGGGTATTTTGCTCAGCAGCAGGCGGAATACCTCGATGGCAGCAAGACGGTCCTGGATACCATGATCGATGCCGCCAACGAGAGCAACCGATCCCGGGTCAGGGACATACTGGGCTCCTTCCTGTTCAGCGGTGACGAGGTGGAGAAATTTGTACGCGTTCTTTCAGGAGGTGAACGGAATCGACTGGCCCTGGCCCGCATGTTGCTTCAACCGTTTAATGTGCTTCTGATGGACGAGCCGACGAATCATCTGGACATGGACTCCAAGCGGGTCCTCAAGGAGGCCCTGAAGGAATTCGATGGTACTCTGCTCCTCATTTCACACGACCGGGATTTCCTTCAGGGCCTTACCGACCGGGTATACGAGTTTCGCAAGGGAAAAATCAGGGAATTCCTGGGGGACATACAGTTCTACCTGGACCAGCGAGAAGCCCGTGATATGAGGCAGATCGAAAGGGGAGAGCAGGTCGAAAGTGCCAGGGAAAAGGAACCAAACAAGTCGTCCGGGGAGAAAAACAAACTAAGTTATCAACAGCAAAAGGAACAGAAATCCCTCAAGAATAAACTGGGATCGGTCGAGCGAAAGATAACGGAACTGGAAAAGGAGATCGGGGAAATGGATCACCAATTGCTGATGAATTACGACGAAACCGCAGCGAATCCAGAGTTTTTCGACCGATATCAGGCCCGTAAGTCGGAACTGGAAGAATTGATGGGGAGCTGGGAGGAGATCTCATCCCGCCTGATCGATTCGTAGGAATACACTTCATATTGTTAATTACTTCCACCACAGGCCCCGCTTGGTTTACCACAAATTCCAGTAATTTCACAACAAAAGGATAATGAAGGTTCTGCCTTCTCCTTAATTTTACCGCATAGGCGATGGGGATATCGTTTATTTGTGGCTTACCCGGCTAAGCAGAGATAAAGACCGGGGTATACACCCGGGACGGAGAGAAAGATGGAATGAATGAGGAGCGGGTAGGAGTTTTAAAATTGTAAAGTAAGTAGTTAGTTATACTTTAGTTTGTTTGGTTCGGGGCGACAGTAATGTTGCCCCTTTTTTTATGAAAAAATTAACGTTGCCAGCATACTTTCCGCTTAGTTTTGCCCTTTAACCAAAGGCTAACCCAAACTACTTATGCGCCTTTTTTTATCTATTGTTCTAGCGCTAGCTATTATAGCAGGGTCGATCTATGGGGCCCTGAAAATCATGGACAGCAAGAACACCCAGCGACCCGTGGTCCCCAAGCAGATCAAGGTGGTTCGTGTGGATACGGTCCGAAATCAGCAGGTATCCGTAACGGTCTCGGCCAGCGGAAGCCTGGTCGCCCGGGAGAAGGTAGCCCTGTACTCGGAGGTTCAGGGAATCTTCCAGAAAGGAACCCGACTCTTTAAAACGGGTCAGCCGTATGGTAAAGGCGAGATACTCATACGAATTGATCCTACCGAATACAAGGCCACAGTAGTATCCGCCCGGAGTAACCTCTACAATCAGATTACGGGTATTATGCCCGATTTACGCCTGGATTTCCCGGAAGCCTTTCCGCAGTGGGAGCAATACCTCAGAAAGTTTGATTTAAACCGTCCCGTGCGTCCCCTACCCAAGGCGAATTCCGAATTGGAGTCTTTCTTCATTTCCGGAAGGGGCATTGACGCTGCATATTACAATCTTAAGAACCTGGAAAGCCGGTTATCGAAGTTTCGGATCACGGCGCCTTTTGACGGCGTACTCACCGAGGCCCTGGTTACCGAAGGCACCCTGATACGCCCCGGCCAGAAGCTGGGGGAGTTCATCAACCCGGCCGAATACGAGCTGGAAGTCTCACTGAGCAAAACCTATGGAGACCTGCTTAGAGTAGGAAACACGGTCGAATTGACGGACCTGGATGGTTCTTCGACCTACAAGGGCTACGTAAACCGGATAAACGCCCGGGTGGACCCGGCCAGTCAGACCATAACCGTCTTTATCGGGGTTCGCGACAAGGAACTCAAGGAGGGGCAGTACCTGCAGGCCCGTCTGAAGGCACGGGAAATCAATGAGGCATACAGCATGGACCGCTCCATGCTGCAGGAGGGAAACCGCGTTTATGTGGTCCGGGATACCGTGCTCGATCTGCTGAGGGTAGAACCGGTACACTTCGGGGATTCACTTGTCGTTCTCAAGGGACTTCCTGAAGGCAGTCTGGTGCTGAGTCGCCCCGTGGTGGGAGCCCACAAGGGCATGCGGGTTAAAATCGATACGACGGCCCTAAATGCGAGGCCATGAGGAAGGTTATCTCGTATTTCATAAAATACGATGTCGCAGTTAATGCGATCATTATCGCTTTCTTCATCTTCGGCCTGGTCGGACTGAACTCGCTGAAGTCGTCCTTTTTTCCGCTGGTTCCCTCTAAGAACATCAACATCATTATTACATATCCCGGGGCCTCACCTCAGGAAATCGAGGAAGGGGTTGTCCTGAAGATCGAGGATAACCTGAAAGGGCTCGAAGGCATCGAGAGGGTAACCTCGGTTTCCAGTGAAAACAGCGGTTCGATCAATGTCGAGATCGAGAAAGGCAGGGACGTGGACCAGATGCTGCTGGAGGTCAAGAACGCCGTGGACCGGGTACCCACCTTCCCCACCGGCATGGAGCCGCTGGTGGTTTCCAAGCTGGAGGCCGTGAGGCCAACGATCAGCTTCGCCATCAGTGGAGAAGGCGTAACCCTGGCGGGGCTCAAGCAAATAGCCCGTCGGGTGGAAAACGACCTGAGGGCCATGGACGGCATATCTCAGATCACGATCACGGGTTACCCGGACGAGGAGATTGAGATAGCCGTAGACGAAGACCGCCTGCTGGCCTACGACATCAGTTTCGAAGAGGTAGCACTGGCCGTCTCCAACGCCAACCTGCTTATCACGGGGGGAAACATCAAGACGGCTGCGGAGGAATATCTGATCCGGGCTAACAACCGGGGATACTTCGCCGAAGAATTGCTCTCCATACCCGTTCGGGCCGAAGAATCGGGCAGGCGAATCGTACTGTCACAGGTCGCCGAGGTCAGGGACCGCTTTGCGGAAACGCCCAATGCGGACTTCTTCAACGGAAATCTGTCGGTTACCGTAACCGTTACCAGTACCAATTCCGAGGACCTGATCGGATCGGCCGACAAAGTCAAGGCCTATATCGAGGAATTCAATCAGAAGAACAATAACATCCGACTGGACGTGGTGCGCGACCTGTCCAAGGTGTTGAACCAACGTACACAACTGCTGGCGGAAAATGCCCTGATCGGGATGCTGCTGGTACTCACCTTCCTATCGCTTTTTCTCAACACCCGCCTGGCCTTCTGGGTGGCCTTCGGGCTCCCGATTGCCTTTTTGGGTATGTTCATCTTCGCCCCCATGGTGGGGGTCACGATCAATGTGCTTTCGTTATTCGGAATGATCATAGTGGTGGGTATACTCGTCGACGACGGTATCGTGATAGCCGAAAATATCTATCAGCACTACGAACAGGGCAAATCGCCCCAACAGGCTGCCATAGACGGGACCATGGAAGTGATTCCGCCCATCGTCTCCGCGATTATAACGACCATACTCGCTTTTTCGGTCTTCCTCTTCCTGGATGGGAGGATAGGGGAGTTTTTTGGAGAGGTATCCGTGATCGTTATCCTGACCCTGGCGGTATCCCTGATTGAGGCATTGATTATACTCCCCGCCCACCTGGCCCATTCCAAGGCACTCCATCCGGAGGAACCCGAGGAGAAGGGAGGGATCGCTCGGGTTTTTGCCGCACTGAGATCCGTGAACCGTGTCGGGGATGCCATCATGCGGTGGAACCGGGACAATCTCTACAGCCCGCTGCTGAGATTCAGCCTGAAGTACCAGCTTCTGACCTTCGCGGTCTTCTTCGCCATGGTTGCCCTTACGGTGGGTTCCATGGGAGGGGGCATTATACGAACGTCCTTCTTTCCGCGTATAGCCAGTGACCGGGTACAGATCGACCTCAGGATGCCCAATGGGACGAATGCGGCCGTAACCGATTCGATTATATCGTACATCGAAAGGCAGGCACTGCTGGCCAATGACGAGCTGACTGCCGAATACCTTCAGGGGAGTGATAAGCAATTGTTCGAGAATACCATAAAGCGTTTGGGGCCGGGGTCTTCCACCGCTACACTGGAAATCAATCTGCTGCCTGGGGAAGAGCGTCCGGATAATGTGTTTTCCAGTATCATTACCTCGCGCATCCGTGAATTGGTTGGGCCCATACCCGAGGCCGAGAGCCTGATATACGGATCGGGAGGCAACTTCGGGGGCTCCCCGGTTTCCGTATCCCTGCTCGGAAATAATATAGAGGAACTCAAGGCAGCCAAGGCCGAGCTCAAGGCAGCCATGGAATCCAACGCCCTGCTTAAGGATGTGACGGACAATGATCCCCAGGGCATCAAGGAGGTCCGACTCAAACTCAAGAAAAGTGCCGCCCTGCTGGGCCTGAATGTGCGGTCGGTGATGTCGCAGGTAAGGTCCGGTTTTTTCGGAGTGCAGGCACAGCGTTTTCAAAGAGGGCAGGACGAGATACGCGTCTGGGTTCGATACAATCGGGAGGAGCGCTCTTCGCTCAATAACTTCGAGGAGATGCGGATACTGACGCCTTCCGGCAATAGGGTCCCGCTAAGAGAGATCGCCAGTTACGAGATTCGTCGCGGGGATGTGGCGATCAACCATCTGGATGGGCGCAGGGAGATTCAGATATCCAGCGACTTAGAGGATCCCGACGCCACTTCTTCCACGGATATGCTGGCCTGGATTCGCAACGAAGTCATGCCGGACATACAGGCGCGCTACCCGACGGTTACCCCATCCTATGAGGGCCAGAATCGGGAGGCGAACAAGCTCCTCGGATCCCTGCAATTCGTAGGCCTTACCGCATTGTTTTTGATATACATCACCATTGCATTCACCTTCCGGAGTTTCAGTCAGCCCTTGCTTCTCATTCTCCTGATCCCCTTCAGCCTGGTCGCCGTAGGCTGGGGTCATTACATACATAACTTCCCACTCAACATCCTGTCGATGTTGGGAATCATTGCCCTGATAGGTATCATGGTCAACGATGGCCTGGTTTTGATCGGAAAGTTCAACAGCAACCTGCGTCTCGGAATGGAGTTCACCGAGGCCCTATACGAGGCCGGGCGCTCCCGCTTCCGCGCCATATTCCTCACATCGGCAACGACCATAGCCGGCCTGGCCCCGCTACTGCTCGAGAAGAGCCGTCAGGCACAGTTCCTGAAACCCATGGCCATTTCCATTGCCTATGGGATCGGTTTCGCTACCGTACTCACCCTGATCATGCTGCCGGTATTCCTGTCGTTCAGTAATCGGTTTCGGGTATTTGTCAAGTGGTTTCGCACCGGTAAGGAGGTCAGCAGGGAAGAGGTGGAAAACGCCATTAAAGAAAGCAACGGCTATGAGGACTATTAGGTATAACATACCCACGGGTCTGCTGACCGCTGCACTCCTTTTGCTGAGTTCGGTGGTCCGGGCACAGATGGCCGGCGGGACCCAACCCGATTCCAAGGACTATACCGGAGAAGTACTCACTCGGGAGCAGGCTATGGAGCAGGCTCTTCTGAAGAATTTCGACATCCGGATTTCCCGCAACGACCTGGAAATCGCCCGGAGGAACAGCCGATTGCTCAATTCGGGCTATCTC
>CAZKAP010000019.1:30029-58013 GCA_964550895.1 uncultured Flavobacteriaceae bacterium
CGGCGACCACAGGCGGGAACATCAATGTGGAAGACCAGGAGGCTACCTTTCGAACGGGGGAGTCTCAGAGCGTAGATGGGGCTCAGACCACCCGGTATAATGCCTCGGTAAACGTGAGTTATACCCTTTTTGACGGATTGGGGCGCATGTATCGCTACAAGGGGCTTAAGGAGACCTACAAGCTCACCGAACTCCAGGTTCGGGAAACCATAGAGAACACTCTGCTGCAGCTCTTTACCGTTTATTTCGAGGTGGCCCGTCTGACGGAGAATGTCGGGGTATTGCGCAATACCTACCAGAATACCTCCCAGCGACTGCAAAGGGCCGAGTACGGCTTCGATTATGGCAGGGGGAGTAAGCTGGATGTACTTAACGCCGAGGTCGACCTGGTCTCGGACAGCATTAACCTGATTACCGAGCTCCAGACCCTGAGAAATGCCAAGCGGGATCTGAACGTGATCCTGAACCGGGACATACTCAAGGGCATGGAAGTGGATACGTCCATCACTTTCCTGCCCAGAGTGCAGCTGGACAACTGGAGGCGGACCGCGGAATTCAACAATGCCGGATACCAGCAGGCCGTCAGGAATGTGCGCATCGGCGACCTGACCTACAAGCAGAGCAAGTCACTTTTGCTGCCCTCCATTCAGCTGACGGGCTCTTACGGTTGGAACCGGGGTGAATTTCCTCCCACGGGCTTCCTGCTGAACAACACCAACCAGGGATTCGGGGCCGGAGTAAGCCTCAACTGGAATATCTTCGACGGCGGACAGGGCACCAATAGCATTCGCAACAACCGGATCAATCGGGAGTCGCTCAAATGGGCCATGGAGTCCCTGCGCCTTCAGTTGCAGGCCAATATCGCCAATGCCCTGGATACCTACGAGAACCGGCTGCAGGTCTATTCCATGCAGAAGAGTAACGTCAAGACGGCCCTGAACAATTACGAGCGCTCACGAGAGCAATATCGGGTGGGGCGCATTACTTCCATAGAGTTAAGACAGGCGCAGATTAACTACATCAACGCCCAGACCAACCGCAACTTCGCCAAGTACAATGCCAAACTGGCCGAGCTGGAACTGCTCAGGCTCTGCGGTCAGTTGCTGAACGTGAAGTGGTAACTTAGCGGTGTGATTGAGCACTACTTTCAATGTCCCTATTGCTGGGAAGAGATTTCGATGCTCCTGGACCTGTCCTCCGGTGGGGAGACCTATATCGAGGATTGTGAGGTCTGCTGCCGCCCCATCGAAATCGATGCCCGGCAGGACGGGAACGGTGAGTTGCATTTCGAAGCCCGCAGCATAGAGCAATAATACCCATCATGAAGGAACCTAAAGACATACTCATCATAGGGGCCGGGATCAGTGGCCTGATTGCAGCCCAGGAGCTGGAAAAGCAAGGATATGCCCCGGTAATCGTAGAGAAAGGCGACGAGGTCGGTGGCAGGCTGCTAACTCGTAAGGAGGGGGACTGGCCCCTGGATCTGGGTTTTCAGGTGCTGCTTACGGCCTACCCAGCGGTCAGGGAGTACCTCGACTTAGATGCCCTGGACCTGGTTGAATTCAAACCCGGTGCCGCCGTATTCGCGAACGGCGAAATGGGTGTACTGGGAGATCCCATACGGCATCCGCCCTTCTTTTACCCGACCGTGACCAACCGCAACCTGACCCTAAAGGACAAATGGTTGACTTTCCGGTTGCAAAGGGAACTCCGGAGCATGTCACTGGAGGAGATATTTTCGATGCCCGGGCAGAGTACGCTTTCCTATCTTCAGGCCTATGGTTTTTCCGAATCCTGCATCGACTACTTCTTCCGTCCGTTTTTCAGCGGTATTTTTCTGGAGCCCCGGCTCGAGAGCTCCAGCCGTATGTTTGCCTTTGTATACAAGATGTTTTCCGAGGGGAAGGCGGCCGTTCCGAGACTGGGGATTAACCAGGTCGCGCTGCAGCTCCGGAGCAGGCTCCGTAGTACCCGATTCCGTTTTGGTACTTCGGTACGGGCTGTTGAAAGCGGTTCGGTCCATATCTCGGACGGGAGCGAACTCAAGTCCGAAGCCATCCTGATCGCCTGCAGGGATAAGGGATTGATACGGGAGGAACGGCCGGTACAGGTGGGACGGGACAAATGGAGGTGCTGTCAGGTGGTCTATGCCTGGATCGAACAGCCGCTATCCCATTCCGGCATCCTGGGGATATCGGGCAGCCCGGGGACCCTGATCAATAACTGGAGCGAGGTACCCCCACCGCGCATCCTATCGAATGCAGGCGGAAAACGACTCCTGTCGCTCACTCTGGTCGAACCTCCCGATCTGAATCGCGAAGACCTGTACCGTCGGGTGAAAGACGAAATCAGGGAAATCGCCGGAATCGAATTGCAGGGTCTGGTGGACACCTTCCGGATCGACCAGGCCCTACCGATACTGTCCGAGCTCACCCTGGACTTTGATCCCCATGATTCCCGGCTTCCGGGGGTGTACCACAGCGGAGATCACTGCATGTTCCCCTCTCTGCAGGCGGCCATGGAATCCGGCAAGCGGGCCGCCAACGCCATCCTGGCCGACATGGTATCTTCTGCATAGGGAAGACCGATCGCGGTATAGGAAATTAGAATCGAAAGGATTTCAGGCTAGTGAGCTGTATGGGTACCTTTGCAAAAAATTTGCTTTGAATTATGACACTAGTAGGTAAAAAATTTCCCAATCTCGAGGTAAACGCCATGGACTCCATGGGCGACACCTTCGAACTCAATGTATTGCATGAAGCCGTAAACAAGAACAAGAAGGTATTGCTCTTCTGGTATCCCAAGGACTTCACTTTCGTCTGTCCCACCGAGCTCCACGCTTTTCAGGAAGCGGCCGGGGAATTCGAAAAGAGAAATACACTCGTAATCGGCGCCTCCTGCGATACGGCCGAGGTCCACTTCGCCTGGCTGAATACTTCCAGGGATAACGGGGGTATCGAGGGAGTCGAGTATCCTTTGATCGCCGACAGCAATCGGAATCTCTCATCGATACTGGGTATACTCGACGGACAGTACGTGGAGGAGCACGACGAAAGTGGATCGCTGATCATGGAAGGAGATAATGTGAGCTACCGGGCCACTTATCTTATCGATGAAGAAGGAACCGTATTCCACGAAGGAATCAACCATATGCCTCTGGGGCGCAGTGTGGGGGAGTTTCTCAGGCTGATCGATGCCTACACCCACGTGCAGGTAAAGGGAGAAGTTTGTCCGGCCAACTGGGAGGAAGGCAAGGACGCCATGAAGGCCGATCGCAAAGGAGTAGCCGATTATCTGTCCACCCACTAAGAACAGGAGCGATGTTTGTAGAATTAACTGAAGACAACCTGGGGCAGCTGGTTAGCGAGCACCCCACGGTAGTGGTACAGTACAGTGCGGGTTGGTGTGGAAACTGCCGCATCATGAAGCCAAAGTTTAAGAAGGTATCCTCGGAAATGGAGGACGTATTGTTCGTCATGGCCGATGCGGAGAAGTTTCCGGGTTCCCGTAAGCTCGCGAATGTGGACAATCTGCCCACATTTGCGGCCTTCCGCGACGGAGACCTGAAAAACCAGGTCCAGACGAATAAATTTGATGTCCTTAAGGAATTTATCCATGAAGCTACCGCTGATTAAAAACCTCAATAGCTTCATAGAAGAAAAAGACGAGGATTTCGTGATCGAGGCCATAGAGGTACTCGAAAAACTCACGGATTCCCCCGCCTTAAGCGAGCAGGAGCTGGATGTCATCGGGGAACTCCTGAGCAATATGTACGGTGCCATCGAGGTGAATCGCGAAATCAAAAAAGGCACCCCCACCCGGGAGGCGCTCAATGGATTTATGCAGCGCGTGATGGGATCCATAGATGGATGAGCGGCCGGTATCACCTGAAATAGAGCGCCGCAGTGTATGTACATTGCGGCGTTTTTCTTGCCCACCTCCCGTTTGCTTCGTAACTTAAAGGTTGCTAAAACTGCTCGCAACCTGACCTCATTTTTCAGTCGCCGGGATACCTGATCGGGGTGCGCGCCCCTATATTACGGGAATGAAGAAATCCGAACTCAAAAAGCTCTCCGCCCAGCTCAGGGAGGTGCTCAGGTACATTTCTCAGATTAACGATGAAATACGGGATGCCCATGGACAGGTGCACGCGAAGCACGAGCGCAGTGCCTCCAATCTGATCCGCTACACCAATTTCCGTCAACTCGACCTGCGTCCCATACAGAATGCACTGGCTGGGCTCGGACTCACCCGATTCGCCAACGCCGAAGGAAATATACGGGAGAGTATACAAAATTGCAGGCGCATACTGCATGCCTTGATGAAGGGGGACTTTAGGGGTACAACAAACCTGGAGGAGGCCCAGCTGTTCGCCAGGGAGCGCCTGGCCATCAATTGTGACAGCCTGCTTGGCAGTCGGCCTAAGAACCGCCGGGTACGCATTATGGTAACGATATCGGAGGAGGTCGGCCGGGACTACAATCGTGTGCGCAACCTGATACGGCTGGGTATGAACTGCGCCCGGATCAATTGCGCCCATGACTCACCTGAGGTCTGGGAGGTCATGATAGCCAACCTGCGCCAGGCCGCCCTGGAGGAGAAGGTAGATCTCAAGATAGCCATGGATCTCGCAGGGCCGAAGATTCGCACCGGGGATATCCAGCCCGGGCCCAAGCTCAAGAAATTTGTTCCCCAGAAGGACGAGAGGGGAGTCGTTACCGGCCCGGCCCGCATCGTGCTGCTCCGCACCGAAGGCTTGCCAGAAACGCCCAACGAAATACCTCTGTCCGAGGGCAGTGTGATGGGCGACCTGAAGGAAGGAGATGTACTCGAATTCAGCGATGCCCGCAACAAACACCGAAAGGCCGAAGTCGTTTACATCAGTGAAAGGCAGATCGATCTCAACGTGTACAAGACCTGCTATATCGAGACCGGGGCCGTCCTCTACGGGTATAACGGGGAGTCCACCACCCTGATCATAGGGGAAATTGAACCGATTGAGGGGACCATACCCCTGCAGAACGGGGACCTTTTGCGCGTGGTTCGCAAGGAGGAACAGGGATTACCGGCCGTATACGACCAAAGGGGCATCCTGGTGCGTCGAGCCCAGATTCCCTGTCAGTCCGAATGGGTATTCGATCAGATCGCCGCCGGCGAGCCCGTGCTCCTGGATGACGGCAAGATCGAGGGAGAAATCGTCAGCTGCAGCAGGGACCACTTCGAACTGAAAATCACGAAGACGCGCAGCGGCTCTTCCCGGCTCAAGTCCGAGAAGGGGATGAGCTTCCCTTCCAGCCGCCTCCAGGGACGGGGACTGACCGCACAGGATCGCAAGGATTTCGCTTTCGTGGTCGAATACGCCGACATCGCTCATATTTCCTTTATCAATACGCCCGAAGACATCGAAGAGGTCCTGGAGGAAATGAGGAAGCACGACGTGCTGGACGACCTGGGACTGGTGCTCAAGATCGAGACCCAGCTGGCCTACGATAATCTGGAGATGCTATTACTCAAGGGTATGCAGGTACGAAATCTGGGTGTAATGATTGCGCGGGGTGACCTGGCCGTAGAGACCGGCTGGACCGAGATCGGCTGGGTGCAGGAGGAAATCCTGTCCATGTGCTCGGCGGCTCACATTCCAGTTATCTGGGCCACACAAGTCCTGGAGAACCTGGCGAAAAAGGGCATTCCTTCCCGTTCAGAAATAACGGATGCCATCATGGGACTCAAGGCCGAATGCGTCATGCTCAACAAGGGAGTCCATATCGATGGTGCAGTGGAACTGCTGGACGATCTGCTCACCCGCATGGAGGTTATGCACCGCAAGCGGGAACGCATGCTGCCGAGGATGAAGACCTTTTTCAAAGACCGGGACTACGCCTTACCCGAGGCCCAGGAACCCCTCGAAGAGGACATATCCTGACATATGTCATATGATTCCCAACGCAGTAAGGCTATTTTTATAGAGTAGTAATTTCCTCGTAAACGCAGAGTATATGAAAACGAACATCCAATTCATCGACATGCCCGTAAGCGAATCCCTGAGTAACCGGATTGAGCAGAATCTGAATAAACTGGCGGAAAAGTACAACTGGATGATTGGGGCCGAAGTCAAACTAAAGAAGGAAAACACTTCCTCGCCGGATGGCAACCTGTGCGAGATTCAGCTCAGTGTGCCCGGTCCGTATTTATTCGTCAAAAGCCGACAGGATAATTTCGAAAAGGCCGCCCGGGTAGCCATAGATGAGTTGACCGTACAACTGGAGAAAAGAAAGCAACAGATCCTGCATCATTAACCGTTGGAATTAGTCCGGGATCTGAAGATGCCCCTTAGTTATAAGCTTCCCATGCGCAGTCGAGCTAAGACCCTGGGAAGTGAGAACGGCCGAAACCTCGGGTTTCGGCCGTTTTTTTGCCGTTGAATAAGGGCATAACTCAGAGGAAACGTTCGGCAGCAGCTGAGAGGAATTCGATCGCCTTATTCACGAAAGGCATGATCTGGTCTCCATAATACAGGTAAATGCCGTAGGCTACTGCGCTAATCCATAGGATCATCAGAGATGTCCAGAACAGTCGGAACCCAAGCGATTTCCTGCCGGCCGGTTCCTCTTCCCGGCTGTGTTCCAACTCGACTTCCGCCATACGCTTTTGGTGTTCGAGCTTGGTGGTACAGCGCGCGATAGCCGACATGCAGTCGCTGTATAACTCCCTGGCCGGGGGGGTCTGCACGAGCAACTGACGGCAGAAATAATACGAATCCAGGGCCTTGAGGTAGTTGCCTGCCAATTCGTATCGTTTGCCCTCCTTGAATATTTGATAGGCCTCCTTATACGCCTCTTCCTGCTGCTCCTTCCGGGGTTCGTTGGGCTTTAAACGGGTAAGGGACCGATCCAGGGGTTCCGGTTTGGGGGCCTCGCGTTCGGCTTGCTGACTGGAAAAGGCCATGGAGGGTACTCGTTCCCCGGGCTTCAGCCGTATTTCTTCCGACTCGGGCTTTATGCCGGCCTTCTCCTCTTTGACGGGAGCAGGCTCTGACCCTTCCCTGGGCTGCCCTGACACCCCGGCCGTCTCCTGTTGAGACTCTTCTTCGTCTATAGATTCGAACAGGTGAAGCAGGCGTTCCCGTTCCTGGTCACGGGTTACCCTGGACAGCACCTCGGTACCGAATAACTTTTCCGATATGGGGGAATCGATGAGCTGATCGATCAGTTCCCTTCGAGAATTGGATCGCGATACTTTCTTCAGTGCCCCTATAAACTGAAGTTGCTCCCGGAACTTATTATGACGTATCAGGGGCCATTCCAGGGAGATCACCTCGTCATTATGGCAGTATTCTGCCAGGCTCATAAAGAAGTAGTCCTGCCAGAGAGCGAATTCGGTCTGGGTCATGGGCCAGTTCCCGGTACCCGAGATCGCCTCTATGGCACCGTATATCTGAGTTTCTTTAACCAGTGAGTCGGCGACTTTATACCAGTTGCCCGTAGCATCCACCTTGAATCGGTGGTGAACCAGCGGTAAGGTCTGTCGTGCTATGTTTACTAGTAAGTCCATGGATTAAGCGGTCGTTAGGTATTGTTCGGCCAGGTCTTTCAGTCTCTTCTGGCAGCGCGACTTCTGCATACGTGCATTCTCGGCACTGGCATACCGGTACTTCTCCGCCAGCTGCTCCTCACTGAAGTTGTGGTACCAATAGTCGTGCAGCAGCTGGTAGCAGTTTCCTCCGGTTTCCCTCAATTGCACAAAAGCCTTTTCGAGAGCCTCTTCGAGTGCCGTCATTTTCGGGGAGCGTTCGAGCACGTCTTCTACGGAAAGGTCAATGTCGAAATCAGCGAGCTGTTCTTCGGTGAGCTCCGTGTTGAAATCGCTGAACGAACCCTTATCCCTCAGTTTCAGGTAGCCCATATTCCGGCAGATGGAATTGATGGTAGATTGAATGGAGCGATTGAGTTGAAAGCCTTCCTTAATGGCGAGTTCGTAAAATGCCAATAGGGATTCGTGATAAATCCGAAGGCGCTCCTCTTCGCTCAGGTGATCGCCGAAATAGGTGATCAGAAAGGCCATGGCCCTGGACTTGCAACCCTTGTAAATTCCTGTAAGTACTTCCTCGTTATTTCGTATGGAGTGTATAAGTTCCTGCTCGTTTCTCATTGCCAGATTGCTTGGTATAAGGTGAGGTAAAATACACAAAATATAACAAAATCCATCTCCCTCCAGGTTATATCTATATTACCGGTATTTCCACTGCGGCAAACGACATCCCTTCCCTTCCGGGTGGCAGTTCTGCAGCGATTAATCCCGGGTGGACGGAACGTTAAACCCGCAGCTAAGCGATCCGTACATGGCCTATTGTATTAGCTTTGACTCCCGATGATACCAGGTAAAACCACGGGCTGTACCTATGATAACGCAGAATAGATTATTGAGATTACTGGCTCTGGCCATAACGGTGGCCTTGGGCCCGATTGCCCGGGGGCAGGAGGACAATGAAAATCCCGGGGAACTTTACGGGGAGGTTACCGACGAAAAGGGCATGCCCGTATTCGGGGCGACGGTCTTCCTGGAAGGAACCACTCTCGGAGCCCAAACGGATGAGGATGGGAGTTACCGCCTGGCCGAGGTTCCCCCGGGCACCTATAATCTGGTCTGTAGCCTGCTCGGGTATGAGACCCAGACCCGATACAATGTACTCCTGAAATCGCGTGGCAATCCGGCCTACAACTTCCAGCTCCGTGTGAGTCCGCAGGAACTCAACGAGGTGGTGGTCAGGCGTTCCCAGCGAATAAGCCGGCCGAAGGAAACGCCCCTGTCCACCCAGACCCTCTCGGCCGTGGAGATTGCTACCTATCCGGGAGGCAACAACGACGTAGTGCAGGTTACCCAGACCCTGCCCGGGGTCTCCCCTTCTATCGGGGGCTTTCGTAACGACCTGATCATCCGGGGGGGTGCACCGAACGAAACCGTGTACTATCTGGATGGAATGGAGGTGCCCAATATCAACCACTTCAGCACCCAGGGCAGTGCCGGCGGACCGGTAGGCATGGTCAACGTATCCTTTATAGATGAGGTGACGCTCTCTACCTCGGCCTTCGGAGCCCAGTACGACAATCCACTCTCCGGAGTACTGCAGTTTACCCAGAGGACCGGGAATCCAAGGGAATTCGGGGCAAATTTCAGGCTGAGTGCCACAGAGGCGGCCCTGACCTTCGAGGGTCCGCTGTTCAAAGGTGCTGATGAAGTGGCACGCACGACCTTCATCGCTTCTGCCCGTCGCAGCTACCTCCAATTCCTGTTCGAACTGATCGGACTTCCTATACGTCCCGATTATTGGGATTATCAGTACAAGCTCAACCACAGCATCGACGATCGCAATGAGATCAGCGTGCTCGGGCTGGGTTCCATAGACGACTTTCGCGTGGTCTCCCTGGAGGAATTCGACCCGGATCAACAATCGGCTCTGGATCAGGCCCCATTCATTATTCAACGTTCGAATACCATGGGAATCACCTGGAAGAGAAGGTTTAAACGAGGGAACGGCTTTATGCAGACCACGCTGAGCAATAATCGGTTTTCCAATGAATTCATTCAGTACGAAGATCCTGAGAATCAGTCGGGTGAGCTCTTCAGGAACGATGCCGTGGAAAACGAAACGCGTCTGAGGCATCAGTCCACGCTATTCCTGGGGCCCCTTCGACTGGCCGCAGGGGTTAATCTGCAGTATTCCCGCTACGATACCAATACCCTCGATGTACGGGATGGGAATCAGTTTACATCGGATATCGATTTCTACAAATATGGCTGGTTCGCACAGCTGTCACAGAGTTTCTTCGGGGACAGGCTCGATCTCTCCCTGGGAATTCGCAGCGATGCGGATAGTTTCACTTCCAGGGAAAACCTCGCTTCGACACTTTCCCCGCGATTCTCCTTTTCGCTGGCATTGTCCGACAGTTGGAAGCTCAATGGGTCCACGGGCCGCTACTTCAAGATCCCACCGTATACCATACTCGGGTTTCGGTCCAATAGCGGGGCCCTGTTAAACCGGGATGTGGAGTACACCCGTAGCGACCATTTCGTGTTGGGGCTGGAGAAGTTTTTCGGCCCCGCTGCCTCCCTGTCCCTGGAGGCCTTCTGGAAACAGTACGAAGACTATCCGGTATCCGTGCAAGATGGGGTATCACTGGCCAATAAGGGCGGCGGGTTTGAGGTCCTCGGTAACGAAGACGTGCAAACCGTGGGTCGCGGCAGGAGCTACGGCATGGAGTTGCAGTACCAGCAGCGTTTCACCGGTAGTTTCTACGGAATCTTCGCCTATACCTGGTTCTTTAGCGAATTCACCGGCTTCGACCGGGAAGTCTACATCCCCTCGGTCTGGGACAGCCGCCATCTGGTTTCGTTCACCGGAGGCTATAAACTCGGGCGGAACTGGGAGATCAGTTCCCGGTATCGCTTCGCCGGGGAGACTCCTTTCGTTCCGGTCGATCAGCAGCAGACCCTGCAGGCCTACCCGGAAGTAGTATTCGATTTTACCGGTCTGGGACAGCAGCGACTGGCAACCTTCAGTCAGCTGGACGTTCGCATCGATAAAAAGTGGAACTTCAGGGGGCTTTCGCTTAACGTCTTCGTCGAGGCCCAGAATATACTGGGTCAGCAGATACCTTCACCTCCGGAATACGGGCTCAATCGGAACGAAACCGGCCAGATCGTCGAACCCCGTTCGCTGGTCGCCATCGAAACGGATAGCAGCACGATTATCCCCAGTTTGGGCATCGTTCTGGATCTGTAATTAACCGGATTTATCCCCGGTATCCTGGAGTTGAAGGGATTCGGAATTGACGCAGTATCGCAGGCCGCCGGGTGGCGGTCCATCCGGGAATACGTGCCCCAGGTGGGCGTCGCAGGTGTTGCACATGACTTCGACCCGGGTCATACCCAGTGAGGTGTCCTTCTCGTACTGTATCGCATTTTCCCTGATCGGCTGGGTGAAACTGGGCCAGCCCGTTCCGGAATCGAACTTGATGGTCGAATCGAAGAGTTCGGTTCCGCAGCACACGCACTGGTAGATGCCCGGTTCGTATACCCCGCACAACGCACCGCTGTTGGGCCTTTCGGTTCCTTTGAGCCGGGTGATCCGGTACTGTTCCTCAGTGAGTTGATTTCTCCATTCTTCGTCGCTCTTCTCAACCCGGGTATCCGGTTCGGGATTTCCTGAGACTGCAAAGTGAATGACGTCCTTCCAGGTTAGCATAGTTTTTCTTTTCTCAGTCGAAGTTAGTCAAAGGGCATTACTGAGCAGATATCGGTGTATTGTTCGATGAGCACCCGGAGCCACAGGCGGGAGGTTTTGTAACTTAGGGGAAAATACACGTCATGAAACACTCCATACTTCCGATTATTGCCATCCTGATGTGGATGTGCGCCAGCCCCCTGCAGGCCCAGACCCTCGATGGTGCATGGGAAAAAGAAATGGTTGCCGAAACCGGAGATACGCTGAGGCTGGTGGCCATCATGTCAAAGGGATACTTCGCCACGTCGACCTATAAGAACGATGGGGCTTTTGTCCTGGCTACGGGTGGATCCTACAAGCTGGACAACGGGACATTCACCCGTACTTTTGAATTTCATACCCTGAATCCCACTCAGGTAGGTCAGACCTTTTCCATGCCCATAAGGGTCACGCAGAATAGTTTTTCTTTTAATGACGACATTCCCTGGGTCCGCATTGACGCGGGTAAGCCCGGAAAGTTGGCCGGGGCCTGGCTGATCAGCGGACGCAAGCGCGGAGACGAAATCCGGGCCATGGATACCAGCCGCCCCAGAAAAACCATGAAGATCCTTTCGGGAAAGCGGTTTCAATGGATTGCCTACAATTCCGAAACCGGAGAGTTTTTCGGGACCGGCGGAGGAACCTATACGACTCGAAGGGGTAAGTATACCGAGAATATAGAATTCTTCTCCAGGGATAACGACCGGGTCGGGGCATCGCTTCAGTTTGATTATGATCTCAAGGACGGTGACTGGCACCATTCGGGCAAGAGCAGCCGGGGCAACCCCATTTACGAAATCTGGTCGGTACGCAAATGAGACTTCGGTTCAGAAGTTGAGGGTCATGCCCAGAGAAAAAACCTGTTTAAACTGAAGGCGTGGTGCTCCCGGGTACAGAACTGTCCCATCGGGAGCCTCCTGACGGTCGAATAGTATGTCCTCGTCCCAGATCAGGTGGGTGCCTACCATGGTCTTGATGAACTTATTCACAGTCATTCGGAAGGAAATCTCCCAGTCCACGTCGATCTCTCCGAAACCGTTTAGGTAATCGGTATACAGGCTCAGGCGATGGTCCATGAATATGTTCTTCGCCACCATGGTTTCCCAGTCGTGGGTGACCAAAAAACCGAGTTCCAGCAGGAGGTTGGAACCGGGTCGCAGTACATTGCCCTGATCGTCCAGTTCGGCCTGTCGGACCCCGAAGGCGCCCTGATCGGCCAGGTTCTGGTCAAGCACCAGGGTAGACTTCATGGTAACGGGGGAGATATAGAGATTGAACTTGTTCTTGTTGAGTATGTATGAAGTGCCGGCACCGAAGAGCACGTATCCGGGCGCCATAAACCGTGAAATGGCCTGGCTGCGGTCCGGATACCTGAAGCCGCGGTTAATCTGTGTATTCAGGTTCAGCTTTACCGAATAGAACCAATTCGTCAGGGTATCCCTTCTGTAGCCCAGGGAGCTGCTGAATCGGATAAAATCCTGGGCCTTCCTCAGTCGCCTCCCTTCCTGGGCATTGATCCCGTAACCTATGCGTATTTCGTTGTTCCAGCTGAGGTATTTATAGGTGAGAAAGCGGTACAGGCGCAAATCTGCCCCTATGGACACGTTGCTGTTCCCACCGGCATTCCAGTTGACGAAGGCCACCTCGTCTACATTGATATTGAAAACATTTCCGTTATTCCAGTAAATACGGGGAATTTTGGGGATTTTACGCGGCTTTACGTCCCCGGCCTTCTGAACTCCCATGGAATAGCGGCTGAAGTCGGGGGACTCAGAATGCCGTTCTTTCACGGCCTTAATGGCCGGGAAAATGTAGCGAACCGAATCCTTTTTCAGGACAAACCGGGGCTTTTCCGTCCGGGTTCGGGGCGTTTCCTGTGCCAGGGCGGATCCCATATGCAGTAAGGCGATAGCTAATGCACACAACAGGGCAAGAGCCCCGTTGGGATACCTTCTCCGTTCCAAGGCGGTAAAATCGATCATTCCCAACACTTCCAATCCAACCGCTAAGAAAAGTAATTTCCCGGATTATGGGGTCTGGGGCATCAACAATTACTCCTTTTATATCCCGGTTTAAACGACAAATGGAGATAAAAGCCCGGAACGATCCGGGCGGTGATCGGATCAGGGAGTGTCTTGGGGTGGATAAGGGGGAACTTTACCGGCGCACTGAGGCCGATGAGATTCTGTTATTCGGGAACCGGGAAGTCAGGAGATCACTTACCTCGCCCCCTGTACCGGGGCGCGGGGCCCAATCCGTACAAGCGCAGGCAACGGCTGCTCCACTTTTTCCCGGCCTAGGACGCCGCCCGTCTCAGCGGATACCAGGTGAAATGCGTCAGGCTGCGCCAGGCCCACTCCAGGGGTCCGTAACGAAACCGGCTTAGCCACGCCTTACTCAGTACTATTTGTAGGGTAATCACAACCAGTGCCAGCAAGAAAGACCAGGAACTGCTGATCTGTCCCATCATGCCCAGCCCCCAGTAGTAGTAGATACCGGTTCCGATCAGGGTCTGGACGATATAATTGGTCAGGGCCATTTTGCCATAGGGGATGAAAATGTTGAGCCGCTTTTCGCCCCTTGGGGTCTTGTAGATGATCAGGAAAACCGCGAGCAGTATGGCGGTCATGCCCAGGTTGATCAGGTCCACCCCGGTGAGCCCGAACATCAGATCCCAGGTCTCGAATGCAATCTCCTCTCCTGGGCTCTGGTATTTGCTGAATACTGCGATAACCAGGGCTACCGATAAACCGAAGACCACTACCCCGAATATCCAGAGGTAACGGAGTACCTCCTTGTAGGTACGAAACTTCCGGAAGAATTCCAGTTTGCCGGCCCAAAGCCCTAGCAGGAAGAAGCCAAAGGTCAGGTACCCCCTGTTGAATATCCCGAATTGGAATTCGAATTTATTCAATATGCCATCCCATGAATTGGCAGTTAAAACTTCCCAAAGGCTACCTTGCTGTAAAACGGTTAGGTAATCGGTGACCCAGGCGGCCTCCCGATCCATAAGGTCGTAGTCGACAAAAAACGTTTGGTTACCGTGCAGATAAAAAACCAGATAGCGGCCCAGGCCGAGGAGAATCAACACCGATACCCCGAGGGTCAGGTACCCGGGAGCGCGGTGAAAGGGGATCAGGGGTATCCCCAGCAAGGCATAGAGCAAAAGGATGTCTCCCCGGTAAAACAGGCTATGGACGTATCCGATGGCCAGGAGTATGAGAATCCGCCAGAGGAAGGTGCCCGCATAGTTCACTCCTCTGCGACTGCCGCTTTCCATTTGCAGATAGAACGAGAGCCCGAACAGGAATGAAAACAGGGCGAAGAA
This sequence comes from uncultured Flavobacteriaceae bacterium, assembly GCA_964550895.1. GTDB lineage: Bacteria > Bacteroidota > Bacteroidia > Flavobacteriales > Flavobacteriaceae > CAZKAP01. Next base: position 44,618 of record CAZKAP010000019.1, read on the forward strand.
CTTGCCGCGAATGAATATCTGAGTGAAGGCCTCGGCAGCCTGATCGGCTATACCCGGGGTCAGCTTCTCCGCCAGGTCCGGAGTAACCGGACCGGCTATGTAGTTCTCCAGCATGTGGGCAATCACGATACCGGCCAGGGCGAAGCCCCTGAGGGAATCGATAACGGAAATGCGGTTGAGTAGGGGCGTATTCTGCCCCGCGGCAGAAGAATTGTCGTTGTTCATGGGTGGTCAGGTTCCTGAGATTAAAAATAACAAATGTGCTCATATTGAGGCATTTGCCTAATTCAAAAGACGGCTTATTTCCGAGGTTGTTACAGGAATTTATATCTTTCGTCCAATAGGTATTCAGCACATGGCAAAAATATTTCGCAAGCGCCGGTACAGCGAGCTCATGGAGAGTCGAACGGGGAGGTATCTGGCCTATGCCATTGGAGAGATCGCGCTGGTCGTTTTGGGGATACTCATTGCCCTTCAGATCAATACGTGGAATAACCTGCGCCTGGAACACGACAAGGAAAGACAGTTCCTGACAGAAATCCGGGAGAATCTGGCCAACGATACCCTGAGTTTAGACCGGAATATCCGTTTTTACCGGACCAAGGACAGCATTATAGGGGCAACCCTAAGCTATTTTACCGAGATCTCCAAGGGCGATGCCACCTATACCTTCGATAAACTCAACCAGGTGATGAATGTGCTGACGAGTTTTAATGCCTTCGTGCCCAAGCGAACGGCTTACGAGAACATGATAGCTGCGGAGGATATATCCATACTTCAAAGCGATTCCCTGCGATCCAGCCTGTCCTCCTATTACAGCAACCTGGAATTCGAAAACGGGAGCCAGGCTCGAATGATCGAGATTACGCGGACCTTCACCAGCGACATCACGCCCAAACTCATGAGTCGGGAATTCGCCCTCAACTATTTTGGAGAGGATATGCGCCTGAAATCCGTCAGTGATATTTCCGTACACCAGGACGAGGAGGTGATCTCCAAAATCTTCATTATGCGCATCGTCGGGATGAATCTGCAGAGAGAACTCGCCGTGCTCAAGGCAGAATGCCGTTCCCTGATCGGCCTTATCGAAGGGGAGCTGGACCGTTCATAGCGTTTCCCGCTCGTTTCGCATTGCGCGCGTTAAGGCGTATTTTTAGGGATGGCAATGAAACAGCGAATCTATCTGGATTACAATGCGACCACCCCGGTGCTACCCGAAGTACTGGAAGCCATGATGCCGTTTTTTAGCCTGCAGTATGGCAATGCCTCTAGCGGAGACCATACCTACGGCTGGGCTGCCGAAGAGGCCGTGGATCAGGCCCGGGAGTCGGTGGCCCAGGCGGTGGGGGCGCGGGCCGCCGAGATTACCTTTACCTCGGGCGCAACGGAAGCTGCTTATCTGGCCATACGCGGATATCTGGCGGCTAAGCCCACTGGGGCCAGGACTATTGTCAGTTGTCGTACGGAGCACCGCGCTGTACTGGACAATCTGCAGGCCCTCGAACGGGAAGGATTTCGGCTTAGCCTGCTCGATGTCGACCGGGAAGGGAGGATCGACCTCCATGCCCTGGATCGTGCCCTGGAAGAAGATCCTTTAATGGTTTGCCTGATGTACGCCAATAACGAAACGGGGGTCATACATCCCATAGCTGAGGTGGCGTCGCGGGTGCACAAGGCCGGCTCCGTACTCATGACCGATGCCACTCAGGCCGTGGGAAAGATACCGGTGGATTTTGCGGGCGCTGGCGTAGATATGGCGATTTTTTCCGCCCACAAGCTGTATGGGCCGAAGGGATCGGGAGGGCTCTATATCAATAAAAAACGGGGGATTCGACTGGAGCCCGTGGTTCACGGGGGCGGACAGGAAAAGCGTCTCAGACCGGGCACCCTCAATGTTCCGGGTATCGTAGGCTTCGGTGCGGCCTGTTCGCTGATCGATACGGATTCCGAAGGACGCCGGCTGACCGGGCTCAGGGAACGACTGGAGTCCTCATTACTGGAGATACCCGGGGCAGTGATCAACGGATCCAACACTTTGCGCCTGCCCAATACGACCAGCGTCAGCTTCGGGGAAGTGGATGGCAACCGCCTCATCCGAGGGCTGCGGAACCTGGCCCTGTCCAGGGGCTCCGCCTGTTCCTCGAATACAGACACCCCATCCCACGTCCTTAGTGCGATGGGTCTGGACGATCGTCTGGCCCTGGCTACCCTGAGGATCAGCATGGGAATCCACACCACGGCCGCGGATATCGACCGGGCTGTCGGGGATATACGGAAAACGGTGAGCGAACTAAAATCCGCATGGGTATGAAAGAACTCCGGGCACTTGTGGAATCCTACGACCGATTGAAAACGGAGGGAATCGCCAGTGTGCTGGCCACTGTGGTTCACGTGGAGGGTTCTTCCTATCGCAGGGCGGGGGCACGCATGTTAGTGGATGCCTTCGGCAACCTGACCGGCGCCATCAGCGGGGGATGCCTGGAAGGGGATTCCCTGCGTAAGGCATTGCTGGTCATGGAACAGGGTAACAACAAACTCGTTACTTACGACACCAGCGACGAGGATGACGCCCTGATCGGGGCGCAGCTCGGCTGTAACGGGATTATACAGGTACTGTTCGAGCCCCTGGATTATTCGGATGCAGACAACGCAGTGGAACTGCTCCGACGGCCCTTGCAAAGCGAGTGTCCGGCGGTTGTCTGGGTGGGGTACTGTCCTGGTCGGGCTTCGGAATCACCGGGTACGGTGCGTGTTAGTCTGGAAGGGGAGGCCGCAGGGGGTCGGGGGCTTCCTCACGGGCAACTGCAGCCACTGGATTCACTGGCCGCCGAGGTGTTGCAAAAAGGGCAATCCCTAGTTGCCGAACTGAATACCCGTGACCGGGTATCCCTTAGGTACTTTCTGCAATTCCTGCAACCCCCGCCGCACCTGGTTCTGGTCGGTGCGGGCAACGATGCCGTGGTCCTTTCGGCCCAGGCCGGACTCCTGGGATGGAAGGTCAGCGTGATCGATGGCCGGTCCACGCATGCCACCGAGGACCGCTTCGGCAGTTCCTGCCAGGTAATCGTGAGCAGGCCTGAGGCATCTCTGGAGCAGCTGCAGTTAGCCCCGAGGACCTGTTTTGTGCTGATGAGTCACAACTACAATTACGATAAGGATGTACTCCGATTGCTGCTCGGATTGCCAGGGATACCCTATATCGGGATGCTCGGGCCGAGGAAGAAGTTTGAACGCATGAAGGACGAACTCGCCTCGGAAGGGACCGTTCTTAGCCCCGAGGATACCGGGCGCATTTATGCCCCCGTGGGCCTGGAAATCGGAGCGGAGACTCCTGAAGAGATTGCCCTCTCCGTACTGGCGGAGGTACAGGCCGTCTTAAACCGCAGCAAGGGGGGCTTCCTCCGGGAACGGCAGGCCCCGATACACGATGCGGAGGCCGGGGAATTTCGAATCCTGCGAACCCATACCCGTGAATAAGCCCGGGGTATTGATCCTTGCTGCCGGAGGTTCCGCTCGCCTGGGCCGGCCCAAGCAACTGGTAAAGTTCCGGGGGAAGACCCTGCTTCAGCGTACCATCGACCTGGCCTGGGCAGTCGGTCTGCATACCGGAGTAGTGGTCCTGGGAGGGCACGCAGAGGAGATCGTGAAGTCCACGGATGCCCGGAAGTACAGGGTGGTTATTAACCCGGGCTGGGAGCAGGGGATGTCGGGGAGCTTACGCCTGGGGCTGAGGGAGCTTTTAAGGGAAAAACCCGGACTCGATGGGCTTTTGGTGCTGCTGTCGGATCAGCCGCTTTTGGATCGGGGCGACCTGGAACGACTGCTCAACCAACACCACCGTCGTCGGCGCAGCATGGCTACCTTTGCACTCCACGGAGAGCGGCCCGGGGTTCCGGCTGTGTTTTCCAGAGAGGCCTTCCCCGCGCTGAACCGGTTGGAAGGAGATCAGGGGGCCCGTAAATTGGTGTACCTTGAGGGTTTTCAATACGAAACGGTTCTTTTCCGGTCACCGGATTTCGATATCGATACTCCGGAAGACCTGAATGAACTCAGGAATTTAGAGCATATGAAGATTTCGGTAGAGGTCAGGTATTTCGGTGTCCTGGCCGAGTCGGCAGGCAAGGACAGTGAGGTAGTGGAGATCCACCCGGGTGTCACCTCGGGGGAGCTGAGGGACCTCTGTTCAGACCGATATCGGTTTTCGGATCGCAACAGCATACAGGTAGCTGTGAATCAGCGTCTGGACGCCAATGCCGAACTCATCGGAGGGGAAGAGGTCGCCTTGCTCCCTCCTTTTGCTGGGGGGTAATGAAAGAAACGCATCCGCAACGATACAGCCGGCAGCTCCTGCTGGATGAGGTGGGTCCGGAGGGGCAGCGGCGGCTGGCCGAAGCCCGTGTCCTGATCGTGGGCCTGGGGGGGCTGGGTGCCCCGGCGGCCCTTTACCTGGCCGGGGCGGGCGTGGGAACCCTGGGACTGGTCGATCACGACCGGGTCGACATCACCAATCTTCATCGTCAGCCTTTGTATACTGAGGACGATCTGGGTAAATCCAAGGCCGAAGCGGGAGCCGCCAGGCTCAGGCAGCTGCACTCGGACATCGCGCTGCCATCCTACAGCAGGGTCTTTGACCGCGAACTGGCCGAAGAAATACTGGCGTCCTACGATGTGGTCCTCGATGGCACGGACAACTTCGAAACCAAATACCTGATCAACGACAGTTGCCTGCTGGCAGGTATCCCCTGGGTGTACGCCTCGGTGTACAAGTACCAGGGCCAGCTATCGGTTTTTAACTACCGTGAAGGACCCACGTACCGCTGTCTTTTCCCCACGCCTCCGGACACCGTCCTGAGCTGTGAGCTCACTGGGGTTCTGGGGGTAGTTCCCGGAACTCTGGGTCTCCTGCAGGCCGCGGAAGTCCTCAAGATGGTACTCGGCCTCGGAGAGGTCTGTTCGGGGCGGGTCCGAATTATCGATTTGCTGCACGGAAGGGACCACAGCCTGGAAGTTCGGCGGAATACCGGGGAAATCGAGAAGATTCGTCGATACGGAGTGCTTCCTGTGCTGGCGAGTTGTAAATTGCAGGATGCGCCCGGCTGGTACCTGGATGTTAGGGAAACCTACGAACAGCCCCGGGCGCGGGGTGTTAATCTCCTGTGTATCCCACTGGGCCAGCTCGAAAAGCGTCATGCCGAGATTCCCAGGAAGCAGCCGGTGGCGGTGTTTTGCCAGTCGGGTAACCGGAGTCGGCAAGCCATTCGTCTGCTGAGGGATACCTATGGATTTGACAACCTCAGTCAGGTGGAAGGAGGTATAGAAACGATACGACATGGAGAAGCGTAAACCGAAGAAGGTATTTTTGGAAGGGCCGATTCCCCCCGAAAAACTGGCCATTTCTGTGGCCCATCACCAGTCCAGAACCGAGATAGGGGCCCACAGCATATTCCTGGGCCAGGTCCGGGCGGACCGGATCGAGGGAAAGGCGGTTGAGGCAATTGAATACAGCGCCTATGAGGAAATGGCCAACCCGATTTTGCACGAGATCCGGGAAGAGGCCTTTTCCCGTTTCGATATCACCTGTGCACACGTCTATCACAGTCTCGGACGGGTGGGTGTGGGAGAGCTCTGTTTCTACGTATTCACATCCTCCGCCCGACGGAAAACGGCTATGGCCGCCACGGAGTACTTCGTCGAACAGATCAAGGCCCGGGTACCTATATTCGGAAAGGAACTATTCGAAGATCAGTCCCATCAATGGAAGGTCAATAGCTAATGGTCGATATTACCCACAAGTCGAATACGCTGAGGGAGGCTACCGCGGAGGCCATTGTCCGGGTGAGCGTACCGGCCACGATCGGGAGCATCCGAAAAGGTGAGGTGCCCAAGGGAGATGTGCTGGAGATCGCCAGGGCAGCGGGGCTGTTGGGGGTGAAAAAGACCGCAGACCTGCTGCCGGACTGCCATCCGCTACCGATAGAGTATGCGCACATAGCATACGAGATCCGGGATTTGGAAATCCGCATACTCATGACCGTTAGAACCGTGTACAAAACCGGAGTCGAGGTCGAGGCCATGCACGGGGCTAGTGTCGTGGCGCTCACCCTGTACGATATGCTGAAGCCCATCGACAAGCAGGTCGAGATTGGTAGCATACGCCTGCTTCAAAAGAAAGGCGGTAAGGCGGATTACAAGATCGCCTCCAAAGGACGCTCCGCTCTGGTTGTGGTGTGTTCGGACTCCGTTGAGGCCGGAGAGGCGGAAGACCGATCCGGAGAGGAAATTATCCGCAGGTTGGAAATCCTCGGTATTAGCTGCGACAAGGTCGTGGTGCCGGACGAGGCCTCGCGTATCGTAAAGGCACTTATGGGCGCCAGGCAGGATCTGATTGTATTCACGGGTGGCACGGGTGTGGCCCCCCGGGATGTTACCCCACAGGCCATTGAACCCCTGCTGGATATCCGCCTGAGTGGTGTAGAAGAACAAATGAGGCGCTATGGACAGGACCGCATGCCCTTTGCCATGCTATCGCGTTCCCTGGCGGGGCTCCGGGATGGGAAACTTGTATTGGTGTTGCCGGGTTCCACCAAGGGAGTGGCCGAATGCATGGATGCCGTATTTCCCCAGGTACTGCATGTATTTTCAGTAATAACAGGTAAGCGACATGAATCCCAGTAAACGTATTGTCGATAACTTCGGCAGGCCCCATAATTACCTCAGGATTTCCCTGACCGACCGCTGTAATCTGCGATGTTTCTATTGTATGCCGGAGGAAGGGAACAACCCCGTCGAACAGCCGCATTTGATGCGTATCGACGAGATCGTGGCCATCGCCGGAGCGTTTCGGGAGCTCGGGGTGGATACGATTCGGCTGACCGGGGGCGAACCTCTGGTTCGCAAGGGATTCGGGGAACTGGTCGAGCGATTGGCCGGCCTTGGACTGACCCTGAAGATCACGACCAATGGCATTTTACTGGACAAGTATCTGCCTCTGTTCGAGGAGCACGGCCTGCGGAAGATCAATCTCAGTTTGGATACCCTGGACAAGGCGCGTTCGGTCTTCATAACGAAGAGGGACTATTTCGACCGCATCATGGGGAATCTGGAGGATGCCCTCGCCCGGAACATGGAGGTGAAGTTGAACGTAGTGCTGATCAAAGGGGTCAACGATGCCGAGATCAACGACTTCGTTCGGTTGACCCGGGAGAAGGATCTGGTGGTTAAGTTTATCGAATTCATGCCCTTCAAAGGCAATAAATGGGACTGGAGCAAGGGAGTGAGCAAGCAGGAGATACTCGAAACCGTGCGTTCGGAATTCGGAGAGGCGGTTGCACTGGAAAATCCGAAGCACAGTACTTCCGCAAACTTCAAGGTTCCCGGACATCGGGGGCATTTCGGAATCATCAGCACCATTACCAGCCCGTTCTGTTCCGAGTGCAACCGGATTCGACTAACGGCCGACGGCAAGATGAAGAATTGCCTGTTCGCCACCTCTGAGACCGATCTGTTGACCCCTTTGCGGGAAGGAGGCGAGCTGGCGCCGATTATCCTGAATGCGATTAAGTCCAAGAAGTATTCCCGCGATGGAATGGAGCTGAAGATGGATGCCGAACACTACGAGCAGAACCGATCCATGATCTCCATCGGCGGCTAAGAACGAAATCAGGACTCCTATGATCAGCATAGACGAGGCTATAGCCATAATAGAGGGCCAGGAGACGTCGGCGGCGTCTGCCGAATTGCCGCTAAGCGATGCACTGGGCTTTGCCCTTTCGCAGGATATATCGGCGCCCTTCGATGTGCCTCAATTCGACAACTCCATGGTCGATGGCTATGCCCTTTGCGGGATGTCGGATGCGTATACGGTGGTAGGCGAAGTGCAGGCAGGCTCTAGTTCCGACAGGACCCTGAGCCCCGGTGAGGCCATGCGAATATTTACAGGGGCTCCGGTTCCCCCAGGCACCACGGCCGTGGCCATGCAGGAAATCTCCCTGAGGGAAGGGGATGTACTCCGATTGGCCGACGAGGTAGGTGAGGGCTCGGGAATTCGCCCCAGGGGCGGGCAGCTCATGCTGGGACAACGGGTATTCGAAAAAGGATTCTGCCTGAATCCTGCGGCCCTGGGTCTGTTGGGCAGCCTCGGACTGGATCGGGTAGGGGTGTTCCGCAAGCCGTCCATTTCCCTGATGGTAACGGGCAACGAACTGGTGCCGCCCGGTCGGCCATTGCAGCCCGGTGAGATCTATGAGTCCAATAGCTTCGCCCTTACGGGGGCGCTGCGTTCATACGGTTTTGAAGTCACCGACCGCCGATCCGTACCGGATAACCGGGATGCCACCCGTAAGGCTATTGGCGATGCCCTGCTGGGCTGCGAGGTACTATTGGTGTCCGGCGGCATATCGGTAGGGGATTACGATTTCGTCAGGGCTTCCCTGGAGGCCAATGGAGTAGAGGAACAGTTCTATCAGGTATTTCAGAAGCCCGGAAAGCCATTGTACTTTGGCAGGAAGGGAGAGAAATTTGTGTTCGCCCTGCCCGGGAACCCAGCCTCCTCGCTGACCTGCCTGTATGTCTATGTCCTCCCTTTTCTGCAGCGGCTGAGCGGGGTTAAGCGCGCACGGCTACAGCGGATCGAACTGCCCATCCGGCACGATTACGTCAATGGCTTCAACCGGCCCACCTTTCTCAAGGCGCGTATAGAGAAAGGCAAGGTATCTGTTATGGATGGACAGGGATCGTCCATGCTGTGGTCCATGGCCATGGGCAACGCACTGGTCTATTTGAAGGAACACACTTCGGTGGTCGCCGGAGAACGGGTATCTTGCCTGCTGATCTGAACCCATGCCGGCCGAATACCTTCCAGTACTGTTTGCCCTGATCGCCCTGCTCTACAGCGCCGTGGGATTTGGAGGAGGTTCCAGCTACCTGGCCCTGCTCAGCCTCTTCCTGACAGAATTCTATGAGATCCGGTCCACAGCACTCATCCTCAATATCAGTGTGGTTACGGTGGGGACCCTGGGGCATATCCGTCATCGCGTCTTCGACTGGCGGCGATTCTGGCCCTTCCTGCTATTCAGTATCCCTTGTGCCTACCTGGGTGCCCGTATACAGCTCTCCCAGAAGGAGTTCTTCCTGGTTTTGGGTTCGGCCCTATGGCTTTCCGGCCTGGTCATGGGTATTCAGTACGTATTTCGTTCCCTGGTATCCCGCGAATTGCCGGGTCCGATGAAGTTTCTATTGGGCGGTGGGGTAGGTTTACTCTCCGGCGTATCAGGCATAGGAGGGGGCATTTTTCTGTCCCCGGCCCTGCACCTGGTGCAATGGGCCAATCCGCGCATAGTGGCTGCACTGGCCTCGGTGTTCATACTGGCCAACTCCCTGGCGGGCCTCACCGGCCTGGCGCTATCGGGTACCCTGATGGTCCGCAAAGAAACCCTGGTTCCTTTGCTTGTGGCCGTAGTCGCTGGAGGCACCGTGGGAAGCTACCTGTCTCACCGACGAATCCGGCTGAGGTTTATCGGCCTGCTCACCGCACTGCTAGTGACCTACGTCGGCCTGCGGTTGATCCTTTGGCACGGATTCGGGCTGCACATCTGATGTGGCCTAGGCCGTAGCCGGTTTCATTTCGGTTATGAATGGCTGACTGTAAAACCTTCGTCCCGTAGCCTTGTAGAGTGCATTGGCCAGTGCACCTATGATCGGAGGTAGCGAGGGCTCACCCAGCCCTGTCGGATCGATACCGTTGTCGACAAAGTGGGTCTCTATTTCCTTAGGGGCCTCGCTGTGCCGGATCAGGCGGTATTTGTCGAAATTGACCTGCTCGGGCATCCCCTCATTGAAGGTCAGGCCGCTGTACAGGGCATGGCCAATGCCATCTACGATTCCTCCTTCGACCTGGTTTTTGGCGGCGATCGGATTGATCACTATACCGCAATCCACCGCACAACAGACTTTCTCAATAACGGGCCGGTTGTTCTCTACCGAAAGGTCCATGACCTGAGCCACGTACGAGTTGTGGCAGTAGTAGGCCGAAACTCCCCGGGCTTTCTCTGTATCGTTGTCCCAGCCGGACTTTTCCCGTACCAATCGCAGTACGCCGGCATAACGGGCGGGATCGTAATCGTTTTGCTCCGGATTCCCCACAGGATTCTTCATGGCCCGGTCGAAGAGCTCGAGTCTGAAGTCTATAGGATCCTTACCGGCTGCTTCCGCCACCTCGTCCATAAAGGCCTGTTCGGCCCCGGCTATAAAATTAGATCTCGGAGCGCGCCATGCACCGGTGGTAACATTCGAGGCCAGCTGGTGTTTTTCCGCCAGATAGTTGTCCACTGCCCCGGCAGGAAAGCGGTTTTCGAATATGAGCGGATCGTTGGCTCCCGCACCGCGCACGTGCCAGGCGATCAATTTGCCTTGCTCGTCCAGGCCGGCCCGATACCTAACCTTGTAGGAAGGGCGGTAGGTGCCCTGTGCCATATCGTCCTCACGGGTGTAGACCAATTTAACCGGTGCCTTCACCTTCTGCGAGATCACAGCCGCTTCCACGGCGAAAGATCCGTACAGTCGGCGGCCGAATCCACCCCCCTGACGCGTCATCATCACATCGATCTTCTCCAGGGGCAGGCCTAAACGGGATTCCAGGGTCTTCTCCAGGAATTCCGGCGTCTGTATGGGGCCGAGGAGCTCCGCCTTCTCGTCGGTTACATGGGCGAAGAAATTCATGGGTTCCATAGTGTTATGTGCCAGAAAAGGAGCGCTGTAGGTGCGTTCTACTACCTTCGCGGCCCGGGCGAAGGCCGCCTCCACGTCCCCATCGGAACGGGCGGGCTCCTCCGGTGCACGATCCAAAAGTTCGCTCAGTTTTTCCTCGTGGTGGTAGGTGCTTTCCGGATCGGATTCTTGCTCCCACTGGGCCTTCAGAGCCTTCTTGGCTTCCATGCACTCCCAGGTGCTGTTACCGACTACGGCGACCATTTCGGGTATGCCTCCGCTGTCCGACCATTGACGCTGAGTGCCTTCGGGATACACTTCAATGGGAAATGCATCGACGATTCCCGGCATGTTTTTTACGGATTCCACATCCGCCGATTTCAGTCGGTTGCCGAATACTGGTGGATGGACGATCATGGCCATTAGCATACCCTCGCGCTGCACATCCAGCCCGAATAGAGGTTGTCCGGTAACGATCTTCCTGCCGTCCACATTTCTTTTATCCGTTCCGATGATGGTGTAATCGGCCGTTTCCTTTAGCTCGATTTCCTCGGGTACTTCCATGCCTCCGGCCAGTGAGGCCATTTCACCGTAGCCCGCCGATTTCCCGCTGCCTTCATGCGTCAGCACCCCTTCCGAAGCAGAGATTTCCGAGGCGGGAACCGACCACTGTTGGGCCGCAGCGCGTTTGAGCATCTCGCGTGCCGTTGCCCCTGCCATCCGCAGTCCGTTCCACCCCTGGCGTATGGACTGGCTGCCCCCGGCGAGCTGGCGGGTAAATATATCCGTATTCAGTGGAGCCTGTTCCACCAGTACATTCTTCCAGGCGATGTCGAGTTCTTCGGCTACGATCATGGGCATGGAGGTCTTGACATTCTGGCCGATTTCGGGATTGGGGGACATGATGGTGACCACCCCATTGTCTCCGATCTTCAGGAAGCCGTTGATATCGAACCACTCCTTGGGCATTTCCAGTTCGGCCATGGCGGCGGCATCCCGGGGCTTACAGGAATTCAGGAAGCTGAAGCCCAACACCAGGCCACCTCCGGCCAGGCTGGTATTCCTTATGAAAGCACGTCTTCCTATTTGGGTCTTGACAAGGGTCATAATCTGAAATTTTGGGCTTAGGAGTTGGATTCTGCGGCCAGCTTAACGGCCTTTTTTATGCGTACATAGGTCCCGCAACGGCAGATATTACCGTTCATCGCCATTTCGATTTCCTCGTCGCTGGGGTCGGGGTTGTTCCTGAGCAGGGCCGAGGCCGTCATGATCTGGCCCGCCTGACAATACCCGCACTGAGGTACGTCCACCTCAAGCCAGGCCTGCTGTACGGGATGATCCCCTTTTTCCGACAGTCCTTCTATGGTCGTTATTTCGTTATTACCAATGGAAGAGACGGGGAGCGCGCAGGAACGCGTGGCTATGTCCCCTATATGAATGGTACAGGCCCCGCATTGTGCGATGCCGCAGCCGTACTTGGTTCCCACCAGGTTAAGGTGGTCCCGAAGCACCCACAAGAGCGGAGTGTTGGGATCCACATCCACCTCGCGCTCCGTTCCATTGACCTTGAGTTTGAAAATTGCCATATTACCTGAAATTTAGCTCAGCGCTGTAGTTAATCTTTGCGCTCTACATAATTAAACAAAATTCACGGAAGTCTTATTAATTTCATAGTACGAATTAGGTTTTGTTGCGAAATGTTTAAGAATTAGTTTCGGGCAGGAGGTGAATGAAGTGGAAGAGTTTATGCACAAACAGGAGGGAGATCAGCGCGCCGTGATGTTGTATTTCGACCGCCTCCTCAGCCAAACCCTGAACCTGAGGCCCCGACTCAGGCATCGCACTCCCTTTTACGACCTCTGGAGCTGGATATGCTATCTGAATCCCTTAAAAGGACTGTTCCGTTGAACTGGCCTTCGTTTGGGGAATCGAGCTATCCGACGCACAGGGCCTGCTCGAGGCCCGGGGAAGAAAGCAGGTGAGGGGACCGGGTCTCTGACATTCCTCAGGGGCCGCTTTACGAGGTCATACAGGAGGCCATACTGCTGGATGAAGTGCGGCCCTACAGGGGGCCTCGGTCTACCCCCTGAACGGCATTCAATGCATAAGGCGCCCATCTACCAGTTCCAGAGTGCGGTCGCTGTTTCGGGCAAACTCCTCGTCGTGGGTGACGGCGATGATCGTCTGTCCTCTTTCAGCCGCCAATTCCCTGAATACATCGAATACGATGTCTGTGTTTTTGGAGTCCAGGTTGCCCGTGGGTTCATCGCCCATGATGATGGAGGGCTCGTTGATCAGCGCACGGGCAATGGCTACCCTTTGCTGTTGGCCTCCGGAGAGTTTATTTGCCGATTTAAGGGCCTGGTCTCCGATACCCAGGGCGCTGAGGTTTTCATAGGCGTCCGCTTCGATCTCTTGCCGTGTTTTTCGTCCGAGTTTCAGGGCCGGCAACATGATATTGTCCAGGGCACTGAATTCCGGAAGCAGGTAGTGAAACTGGAATACGAATCCGATATGGGCATTCCGAAAGGCCGCGAGCTGATTCTGATTCTGTCCGGTGAGCAGCTGACCGTTGATCTCCAGACGGCCTTCGTAGTCCGTGTCCATGGTCGACAGTACGTAGAGCAGGGTGGACTTACCGGAACCGGATTTGCCTATCAGGGATAGGAATTCGCCGCGTTGTACGTCGAAA
>CAZKAP010000019.1:58023-61365 GCA_964550895.1 uncultured Flavobacteriaceae bacterium
TCGCGACCATGAGCTCAGGCTTAGAGGGATCGAACATATCCTTCAACACCTGGAAGGTCTGGGGCTCGTAAAAGTATTTATTGATGCCTTTTACGCTGAGTGCGGGTGTAGATGTCATTTTGTTATCCTCTTATGATGGATACCGGATCGACCTCGGAGGCCTTCCTGGCAGGCAGGTAACCGGCGATGAATGTGGTGAGCAGTCCAAATGCGAAGGCCAGCACGTAGTCCTGGGTATGGTAAACGATGGGGAGCGTCTCCAGGGGGCCGAATTCGAAGGGCACCTGACCTATGATCATAGAAATCACCAGACCCAGGATTACACCCATGATACCCCCCAGTATCCCTATGAATACCGACTGCAGCAGGAATATCTGTACGATGTCCCTGCCCTGGAATCCCATGGCCTTGAGGATGGCAATCTCCTTAATTTTTTCGTTGACCGTCATGTTCATGATATTGTAAATCCCGAAACCCGCTACGATGAGTATAGTCAGGGAGACGGCCAGCGCAATGATGTTCCTCAGTTCATTGGCTGCGTCCAGCTGACCGTTGGCCTCCTGCCATGCCTCCGTTTTATAGGGAATCAGCCTTTTGTAACGGGAGGCAAAGGCCTCGGCCCGATCGTAGTCCCTGAGGTTGATCATCAGATCCGTAACATAGCCCTGGTTCTTCGATTCCAGCTGCCGCGCCGTACTGATGCGAACATAGGCTTTACTGTTATCAACTCCGGCCAGGGTAGTCTCCAGGATTCCGATGACTTTGAAGTTTTTATTTACCCCGTCACCGGTCTGTACCCGAACGTTGTCGCCATAGCCCAGTCCCAGTTTGCGTGCCAGACCGATCCCCATAATGATGCCGTCTCCGCGGTACTGCAAAGCGTCCCAGTCCCCTTCTACCATATACTGGCTGGTCCCAAACAGTTCATCCTCTTTGGCGACCTCTATACCGGAAAGCGAACCGTTTTTCCGGGTGGCGCCATTGCGGAAGAATACATTGAGGTTAACCTGGCCGGTAAAGCAGTCCAGATCCGGGTCCTGGGCGAAGACCTCCCTGATGGCAGCGGAGTTCCTGATGCCCTCGGTATATTGGATGATCCGGGTATTGCGGATGTTAAAGGCCGTTTCTTCGGGATAGGCCTGGTCCAGGAATTTCGAGCGATCCTCGGGCAAATCGTTGTAGATCCGCACATGGGCCAGGGTGCTGAACGCCATTTCGGACTGCGTCTCGTTTACTCCGGACATAAAGCCGTTCATGAAGATGTACATGGAAATCCCAAAGGTCACACTCAGGGTGGCAACCAGGGTCTGCTTCACCCGGGACGTTAGGTGGGTGAAGGCTATTTTCGTATTGGGTGTCTGCTTCATCTCCCTGATCTTATGGTAAAATAACCGGCTGGTTTTCGTCCAGTCCGCTCACAATCTCCACCCAATTGAGGTTGCGGATGCCCACTTGTACCGAAACCTTAGTGCCGTCCCGCAGCAGTACGCTGTCCCCATCCAGCAGGTAGGTCGTGGGTAGGGTAAGGGCGTCTTTCTTCTCTGCTACCACGATATTGGCCTGCAGCTGCGTATAGGGAAAGAGTTTTTCCGGGCTCTCCAGGAATACGGCTTCGGCCACGAAGGACTGCTCCACCTCATCGAAGGCGGGGTAGATTTTGTCAATCCGTGCCTCATAGACCCGGCTGAGGTCGGTATTGAGGGAGATAAAGGCCTGCTGCCCGATTTCGAGCCAGGTGATATCCTCTTCCGCGATGTAGAGTTTGATCCGTATGCCTCCTCCGCCCACTTTGGCAATGGGCATTCCTCGTCGTACCAGTTCTCCCTCTTGTTCCAATACGCTGAGCACACGACCGTCTATGGCCGAAGTCATAGTGTACTCACTGCGGGTCTCGCGCTGCACGGCGAGTTGAGTGGAAGAATTCTCCAGGTTGAGCCTGAGGTCGGCCTCCAGGTCTTCCAGGGCACGCTCGGCGATGATCAGATTGCGCCGGGAATTTTCGTATTGGGTGTTTACCCGGTCGAATTCGACCTGGGACACGGCCCCCGTTCCCGCCAGATTCTGGTAGCGCTCGTGGTTTTTTCGATCCGCTTCGAACTGGATTCGGGCCTGCTCTACCTGAAGCCTGGCCTGAGTGAGCTGGGGTGAATCCGGGCGAGTCTTGGCACGGGCATATTCGTAGTTGGCACGGGCGTTCTCCAACTGTTGGTTCTGTACCTCGCTGGATAGAACAAACAAGGCCTGTCCCGCCCGGATGGAGTCCCCTTCTTCCACGTGCGATTCGATTAGGAATCCATCGGCATTGGCCGTGACCAGGTATTCGTGGTCCGTGATCAGGTAACCGCTTGCGAAAACCGCATTGACGATGTCCTGACGGGTGGGTGTGGTGCTGCCGTTTGGATTGCAACCAACGGCTAAAAGGGCTATGGTGCCCAGGGTAATAACCGCTGCTGTTATTCTGATTTTCATGATGGGTTTCTTGAACGTATGGTGGCGTAGTAATTACTTAAGGCAGAAAGGGCGTTGAGGTACTGGTTCTCGGCATTGATCTGGTCTTCCAGGGCGATGAGGTACTGATCGAGGCCGATCAGGCCCTGATCGTATTTCTTAAGACTGAGCTCTGCATTCTCCCGGTACAGTTCGTAGGTGTCACGGGCAATAGCCGCGCTGGCCTGACTCTAGACGTAGTTGTAAAGGAGTATACGGTCGGCATACTGGTTTTCTATGATACTGGATTCGAGCTGTTGTTCGGATATGTCCCGTTCGAGTGCAGCACTCTTTACCTGATTCCGATTGCGGAACCCACTGAAGATCGGTATGTTCAGGCTGAGCCCGACATGGGTATTGCCAAACCAGGCTCCGGAATCAAAAGACAGTCCGAAATCGTCCCGAAATTGCTGCTGGCCGAGGTAGGAGTACAACGAGAGTTTGGGGAGATCCACCGCCTTCTGCATCTTTACTCCCCACTCGGAGAGTTCCAATTGTGTACGGCTCAGTTCCAGTTCCTTGTTTTCTCCGAGCGTATCCACAACCTCCTGAAAAGCCTCCGGCCCCAGTTGTTCGCTGAATTGAAGGGTTTCTTCCACCGGTATGCCCAGGGTAAACCGGAGCATCATTCGATACTCATTGAGCAGCCGTTCGGTCTGGATTCGGTTGTTCTGTGCGTTATTAGCCAGTATGCGCGATTGATTATCGGTAGCCTTATCGATAAGCCCCTGCTTTTGCCGGAGTTCCGAAAGTTTACGCACCTGCCGGGTCAGCTCCACGTCTTCGTTATGCAGGCGAAGGGCTTCTTCTGCGATGAGGATTCCGTAGTAATAATACGCCACCTGCTGGGTCAGC
>CAZKAP010000020.1:0-60889 GCA_964550895.1 uncultured Flavobacteriaceae bacterium
TTTCCTTCTGCTTCTTGTAGAAATAGTAGACCAGGCTGGTGCCGTGGTGGGTGCGAAGGAAGTCAATGATCCGGTCGGGCAATCGGTATTTGCGAGCGATCTCGATCCCCTTGATCACGTGGTCCAGGATGATCTGTGCACTCTCCTTGGGCGGCAGGTCGTCGTGCGGATTGATGTTGGTGGTCTGGTTCTCCGTGAAATACGGGGGGTTGGTCAGCTTGCCGATGTCGTGGTAGAGGGCTCCCACGCGGGTCAGCAGGGCATTGGCCCCGATCTCGTTGGCCGCGGCCTCCGCCAGGTTGGCCACCTGCAGGGAGTGATGGAAGGTTCCCGGTGCGGCATCCGACAATCTTTTGAGCAGTTCGCTATTGGTATCGGAAAGCTCGAGCAGGGAGCTGTCCGAGGTCAGGCCGAATATGCGTTCGTATCCGTATATAAGCGGGAGTACGAAGAGGGTAAACATACCGTTGACGATAAAGGTGAGGAAGACGGGCCACTTCTCGAAGAGGTTGCTCAGGGTACCCTCGTGTATGGTGTGGAAGGCCAGGTAACCGATCAGGTAGATCAGCGTAATCTGACCCACGGCGATAAATAGGTTGGCCCGCTTGTAGAGTTCGGTCACCCCCAGTATGGTCACGATACCGGCTACCAGTTGCAGGAAAATATATTCGAAACTGTTGGGGACCACAAAGCCGAGTATAAGCAGGGTAATCACATGCACGAACAGGCCCAGGCGGGCGTCGAAGAAATTCTTGAGTACCAAAGGTAGTATGCAAAGGGGTACGGCATAGACAAAATCCACCCTCCAGTTGATCACCGCCGTGGTGGCCAGGACCATCAGGATGATATTGAAAAGTATGAAGGTGATGCGGTTGTTGTCCTTGTAGATATGGGAGCGGTAGCGATCCAGGAAGAGGTACAGCATCATCAGCACCAGGGCGACCAGTATCCCGTATCCCACGAGAATCAGGCGCTGGTTATTGCCCTTGTAGAGCTCGGATTCGTATTCGAGCCGTATGGATTCCAGCTTGCGGAACTGCTCCGGGGTCACGTTGGTACCCTTCCGGATGATGGATGCTCCCTGCAGGACAGACCCCCGGGTCTGGGATATGTCGGAGCGCACCTCATTGTAGATCTGCTCGGTCAACTCCTGATCGTATATGGCGTTTGGCCTCATGATCTCCTTAAGAAACGCGATCAGCTGATCTTCGCCCCGGCTTCCGGGCACATCTGCGAAAAATCCACCCAGAACGGCATCGATGTTTCCGGGGTAAACGATGGCCTCCTTAAGCAGGGGTATGGCCTTGGTGTCCCGTATCAGATTGATATTTCGACCGGGAGGGGGCTCTTCGAAATAACCGTTCGGATAGATGCGCTGTATGGCCGATTGCCCGGCATCGAAGAGTTCCCCCTTGCGGCGGTTGTCCAGGTTGCTCAGGTCGAACCGCTGTTCGAAGGTCTCGTTGTAGGTCTTCAGTACCTCATCGAAAATCCCTTCGTCGTACTGATAATAGAAGGTTTTTCCCTCTTCAAGTTCCTGCAGCTCCTTCTCGATCTCCTCGGGAGATTTTCTCAGTGCGAAATCGAAGGGGGCGTAGTAATCCTCGTACTGCCAGGGTCTGCCCAGGCTGTATTCGTACTTGAATTTGCCGCCATGGGGAAAGAGGCTGATAATGATCACCAGGGAAACGACGTACAGGAAATACCGGTAAATGCGCGATTGGTGCTTGAGAAGAAATTCGATGATTCGAGCCATAATACCTGTAGGGGCTCAAAATTAGACAATTAAGGCTTTGCAGCCGAAAGCAGCGGGCCCCGCCAGACTCAAAGGTAAGCCGAGCCTCGAATTTTCCGTAATTTTAGGGGCAAAATAGCATACCATGAAGGAAGTTGTGATTACCGCCGCCGTGCGTACACCTATTGGTAGTTTTCTCGGTCAATTCGCCCAGGTGCCTGCCACCGATCTCGGAGCGGCAGCCATCCGGGCAGCCCTGGAAAAATCTTCCCTGAAGCCCGAGCAGGTGAATGAAGTGTATATGGGCCAGGTGGTGCAGGCTGGATGTGGTCAGGCACCCGCCCGTCAGGCCGCCCTGAAGGCAGGCATACCCGATAGTGTGCCCTGCACCACGGTGAACAAGGTATGCGCCTCCGGAATGAAGGCCATTATGTTCGCAGCCCAGTCGATTGCGCTGGGGGACAACGAGGTGGTCGTCGCCGGCGGCATGGAAAATATGAGTCAGATTCCGCACTATTTGCATATGCGTCAGGGCACCAAGTTTGGATCCGCAGAAATGGTGGACGGTATGCAGAAAGATGGCCTGGTGGACGCCTACGATCAGCAGGCCATGGGCGTCTGTGCCGATCTCTGTGCGAGCGAACACGAATTCACCCGTGAAGATCAGGATCGTTTCGCGATTCAGTCGTATACCCGTTCGGAACAGGCCTGGTCTACCGGCAAATTCGCCGACGAGGTAATTCCCGTGTCCGTACCCCAGCGCAAGGGTGACCCCCTGCTGGTAACCGAAGACGAAGAGTACAAGCGGGTCTCCTTCGATAAGGTACCTCAGCTGAGGCCGGCCTTTACCAAGGAAGGAACGGTAACAGCGGCCAACGCCTCCACCATAAACGACGGTGCTGCGGCCCTGGTTCTCATGAGCCGCGAGAAAGCAGAAGCGCTCGGGGTCGAAATCCTGGCGGTCGTGAAGAGCTATGCCGATGCGGCTCAGGAGCCTCAGTGGTTTACTACGGCACCCGCCAAGGCCATACCCAAGGCAATCGCCAAGGCAGGCCTGGACCTGGCCGACGTGGACTACGTGGAACTCAATGAGGCCTTTTCCGTAGTGGGACTGGCCAACATCAAATTGCTCGGCCTGAATCCCGAAATCGTCAACGTACACGGAGGGGCCGTTTCCCTTGGGCATCCACTCGGGTGTTCGGGCGTGCGAATCACAGTTACCCTGCTGCATGTGCTGCGCCAACATACCGGAAAATACGGGGTCGCCGGAATATGCAACGGCGGTGGAGGAGCATCCGCCATTGTGCTTGAACGCTAAACGAATAGGTGAAGAAGAAGCATTCCTACGGAATCACCCTGCTGAGTGTCGTTTCCCTCTATCACGAGCCCAGTGCGGACAGCCCGCTGCTGGTGCAATTGCTTTGTGGCACCCACTTTCGCATTAAAGAAAGAAAATCCCGCTTCAGCCGTGTGGAACTGGAGGAATCCTCCATGCAGGGATGGATCCGAAATAACCAGTACACTGCGGTGGAAGAGGAATTCTTCACCCAACACTGCCTGCGAAAAGAACGCCGTTATTCCAATGACCTGATTGGTCACGGCATCATGCCCCATAACGGCCAGCTGGTTCCCCTGCTCATGGGGTCACGGGTCGATTTTCTGCAGGAACTGGGGCTGGAATACGAGGGGGAATCCGTATCGGTGCCCACGCTGGATGAACCGGAAGTAATCCGCAAGCAACTCGTCGATAGTGCCCTGACCTATCTAAAGGCCCCGGAATTTACAGGGGGGCGCACCCCGTTTGGCATAGACGCGCCAGGGCTGGTGCAGCTCGTCTACCGCATTTACGGTAAATCCCTCCCCTTTGCTGCACGCGAACAGGCCCGGCAGGGCGAAGTATTGAGTTTTTTGGAGGAAAGCCGGCCCGGGGACCTGGCCTATTGCGAAACCCGGGGAGGAGACATCAGCCATGTGGGGATCCTACTAGGTAATAATTACATCTTGCATACACACGGTCAGGTTAGGGTCGACCGCATCGATCATACCGGAATTTTCGATGTGCAACGTCGCCGCTACTCCCATACCCTTAGGGTGATCAAGGCCCTGCTCTAGGCCAAAAAAAAGGGAGCAAAACCCCGTGAGTCCTGCTCCCTTCTCTGAAAAAGGAAATGACAAAAGTCCTTATTCTCCTAGCATTCCTTTAACGCGCTTGAAGTTGTCGGTATCCCCCAACGCTCCATAGAGGTTCTTCAGCTGGGATAGGATGCTCTTGTCGTTCGGATTGTCCTTCAGGGCCGCCTCGAGGACCTTGGCACCTTCCCGAAACAGGTCGTCCTTCTGCTCCTTAAGCTTGTCGTATTTGGCAATATCCTCCTTCTTGTATGAGGAAGAGAGCTCATTCATCTCCTCGATCAGATCGTTGCCCTCGTTCACATAGGTGGTGGACAGATTGAGCAGTGCATTTGTATAATTAGGGTCAATCTCCAGAGCCTTGCTGTATGCAGCACGAGCCCCTTCATAATCCCCTTGCTCCATATTAATCACGCCTATGTTGTACAGCAGGTCAGGATTATCGGGTGCCATCTGCGAAGCTTCTTCCATCAGCTTCTTGAAAGTCTCCTTGTCACCCATGTTGTAGTACAGGTTGGCTTTATTGAGGACCAGGTTTACATCCTCAGGATTGGCCGCCATCGCATCCTCGTAGGCCTGCAGGGCCTCATCGGTCTTACCCTGCTGCTGGAGGATCAGGGCGATATTCTTTACGATCTCCGCCTTCTTTGAAGGTATCTTCTCGTCTTTGGGGTTGGTATACGAGCCGGACTTCACATACAGATCCCGGGTATCCTTGTCCAGTTCCTCGGTCTTACCGGTCTCTACGTTAACGGCGGTGTACGTTATGCCGCTTCCGTCATAGCCGACTTCCTTGAGCTCCCTGTAGTACTTCAGGGCTCCTTCCAGATCACCCCCATTAACGGAACTTCCAGCGGCGTAGTACAGGTAAACGGTATCCTTTGGACTCATCTTATAACCGAGGTATAACTTGGTGGCCGAATCCACAAACTTCGATTCGTTCTGATCCTTGATTGCCGCGTTGATCAGGTCGGCGGTCATCTGCTGGATCGCGGTGGCCGCGTCATCGGTATAGCGAGCTTTACCCGACTCTTTTTCGATATCCATCATCCGATTATAGGCATCGAAAGCCTTCCGGTAGGCGTCGGTATCACCCGCCTTGGCCAGGCCGGCATAGGCCTCACCCAATAAGTTAAAGTACTGGGCCTGCATCTTGGCATCGGCAGACTCTATGGTAGAGGCCGCCTTGTTCAGTTCGGTTACTACTGAGGCGAAGTTGCCCGACTTCATGGCCTTGTTAGCATCCTTAATCTCATCCTTCTGCGCCCAAACCGTTACGGATAGCCCGAGCAGAAGCATGGTAAAAATCTTGGTTTTCATTGGTTTATTTTTGTGTTTAAATACCGTGTAAAGGTATTATTTTCTATGAATCCGTATCAAGGCCTGTGCCATCTTCTTCGTTGACTTCCATATCCCGTACATCCACATCCTCAACGGCTTCTTCGTCTTTCAACACTTTGGCCACGGCAGCGATGGTATCATTGCCCTTCAGATTGATCAGCCTGACCCCCTGGGTGGCCCGTCCCATCACCCGGAGGTCTGAGACTTCCAGACGAATGGCTATGCCGGACTTGTTGATGATCATCAGATCATAGGAATCCGTGACGTTCTTGATGGCCACCAGGCCACCGGTTTTCGGGGTAATGGAAATCGTCTTTACTCCCTTACCTCCCCGGTTCGTGATGCGGTAATCGTCTATACTCGATCGTTTCCCGTATCCATTCTCCGATACGACCAGTATGTCTTCATCGAAATTATGCACCGAAACCATGCCAATGACCTCGTCCTTTTCGTCGGCCAGTGTAATGCCGCGGACCCCGGCGGCGCTCCGTCCCATGGGACGGGTCTTCACCTCCTCGAATCGGATAGCTTTGCCGGATCTGAGTCCCAGTAATATCTGGCTGTTTCCCGTGGTGAGTTTGGCCTCGAGCAGCTCGTCTCCTTCGCGGATGGTAATGGCATTAATTCCGTTCTGCCGGGGCCGGGAGTACTGCTCCAGGGAAGTCTTCTTGACCACGCCCTTCTTGGTAGCCATAATCACATAATGGCTGTTCACATACTCTTCGTCCTTCAGGTCCCGGGTACATATAAAAGCCTTGACCTTGTCGTCGGGCTCGATCTGAATCAGATTCTGAATAGCCCTTCCCTTGGAGGCCTTGGTTCCTTCGGGTATCTCGTAGACCCGCATCCAGAAACAGCGGCCCTTCTGAGTAAAGAAGAGCATATACTGGTGGTTGGTACCCACGAACAAATGCTCGAGGAAATCCTCCTGACGGGTGGACGAAGCCTTCTGCCCTACTCCACCCCGATGCTGTATTTTGTATTCCGAAAGCGGGGTTCGCTTGATGTAGCCCGCGTGTGAAATGGTCAGGACCACCTGTTCGTCCGGAATCATATCCTCTATGCTCAGGTCGCCTCCGGCGAAATTGATGTCCGAACGACGCTCATCGCCGTAGTTCTTGCGGACCTCCTGAAGCTCTTCCTTGATGATCTCCATGCGCCGCTCTTTGCGCTCCAGGATATCCTTAAGGTCCTCTATGGTCTTCAGAAGCTCGTCGTATTCCTCACGAAGCTTATCCTGCTCCAGGCCGGTCAGTTGTCGAAGTCGCATCTCCACGATGGCCTTGGCCTGCACTTCGGACAGGGAGAAGCGTTCGATCAGACTGTTTCGGGCATCTTCCACATTGGCAGAGGCTCGTATAATCGAAATCACCTCGTCAATATTATCCGAGGCGATGATCAGCCCTTCCAGTATATGGGCCCGCTCCTCCGCTTTGCGCAGTTCGAATCGGGTACGCCTGACCACAACTTCATGGCGATGTTCAACAAAGTGGACGATCAGGTCCTTTAGGTTGAGTAACTTAGGCCTTCCGCCCACCAGGGCAATGTTATTTACGCTGAAACTGGTCTGCAGTGCGGTGTGTTTGTACAGCGTATTGAGGACGATGTTGGGGATAGCATCCCGCTTTAGTATGTATACGATCCGCATTCCCTTGCGATCCGATTCGTCCCGGATCAGTGAGATGCCTTCGATTTTTTTGTCATTCACCATATCCCAGGTCTTCTTCAGCATTTCCGCCTTGTTGACCTGATAGGGAATCTCCGTGACCACGATGCAGTCCCTGCCATTAATCTCCTCGAAAGTGGCGCGGGCCCTCATAATCACCCTACCCCTGCCGGTATGAAAGGCCTCACGCACCCCGTCGTAACCGTAGATGATTCCTCCGGTGGGGAAATCGGGAGCCTTGACAAACTGCATGAGTCCGTCTATATCGATCTCAGTATTGTCGATATAGGCAATGGTGCCGTCGACGACTTCCGCCAGATTGTGTGGGGGCATATTCGTGGCCATACCCACGGCTATGCCGGCAGCACCGTTAACCAGGAGATTGGGTACCCGGGAAGGGAGTACCGTAGGCTCCTCCAGTGAGTCATCGAAATTCAGGGAGTGATCGACGGTTTCCTTATCGATATCCGCCAGCATCTCTTCGGCGAACTTGCGCATCCGGGCTTCGGTATATCGCATCGCCGCAGGGCTGTCACCATCGACGGAACCAAAGTTTCCCTGACCGTCGATCAGCATATAGCGCAGGCTCCATTCCTGGGCCATACGGACCATGGTATCGTAAACTGAGGTATCTCCGTGGGGGTGGTACTTACCCAGTACCTCACCCACGATTCGAGCCGACTTCTTATAAGAAGTATTGGAGCGAACTCCCAATTCGTGCATGCCAAACAAAACGCGCCGATGAACGGGCTTAAGACCGTCCCGTACATCCGGCAGGGCACGTGACACGATGACCGACATCGAATAGTCGATGTAGGCCGACTTCATTTCATCCTCGATATTTATCGCTATCAGCTTCTCTCCGTCCGCCATAAAATCGCAGTAATTTTAAAATCGCAGCAAGATACGATAAATACTAGGCTCGCCGGATGTCCGCAGGGGTAATAATCCAGTTTTTATTAACAGTTTTTACCATCGGATACCGCTTCTTCCTACCTCAGTGAAACCGGATCCGATCACTCCCAGCCTATTGGCACGGTTTTGGCCGTTTAGTATGTGAACAAAAAATGCTCAAATCGATGCTTAGCCAACTGAAAAACAGAAATTTCCGTAAGTTTTTTCGGTTTATTTCGACGAAAGGATTTCGTATTTTAACATACGCGGCACGCCCGTTTTGACAATAATGCAAGGAAGTGGCGACAAAATAGCAGGTTCAGGGCCTTAATCCCATTTTTTTTGCGTTAATCGAGAAAGGGTCTGGGAATTGGTTGCCCAAGGTACTTTTTATTAATTTTAGTAGCTGAATCAAAGTTTATGGACGATAATTTTTCTCCAAGGGTTAAAGACGTCATTGCGTACAGCAAAGAAGAGGCGCTCCGCCTGGGTCACGATTTCATCGGGACCGAGCACCTGCTGCTGGGCCTGTTAAGGGATGGCAATGGCAAGGCTATCAGCATACTCGATGCCCTGGAGGTCGACCTGGATCACCTCCGAAGAAAAGTCGAAATACTTACCCCCTCCAACCCGACCACAACGGGTATACAGAAAGACAAGAAGAATCTGCACCTGACCCGACAGGCGGAGCGGGCACTGAAGACTACCTTTCTGGAGGCCAAGTTGTTTCAGTCGTCTTCCATCAACACGGCACATCTGTTGCTTTGCATACTGCGCAACGAAAACGACCCCACTACCAAACTCCTTCACCGCCTGCGCGTAGATTACGACGGCGTGAAGGAACAATTCAAATCTATGATCACCAGCGAGGACGACTACACCGACAATCCCACCTCCGAATCCTCGTTTCCAGGGGATTCCGATTCCGAAGGGGAATCCAAGGACGGCGGGTACAGCTCCGGCTCTTCCGATTCCAAGAAAGGCGCCAAGAAATCCAAGACGCCCGTACTGGACAATTTCGGCAGGGATCTGACCAAACTGGCTGAGGAAGACAAGCTCGACCCCGTTGTGGGCCGGGAAAAGGAGATCGAAAGGGTCTCTCAGATACTCAGTCGAAGGAAAAAGAACAACCCCCTGCTCATCGGCGAACCCGGGGTGGGAAAAAGCGCCATAGCAGAAGGGCTGGCGCTGCGCATCATCAACAAGAAGGTGTCGCGCATACTGTATAACAAGAGGGTGGTTACCCTGGACCTGGCATCCCTGGTAGCCGGAACCAAGTATCGCGGACAGTTCGAAGAGCGCATGAAGGCGGTGATGAACGAACTGGAGAAGAACGACGATATTATACTGTTTATAGATGAGATCCACACCATAGTCGGTGCGGGCGGGGCTACGGGCAGCCTGGATGCCTCGAATATGTTCAAGCCTGCCCTGGCTAGAGGTGAAATTCAATGTATTGGTGCAACCACCCTGGACGAGTACCGGCAGTATATCGAGAAGGACGGTGCCCTGGAGCGACGCTTCCAAAAGGTCATGGTCGAGCCGACCACCGTGGAGGAGACCATCGAAATTCTCATGAACATCAAGGAGAAGTACGAAGATCACCACAACGTGATTTACACCGATGAGGCGGTTATAGCCTGCGTCAAACTCACCAATCGGTACATGACCGACCGCTTCCTCCCGGACAAGGCTATCGATGCCCTGGACGAGGCCGGCTCAAGGGTGCACATCGTGAACATGGAGGTGCCCCAGAAAATACTGGATTTGGAGGCCGAGCTGGAGAAGACCCGCGAGCTGAAGAATTCCGTGGTGCGCAAGCAGAAGTACGAGGAGGCTGCCAAACTGAGGGACGACGAGAAGCGAATCGAGAAGGATCTGGCCGTCGCCCAGGAACAATGGGAGGAAGAAAGCAAGCTGCACCGCGAAACCGTTTCGGAGTCGAATGTGGCCGATGTCGTTTCCATGATGAGCGGTATTCCGGTGAACCGGATCGCCCAGACGGAAAGTAAGAAACTGGCCAACCTGCCCAACCTGATTAAGAATCTGGTCATCGGACAGGACGAGGCCGTAGCCAAGGTTACCAAGGCCATACAGCGAAATCGGGCCGGTCTCAAGGATCCGGACAAACCTATAGGCTCGTTCATCTTCCTGGGACAAACCGGTGTCGGAAAGACGCAGCTGGCCAAGGTACTGGCCCGGGAGCTCTTCGATTCGGAAGACGCCCTGATTCGTATCGACATGAGCGAATACATGGAGAAATTCGCCATTTCCCGTCTGGTCGGAGCGCCTCCGGGATACGTCGGGTATGAGGAAGGCGGACAGCTGACCGAAAAAGTACGGAGAAAACCCTATTCCGTTATCCTGCTTGACGAAGTGGAAAAGGCACACCCGGATGTGTTCAATATGTTGCTCCAGGTACTGGATGACGGCTATCTGACCGACAGCCTGGGCCGCAAGATCGACTTCCGGAATACGATCATTATCATGACTTCCAACATCGGAGCCCGACAGCTGAAAGATTTCGGTCAGGGGGTTGGATTCGGAACCTCTGCCCGCAAGGCACAGGAGGAGAGTCATCAGAAAAGCGTCATAGAAAACGCCTTGAAGAAAGCCTTCGCCCCGGAATTCCTCAACCGTATAGACGATGTGGTGGTATTCAATTCACTGGAGAAGGAACACATTTTCAAGATCATAGACATCGAATTGGAGAAGCTGTACGACCGACTCAGGGAGAACGGTTACGACCTCAAGTTGTCGGATAAGGCCCGCGATTTCATCGCAGAGAAGGGCTTCGACAAGCAGTACGGTGCCCGTCCGCTGAAAAGAGCCATACAGAAATACATAGAAGATGCCCTGGCGGAGGAGATCGTCAACGAAAAGCTCGAAGAGGGCGACGGCATCTTCATGGATCTCGACGAGCCTTCAGGGGAACTCACGGTCAGTATCGACAAAAGAGCCGAGAAGTCCTCCTAAGGCGAAATTTGTGCCATAGGTATAGCCGCCCTGAAGTGCCGGAAAGGGTACTTCAGGGCGGCTTTTAATTCATGCCGTTCGTCGATCACAGCAAGCCTGTAGGGGTCGGCTCCAAATGTGTCATTCATACGAAATAATTACACTTTATCTATTTTTTTGAGGATTCCACCCACTCTCCGGTACTTTCACCCCAACGTTTTTAGGACACTGTAATTATGAAAATGAATCCCGGAAAAGGCGATGCCCTGCTAAAGGAGTATGCGCTCGATGGAGGACTGGTTCAGGTCTACCAGGACTTCATGGTCTGCATGCTGGACGAGGGCTCCACGCTGAATCTGGACTTCATCGCTCCATTGGTGGGCATTTCGGAAGTACACTTCCGCGACAGGCCCTTCGGCTACATCAGTTACCGCAAGAATTCCCATGCCGTAGACCCCACCATATACAGTTACCTCAGGGAGCTCAGCAACCTCAGAGCCGTAGCCGTGGTTTCCCGCAAGGATATCGATATGCACAATTTCGATATCGAGCGTCTTTTCTACAAAAGACATATAGAATTCTTTATCGAATACGATAATGCCGCCGAATGGGTCAAATCCCGGATCCGCCGGCTCAGCACCATCGGAAGCACACGCCGGCCCGCCGAATAAGGACTCAGGGGATCAGTCTGAATTCCCGTCAGGGGTGGCGGCGCGGTTCCCTTCCTGATCGGGGGACGGGGGCTGGGTGTAGTGCATAAAGGCCCTTCCCAGATTTTCGATGATATCCGAGGCCGTCACGGCCTCAAAGCCCAGCTGGCTCGCGGCGATATCACCCGCCAGTCCGTGCAGCATAACACCCAGGGCGGCAGACTGCAGTGGGGAGTACTTCTGTGCCAGCAAGGCTCCCACGATTCCCGCCAGTACATCACCGCTGCCTGCGGTCGCCATGCCGGGGTTACCCGTGCGGTTCACATAGGTTCCTCCTTCGTGGACGATCAGGGTGTGTGCGCCCTTGATGACCAGTATGCAGCGGTAGCTGTTCACGAATTTCCGGGCCTTAGTCAGCTTGTCGAAGTCGTCCTTCCATTTACCGATCAGCCCCTTCAGCTCCCCCGGATGGGGCAGCAAAATGGTGGCCGGAGGCAATAGCCGAAGCAGGCGTTGATTCTTTCCGAGCAGATTCAATGCATCGGCGTCGAGCACGAGGCCTCCCTTGAAGGATCGAAGAAACTCCCTGAAGGCCAGCAGTGTTTTCTCATGGGTACCCATACCCATGCCCATGACCACCGCATCCGGCTTGAAAGGCAGTTCGAGGGACTCCAGTACAGACTTGCTCTCCCCCGCCTTCTTCTCCCCTTCCGAAGGAGGGGCCTTAGCCACACTCACTATGACTTCCGGAAGGGACGATTGCATGGGAATGAGCCCACACTCCGGCACCATTGCGGTAACTTTGCCGGCTCCCGCACGCAGGCAGCCCCTAGCGGCCAGCATCACCGCTCCCATAAAACCCCGCTTACCGCCCGTGATCAATACGTGCCCGAAGCTGCCCTTATGGGAAAACGCATGCCGCTCCCGGTACCAGGGAAGCATATCCTGCGGTCCCAGCAGTTCGAAATCGACCTGCAGGCCATCCAGATATTCGGGATCCAGGCCGATATCGAGTATCTGCCAGTTTCCTATATAATCGTAGGTATCCGGCAGGAAAAATACCAGTTTCGGAGTCTGAAAGGTAAGGACTATATCCGCCTGAATCACCCATTCGGGCCGGTGGGGTATCCTATCGAGAAACATGCCCGAAGGCATGTCCACGGCCAATACAAAGCAGGGGGCCTCATTAATTCCCCGGACCACGGCTTGTACCAGCTCATCGGGGTCCCGGTTCAGGCCTATACCGAACAGGGAATCCACGATCAGGGCATTGGGAGAGAAATCCGGCAGATCATCCGGACTGTTTACGTATTCGGGATACACCTTGCGCGTCTTGAGTTGCTCAAGCTGGTGCAGGAAACCCTCGGAACGCTTCGCTCCGTAGTTAACCAGGAAGACCTGAAGGTGGTATCCATGGTCGAAGAGATGACGGGCCAGGGCCAGGCCATCCCCGCCATTATTGCCGATGCCACAGAAAATATAAATGGGAATGGGGCTCCCCTGCATGCGCTCGTGTATGTAGCGGAATACTCCCATTGAGGCCCGTTCCATCAGATCGTGTTCTTCCAGGCCCTGCTTCTCGATGGTCTGCTCTTCGGCCTGTCGGACTTGTGAGGCGTCCAGTATCTTCATTTCGTTTGACTTTTTATCGTTTTCCGCAATGGGCTTCCTGATTTTAGGAGTCAGTCTGCTGAATGTAGTACTTTTACCTCAGCCCCGGCTGTCCTTTAGAGCCCGGCTCTCAAGGGACGGATCCTCAATCCACCTGACCTATGAAAGTCCTTAAATTTGGCGGCACCTCAGTAGCCAGCGCAGATGAAATCCAACGCGTAGGGGAAATTATTCAAAAAACAGGAGATACACCCTTGGTGGTGGTCGTTTCGGCCATGGGTGGAGTAACCGATACGATACTGAGCGCTCTGCTCATGGCGGCCGACAGGGATGGAAACTTCCGAAAGGAAATCGATCAGATCCACCAGAGGCATCAGCAGGCCATCGAACGACTGCTGCCGAATGAGGACCGCTCCGAATTGATCGACGGTCTTAAATCCAGCATGGAAGAATTGCGAACGCTGTTGGAGGGGGCCTTCCTAATAGGGGAAAGTACGGAAAGGCTCCGCGACCGCGTAGTCGGCTATGGGGAATGGCTGTCCGCAGTGCAGATTAACGCCTACCTGAGGACCGTAGGCGTCTACGCTGCCCTGAAGGACAGCAGGGATCTGATCCGGACCGATCAGAGGTTCGGCAAGGCGCGGGTCGACTTCGCTATTACCTATGAACGATGTCGCGCGTATTTCTCCGGCCGAAAGGAACGGGTTACCATAGTACCAGGCTTTGTCGCTCAAAGTATCCAGGGAGAACAAACCACCCTGGGCCGAGGTGGTTCGGATTACTCGGCCGCCATCCTGGCCGCAGCCCTTGGGGCCGAATCCCTGGAGATATGGACCGATGTCAGCGGTATGTACACGGCCGATCCCCGGATCGTTCGTCAGGCCCGTAAACTGGAACGCATTTCCTACGAAGAGGCCATGGAACTCTCCCATTTCGGAGCCCGGGTATTGTACCCTCCAAGCATACAGCCGGTACTGGAAAAGGGCTTACCCATCCTTATTTGCAATACCTTTAAGCCCCAGGACCCGGGCACCTGCATCGAAGCCCGGACCGGACCGGGTGAGAAATCCATTACCGGTATCAGTCATGTGGATCGCATTGCACTCATCTCCCTGGAAGGCCCGGATATGGTCGGGGTACCCGGTATATCACGCCGCTTCTTCGAGGCACTCTCCCTGAAGGAAATTAGCATCGTACTTATTACCCAGGCTTCCTCCGAGCATTCCATCTGCATAGGTATAGCGGAAGAGGAAGCGGAACGGGCCTGCGAAGCCATCCGCCGAACCTTCGAATACGAGTTGGCCTACCAGCGTCTGCGGCTGCCCGAACCGGAATCGGGCCTTTCCATCATCGCCCTGGTCGGGGACCAACTCCGGAGCCACCAGGGGATCAGCGGACGCATGTTCAGTACTCTGGGTCGGAACAATGTAAATATAAAAGCCATAGCCCAGGGGGCATCCGAGAGAAATATCTCGGCAGTAATCGCCTCCAGGGATGTCCGCAAGGCACTCAATAGCCTGCACGAAACATTTTTCGAGGAATCCTACCGTCAGCTGAACCTCTTTATTATGGGGGTTGGGAACGTCGGATCCCGACTTTTGGCCCAATTGCGCCAGCAGAGGAATTACCTCAGGGAAAACCTGAGGCTGAACATTCGGGTGATCGGACTGGCGAATTCAAGGAAATACTGCTGGGATCCCGAGGGTATAGACCTGGATAACTGGGAACAACGCCTCGCCGACGGTCAGCCCAGTTCGGTGACGGACTTTTTTGAATTTACCCGGGAACAGAACCTGCGAAATAGCATCTATGTCGACAATACGGCCAGTGAGGAAGTAGCGGCCCTATACCCGTCCTACCTCAGAAGCAGTATAGCCGTGGTGACCTGTAATAAAATCGCGTGTTCGGCTGAACTGCAGGGCTACCGGAATCTGAAGGCCGTCAGCCGCAAATACAATGCTCCCTTCCTCTATGAAACCAACGTAGGCGCCGGTCTGCCGGTGATCGATACCCTCAAGAACCTGATTGCATCCGGGGACAGGATTCACCGGATCGAAGCCGTGGTCTCAGGTAGCCTGAATTTCGTTTGGGACACCTACCAGGGCGACCGGCCCTTTGTTTCCGTCGTCAGGCAGGCCATGGAAGGCGGCTACACCGAGCCGGATCCGCGCATTGACCTCAGTGGGGTCGACGTGATGCGAAAGATCCTTATTCTCGCCCGGGACAGCGGTTCCGAGCTCGAACTGGAACAGATCGAGAACCGGAGTTTCCTGCCGGAAGGCAGTCTGGAAACGGAGAGTGTCGAAGATTTTCTGAAGGAGCTCGAGCAGGGGGAAGTGCACTTCAGCCGTCAGCTCGAGGAAGCCCGGGAGGAAGGAGCCGCATTGAAATACGTAGCCGAATACTCGGGCGAAGGTGCACGGGTGGGACTTCGCCGGGTGCCTCCGGGCCATCCGTTCTTTAAACTGGAAGGCAGCGACAACATCGTTTTGTTTTACACCGACCGATATCGGGACCGGCCCCTGGTGATTAAAGGCGCCGGAGCCGGTGCCGAAGTCACCGCCTCCGGCCTGTTCGCCGACTTGATACGGGTGGGTAATTTGTAATTACTATGGATCAGATACGCGCTTTCGCACCGGCCACTGTGGCCAATGTTTCCTGCGGGTTCGACATCATGGGCTTCGCCCTGGAATCCGTCGGAGATGTGATTACCGTAAGCAGAGAAAAGGAACCTGGAGTTCGCATCCGGAGCATCAGCGGCCATGAAGTGCCGGGGGAGACGTCACGGAACGTAAGCGGGGTGGCAGCCCTCGCCCTGTTGCAGGCCCTGCAGGACACCGAATCCGGATTTGGCATAGATATCCATAAGGGCATCAAACCCGGAAGCGGTATCGGAAGCAGTGCGGCGAGTTCGGCCGGGGCCGTCTGGGCCGTCAATGAACTTCTGGACCGCCCGTTTACCGCCCGGGAGCTGATTCCCTTCGCCATGGAAGGAGAACGCCTGGCCGGTGGAGAGGCTATAGCCGATAACGTATCCCCTGCCCTGCTCGGAGGATTCTCTCTGGTCCGCAGCTACGATCCCCTGGATATCATCCCTCTTCCCTTTCCGGCCGAACTCCATGTTGTTATTTTGCACCCGCAAATCGAGATAAAGACTTCCGAGGCCCGGCAAATCCTGAGTCGCACCATCGACCTGGAACAGGGGATCCGACAATGGGGTAATGTCGCGGGCCTGGTGGCGGGTTTGTACTCCGGGGATTATGGACTGATCGGCCGTTCTCTGGTGGACCATGTAGTAGAGCCGGTGCGTTCCGGCCTGATTCCCCATTTTTTCCCGCTCAAAGAAGCCGCCATAAACGCCGGCGCCCTGGGATCTGGCATTTCGGGATCCGGCCCCTCAGTCTTCGCGCTCTGCGAGGGTCAGGTTCAGGCCGGTCGGGTTGCAACCGCCATGGAAACAGCCTATCACGAGACCTCGATACCCTTCAATCTGTACATTTCCCGGGTAAGCGAACGCGGCGTACGAA
Organism: uncultured Flavobacteriaceae bacterium; assembly: GCA_964550895.1. Lineage (GTDB taxonomy): Bacteria > Bacteroidota > Bacteroidia > Flavobacteriales > Flavobacteriaceae > CAZKAP01. The sequence continues at coordinate 16,510 of CAZKAP010000020.1, forward strand.
AAACGGAAGACCAGTGAAGTACTTCAGCCTCAACAAAGAGTGTCCGGAGGTGAGCTTCAGGGAAGCCGTCTTCAGGGGCATAGCCCCGGACAGGGGACTGTATTTTCCCGTTCACATACCCGGCTTTGCACCGGGATTCCTGGAATCCGACTCCGAACTGGACCCGGTGGAGATCGGCCTGGCCTGCATGAGGCCCTATGTAGGTGGAGAGATTTCGCCTACCCGCCTGGAATCGATCCTGCAGCAGGTACTCGAATTCCCCTTCCCCGTGGTACGGCTTTCGGAGCAGATCGCGACCCTGGAACTGTTCCATGGACCTACACTGGCCTTTAAGGACGTCGGTGCCCGTTTTATGGCCCGTTGCCTGGGAGCCTTTACGGAGTCGGAAAGCAAATCACTTACGGTACTTGTGGCGACTTCGGGGGATACGGGTGGTGCGGTGGCTGATGGTTTCCTGGGTGTGGATGGGGTCGAAGTAGTGATCCTTTACCCTCGGGGCAAGGTAAGCGACATACAGCAGAGGCAGCTGACTACGCATGGACAGAACATCACCGCCCTGGAAGTCGAAGGGACCTTCGACGATTGTCAGGACATGGTCAAGACCGCCTTCGTCGACGAGGATTTCAAAGGCCGGAGAAGATTTACCTCGGCCAACAGCATCAACGTGGCCCGCTGGTTGCCCCAAATGATTTATTTCGTTCTGGCCTGTCGCATCCTCCGGGGAAACAGCCGCCCTCTGGTGTACGCCGTACCCAGCGGAAACTTCGGTAACATATGCGCGGGGATGATGGCCTGGAAGATGGGTATGCCTGCAGCCCACTTCATAGCCGCCACCAACGCCAATGATACCATAGCCCGGTATATGGAGACCGGAGCGTACCAGCCACGCGCTACCCGGCCAACCCTTTCGAATGCCATGGATGTGAGCGACCCCAGTAATTTTATTCGCATCCGGCAACTGTTCCACTCCGACCGTTTCGAGCTCAGTCGGATGTTCTCCTGTCGATCCTTTAGCGACAACAAGACCCGAAAGGCCCTTTCGGATCTCTACAGGCGGTATTCCTATACGGCCGACCCCCATGGTGCAGTGGGCTATCTCGCTCTAAAAGATTACCTTAGGGAGCGTCCGGAGGCGTTCGGCCTGTTCCTGGAGACCGCTCATCCGATCAAATTCCGGGAAACGGTGGAGCAAAGCATAGGTCAGGAACTGCCCCTACCGGATTCCATAGCGAAGCTGATGCAGAAGCCCGGTCGATCGATCCCCGTCCGGAATTACGAAGAAGTAAAAGCATACCTGCTTTCCCCATAGGGAGCCTGAGCGCGGCCAGAGGGGATCCCCTTTCAACCAATAAGGATTTTTCTTTGTTTTTCAAAGCTCCGGAACCGCTGTCTATGCGCTATTTTTGCCCAAAATCCTCGGAATGAAGAAGACTGCATTGCACGCCAAGCATCTGGAACTTGGGGCCCGTATGGTTCCCTTTGCCGGTTTTGAGATGCCCGTTTCCTACGAAGGGCTTAAGGCCGAACACCAGCGGGTACGGGAAGGGGTCGGCGTATTCGACGTTTCTCACATGGGTGAATTCCTGGTTGAGGGCAATAGCGCTCTGGATTTCCTGCAATACGCATGCTCGAACGACGTGGGCAAGCTTTCCGTCGGACAGGCGCAGTACAGCTGCCTGCCTTCGCATTCCGGGGGTATAGTGGACGACCTGATCGTCTACCGCCTTGAGGAACAGCGGTATCTTTTGGTGATTAATGCATCGAATATAGAAAAGGACTGGAAGCACCTACAGGCCATCAACGAAGAGTACCACGCCACCATGACCGACCGTTCCGATGCAATGTCCCTGCTCGCCGTGCAAGGGCCCAAAGCTCTGGAAGCCCTTCAGGGCATCACCGATCTTAACCTGAGTGAACTGCCCTTCTATCACGCTGCCTACGCAGCAATTGAAGGGGTGGGCAAGGTGTTGGTGTCCGCAACAGGCTATACGGGTTCGGGAGGATTCGAACTCTACTGCGAAAACGATCAGGCCGTAGCGCTTTGGGAAAAAGTTTTCGAAGCCGGAGCCCCCATGGACATCGCCCCGGTGGGCCTGGGAGCCCGGGATACCCTGCGTACCGAAATGGGCTACTGCCTGTACGGAAACGACATAGACGAAACCACCTCGCCCATCGAAGCCGGACTGGGCTGGATCACTAAGTTTACCAAAGACTTCGTGAACCGGGAGGCTCTGCTTAGGCAGAAGGAGGAAAATCCGGGACGCAGGCTTGTGGCCTTCGAAATGAAAGGCAAGGGCATACCGCGAAAGGACTACCCCATACTGGACGAAGCCGGCCAACCCATAGGGAAGGTGACCTCGGGTACCCAGTCCCCCAGTCTGGGATACGGCATCGGATTGGGCTATGTCCAATGGGAATTACGAAGGCCCGGAACCCCCATACACATCGAAATCCGGGGCACTGCAATACCTGCCGAAATTGTAAAGCTCCCCTTTTACAAGACCTGAACCGTTGCTGGAAAGAAATAAGACAAAGCGAATCCTTATCCTGGGCGGCAGTGGTTTCATTGGCCTTGCCCTTTACAGGGAACTCGCGCCCTATTTCGACACCCATGCCACCTACTGCCACAGTGAGAGTTTTGCCCTCAACCAGCGGTTTTATCGCTACGATATGGAGGAAGACGATCTGGTTTCCCTACTCGAACGGGTGCGACCGGATTATATCATCTCCACACTCAGGGGCGAATTCGGAGCCCAGGTGCAGGCGCATTTGCACCTGATGGAATACCTCTCCGCTCATTCCTGCCGGGTCTATTTCGTTTCCTCGGCCAACGTTTTCGATGCCTACAGCAAGTTTCCTTCCTACGAGACGGATAAAACCCTATCGGAAAGCGTGTACGGCAAGCTGAAGATACGTATCGAAAATATGCTCCTCAGGCAGCCCGAATGCAAGATGTGCATTCTCAGGGTACCCATGGTCTACGGGAACACCTCTCCGCGCATCCGGGAGATTCGGGGGCAGCTGGAGCGTAAGGAACCCATCGAAATCTTCCCGAACCTGATCATTAACGTGACCAACGACGATCAGTTGGTTCGGCAGATCCATTACCTGCTGAACCGGGACTGCTCGGGGATTTACCACCTGGGAAGCGAGGACCTGGTATTTCACGAAGAGTTCATCCGGGAGGTCATCAAAAGATTGGGTAATTTTCAGCCGGTTTTCAAAAAAGTATTCACGACCAATGACGACCGCTATCTCGCGGCTCTGCCGAAGGATCGCAGGCTGCCGGACCACCTGAAGGTGACATACCAGCAGGTCATTGATCATCACATAATGGTAGAATAACTATGGACTTAAAGAAACTCGACGATCAGGAAATCGAATTCCGGCTTCAGCAACTTCCGGGCTGGCAAATGACCGATGGTTTTTTGCAGCGCAACTATGAATTCGAAGACTTCAAGGTGGCCTTCAGCGTAATGACTCAGATGGCCATGGAGGCGGAGAATGCCGGGCATCATCCCAACTGGTTCAACATGTACAACCAGCTGGAAATCCGACTGCAAACCCATGATGTCAAGGGAATTACGGAGTACGACCTGCAACTGGCCCGCATCTTCGAAGACATTGCCCGGAAACGGTTGAACTGATCCCGGGCTTCCAACCCCTTGGGGTAGTTTTTTATTTTTGCAGATAAACCGAAACTATGGGTAGAGCATTCGAGTTCCGCAAGGCGAGGAAGATGAAGCGGTGGGCGGCCATGTCCAAGGCATTCACTCGCATAGGCAAGGATATAGTCATGGCCGTTAAGGAAGGCGGACCCGATCCCGACACCAATGCCAGATTGAGGGCCGTTATACAGAATGCCAAGGCGGTGAATATGCCCAAGGATAACATTGAAAGGGCGATCAAGCGTGCCTCGGACAAGAATCAGGGCGATTACAAGGAGGTCCTCTTTGAGGGCTATGCCCCGCACGGCATCGCCGTACTCATCGAGACGGCCACTGATAACAATACGCGAACAGTGGCCAATATCCGCAGCTACTTCAACAAATGCAACGGCAGTCTGGGCACCTCAGGTTCTGTCGAATTCATGTTCGACCACACCTGCAATTTCAGGATTAATGCAGAGGGGATCGACCCGGAGGAACTCGAACTCGAGATGATCGATTTCGGGGCCGAAGAGGTCTTCGACGATGACGACGGCATACTGATCTACGCCCCCTTCGAAAACTTCGGCTCCATACAGAAAGAACTCGAATCCCGGGGAATCGAAATCCTTTCCTCCGGCTTCGAACGCATACCCCAGGTGACCAAGGAACTCTCTCCGGAGGAGATCGAGGATGTGGAGAAATTGCTCGAAAAGATCGAGGAAGACGACGATGTTCAGAACGTCTATCACACCATGAAAGAAATATAGCCGCTTATCGTGTTTACTTCACTCCCCATTAAAACCTGCGTTGCTCGCTCGTTTTGGCCGTTAGCCGCCGGATTGATCTTACTTTCGGCCTGCAGGAATAATCCAGAAGCAAAAGCCGAGACTTCCGCTCATGAGGTCGTAACCGATTTGCCCGAGGGTACTGTGGTTCCCAAAGGCATGGTATGGATACCCGGAGGTTCTTTTACCCAGGGTGCGGTAGCCGGAGATTCCATGGCACTGGAACACGAACGTCCCGGATTCGAGGTATATCTGGACGGCTTTTTCATGGATACCCATGAGGTCACCAACTCGGAATTCAGCCGCTTCGTAGAGGAAACCGGTTATATCACGGTAGCTGAACGACCTGTGGATTGGGAAAAAATGAAGCTTCAACTGCCCGCCGGTACCCCCAAACCTGCCGATTCCCTGCTCAGGCCCGGTTCTTTGGTCTTCCGAAAAACAGAAGCAGCCGTGCCTAACCTTTACGACTTCTCACAGTGGTGGGAATGGAAGATTGGAGCCCACTGGAGGCAACCACAGGGCCCCGGAAGCCATATCGAAGGAAAGGAAAACCACCCGGTCGTACACATTGCCTACGAGGATGCGCTGGCTTATTGCCAGTGGTCGGGGACCCGACTCCCAACGGAAGCCGAGTGGGAATACGCGGCTCGGGCCGGCCAGGTCAACGCCAGATTCGCCTGGGGTAACAATCGCAGCAAATTATGGGAGCAAGCCAATACCTGGGACGGACTGTTTCCAACCTCAAATACTCGGGAAGACGGTTACGAGCGAACGGCTCCGGTCGGCTCCTTCCCTCCCAATCCCAACGGTTTGTACGATATGGCGGGAAACGTCTGGGAATGGACAACCGACTGGAAAAACGACTCCTATTACCGGGACCAAAAGAGCAAGGGGACCGTTCGGAATCCGAAAGGACCGGAAACCCATGGAAATCCGAGATCAGCAGAGAAGGTGATCAAGGGAGGTTCTTTTCTTTGCAGCGATACCTACTGCGCCAGTTACCGCATCAGTGCCCGGATGTCTACCAGCGTGGATTCGGGTATGGAACACCTAGGTTTCCGGACCGTTAAGGACCTTGAGACCGAACGAAATCCCTAAATACCAGTTTAGTGGCTCTCGGCCAGATGTTCCCTGTGCTTCCTCATATAATGATGGTCTAACTCCTCCGAATCTCCGTATTTTTCACGCAGTCTGACCAGTCGCTTCCTGAGCTGGCGAACTACACGGGCGTACTCGGGCCGGTCGTAAACATTGTTTACCTCCAGGCTGTCCTTCCTGCGATCGTAGAGTTCCCATTCGTCCACGTCATCGTAAAAATGAACCAGCTTGTAGTCCTCGCTGACGAGTCCATAATGCCTTTTTACCATATGTATGGCCGGAAACTCGTAGTAGTGGTAATAGACTTCCTTACGCTTCCATTTCCGCTGCCTGCCCTGCAATAAGGGCATGATGCTCTCCCCCTGCATATCTTCAGGAATCTCAATACCGGCTGCATCCAAAAAGGTAGGTGCAAAATCTATGTTCTGTACCATTTCTGTGGTTACCGAGCCCGGGGCTATTCGTCCCGGCCAACGAATCAAAAGGGGTGTTTTAAAGGACTCGTTGTAGATGAAGCGCTTATCGAACCAGCCGTGTTCGCCCAGATAGAAACCCTGGTCGGAGGTGTACACCACTATGGTGTTATCCGACAGCTCATTCTCCTCGAGATAGTCCAGTACCCGCCCAACTCCCTCATCTACTGAGGCCACACTTCCCAGGTAATCCTGTAGGTAGCGGTTGTAGCGCCAGCGCATCAATTCCCGGTCGGTCATGCCCGGGTATTCCTTTTTGAAGGCTTCGATCATCGTATCGTAGGTAGCGTTCCAGCGCGATAATTGAGCGGAATCCATGCGCCTCAGGATATTGCGCTCGTAGGCATCCTTATCCCAGTCCGAGCCGGGTGTTATACCCAATTCATCCAGATCCTGAGGTCTGAGCTTGGAGTCTCCCGCCCAGTTCATATGAGTCAGCAGATTCATTTCTGCCTCCCGGGCCGCCGAACCGCGGCCTTCATAGGTGTCGAACAAGGTGGGGGGCTCGGGGAAGGTCCTGCCGGCGTATTCCTCATAATGCCGTGGCGCCGGCAGCCACTCCCGGTGAGGCGCCTTGTGGAGGTAGAATAGCAGGAAGGGTTTTTCTTCTTCCCGTTCCTCTTTCAGCCAGTCCAGGGTCATTTCGGTAATCAGATCCGTTACATACCCCTTTATGCGGACCTGACCGGAATCTTTGGTTATGAAGTCCGGATTGTAGTAATGTCCCTGGCCGGGAAGGATGCTGAACTGATCGATGCCCCTCGGGTTATTCCCGAAGTGCAGCTTCCCGAACATGGCCGTCTGGTATCCGGCTTTCTGGAAGATCTGGGGAAAGGTGACCTGGGTGGTATCGAATTCCTGTATGTTGTCCACCTTGCCGTTCATATGGCTGTGCTTACCGGTCAATATGGCTGCACGGGATGGTGCGCAAATGGAATTGGATACGCAGGCATTGGTGAATTTCATCCCTTCACTCGCTATGCGGTCGATGTTCGGAGTCCGGATCAGGTGATCCTGGTAGGCGCTGATGGCCTGATAGGCGTGATCGTCGGACATGATAAACAGTATATTGGGTCTGCTATCGGAAGGACTCGCCCTTTGTGCCCGAACCGGCATTAGGTAACACATGCCGAGAATCAACAAAACTGAGGCATACCGGATTGGTCTGAACAAATACATGGATAGTCTGGCTTTTCAATTCTCCGAAAAAGATAGTCCAAATTGCACAGAATCGACAGCCGGGCCATCCTGCCGGCATCCCGTCAGGTGTAGAATGGTTCGAGCCGCCTGACCTCTTCCATGTTTCTTACTCCCAGTTGAACCATGTTGTTGAAGACCTCGTCCCGAAGTATCTCGAAGGCGTGCTCCGCCCCTCGGGCTCCGAGGGCTCCCAGTCCGTAAAGGAAAGGCCTACCAGCCAGCACGAAATCGGCACCCAGGGCGTAGGCCCGGATGATGTCCAGCCCTGAGCCGATACCGCTATCGAACACCAGAGGAACCCTGCCGCCCACTTCACGGGCAAGCCCGGGCAAGGCGCTGATGGCGGATGGTGCCCCGTCGAACTGACGTCCGCCATGGTTGGATACCCCGATGGCATCCACTCCGATCTCCAAAGCCGGCTCCACGTCCCCGGGATGCATGATCCCCTTCAGGATCAGGGGGCCTTCCCACAGCTCCCGCACCCGCTTGAGGTACTCCCAATCGAAGGACGCCCGGAAGTCGAAACGGGCGTATACCGCTACCGTCTTCATATCCCGGGATGGGCTGTAGGGCTCCACCGTTTTAAGCCGGGGCATCCCGAGGCGAAGGACACGCCAGAGCCATTGGGGATGGGTAAGCCCGTCCCAGGCCAGCCGGGGGGTAATGCGGGGGGGCATGGTAAAGCCCGCCTTGCGGGCATCCTCCCTCCGACTCAATAAAGGGATATCCGCTGTGAATACCAGCGTATGGAGCCCGGAATCCCGTGCCCGCTTCAACAAATCCATTAGGACATCTAAGTCTTTGGGAGGGTACAATTGGAACCAACCCATTTCTCCTACCACCGGTCCGATGACCTCGGGGGTTTCGGTACCCACCGTACTCAAACAGAAGGGTATACCGCGCTCACGGGCCAGATGGGCGAGTATGCGGTCTGCACCGGGCCAGATGACCCCAGGCATACCAATAGGTGCCATGCCGAAAGGAGCCTGATATCTTCTGCCCAGGAATTCCACGTGCAGGTCCGGCTGTATAGGGCCCTTCATGAATCGTTGCAGGAAGGCGATCCGATCCCAATGGTCGCAATTCCTTTCGAAAGCCCGGTTCTGTCCGGTACCCGATCTGAGGTACTGCCAGGAAACCTCCGGGATACGACGATGGCACCGTTGGGCCAGCTCACTGATCCTCGGGTAGCGGTTCATCCATTTTTTCCTGATGGCTTCGGTATACATCGGTTCCTGTTGGTTTCTCGTTGCAGTAAGACCAGGGTCAGCGCCTTAGGGTTCGACTATCCCACGCGCTCCCTAACCCCGAGCAAGGGGAGCAGGCCTTTGATGCTCTTAAGGGTCTGATAGGGTCTTCCATTAGCCTCATCAGGCTCCACCTGTTCGTGTATCCAGGTGGTGTGAAAGGGAACATGTATCGCCTTGGCCCCCAGTTCGAGTATGGGAAGCACATCCGATTTCAGGGAGTTACCCACCATCAGAAACTCCTCTGTGGGTATCTGTAGGTGCACCAGCAGATGGCGGTAGTTTTCCGGCTTCTTATCGCTGAGCACTTCCACGTGATGGAAGTAGGTGGAGAGACTGGATTTCTCGAGTTTGCGTTCCTGATCGAGCAGGTCTCCCTTGGTAAGCACGATCAGTCGATAATGAGGAGCCAGCGCTTCCAGTACCATCTTAATATCGGGGAGCAGTTCCACGGGTCGGTCGATCATCTCCTTTCCCCACTCCATGATCTGACGAATCCCATCCGGCCCGATACGGTTGTTGGACAGATCCAGTGCAGCCTCGATCAGCGAGAGTATAAAACTCTTGATCCCATAGCCGTACTGGTGCAGGTTTCGGATCTCGGTCGCATAGACCTCCTGATCGATTTTATTCCGGGTCTCATAGGGTTCGAGCAGGTCGGCGAAACGCTCTTCCGTCTCGCGGAAATAGGTCTCATTGACCCATAAGGTATCGTCGGCATCGAATCCTATTACTTTGATTCCTGTATAGTCTTGTTCCATAGTGCTCGGGCTTTTTCGAGGTCTTCCGGGGTGTCGATACCGACCCCATGGCTCAGGGTATCGATCATCTGTATGCTCTTTCCGTATTCCAGGAATCGGATCGCTTCGATCATCTCGGCGGCCTCCAGGGGTCCGATGGCCAGCTTCCGGAAATCCAGCAGGGCCTGCCTTCGGAATGCATAAACACCCAGATGGCGGTAATAGGTCTTTGCCGCTCCTTCGTCTCTCGGATAAGGTATAGGGGCACGGGAGAAATAAAGGGCCCTCCCGTCAGTGTCGCAGATCACCTTGACCACATTGGGATTGTTGATTTCTGCCGACTCCTCAATGGGCGTCCTCAGCGATGCCAGGTCGATCCGACCCGCTTCGTCGCTGAGGAAGACCTCGATCAGGGCTTTCAGGTTCTGCGCATTGATGAACGGTTCATCTCCCTGTACATTCACAATCAGGTCCGCATCAAAAGACTCTGCCGCCTCGGCCATACGGTCGCTGCCGGTAGGGTGTTCCACCCGGCTGCGATAAACGGCTCCGCCGAGATTACGTATCACCTTTTCGATCTCGTCGCTGTCGGTGACTACGACCACCTGATCGAATAGTCCGGTATCCCGAACGGCCTCGTAAGTTCGTCCTATAACGGGCAGGCCTCCCAGGCCTTCGAGTAACTTTCTGGGAAAACGACTCGCCTGCAGGCGTGCGGGAATCATGGAAATAATGCGCATGGACTAGGATCGCACCCTTTTGGGGCGCATTTTTCGGTACAAAAAGAAAACCACGGTCAGCACAATAATCACCAGGATAATACCGACCACGGGCCAGAAGATGGAAGCCGCAGTAAGGGTCGCCGCAGAAGCGGTTTCTATGGCCGAATAGGCCGGATTGGCCACACCCCCCGTACCCGCAGTCGAAGTCAGGCGTCCGGCCGAAGTAGCGCCCTGTATGGCCGTGGCTGTGCCGCCACCCGCAATGATGGCCAGAGACCAAACCACAACGGGATCCAGGTCTGCGACGGTTGCCACCACAACAGCCGTACCGGCTATAGCCGCCAGGGGAACAGCTACCGTATCCAGCAAATTATCGAACCAGGGAATCAGATAGGCGAAGATTTCGAAGATCGTCGCCAGGCCCAGTACCGCTACGGCGGCACCGGAACCCACCCATTCCCAGTCCCCATTCAGGGGTATATGACCGTAATACGATGCGAGACTCAGGGCAAAAAGCGGCAGGAATATTCGAAAACCGGTAGATGCCGCCAGCCCCAGTCCCAGGAAAATGCTAAAGACGGTTTCTGTACTCATACCTGAAAATTACAATTTTTTTGACAGGAAAGGCAGGCTTTAGAGCTCATGCCCGGACCACAACCTGAACAAAAACCAATCCGAAATCAGGGCCGTTCAGTCTTCCGTAAATAATTGCCCGGGGAAACCTATGAGATAGAGGCATTTTTTTGCCCGGGTAACGGCCGTATACAGCCATCGTATATAGGCCCGGTCGGGACCATCGGGCTGATAGGGGTGTTCTATAAACACATGATCCCACTGTCCGCCCTGCGACTTATGACACGTTAAGGCATAGGAAAACTTCACCTGAAGGGCATTCAGGTGCGGACTGTTGCGCACGGCCAGGAGTCTGCGGTAGGAAGAGGAAATGTATTCGAAATCCTCAGAAACCGATCGGTAGAGCTCCTTCTGTTGCTCGTAGGTGAGTGACGGATTTTCGGAATGCAGGGTATCCAGAAGCAGGAGGGTGTCCAGGGGCGGCTCGTCCGGGTAGTCCGCCAGCTGTACCTTCACATCGGCAAACTGGAATCCATACAGTTCCTGGATATTTCTAATTTCCAGGATCTCCAGCGTATCCCCGTTGGCGATAAAACCGGCAGAAGACTTCGCGTCCAGCCAGAAGTAATTGTTCTTCACTACCATGAGACGATCCCCGGCCGAGATCAGGTTTTCCTGGAAGAGTATGCGCTCCCGTATGCTCTGGTTGTAGAGGTTGGCGCGCTTGTTCGACCGCACGATAAGTACCGTCTCGTGGATGCCCGCATGGGAATAGGCCTGATCCAGAGCCTCCTGTATATCGTATCCTTCCGTGAGCCTGACCACATCCGGGTAGGCCTCGCGGCGAAACCGGAAGCCGGCGTAGTTTCCTTCGGTCAGGTGTAATCTCAGGGCTGTGGCCTCCTGAAGTATGCCGGAATCGGCGACCTGTCTCACCACATCGGTCAGCCCTGCCTGCCTCACCTCCCCCTGTATTTTCAGGGAAAGTTCACCGGAATCCAGCGCCGGGCTGAGTTCGCTGTGAACGGGAGGCAACTGGGCCGTGTCTCCGACGAAGAGCAGGCGGCAGCCCGATCCGCCTTCCACATATTCGATCAGGTCGTCCAGCAGGGACGAGGATCTATTCAAACCGGGATCAGAAGCAGAAAAGGAGGAAATCATGGATGCTTCATCCACGATAAACACCGCCTTTCGATGGGGATTGTTGTCCAGCACAAAAGACACTCCTCCTCCTTTTTGTGCCCTGGCTGTATAGATCTTGCGGTGAATGGTGGATGCCCGGGAACGTGTGTATTGGGTAATCACCTTGGCGGCCCGACCGGTTGGAGCAAGAAGTATGGCCTTTTGTCCCTGTTTTCCCAGCGATTTTAGCAGTGAGCCGATCAGGGTGGTCTTCCCGGTGCCGGCAAATCCCCTGAGCACCATGGCGTTTCCCGTACCGGTATCGCAACAAAAAGCCGCCAAAACCGTTAAAGCCTTAGCCTGCGAGGGGGTGAGCTCGAAGGGGAAATTCCTTCTGAGGTCGGCTTCGAATTCCTTTGCGCATCGTGTTTGCATGTGGCTCGTAAATGTAGCATGGATTGGGAAACCGCTCGGGCTGGTTCAAAAAAAATTGTAGATTTGTCAGTAAACCAAAACTAAATTAACTCCATAATGAAAACCATTGTTCAGATCGTTTTATGGGTGGTATGCGTGGTCCTCGGATATCTCATATATAAGTCTGTTTACAGCAAGATTGATTTCGAGAAAACCCGTAACGAACGATTCCAGGTAGTCGTTGATAAGCTTAAGGACATACGCGATTCACAGGATGCCTATAACACCGTTAACGGAAAGTACGCAGCGAACTTCAAAGACCTGATCGCCTTTATCGATACCGGACAGTACACCATTACCCAGCAGAGGGATTCCTCCTTTATCTATTTCGATAAGGTCTACCGAATCGAGATGAGCAAGGATACCGTACTTATCGACACTCTGGGCTTTGTCAAAGTAAGGGATTCCATATTTAAGGGAAGCGACCGCTACAAGGATCTGGCCTCCGTACCTTTCGCTCCCAATAACGAGAAATTCAAAATCGAAGTGGGTGAGGTTCAATCCGGAGGATTTACCGCCGACGTGTATAAAGTGAGTGCCAAGAAAGACTGGATACTGCACGATCAGTCTGAAGATCTGCGCGCCCTCGAGAATGCGCACAACAGCATCGAGGAGGTCAATGGAAACGAGATCAGCGTGGGGGATTTGAACAAGGTGAGTACCAGCGGTAACTGGCCATCAATCTATGATCAATAAAACCGACACATCCGAAGGAATCAACGTATTCCCTTCAACCCGAAAATTGTCCGTTCAGGTGAGCCTGAATGGACTTTCTTTTTCTGTATTAAATGTCGAGGCGAACCGACTGGACTCGGCGGGTAGTTACGAGTTTCCCCGTCAGCTGACCGAGGAGTCCATCGAGCGCGAGATCGCCCTGATCATGGACCGGTTCGGACTCGCTTCCGAATCCTACGATCAGATACAGCTGATATGCCAGACCGGTCAATTTGCCCTGGTTCCCGAACCCCTTTTCGACGAGGCCTCCCTGCCGCATTACCTCAAGCTTAATGCCCGTCTGGATCACGACGTCTGGCCCCATTTCGATCGGGTAGCGGGTGCAGGGTTGGTCAATGTATTTCTGGGCTTACCCAGGCTGGAGCGCTGGATCGGGGAGCGTTTCGAAGGGGTCAGTTGCCGGCACAGCGGGAGTGTGCTGATCGAGACCTTTCTGAGGCAGCCCCATTGGGATAACCGACCGCATTGCTTCGTGCGGGTGGGTTCCAGAACCATGGAAATCGTTCTCATCAGGAATCAGGCATTGCTCGCATACAACCAGTTTTCCTTCTCCAACTCAGAGGATTTCCTCTATTATCTACTCATGTTCATGGAACAATCCGATGTGGAACCCGAGGAGGCCGACGTCATCCTGTTCGGGGAAGTCAGCGAAGACCATCTCCTGTTCAGGACCGTTTACCGCTATGTCCGAAACCTGCACATGCTGGACCCCGAGTACGATTTCGATATTTCCGATGAGATCTCCCGTCCCCAATTGGATTATACGGTAATCAGCGGCTTCTGAAATGCGCATCATCGGTGGCACCCACCGGGGAAGGAAACTTAACCCGCCTCCCAGCCTGCCCATAAGACCTACCACGGACCGGGCCAGGGAAGGGATCATGAATATACTGGCGCACCGCTATCGCCTCAGTGAATTGCGTATACTCGATCTGTTTGCGGGTTCCGGGGCGATGAGCCTGGAATTAGGCTCCCGGGGTTGCCCGGAGGTGGTGGCCGTCGACAAACATCCCGGCTGCGTATCCTATATCCGTAAAATTTCCACCGAGCTGGGTCTGCCCATCCGGGTTCACCGCTCGGAGACCATGTCGTTCTTAAGAAAATGGAAACCGCCCGGAGCCTTCGACCTGGTGTTCGCCGATCCGCCATACGCCTTTTCCAGGGAACAGCTGCTGGCCCTGATGGCCGCACTTTTGGAAGGTGATCTGTTGGCGGATGGGGCACTGATCATCTGCGAACATCCGGTTCAATACGATTTTGCGGATTCTCCCGGATTCGAATCGTCCCGGGATTACGGCAGTTCCCGGTTCAGCTTTTTCGAGAAAAGACCGGGCTAGCGGAAGTTATTCACAAAAAAAGAGCAGGCCATAAGCCGGATTCTGTACCCGTATCGGGTTCCTATCATTTATCTGGGAGTACGGTTGCCCGTACCCTCGTGCCGCCTACCCTCCAACTCGGACGCGCCGTCCTCAGACGCTGGTTTACTTGACGTTGCACCGCATAGAGTTTACCTGATTTCACTACAGCCGAACTGTACTTGCTTTCTGTTGCACTGGTCCTCGCCTTACGGCGGACGGGTGTTACCCGTTACGCTGCGCTGTGGTGTCCGGACTTTCCTCTCCTCTTCAGGGAGCGATAGGAGACCTGCTCCCGGCAAAGTTAGGTCATGTTGATAAATGTAGGCCGGGAAACCTTTTCCGAGGCCTTCCTTTAACCTATTTTTAGTGAAATCTAAGACAAACGTTCGCTTTCGTTGGAAAATTTTGTCGCATCGGCCCTGGCATACCGCCCCGAGCAATTCGGTGAGGTGATCGGACAGGAGGCCATCACCCGTACTCTGGAAAACTCCATACAGTCGGAACAGATTCCCAGGGCCCTGCTTTTCTGCGGGCCCCGGGGTGTGGGTAAGACCACCTGTGCCCGCATCCTGGCCCGGAGGATCAATGAGAATGACCCCACCAAGGCCAAGGAGTCCGATTTCGCATTTAATATATTCGAACTGGATGCGGCCTCCAATAATACGGTAGACGACATCCGGGCACTGATCGATCAGGTGCGCATCCCTCCTCAGACCGGAAAATACAAGGTGTACATCATCGACGAGGTCCATATGCTGTCGGCCTCGGCCTTCAACGCCTTTTTGAAGACCCTCGAAGAACCGCCGAAACATGCCGTTTTTATTCTGGCAACCACGGAAAAACATAAGATTATTCCTACCATTCTCTCCCGCTGCCAGATTTATGACTTCAAGCGAATTCAGGTCAGGGACATGGTCGAACACCTGAAGGCCGTAGCCCGGCAACGCGGGGTATCTGCCGAGGAGGACGCGCTGTTTTTGATTTCCCAGAAGGCCGATGGCGCCATGCGGGATGCCCTGTCCATATTCGATCGGATCGCCGCCTATTCCGATAACCACATCTCCCGACAAAAAGTGAGTGAGGTCCTACAGGTGCTGGATCACGAAACCTATTTGGAGTTCACGCGTAGCATTGCCGCCGGAGACATTCCCGCACTGATCGCCCGTTTTAATGAAATCAGCAAACAGGGCTTCGACGGTCAGCAGTTTATCATAGGACTCGGCGATCACTTCCGGGACTTACTGGTCGCAGGCTCGCCGCAGACGCGAGAGTTGCTGGACACGGGTGCTGAGTTGGGCACCCAGCTGGCCGAACTGTCTTCGGGTCTGGGCCAGAAATTCCTGGTCAGGGCCATCGAACTGGCTACCGAATGCGACTACCGCTATAAAGGCAGCAGCAACCAACGACTGCTGGTGGAAATCACCCTGATGAAACTGGCCTCCATCGGTACCGGCGAAGACGAAAAAAAAAAAGATAGCCCGATCCTTCCCGCCAGCCGCTTCAAAGAAGGATCCCCCGACTCCAGAATTTCAACATACCGCGGGGGGACAGGCCACGCCGAAGCCCGTCAGCTAAAGGAACCCGATCCCGATCCCTTAGATCAGACGATTCGACAAGGCGATCCGTCCCGGCCTGCGAATAACGAAGGCGACGGCGCAGCAGCAGTGCAGGTGAAATCCGAAAACAAAGCCACAACGGCAGTACCTGAGCAGCGGAAAACGAATCCGGCCAAACCGACAGCACCGAGATCTGCGAAACCTGCGAGCGCATACGGAGAAGAAGAAGTTACTACTTCGATTTCGGCCCTGTCGCTCAGCAGTATCCGAAGGAAAAAGGAGCACAAGATGCCGGAGTCGAGCGGGGCCGGGCAAAGGGAAGAACCCCTGCGCGATGCACCCGTTCTTCTGGAAGAGGTACGGACCTATTGGAACCTGTATGCCGACAGGTTGGAGCAAAAAGGGGAAAAAATACTGGCATCCTGCATGAACGTGGCCCCGCCTGACGCAGTCGATGGCACCGTCTTGAAGGTCTCCCTGCCCAACGAAACCATGAAGACGTCTCTGGAATCGGGAGCCTCTCCCCTATTGGTTTTCCTGCGGGATAAACTGGGAAACGATCACTTGCGGATGGAAGTCACCATAAACGAGAACGAAGAGCGCAAATACATCTATACCCCGGAAGAGAAATACGATCGTCTCCGGGAAAAGAACCCCGATATCGAACTGCTCCGCAAGGGACTCGACCTGGACTTCTAGGAGTTACCTTTTGAATTCCTTACTAAGTGCAGCGAAAAGCAGGAAGATTACTCCGGAAATCGCCATGCCGATCGATTCCCTTCCTTCTTCTATATTCTGCGTCTTCATACCGCCCTCGGCCAGGTTAACACCTTCGAAAGTCTCGGGCCAGCTCATACCGGCAAGCACGAAAAAGGCTATGGCCAGAGTGATCGCCAGCCATCGGGGAAGGCGGTTAAACAGGAAGAGCAGGGTTCCAACGAAACCGACGGTATATCGGATCATCCAATTGGAAGAGTCGGGGTCATTCATCTGCCAGTACACGGAGAATCCGAAAAACAGCAGGAACACTACGGCAAGGATTTTTACAAATAATTTCATAGTCAGGTTGTAATGAGGTTTTTAATCAGGTCGAATACACCGGTGGCCTCTATCGGGCCTTCGGGAGCACGAATGGCGTCGCGGGTTAAAAATACAGGAAAATCTTTCTCGGATTCCGGGACCCTCCCGTGGGAACCCCGAATGAGTCCGGCTTCAAGGGGAATCACATTCATCAAGGTGCGGAACCCCAGCTTTTTGGCAATCAGTTTACGGGCCACTTTAAGCTTGGCGAAAGGATCTTTGGGATTTAGCATCATCTCCACGGGATCGTACCCGGGTTTGCGGTGTATATCCACGGTACGCGCGAAGTCCGGCGCCTGCGCGTCTTCCTCCCAGTAGTAATACGTGAACCAGCTCTTGCCATCGGCTACAAGTAGAAAATCACCGGAGCGTTCATGGGCTATCCCCCTTTTTTCCTGCTCCTCCTTGTCCCAGATGTGCTCGACGCCTTCCATCGCACCAAGGATTTCACGCACTTCGGCAAGCCGGTTCTGATCGTTGACATATACATGGGAAACCTGATGATCCGATACCGCGAAGGCCGCGGATCGTCCGGCATCCAGGTGTTCTCCCCCTTTTTCCGTCCGCACATCCAGAAAACCGTGTTTGCGCAATACGCGATTGGGGTGCACGGGACGGTCGACCCCGGTTATGCCGTACTCCGATAAAACAACCACACTTACCCCATGGGACTCATAGAATCCGATCAGGTCCTCAAGGAGTTCGTCCAGTTCGCGCAGATCTCCGGAAACCCGCTCAGCGTTGTGTCCGTAACGCTGCAGATTGTAATCCAGATGGGGCAGGTAGACCAGATTCAGGTTCGGTCGATAGGTCTCATATACTCTTTTGGAGGCTTCTGCTATCCATCGACTCGAGGCTATGGAGGTCGCGGGACCCCAGAATTTGAACAACGGGAAGGTTCCCAACTCATTCTGAAGCCGATCCCTCAGCTGCGGCGGATGACTGTAGACATCCGGAATCTTGCGTCCGTCAGCCAGGTAATTCGGGCGGGGCGTAACGCTGTAATCCGCAGAAGAATACATATTGTACCACCAGAACATATTGGCACAGGTAAACCCGGGTTCTTCTTTCCGGATCACTTCCCAAAGCTTCGGGGCCTGAACGAGTCGGTTGGACTGCCGCCAAAACTTGACCTCACATTCCTCCTGAAAATACCAACCGTTACCGACTATACCATGTTCGGAAACGGGTTTTCCGGTTAGGTAGGTAGACTGGGCCGTACAGGTCACGGCCGGAACCACGGGGGTTATGGCCAGCTGCCGGCCAGCTGCGCACCAGTCGGTCAGAAAGGGCATCTGCTCCCCCAAAAGCCTTTTACTCAGGCCTACGGCGTTAATTACGGCTGTATTCTTCATGCTAATATTCCATTAAACGATCGCGGCACCATTCTATTTCCCGGACTATGGAATCCACCAGGGATATCTTCAATTCCTCCGGCAGTACCTCCCAGGTATAGGTCTCAACTTCGAGCTGATCGCAATCCGGTTGGGAGCGAATGTACTCCAGGACTTTGCGGATCTCCCCGTGGGTGGATCGGAAGGGCGGAAGGCTATCGCTGAACACCGGCACGTGAAAATGGGAGCGCAATTCGGAGAACCCGGGCTTGCTGTCGAGCAGTTCTGGTATATCCCTGAACGTGCGTACAGTGCCGTCCTGCTTTTGGGTGACTTGGTGCAGATAGGTGGGTTCATTCAGAGTCTCCATGGTTTTCCAGGGATCCGTGCCGCCGGATAGATCCTCATCTCTGAGGGCGAGTGCCGCACTGAGCTGTATCTTGCCTATGCGTACCCCGGCCGCTTTAAGACGCCTGAACGCCTCGGCGGGCTCCTCGTAAGCCAGGGCAAAATGGCATACATCATAACAGAGGTTGATGTGCCTCCTGACCCACCGCTCCGTAGCGGCATCCATTCGGCGCGCCCGGGTAAAGAGATCCCCGGTGAAGTAGTCGATCGTCTCTGCACTATTTTCCAGCATGCCATCCGGTTCGGGTTCGATGTCCAGATGTATAAAGATTCCGGTCTCCTCCTCCAATTCCCCCAGTTCCCTGGCGAGCCGTATCAGGTTCAGGCTGCTCGCTTCCCGGACAGACTCCCTGCTTTCCGCATTCGCATGCCAGTGGCGGTAGGAAAGCGGGGAAGTTGAAATCCCACCGGAAACACCCCCAGGGAGCAGTTTTGCCAGAATTCGAATCAGGTTACGGGTATATTCCACCCGCTCTTCCCGGGTCCAGTCGGGCTCGTGCACCTTGTCCTTGACAGACTCTCCGTGGAAGTTTCCGTAAGGGAAACCGTTGATGGTGAATACATAGATGCCTTCGCTATCGAGCCAGCGACGAAAGCCTTCCAGCCTGTCGCCTTCCATCAACTCCGAGGCGGCCAGGGCGGAAAGCCTCAGGCCGAGTCCGAACGGTTGATCCGGGCATAACTCCGCCTTAACCGGGGGGACATAGCGTTCCAGATTTTCGAAGGTCTCCGCCCAATCTCTTCCGGGATGAATGTTCGTGCAATAGGTAAGATGAAAGCGATCAAGTAGCTGCATTCCGGGAAATTTTTGACCCAGGTATTCGCAATTGTGCGTCTATAGCCTTTCTCATCAGGGTCAGATCCACCTCGTGTATATCGAAAGGATCCCCTACTTCCCTGATCATGGCCAGGGTGAGGTTGCCTCCCAGGTGTTCCTGAAATTCTTCCAGCCCCTGAAGGAGTTCGGCGATCCGCTTTTCTTCCAGGGGTATGCCCAGATCGAAGCCCAGCCTTTCGAAGACGGCATATATCCGCTCCAACAGGTCGGTATTCAGCCACCCCTTGAGGCAGCTATAGCGCAGATCCAGTGCAATCCCCATAGCCACGGCCTCCCCGTGACGCAGTGCATATCCGGTCAGGTACTCAAGCCGATGGGCCGACCAGTGGCCGAAGTCCAGGGGACGGGAAGACCCTCGTTCGAACGGATCTCCACCCTGTGCGATGTGCTGCATATGGATCTCGGCGCAGCGATGGATCAGGCGGTTCATCGATTCGGGATCACGCTGGCGCAGGCGTTCCGCCTGCCGGTCCAGAAAGTCAAAGAATACGGGGTCTTTTAAGAGGGCAACCTTCATGGCCTCAGCCATGCCGGATATCCAGTCCCTGTCGTCCAGGGTGCGCAGGAAAGTGTCGTCATTGATAACGGCGAACGGAATCGAAAACGTCCCCAGAAAATTCTTCTTCCCGAAGTAATTTACCCCGTTCTTGACCCCGACGGCTGCGTCGTTTTGCGCGAGCACGGTAGTGGGTATTCGGATATGCCGTACCCCCCGATGGGCCAGTGCTGAAGCGTATCCCACCATGTCAATCAATGCTCCACCTCCGATAGCCACTACGAAGGAATGCCTGCAGATGTGCTCCGATTCGATGGCCCGAAGTACTTTTTCCACGTGCACGGGATCGTTTTTTGCGGCTTCTCCACCGGGTAAAACCAGGGCACCCCGAAACTCGATATGCTTCGATTGATCGCAGTACGTGCCAATCTGCTCCTGCAGATCGGGGAAGCAACGGGCAACGCCCTGATCGATGACAAAAAGGGCCTTGATGCGGTGGCCCCGTCCAAATTCCCCGAAGAGGCTATCCAGCAGTGGGTTTTTGGGCGCGAATGCATCTCGGGTGGAATGCAGGCTGTAGCGGTAGGTAACGCTGAACGACTGGTTTATGGAGGGGCGTGGGTTCATGGCCTAAAATTACGTAACAAGGAAGAATCGGGAAAGGAGCAGGGATATTCCAGACATAGACAGTATGAGCAGTGCCCAGGACCATCCGCCAAAGGCACCTCCAAGGACCGCATCCAACAGCACCAGGGACAGCACCCCGGTCTTGACGGCCTTACGGATTCGATCGGGCCGGGGATCGCGGTGGGCCAGAAGCAGCGGATAGGACACCCAGGCTCCAAAAACCAATATTCCTGATAGTACAACGGGTCCCAGCCGATCGAAGTACATCAGCAGACCCGAAAGTGTAAGTAGGGACAGGAGATAGAGCCCGAATGAGGCCCTGAGTGCAGCCTTTTCTCCCCCGTGTACCTCACCGCGACTCACGGTGGTAACCGCAAAGATATAGATCAGGGGAACCAGGGCGAAGCCTGATTTTTCCAGAGTCCAGAGCGGTGACATTCCCAGCAGCAGGTTCAGTGCGCGACATGCTCCCATACAAAGTGGACCCCAGAATGCATGCCTCTTCGCCCTGTAATCGTAGAACCATATGCAACCCAGCAACAGCAAGGACCACCCCAATACCCGCAGGTCGAGCCAGGCGGCGAGCCCAAGGGCTATCAGGGCCAGCGTCCAGCCGAAAAAAAACACCTCCCCCGGGCTTACTACACCCGAAGGGATGGGGCGCTCGGGGCGTTCAACGGCATCGATCTCGCGATCGTAGTAGTCGTTCAGTACGACCCCGGCAGCATACAGCAGTATCGAAATCGCGGCGAGCACCGCGATATACCAGGGGGGCAATACGGTAGACCAGGAAAGGGAGTCGTCCAGGGAATAGGCTGCCACGGCGGCTCCTGCCAGCACGTCCGCAGCCGCCGTGGGCAGATTAGCCGGCCGGCAGAGTCTTAGAAAGGCTTTGAGTTTCTCCGTACTACGTGATCTGATCACTGCTTACCCTGGGTTCCTGGCCACGGAGTACACTGTTGTCGTTGAAGAGCTGCCGCTGATCAATTCCCTGAGCGTCCTTCCAGTCCGATTCCTTCATCCTTCCGGACATCCCGAAGGTATCCAGTGCATTGCTGTAGCAGGTCTTATGAACATCCTCCCGGGAAATCCCTTCCCGCAGCATGAGTGAGGCGGTCTTGGGAACCGCCATGGGATCGCTGATGCCCCAATCTGCCGAACTGTCCACTATGATCCCATCGCTGCCGAACTTTCGCACTACTTCCACCATACGCTTGTTCCCCATTTTGGTCTTGGGGTAGATCGTGAATGCCGCTACGAAACCCCGGTCGAGGACATCCCGAACGGTCTCCTCGTTATTGTGATCGATCACTACCTTATGGGGGTCCAGGCCGTGTTCCAGGCAGACTTCCATGCTCCGCAGGGTACCCGCTTTCTTATCCCGGTGCGGGGTATGAACCTGCACCAGCATATCCCATTCCCTGGCCAGTTCCAGTTGCGCCCGGAAATACTTGTCCTCTGCCGGCGTCTGATCGTCGTATCCAATTTCGCCTATGGCCACCACATTTTCCTTGTGCAGATACAGCGGAAGCAGCTCCATCACCTGTTCCGCCAGGGGTTCGTTGTTGGCCTCTTTCGAATTCAGACCGATGGTGCAATAGTGTTTAATGCCGAACTGACTGGCACGGAAGGGTTCCCAGCCCACAAGACTGCTGAAATAGTCCTGAAAGGATCCTACCTGAGTACGGGGCTGCCCTAGCCAAAATGAGGGCTCGATAACGGCAACGACTCCGGCCGCTGCCATGGCCTCGTAATCGTCGGTGGTCCTGGCGCTCATGTGGATGTGCGGATCGATAAATTGCATTTTTTCTTCCATGGTGAAATGTATTATGGGGTATTTGTGACGGTTCCGAGTTGATTCCAATTCAGGAGTCCCCGGGCCGCAGATGATTCCAGTTCGGGATATTGCGCCAGTAGATCCAGTGCCGATGGAGATCCTGAAGCGTGACAAACCAGGGCAGCAGCCTCGTTTTCAGCAGGATCCCCGCTACTCAGCAGGCGTTTCATATCCTCGAGCAAAACGGCGTTCAGAAACGGAGAAACCGGCTTCCATATGACCGGGTCGATCTGTCGACCGGCCGCCCAGCGTTCATGGGCATAGTCGGAGATGATCCGAGCCAGATTTGCATTGGCCCGCTCCTCCACTCCTTCGATTTCATTCAGGTCTCGCCCCATGAATGCAGCCTTTAGATACATCTGGTTCCACTGCTGCTCGTTGAAATACCGGGCCGGGTAGGGATTGGAAGCGGAGATGGCATCGAACACCGGAGTGATGTTGGTCCGTAGGGCTTCCACCGCGGCAAAGTGAAATTCCTCCGGATCGGGCAAAGTGATCAAATAGCGAAGGAAGGTAACCAGTTCATTGAAATCGGCTACTTCTATCAGCTTGCGGGTGCGTTCGCCATAAAAGTCGCGATTTTCTAAAAGCAGCTTGCTGATCAGCCACATCCGCGCATATTCGGAGGCGGTGATGCCGTTTTTTCTCAGGTATTCCTCACCTATACCCGAAGTGGCCTCCTCGGGATCGAAAACACTCCCATCACCGAAACGGCCGGCACACTGACTTAAGGCGATGTAAAAACGGGAGGCATTCGGTTCCGACACAAGTTCCTGTAACTTGTCTTCAATCCATTCGGGTGCAGATGCTTCCGGAACGGAAGATCGGAGCCTGTCGAGCTGGTACAATTCGGGGCTGTACATGTTTGTCGTTCCTGGGTTTACAAATATAACTATCATAAACCGGCGTTCGTATACATTGTATCTTTGAATACCAAACTATCGCTATGCTGGGTCTCAAGCTACCAACCGACCCGCGCTGGGTCGACATCGCGGAAAAAAACATCGAAGAAATCCTAACTGACCATGCCTATTGCGAGCAAAAAGCTGCGAGCACAGCGATCTCACTGATCGTTGGTTTCCCGGAGAAAACCGAGTTGGTTCGGGAAATGATCGCCCTGGCGAGGGAGGAAATGGGCCATTTTCACATGGTGCACGAGAAGCTGCTGGAACGGGGATATGCCCTGGGAAGGGAGCGCAAGGATCACTATGTGCTAGAACTCATGAAGTTCTTTCCCAAAGGAGGCAGCCGGGAGGATCATCTGATCCATAAACTGCTCATTGCGGGTCTTATAGAGGCCCGTAGCTGCGAACGCTTCCGGTTACTGTCCGAACATATAGCCGACGACGATCTGGCCGAATTCTACCGCAAGCTTATGGTGAGCGAAGCGAACCACTATACCCTGTTTCTAAAGTTCGCCCGGCAATTCGGGGATCGGGAACGGGTGGATCGAAAATGGCAGGAATTATTAGATTACGAGGCTGACATCATGAAGGACCTCGGAACCTCGGAGACCATGCACGGTTAAACGCAGTGGATTAATCCTCCCCCTCCGCGAGTTTCTTCTTGTAGTATTCGTAAATCGCTATCTGGGAGCGTATGGGATCGGAAGTCTGTTTCCTGTATGCATTGTCCTGTGCCGGGCTAAAGACCCGGGCCTTCACATTGTCTCTCCACGAAATCTCAAAAGTATCGAGGAGTTCCTGCCGGATATCCGGATCGTAGATTGGACATCCCACTTCGACGCGGTTCTCAATATTCCGTGTCATCCAGTCCGCCGATGAAATGTAGATCTTCGGTTCGCCCCCGTTCCCGAAAATGTAGAGCCTGGGGTGCTCCAGAAACTTGTCCACCACGCTGATGGCTTCTATGTTCTCGCTCATGCCGGGGACACCGGGAATCAGACAATTCACCCCCCTGATAATCAGCTTGATTTCCACGCCGGCCCGGGAGGCTTCGTACAGCTTATCGACCATGCGGTAGGAGGTCAGGCTGTTCATCTTGATCTTGATCAGCCCCTTCTTTCCTTCCCTGACCTGTGCGATTTCGTTGTCGATCAGGCGCGAGAGGGTATTTTTGGTGTAGTGGGGAGATACGATCAGGTGACGGTACTTGTGGATGCGGTAGCTGGTCTCGAAAAATTCGAACACCCGGTCTACCTCACGGAGTATGGTGTCATCCGCCGTAAACAAGGTGTAATCCGTATAGATCCGGGCCGTGGATTCGTTGAAGTTTCCGGTACTGATGAAGCCGTAGCGCTTGATATTCTTGGAACCCTCCTTTCGTTCCACCAAACAGATCTTGCTGTGTACCTTAAGCCCGGGTATGCCAAAGATCAGTCGTATGCCCTCTTCCTGAAAGCGGTTCGCGTACTCAATATTGGCCTTCTCGTCGAAACGCGCCTGCAGTTCAATCTGCACTGTAACCCGCTTGCCATTGCGTGCCGCATTGATTAGCGCCGCCGCTACCTGTGAGTTCTTAGCCAGCCGGTATATGGTGATCTTTATATCGGTCACGTCCGGATCAAGGGCGGCCTCCTTGAGGAAACTGACCAGGTAGGCGTAGGTGTGATACGGCGCAAACTGGAGGTAGTCCTTCCGGGCGATCTGTCCAAAGAGCGAGCCGTCCAGCGAAAAACCCTTGATTGGAAGTGGGGGCATGGGCTCATACAACAGCTCAGACTTGCCCAGATTGGGAAAGCCCATGTAATCCTTTCGGTTGTGGTATCGCCCTCCGGGAATCACGCTATCGGTCTCTTCGATGTGCATTTTATTCTTGAGAAAGCGGAGCGTATCGATCTTTATCCGCTTATCGTACACAAAGCGAACCGGATCTGAAATGCGCCTACCCTCCACACTGCTGGAAATCTTGTCAATAAAACTCTTGGAAAGGTCGTCGTCTATATCCAACTCGGCATCGCGGGTGATCTTGATCATGTGTGCACTGATGGTGTCGTAATCGAACATAGGGAAGATTTCATCCAGGTTAAATCGAATGAGGTCGTCCAGCAGGATGACGTATTTCCTTCCATCCAGTTCGGGCAGTACCACGAAGCGGTCCAGGTTGCCGGGTATCTCGATCAATGCGTACTGATTGTCCCGGCTCCAACGACCCTGCTTGTGATCACGGACGTTTAACTCCATGCGCACGGCCAGATATGCCGCCGTATCGTCCAGCATAGGAAAATCGGCCAGATCGTTCAGGATAATGGTGATCAGTTCGGGATGCACCTTCTCCTTGAAGAAGTCGTGCAGGAAGTCCACATGCTGATCTTCAATCTCGTTTTCGTCTATGATATAGATGTCATGGGTCCTCAGTTCCTCCTTAATGGAATCCAGGATATGCAGGCTCTTGGCCTGCAACTGAATCACATATCGGGTGATTTCCTCCAGCAGGTCCTTGGCCTTTTCTCCGCCGAGTACACTCTTACCCGATTTCCCGGCATCCACGATGCGCTTAACGGTGGCATAGCGAACCTTAAAGAACTCATCGAGATTGTTGCTGAAGATTCCCAGAAACCGCAACCGCTCGATCAGGGGTACCCGACTGTCGGCTGCCTCCTGCAGGACGCGATCGTTGAAGTGGAGCCAGCTGATCTCCCGGTTGATGTACTCGTTTTTCTTTCTAATCATGGGTTTTTAATTCGCTGGGCCTGACTATAAGCCGGGTATGACCCCCGCTTAACAGCCGCCAGTTATCGGATTCAAATGCAATTTCTGCCAGGCCCGCGGTGGGCAGGTTATCCAGAAACCGGTCGCCCAGGCGGTTTACCAGTTGGGTAAAGGCCTCATTGTGACCAACGAGTATCACATGCTCCAGGCCCTGATCCAGGCCCCTGATGACTTCGAGGACCTGTTCGCCCGAGAAGTCGTACATCTCCTCCCTGATCCGGATTTCCGAGGGATCCCAACCCCAGCTTCGAGCCGCAATCACCGCCGTGTGCAATGCCCTGATGGCCGGGCTGCTGATAATGGCACCGGCCGATTCGGCCCATCCCCCGTAATGGCCGGCGACAAGTCCGGCATCTCGTATGCCTCTTTCGATCAGGGTGCGATCCCGATCCGAGACCGGATACTCCCAGGAGGACTTTCCGTGCCGTAAAAAGGTGATCTTTTTCAATATTCTATTCGTTGATTACGGGGCCAGCCGCTCCATCTTCCAGTTGTACTCAGCGTCCAGTCGGTATCGGATGCGATCGTGCATGCGGTTGGGTCGCCCCTGCCAAAACTCCATTTCAATCGGACGGATCAGAAATCCTCCCCAGTACGGAGGCCTGGGAATCTCAGTTCCCTCAGGAAACCGCTGTTCAAATTCCTCCATGGCCTTATCAAGCTCGTCCCTTGAGGTCACCACGGTACTCTGCCGGGATGCCCAGGCACCCAGTTTACTGCCCCTGGGGCGACTTTCGTAATATCCGTCCGACAAGTTCTCCAGCAGCATCTCCGCCTCGCCTTTCCAGATCACCTGCCGCTCCATGCCCGGCCAATAGAACGAGGCAGACACCTTATTATTCTGCGCTATGGCCCTCCCCTTTTCGCTTTCATAATTCGTGAAGAATTCCATGCCTTCGTAAGTAAAGCGCTTCATGAGCACCACACGGCCCCTGGGAAAACCATCGAGTCCTAAGGTACTTAGCGTAAAAGCATTGGATTCATCAACCGAATCGCCCTGATCCACCTCTAAGAACCAATCCCGAAAGAGCTCGATGGGGTTCTCAGGGAGTTC
This sequence comes from uncultured Flavobacteriaceae bacterium, assembly GCA_964550895.1. Lineage (GTDB taxonomy): Bacteria > Bacteroidota > Bacteroidia > Flavobacteriales > Flavobacteriaceae > CAZKAP01. The sequence goes on from CAZKAP010000020.1 coordinate 43,591, forward strand.
TTCCTCCAGCAACTGATTGCGTTCGTAATTCTTGCGGTAATCGCTCAGGTCTTTCTGCATGGAAACTGCGGATGTGTACTTCAAAAAAGCGGAAATCCCTTCTAGGAAATCCTCGCCTTCTTCCGGCCGCTCAAAGTTAGTAAATCCAGTTCGAGTCCGTCCTCTGCCAGGACAACGGGGCTGAACTCCTGAAGGGCCTCCTTCAGAAATCCCTCGGAGTGCTTGTAGCGAGTGGAATAGTGCCCCAGGATCAGGGAAGAAACGTCTGCCAAACGGGCCATTCGACCCGCTTGCAGGGCCGTGGAATGTCCCGTTCGCTCACAGAGGTGGGACTCGGATTCCAGGAAGGTCGATTCGTGATACAGGCAATCGACGCCCTGAATTAGGGGAATCAATTCTTCGTGGTACGCCGTATCGCTGCAGAAGGCATAGCGCATGGGCGGACTCGGTGGATAGGTCAGGTCTTCATTGGGTATAACCCGGTCTTCCAAGGGGTAATCGAGGCCGGACTTAATGCCCGCATAGAGCGTCTTGGGAACGTGATATTCGCGCACCTTTTCAATATTCAGGCGGCGTTCGGGATAGAATTCCTCGAACAGGAATCCATTGGTATACACCCGATGCTTAAGTGGCAGGGTACTGATTCTGAGTCGTTCCGTCTCCAGCAGCACTTGAGGCTTCCTGGATTCCAACTCATGGAAGACCAGCGGATAATTGGTCCAGGAATCGCCCAGCCGGAGCAGCAGGGTAATCGCCTCCTTTAGGCCCCTGGGTCCGTAGATATGCAGTTCCGTTTCCCGTCCGAGCAGGCGAAAGGTCGATATGAGGCCCGGCAGGCCAAAAAAGTGGTCTCCATGCAGATGAGAAATAAAAATGTGTTGAATGCGTGAGAACTTTACTTTCTGCCGGCGTAGCTGCACCTGTGTTCCCTCCCCGCAATCGATCAGGAAGAGTTTGCCGGCGGCCTCCAGGACCTGGGAAGTAGGATTGGTAAGCCTTCGTGGCGTTGCGGAATAACAGCCGAGTATCGTGAGTTTCATAGACCGAGGTCCCACTGCATCTTTTCCATGTCGATCAGGTCTATCGCCTCCTGACGGGTCGGTGCCAAATTGATGGTTTCGGGTACCTCATCGTAACTTAACCGGTCACTGAGTACGACTAGAGCCCTCTGGGAGTCCGCCAGGCCTTCCGCTTGTTCCTCCAGAAACCCGATATCGCCCTGTGCCATAGAGGGGGTCGGCCAGATCAGGACAAGATGGCCCTCGGCCTGGCTCAGTATCCCTTCCCAGTGTACCTCTATGGAATTCATCCCCTCAGGCAGCGATATCCATGCGATTTCACCCTCTTGTAGAATCTGCATACTATTGAATTTTTGAGGCCAGCAGATAGATGACTGCCATGCGAACGGCCACACCGTTTTCGACCTGGTCCAGGATAATAGAGGCCGTGGAATCGGCCATATCCGAGCTGAGTTCCACCCCACGGTTGATCGGGCCCGGGTGCATGATTACGATATCCTTTCCCAGCCGTTCCCAGCGCTCCCGATCCAGTCCGTACAACATATGATACTCCCGTGTACTCGGAAAATACTGGGCGTCCAGGCGCTCGTTCTGCACCCGGAGCATGTTTGCCACATCACACCATTTCAGGGCCTGATCCAATTCACTGTAAACCCGGACACCCATGGTTTCGATGTGTTTTGGAATCAGGGTAGGAGGACCGCAGAGCGCCACCTCAGCACCCAGCAACTTCAGGGCGAAGATGTTGGACAGTGCCACGCGGGAGTGCAAAATGTCTCCGACGATAAGGACCTTTTTACCTCCAACTTCCCCCAGCCGTTCCCGGATGGAATAGCAATCCAGCAAGGCCTGGGTCGGGTGCTCATGGGTGCCATCACCGGCATTGACGACCACCGAATCGACCCGCTGCGAAAGGAAGAGGGCTGCACCTGGGCTGGGATGCCGCATCACCAGCATATCTACTTTCATAGCCAGTATGTTATTGACCGTATCCACCAGGGTCTCGCCCTTGTTCACCGAGGACTGCGAGGCCGAAAAATTGATCACATCTGCCGAAAGGCGTTTCTCAGCCAACTCGAAAGAGAGCTTCGTACGGGTACTGTTTTCGAAAAAAATGTTGGCCAGGGTAATATCCCTGAGCGAGGGAACCTTCTTGATCGGCCGGTTGATCACCTCCTTAAAGTGGTCCGCCGTCTCAAATATCAGATCGATGTCCGACCGTTTCAGATAGCGGATTCCGATCAGGTGATTGACGCTTAGTTCACTCATGGCCCTTCGTTAACCAGATATACTGCATCTTCTTTTTCAAATTCCATCAGGTGTACCAGAACCCGCTCCTCATTGATGGCGTCGACCTGTCTCCCTTTATACGTAGGCTGTATGGGAAGATGCCTGCTGAAGCGGCGGTCGATCAGGGTAAGGAGCTCGATCTCCCTGGGCCTTCCGAATGACTGTATAGCCGTTAATGCCGCCCTTATGCTCCTGCCGGTGTACAGCACATCATCCACGAAGACCACGTTCCGATCCTCCACCAGAAAGTCAATTTCTGTGGAGTTCGCCCGCAAGGCCTGCGGCTTCCTGCGGAAATCATCCCGGAAAAATGTTATATCCAGAGAACCGAGGAGCACCCGGGGTATACCGTAATGATCTTCGAGCAACTGCTTGAATCTCCGGGCGAGAAATGGCCCCCTGGGCTGTATGCCAATCAGGGCAGTGTCCTCAAAATTCAGGTGGTTCTCCAGCAACTGACAGGCCAGTCGGTGGAAGATGATATCCATTTCCTTGGCGCTCAGTAAAAGCTTTCTGTTCTTCACTTGAATCTACTTGGTAAGCGGCTCCCCAAAGTTACACATTAATCGCACCCGTAATCGATCCCATAAGAAAGCCGGGCACCCTGAAGGTGCCCGGCTCCGTTATAATCATGCAACAGCCTGTGGCGGCAGTTACTTCTTGCCTTTCTTCGAATCGGCTTCCATCTTGTCCTTCAGGGCCTGGAGCTGGGCATTGGCATCGGCCAGGGTCGGCTTCGCCTCCTCGGCCTGGGCACTCATCTTGCGACGCGCCGTGCGCACATTGCGCTCCTCCTGCTCGCGGAAAATGGCCGTATGGCTGGCCACAACACGCTTGAAGTCCTTATTGAACTCGATGATCTTGAACTGCGCCTCCTCGCCCTTGGTCAGCTTCTTGCCGTCTTCCTTTTCCATATGGCGCTGGGGAACGAACCCGGTAACGTCCTCATTGAACCTCACCGTGGATCCCTTGTCCATGACCTCATCTATGGAGGCGGTATGGACGGTACCTTCCGCGAATTCGACTTCGTACTTATCCCATGGGTTCTCGGTGGTCTGCTTGTGTCCGAGGCTGAGCTTACGGGCGTCCACATCCAGTTCGAGTACCTCCACTTCAAGCACGTCGCCCACGTTTACGAACTCGGAAGGGTGCTTGACCTTCTTGGTCCAGGACAGATCGGATATGTAGATGAGTCCGTCGATGCCCTCTTCCATTTCGAGGAAGACTCCGAAGTTGGTGAAGTTACGCACCACGCCTTTGTGTCGCGATCCAACGGGATACTTCGAAGTAATGTCGGTCCACGGATCGGGAGTCAGCTGCTTAATGCCGAGGGACATCTTGCGGTCTTCCTTGTCCATGGTCAGGACCACGGCCTCGATCTCCTGTCCTACCTTAACGAAGTCTTGAGCTGACCTCAGGTGAGTGGACCAGGACATCTCGGATACGTGTATCAGGCCCTCTACGCCATCGGCCACCTCGATAAAGGCTCCGTAATCGGCTATCACCACTACCTTGCCCTTAACCTTGTCGCCGATTTGTATGGTATCGCCTATGGCCTCCCACGGGTGCTTTTCAAGCTGCTTGATACCCAACTGTATACGCGATTTGTTGTCGTCGAAATCCAGGATTACCACGTTCAACTTCTGGTCCAGCTCCACCACCTCGTTGGGATGGTTGATACGGCTCCAGGAGAGATCGGTGATGTGTACCAGGCCATCTACACCGCCGAGGTCGATAAATACCCCGTAGGATGTGATGTTCTTGACCACGCCTTCCAATACCTGTCCTTTTTCCAGCTGTGAGATGATTTCTTTCTTCTGAATCTCGATATCCGCCTCGATCAGGGCCTTGTGAGAAACCACCACGTTCTTGAACTCGTGGTTGATCTTGACCACCTTAAATTCCATGTTCTTACCCACATACTGGTCGTAATCACGGATGGGCTTGACATCGATCTGAGATCCGGGGAGGAATGCCTCGATTCCGAATACATCCACGATCATACCGCCTTTGGTGCGGCATTTCACGAATCCCTGAACGATCTCCTCGTTGTCGTGTGCCTTATTGACGCGATCCCAGGCCTGTATGGTACGGGCCTTTCGGTGGGAGAGCACGAGCTGACCGGTACGGTCTTCCCGTATGTCGATCAGTACCTCTACTTTATCACCTACCTTGAGGTCGGGGTTGTATCGGAATTCGTTCAGAGAGATCACGCCCTCGGACTTGGCGTTGATGTCGATGATGGCCTCCCGGTCCGTCATGTGTATAACGGTTCCCTGGACGACCTCCTCGTCGGCGGTATCGACAAAATTCTCCGTGACCAGGGCCTCAAATTCCTTGAGCTTGCTGTCATCGACACGTTCTATACCCTCCTCGTACTTATCCCAGTCGAAGTTATCCAGGAACTCCTGGGGATCAACGGCGGGTTCTTCGGGTTGGGTGGGTTCTTCGGTTGAGGCCGTTTCCTGTCCGGATTCCACCTCGGCCGCGGGAGCGGCTTTTTCCTCTGGCGCGGCTGGGTTTACTGCGCCTTCTTTTTGTTGTTCTTCAGCCATGCTGAAAGGGTGCTTTGTATCCTGCAGCCGGCCGGATTTAAGTACAATCTGCAGAAGAAGTTATAAAAGCGATATCCTCCTTGATTTCCAGCCTGATACATCAAAAAGGTCGGCAAAAATAATCTTATTTTAAGGTACCACCAAAGAATCGGCTGATAATTGCATAAATTCGGCACGAGAACAACCAAAATCCATTCACATGAGCATTAAGGATAAGTACAAAGCCGTCCTGGAACTGGGAGAAGAACTCCAAATCAAAGAAGGTGATGTGCGCGAAGAAGATGGAACTCTTCTGATCAAAGGGGAGGCTTCTACACCCTACGAAAAGAACATACTCTGGGACAAGATCAAGGAAATCGGAGGCGAATCTCCTTCCGACCTGAAGGCCAATATCACCGTGGCCGACGACAGCGTTTACCACCGTCACGTGGTGGAATCGGGAGAATCACTGAGCCTGATCGCCAAGCGTTACTACGGAGATCCCATGAAATACCGTAAAATATTCGAAGCCAATAGCGATCTGCTAGACAACCCCGACCTGATACATCCGGGTCAGGAACTGATCATACCGAATCTCTGATTTTTTTAAAGGGAAACCGGCATGCCGTCCTCGCTGGGGTTCAATTCGACCGACCGGGGACGGCTTTCTTTTGCAGCAACTAAACCGAGGCCGCTATACGCTTTCGTGCCAGTTCGATGATCTCCCGGAATTGCCGCTCGACGGTCCATTCGGAATTGTCGAAGCAGATGGCATCCGCTGCCTGTCGGAGCGGATCGGTCTCCCGGTTTGAATCAATGTAATCCCGGCGCCTGAGGTTTTCGGTTACGGTCTGAAGCGTTACGGATTCCCCGCGATTTCTAAGTTCATCGAAGCGCCGCCGGGCACGAACATCTACGGTTGCCGTGAGGAAGATCTTGAGTTCGGCCTCTGGGAATACCGCCGTTCCTATATCCCTTCCATCCATTACTATACCCTTGTTCTGCCCCATTCGCTGCTGCTGGGCCACCAGATGTCTGCGCACCTCAGGAATGGCAGCCACCTGACTGACATAGCCCGAAACCTCCATGGTACGGATCTCGGTGGAAACGTCTTCTCCATTGAGGTAGATGGATGAGGCAGGATTGGATTCCGGTGCGGCTGACGTGCGGAATTCGATCTGCATCTGATCCAGGTCGGATACTATTCGTGAGGTATCAACGCGATCGCCCGGACCCAGCCAGCCTTTGCGAAGCGCATACAGGGTAACGCAGCGATACATAGCCCCCGTATCTATATAAATGTATCCGAGTTCTTCAGCCACTTTTCTGGCAATGGTACTCTTCCCCGTAGAGGAGTACCCGTCTATGGCTATAGTGATCTCACCCATGGGGGCAAAAGTACGTCAAAGCACTCAAATCAGAGGGTTTTGGCGTTCTTCACCCGGCGTTTCAGTACCGCCAGTGCGATGACCTCGTGCATCTCCCTGACGTAGTGGAACGTCAGCCCCTTTACATAATCGGACTTAATCTCTTCCACGTCTTTACGATTGTCCTCGCAGAGGATGATTTCTTTTATCCCGGCTCGCTTGGCCGCGAGTATCTTCTCTTTGATGCCGCCCACGGGAAGGACCCGGCCCCTTAGCGTAATCTCTCCCGTCATCGCCAGGTGTCTCTTCACTTTGCGCTGAGTGAAGAGGGAGACCAGTGAGGTCAGCATGGCGATCCCGGCACTGGGCCCGTCCTTGGGAGTGGCACCCTCGGGCACGTGTATGTGAACGTTGTACTGGTCGAATACCTCAGGATCAATATCGAATTGGCGGGCGTGCGCTTTGATGTATTCCAGGGCAATGGTTGCGGATTCCTTCATGACCTTACCCAGATTGCCCGTAATATTGAGTCCTCCCTTGCCACGGGACAGTATGGATTCGATAAAGAGTATAGCGCCACCGACACTGGTCCATGCCAGGCCGGTAACCACCCCGGCGACTTCGTTGGATTCGTAGCGCTCGGGATGCACCCGCACCGGTCCGAGTATGTCTGTGAGGTCACCCACTCCGGGCTTGAGCAGGTAGGCTTCTTCCATGGCCACGGATTTGGCCGCATAGCGAACCACCCGGGCGATTTGTTTCTCCAGCCCCCGCACTCCGGATTCCCGGGTGTACCCCTGCACAATCCGCTCCAGTACGGCCTTTGACAACCTGAGCTGCTCGGGCTTGAGGCCGTGATCCTTCAACTGCTTGGGCAGAAGGTGCTTGCGAGCGATTTGTATCTTCTCTTCCGTGGTGTATCCGGAGACCTCGATGAGTTCCATACGATCCCTGAGTGCGGGCTGAATGCTCCCCACATTATTTGCCGTTGCGACGAATAGTACCTTCGACAGGTCGTATCCGATTTCCAGAAAGTTATCGTAGAATTCGTTGTTCTGCTCGGGGTCCAGCACCTCGAGCATGGCCGAGGAGGGGTCGCCCTGTACTCCGGAAGAAAGCTTGTCGATCTCGTCCAGCACGAAAACGGGATTAGAGAATTCCGCCTTCTTCAGATTCTGGATGATCCGTCCGGGCATGGCCCCGATATAGGTTTTCCTGTGTCCCCGAATCTCCGCCTCATCGCGCATACCGCCCAGTGACATACGCACGTATTTGCGACCCAATGCCTCGGCTATGGACTTGCCCAGGGAGGTTTTTCCGACTCCCGGGGGTCCGTGGAGGCAAAGTATGGGTGATTTCATGTCATTTCTCAGTTTGAGAACGGCCAGGTATTCGATGATGCGCTTCTTCACATCCTCCAGACCGAAGTGATCCCTGTCCAGGATGCGCTGAGCCTTCTTCAGGTCAAAAGAGTCCTTGGAGTAATCGTCCCAGGGCAGGTCCAGGAAAAGCTCGAGGTAGTTGCGTTGAATCGTGTATTCCGCCACCTGGGGATTCATACGCTGCAACTTGGTCCACTCCTTTTCGAAATGCTCGCCCACTTTTTTACTCCATTTCTTTTTACCGGCCCGCTCCAGCATGTGATCGAGTTCTTCCTCATAGGAAATCCCGCCGAGTTCCTCCTGTATGGTTTTCATCTGCTGCTGAAGGAAATACTCCCGCTGTTGCTTGTCCAGGTCGATGCGTACCTTGGACTGAACCTCGTTTTTGAGGACCAGTTTCTGGTATTCGACATCCATATAGCGCAGTGCGGCCATTGCACGTTCCCTGAGATCCGAGATCTCCAGGAGTTCCTGCTTTTCCTCCACGGGAAGATCGAGATTGGAGGAGACAAAATTGACCACGAAGGTGTTGCTTTCGATGTTTTCGATGGCAAAAGTGGCATGGGTAGGTATATTCGGGTTGCTGCGAATGATCTTCACGGCAATATCCCGAATGGACTCGGTAATGGCACTAAACTCTTTATCGTCGCGTTCGGGCCTTTGTTCGGGTATTTCCTCCACTTCGGCCTGCAGGTAAGGATCAGTAGCGGTGAGTCTCCTAATGCCAAAGCGCTTCTTGCCTTGAATGACTACGGTCGTATTTCCGTCCGGCATCTGCAGGACCCTAAGGATCCTTGCAACGGTTCCCACGGAGTGCAGGTCTTCCAGTTCGGGGGTCTCTACATTCTCGTCTCGCTGGGCTATGACCCCTATGGTTTTATTCCCGTTATTGGCGTCCCTGAGCAGGGCTATGGCCGTATCCCTCCCGGCCGTAATGGGAGCGACTACCCCGGGGAACAGCACTGTATTTCGCAAGGGGAGCACGGGGAGAGTTTTGGGCATGGACTCCCGGTTCATCTCCTCTTCGTCCTCCGGAGTCAAAAGGGGGATCAGGTCCGCCTCTTCGTCGATTTCCTGATGGGCCAGACTGTCAATATGAAAGAGTTTAAACGATCTCATAAGTTGTTTTCGGTCAAAATGTCAGCTTCACCCGGTTTTCCTGCGTACCTTATAACGGCTGAAACGGGCCTATATTCCGCCGGTTCACCGGGTATGCCCTGAAGGCAGCTGATCGCTTACCTTCTGGGATCAATTCCCGTGCCACAGAAAAATTTCAGCAAACTGTAACAATGCCCCAACCGATGTGTCTTTGGGGTAGTGATAAAGTAAAACTTTCTTGAGCCAACCTGTTTTACAATCGGATGCTTTGGTAGCGGCATGCCGGCGGGGTGAGTCCCGGGCACAGATGGAGCTATACGACCGGTACTACAGGGCCATGTACAACACGGCCTTCCGTATTGTCAAGCACAGTGCCGAGGCAGAGGACGTCATTCAGGAATCCTTTTTGAGCGCCTTTACCAAGATCGATTCCTTCAAGGGTGAAGTGAGTTTCGGAGCCTGGCTGAAGCGGATTGTGATCAACAACAGCATCTATCGCTATAAAAGACTAAGCCGGGAAGGCGCGGTCGATATGAATGAGGTAATCCATAAGGTCGAGGATACGGAGGCGTATACGGCAGATGACGAATCGGACTCCAGAATAAAGGCTCAGAAAGTTTTGGAGGCAATGAAGCATTTGAAAGATAACTACCGTATCTCTCTGACCTTACACCTTATCGAAGGCTACGATTATGAGGAAATCTCTTCGATCATGGGCATCAGCTATGCGAACTGCAGGACCACCATTTCAAGAGCCAAGGAGAAACTGAGAATGAATTTAAGCCAGGTGCTATGAAACAAGAAGAATTTGATTCACTTTGGAAAGAACTGGATGGATCCTGGGATTTTGAACAACCCGGTGAAGGACACCGCGAGCGCTTCGAGCGGAGGCTGGCCGATTCCGGTTTGTCCGGGGACATCGACCTCCACGGCCACGGAGGGGGAACGAACGGGTTTGCTTTGCGCCAGCTCTGGATACAGCGAATAGCGGTCGCCTGTGTGGTCGTGCTGATTGGATTCGGCATCTACGATTCCGAGAATAACCCCGTCGAACAACAGGTAAGTCGAATCGCACCGGAAGCCGGTGAGTCCGCCATGTATTTCACGGGTATACTAGAGAAGCGAATACAGGAACTGGAGAATGCCCAGACCCCTCAGACGGCACCTATGGTTCAGTCCGCCCTTGCAGAAATCAGGACCCTGGAGGCCGACTACCGGAAACTGGAACGCGAACTGTTGCGAGGCGGTAATACCGAATTCCTGCTCAGGGCCATGGTGACTAATTTCCAGACGCGGATCGATCTGTTGAATGAAGTCCTGGTTCAAATCGAAGAATTTAAACTATTGAACACCCAAAAACATGAAGAATACACTCTTTAGCATACTACTACTGGTATGCGCAATGCTTACCCTGCCCGTACAGGCAGAAGGGGGCGATGGAAAAATGAATGGCCGATACACTAAGGAAAAGGTCATCACCAGGGATTATAAGGTGAATAAAACCGCCCTGTTTAAGCTGAAGAACAGTTACGGCACGGTAAGCCTGTCGAGCTGGGAGCAGGACAGGGTCACGGTCGAGGTACGGATTAAAACCAATGGCAATAACGAAAAAAAGGTACAGCAGCGCCTGGATGAAATCGATGTGGAGTTCGATGCGTCGATGGATCGCGTGTCCGCACGGACTCGATTCGGCAAAAGCGGGAATTCGTGGAATTGGAACAATAGCAACCGGGTCAATGTTCAGGTGGACTATGTGGTCAAACTACCGGTGAAGAACAGCATCGACCTGGCCAACGACTACGGGAAGATCCTACTGGACCGCATCGATGGTCATGCCCGGATTAAATGCGACTACGGGTCTATCGAGGCAGGTGAGCTGCGCGGGCGGGAAAACGTCCTGAATTTCGACTACACCAGCAAATGCCAGTTCGGATACGTGAATACGGCAACAATCCATGCGGATTACTCCTCCTTTCACATAGATCGCTCCAACGCCCTGACCATTAATGCGGATTACACGCAGACGGCCATTGACCGGGTACAGGACATCACCTATAGCTGTGACTACGGTTCCTTAGAGGTTGCCGAAGTTTTGAACGTGAAAGGCAATGGAGACTATATCACCCATAAATTCGGCAGCGTGAGCGGAGATCTTTCCGTCACGGCTGACTATGGAAGCATTAAGATTGAGCAGCTCACCCCTGAAGCCGGAAACATACAGCTGCTTACCGAATACGCCGGTGTGAAGATCGGATACCATCCCGATTACGCCTTCGACTTCGAAATTAAGACCGAATTTGCGGATCTGTCCGGCAGGGACGACCTCAACGTTAAAGTACGAGTGGAAAAATCCAACGAGCGCCTCTACAAGGGTTTCTATGGGCAGGAGGATTCGGGAAATAGTATCTTCATCAATAGCCAATACGGAGGTATCGCACTGAAAAAGCTTTAAATCAAAATTCAGCAATTATGAAAACTGTACAATTATTCACCCTGATCCTGCTGGCGTGCGTCTCGCTGGCTACCGCACAATGGGGAGGAAAAAAAGTAAAAGGAAACGGCACTTTTACCACAGTAGAACGAAGTGTCGGGGACTACGACGGCATAGCCATGTCGGGCTGGTTCGACCTGGAGATCATAGCCGGACAAGAGGGCCGCATTACCCTCGTGGCGGAAGAAAACCTGATCGAATACATCGTTACCGAGGTCAGGGACGGCATACTGAAAATCAAGACCCAAAAGGGATTTCAGCTCAAGCCTTCTTCGTACAACAAGGGAGTGCAGATCACGGTACCGGTCGAATCGGTGTCCTCCGTATCCCTGTCCGGTTCCGGGGACATCGTAAGCTCAACGGTGCTAAAATCGGAGGAATTCGACGCGGCCATGTCCGGTTCAGGTGATGTGACCCTGAACATAGAGGTTGGGAGCTGCATTGCGGCAGTGGCCGGTTCGGGTGACATCAACCTCTCGGGTACCGCCGACAGTTTCAAGGCTGCTGTATCGGGCTCGGGTGACATCAGCGCCTATGGCCTCAGTGCCAGGAAGGCCCATGCGGCTGTAGCGGGATCCGGCGATATAGAACTCAAGGTAACGGAAGAACTCACCGCGAGGGTCTCAGGATCCGGTGACATCCGTTACCGGGGCAGGCCCGAGAAGTTGGATAGCAAAGTGGCCGGCTCAGGCGATATACAGGGACAGTAGTACGCATTACTAACTCAGGGAAGAACCGGGGGTTTCTACAGCTCCCGGTTTTTATTTTCAAACCGTTCGGGCAGCGGCTGCGGTTTGCGGGGAACCCGGGTGAGCATAACGGCACCTGCCAGGAAGAATAGCCCCAGAAAAATAGCGGAATTCCGCATACTCCCAGTGATCTCGGCCACCATGGCATAGAGAAATGTGCCGATAATAATGCCTATTTTCTCCGCCACATCGTAAAAACTAAAGTAGGAAGTCGTATCGGGTGAGTCGGGTGGCAGGAATTTCGAATAGGTCGACCGGGAGAGGGTCTGTATGCCTCCCATAACCAGGCCTACCCCACCGGCGGCTACGTAAAATTCAACGGGTTCATAGACGAAATAGGCATAAATGCATAGCCCCACCCAGATCAGGTTGACCCCAATCAGCGTGGGTATATTTCCGAAGCGCTCCGAGCTGCGGGATGTGAGCAGGGAACCGGGTATGGCGATGAGCTGTATCAGCAGTATGCTCACGATCAGGCCCAGGGTACGCTCGTCCCCACTACCCCATCCGACCTCCTCCTCACCGAAATAGGCAGCGATAAGCATAATGGTTTGTACGGCTATGCTGTAGACGAAAAAAGAGGCCAGGTAACTCTTCAAACGAAGCTGTGAGCGCAGTTCGCGCCATACCTTACCCAATTCTCTGAACCCGCCCATCAGTGCTGAACTCTGTTGTCCGCTGCGCTGATTACCACGGGGCATGTAGCGGAAGGTGTACTGACTGAATGCAATCCACCAAACCCCCACAGAGGCAAAGGAATACTTCATGGCCATGACCTTGGCCGGAGTGCCGTCAGCGGCGTCGGAAATGCCGAAGCTATCGGGAAACATCACCATGACCAGATTAACCAGCAGCAACAGCACGCTACCGATATAGCCCAGCGAATACCCTTTGGCACTGATGCGGTCGTGCTGATCGGGAAAGGCGATATCGGGCAGGTAGGAATTGTAGATGGCAAAATTCACCCAGAAGCCCACCAGGGCAAGCAAGTATATCAGCAAACTGAGCTCCAGCCATTCCAGAGAGAAGAAATACAGGCCTATGCAGGAAAGGGCACCGAGGTAGGAAAAGAAGATGAAAAAACCCTTCTTATTGCCGGTGTAGTCCGCGATACCCGAGACCAGCGGAGTTACCACCGCTATCACCACAAATGCAAGGGAAGAAACATAGGAAATCAGCGGTGCTCGTTCGAAGGTACGCCCCCAGACATCGACCGTATCCGATCCGGACACCCGGAAGAGTTCCCCCAGGTAGATCGGGAAAATGGCCGATGCGATGACCAGGCTGTACACGGAGGTCGACCAGTCGAAAAAGGCCCATGCGTGCAGGAGTTTCTTGCTGCCTTTCGGAGCCTTGTTCGAAGTCATCCGGTGGGTGATTTGATTTACTTGAAATTCGTCACCCCGAACTTGGCGGCTTCAGCCTTGGCGGCGGGAGCCCACTGGGTCAGGTGCGCGATTCGGGTTTCGTTAGACGGATGAGTACTGAGAAACTGGGGCGGCCCCTGCCCGCCGCTCCTGGCCTTCATGCGCTTCCACAGCTCGGCGGCTTCGTCCGGATTGTATCCCGCGATAGCCATGATCTGAAGACCGATCCGATCGGCCTCGGTTTCGTGACTCCGGCTAAAGGGCAGCATGACCCCGACCGTACTACCGATTCCGTAGGCCATGTTAAAGGTATTGCGGGCCTCCGGATCCTGTATCGCTATATTACCGGCAACGGCTCCCAACTGCTGTATCATCCCGGCGCTCATCCGCTGTGCGCCGTGGTCGGCCAGGGCGTGTGCGACTTCATGCCCCATGACTACGGCTATACCCGTCTCGGTCTGGGTGATGGGCAGGATTCCGGTATAGAAGACAATTTTGCCCCCGGGCATGCACCAGGCGTTCACGGTTTCGTCCTGCACCAGGTTGTACTCCCAGCGGTAATCCTTTAGGTATCCCGGATAGCCGTTGGCATCCAGCCAGCGTTCTGCAGCCGTGGCTATACGCTGGCCTACCCGCTGTATCATCTGGGCCTCAGAGGTGTTCTTTACTACTTTGTTCTCATTGAGAAATTCGTCGTACTGGGCAAAGGCCATGGGAAACAGGCTCTGATTACCGTAGAAGTTCAGCATTTTCTTCCCGGTAAAGGGATTGGTCTTACAGGCGAACACACCGAAGAAGACCAGGGCAAAGAGGAGTACTTTTTTCATTCTATAAAGGGTTAGCCCGGGCAAAATACGAAAAAATAGAACCTGCTGTCCCGGCCTTATCAACTGGCAGGGAGCACAGACGAATAATCTACTCAGTAAAACGGATCAGACCCCCATTAACTGGATCTCGGTAAAGTTTTTGGGTACCACCAGGGTATTCTCTCCCCTGAACTTGACTTTCTCGTAGTTCACCCGTTCGTTGTCCAGTTCAATCATGCTGATCGAGAACGGCAGGCCGTGAAAACGCAGCATAATGGTTGTATACGATGTGGTGTAGGTGCCGTCTTTGAACTGTTGAATCACGAGCTCGTTCTCCTTTCCCTTCAGACGGAAATTACGCAGGCTGTAGCGTCCCTTCTTGTAGTCGTAACCGTCGAAATGGTCCTCGTATACCGTGGAATTTTCGGTGCCCTCCTTGAAGTACACATCGATAACCAGCTCCTCCACTTCCTTCTCGCCCACGTATTGCTGAACCGGGTACCTGGGTATCATGGCTCCCTCTTTGACGAAGAGGGGTATGGTATCGATCGGGGCCTCCACATACTTTTCCACCCCCCCTTTACAGATCTCATCTGTCCAGAAATTGTACCATTTGCCCTTGGGGATGTACATTCTCCGGCCCTGGGCGTTGGCCTCCTGCACCGGACAAACCAGTAAATGCGGTCCGAACATGAATTCGTCGGTTCGAAAATGGGTCTGGTTATCCGACTGATCATAGAATACCAGGGATTGTATAATGGGAAGACCCTTATTGATGTAGTGGTAAAAGGTCGTGTAGAGGTAAGGCAGCAATTCGTAACGCAAATTGATGTAGCTGCGTACGATGTCGGTCACCTCATCACCGAACGACCAGGGTTCCTGGTCTCCGTGATCACCGCTGGAATGCACCCGGCAGAAGGGGTGGAACACCCCGAGTTGAACCCAGCGGGCAAAGAGTTCCCCATTGGGTTGCTCGGCGAAACCTCCGATATCGGTACCTACGAAGGAATAGCCGCTCATACACATCCGTTGGACCTGAACGTTGGCAATCCACAGGTGTTCCCAGGTAGCGATATTGTCTCCCGTCCAGGTTGCGCAATAGCGCTGGGTTCCGGCATAGGCCGCCCGGGTCAGTACAAAAGGTCGCTTGGGAAAACTAAACTTCTTAAGCCCTTCATAAGTGGCCCTGACCATCTGCATTCCATAGATATTATGAGCCTTGCGATGGCTGCAGGGGTGTCCGTCATAGTCGTGCCGGACGTCCAGATTGGCCGTTTTACTGGGCACATCCATCACGGCTGGCTCGTTCATATCATTCCAGACGCCATGTACCCCAATATCCTGTATCATCTCCTTGTACAAGCCAGCCCACCACTCCCGGACTTCCGGATTGGTGAAATCGGGAAACTTACACTCCCCCGGCCATACCTTGCCCTTGAAGTGGGGACCATCCGCCCGTCGGCAAAAGTACTCATTCTTCATGGCCTCCTGATACACCCAGTAATCCCGGTCTATTTTTATCCCGGGATCGATCATGGTCACGGTCCTGAATCCCATCTCTTGCAGGTCATCGACCAGCTTCTTCGGATTGGGGAATCGGTTCTTGTCCCAGGTAAAGCAGCGGAAGCCGTCCATGTAGTCTATATCCAGGTAGATCGCATCGCAGGGGATCTCCAGTTCCCGGAATCCCTTGGCGATCTGACGAACCTGTTTTTCCGGATAGTAGCTCCATTTAGACTGGTGGAAGCCCAGCGACCACAGAGGGGGCAGGTCGGGCACCCCGGTCAGGTCGGTATAGGCCTCCAGCACCTGTGCCATGGAGGGGCCAAAAAAGAAGTAGTAATTCATCTCGCCCCCGTCGGCCCAGAAACTGGTCACGTTTCGCTGTTCATGCGCGAAATCGAAATAGGTGCTGAAGGAATTATCGAAAAAGATACCGTAGGCCATGTCGTTGTGCAGGCCTATGTAAAAGGGAATCGACTTGTACAGGGGCTCCTGGTCCTTTCCGAAGGCGTACTGATCGGTCACCCAGTTATTGACGCGTTTACCTTTCAGGTTGGTATGGGATGCCTTATCGCCCATGCCGTAGAAGCTCTCACCACTTTGAGCCACCTTGCTCATCTTGACCACGTCACCACCGTAATCGTAGTTCTCCTCCCAATGGAAGCCCTCTTCGTCCTGATTGATCACCATTTCGTCCTTGTCCACGATCTGTACCTTCATGTTCTCTTTGGCGACATAGATTTTCATCTTGGCCGTGACGATGGAATATTCGGTACGGTCTTCGACGACTTCGAGTCGCTGATAGCCCAAACTTACGTCCCTGTCTATGGCATACGAAAAATCGGGTTCGAAGTCGTGATAGGTGGCATAACGGAAGCGAACCGCACTATCCCTCAAGACCGTTATCTCGAGGACTACTCCATTATGAGAGGTGAATATGATCTTATCCTGATCCTTCCTGAAATCCACCACTTCCCCGGGCTGAAGATTTCCGCGGTGTTTGTACTCGGTGTTTGTAATCATACGTTGATTATCGAAATAAAAATAAAAACCGTGCTAATGCATATCCGAACGCCACCGCGTCCCGATTATTTTAATACGAGCGTGGATAATGGAGGAATGTCAAGCACCGCGGACTGTGGGTATCCGTGCCAGCCGATTTCGTCGATACGGATTTCTCCGGTGGGGTGGCCTGAACCCCCATAATCCTCAGAATCGCTGTTCAGTACAATGTTCCAGTCCCGGGTATCGGGCAGACCAATCCGGTATCCGGTGCGGGGAACGGGTGTCAGGTTGCAGACTGTTACCACACTTTCCTCCTCCCTGTGCCCCATGCGCACATAGCAAATCACCGAATTTTCTGAATCGTTGTACTCCAGCCAGCGGAACCCATCGTGTGAAAACTGCTTCTCGTGGAGGGCAGGTTCGGAGCGGTACAGGGCATTCAGATCCCGAATCCAGGCCTGTACTCCGCGGTGTACCGGGTAGTCCAGCAAGTGCCATTCCAGTCCTTTCTGATAGTCCCACTCCGAGGTCTGACCGAATTCTCCACCCATAAAGAGGAGCTTAGCGCCCGGATGGGTGTACATATAACCGAAAAGCAGGCGTAGGTTGGAAAAACGCTGCCATTCGTCACCGGGCATTCGGTAGATAAGGGAGTTCTTACCGTAGACCACCTCGTCGTGTGACAAGG
>CAZKAP010000021.1:0-57479 GCA_964550895.1 uncultured Flavobacteriaceae bacterium
AATTTAACAAATGAAACATCTTAGCAAACTTTTAGTTGCTGGACTTCTCTTCGTAGGGTTGGGCAACTTGCACGCGCAAGACGAGAATAACCCCTGGCAGATCAGCTTTGGTGTTAATGCCGTCGATGCGTTCCCAACCGGCGCTGAGGATACCGGACGTAATTTCGGATTCCAAAGCGGTGACTTCGGGGAAGAGTTCTTCGCCGTTGAAAACTGGAACATCCTTCCTTCTGTATCTTACGTAAGCGTTTCCAAGTATCTGGGCGACGGTTTCGTTTTTGGTGTTCGCGGATCTATCAACCGTATTGAAAACCTCGGTGCCACGGCTGTAAACGATCTTTCTTACTACAGCGCTGACGGTATCATCAAATACAACATTCTGGAATCTACAGTCATCGATCCGTTCGTAGAAATCGGCGGTGGTTATACCTGGATCGATGAAAAGGGTGCCGGTACCATGAACGGTGGTCTGGGTGTGAACGTATGGTTCTCTGAAAACATCGGTGTTACTCTGCAGTCAAACTACAAGCACGTATTCGAAGATTTCGGTGCGCCTCCTCACTTCCAGCACATGGCTGGTCTGAGCGTACGCTTCGGTGGAACTGACACTGACGGGGACGGCATCTACGACAAGGATGACGCCTGCCCACAGGAGCGTGGTCTGGAAGAATTTAACGGTTGCCCAGATTCTGATGGCGACGGTATCGAAGACAAAAAAGACGACTGCCCATCAGCAGCCGGCCTGAAGGAACTGAACGGATGCCCTGACACAGACGGTGACGGTATCGCTGACAAAGACGACAGCTGCCCTAACGCTGCAGGTCTGGAGTCTCTGGGTGGTTGCCCCGACTTCGACGGTGACGGTGTTGCCGACAAGGACGACAAGTGTGTTAAGGAAGCAGGTCCTGCAGCTAATGGAGGATGCCCATGGCCTGATACTGACGGAGACAGCGTTCTGGACAAGGACGATCAGTGTCCATCTGTAGCCGGAACAGTGGCGAACAACGGTTGCCCTGAAGTTACTGAAGAAGTACAAAAGCAGCTTAACGAGTACGCCCGAACTATACTGTTCGACACTGGCCGCTCAAGCATACAAGCTGAGTCTACCAGCGTAATGGTTGATATCATCCAGATTCTGAATGAGTATCCCAATGCCAAATTCACCGTAGAAGGTCATACAGACAGTGTGGGAAGTGCTAAATTGAACCAGTCTCTGTCTGAGAAGCGCGCGAATTCCGTTCGCGACTTCCTGATCGAGAAAGGAATCGACGGCAGCCGACTGACTGCTATCGGTTACGGTGAAGAGAAGCCTATCGCTACTAACCGTACACGATCCGGACGTAAGCAAAACCGACGAGTTGAGATCAACCTGGTCAAGTAAAACTCCAACATAAATTGTAAATTAAACTCCGCCTTAGGGCGGAGTTTTTTTTATGTCTGCATTCAGTCTGTTCGAAAACATCTGGGAAGACCTTTCCCCTCACCTGCCCGATCTGGGCAGGCATACAGTTATTCTGCCCGGGCGCAGGGCGGCTTTTCAACTCCGGCGTGAGTTGACCGTGCGCAGTGGCCGAACCCTGATCGCCCCACGCATCATCACCATCACGGACTGGGTAGAAGAAATAGCGGGCTGCCGCACCCTGAATGCCTATGATCTCTTTCTGAGGCTTTACGAGGATTACAGAGCCCTGGTTCCCGGGGATCGAGCCGGATTCGAGGTGTACTCCAGCCTGGGTAGCCGCATCCTCCGGGATTTTGACGAACTGGATCGCTATCTGGTCCCCATAGAAACCTTCTTCAGCAGGCTGACCGAATGGAGCGAACTCGAAAACTGGGGGATTTCGGTTGAAGACCCGGATTCCGAACTCATGCAAGGGATGAACCAGACACTGGGCTTGCTCGGACCCCTCTACGAACGTTTTACAGTGCGCCTGCGGGACGAAAACCTCGCGTATCCAGGTCTATTGTATCGCTGGGCTTGCGAAGGCATTAGAGCGCATCTTAAGGGCCGTGGACACGCGGAACACTATCTGTTCACGGGCTTCAATGCTCTGTCGCGGTCGGAAGAGGTCCTGATCAGGACCGTGCTGGAAATGGGTATGGGAGAGGCCTATTGGGATATCGGTCCGTCTTTCCTCAGGGATACGGAACACGATATGGGCTTCTTTATCCGTCGATATACCCAAAACTGGGACTACTATCAGGAACATACCGTCCGGCTATGTACAGACTATTCGCAACACGAAACGGCGGTCCGCGTATACCCCTGCGCACACCCCATTGAACAAAGCGAAGTCGTCAGGGAACTCCTGAGCCAGGTGAATACCCCGGAATCCACGGCAGTGATCCCCTGCGATGAAGGCGATACGGATCTTTTGCTCGCCCAGGTATCCCGCGAATTCGAAAGCGCGGAGGACATCAACGTGAGTTCGGGCATCTCCAGTCTGCGGCACCCGCTTTCCTCTTTTCTTCAGCAGGTACTGAGTTTTCATGCCCGCGACCATTCCAGAGGCTGGACAAGGGATTCCGTGAAGCACCTGTGTACTGCCACCATTCCCTACCTGAACTCCGGGAGCCCTATGGCTCGAGCCCTGAACGAACTCAGGGCGTTTACACGGAAATCGCACCGGACCCATATACAGCGGGAAGACCTTCCCGAAGGCATAGACCGGCGCTTCATCGACATCCTACTTCCGGCACGGAGGTCCGGCAAACCCTATCTGAACGCACTTCACGAGCTCATCCGGGAACTTCAGTCTTCACTGACCCGCGCATCCGCCATACCCGAACAATTCGCGGATTTCCTCGACAGGACATTCGGAGGGGACCTACTCGATGGACCGGTTATACAGCCCCGGCTCGTTCAGCGGCTATATCTGCTGTACGCCCAGAATCGCCGCCTCTTCTATCCGAGTGAGGCCGATGCACCCTTGCAGATAACGGGGATATTGGAAACGCGCAACCTCTCTTACATGAGGCTGATCATGACCTCAGTGAACGAAGGCATACTGCCCCTGGCTCATAACCCACAATCACTCGTACCCCTGTCGCTCAAGGGCGAATTCGAACTCCCGGGCATCAAGGAGAAAGATGCCATATATGCTTACCACTTCTACCGCCTTTTAAGCCACAGCAGGGAGGCCCACCTGCTTTACTGTCGCCAGGGAGACGGCCTCCATGGGGCCGAACAAAGTCGGTTCATTTCTCAGTTGCTATTCGACCCGCCCCCGACCTTTCAGGTGGAGGTCTGCTCACCGGAGAAAGAGACTCCTTTGTCTGCTCCGAGGGAACTTGAGGTCCATAAAACCCCTGCCCTCATCGAACGACTCCAACAGATCTGCACCAAAGGAATCTCTGCCAGTGCCCTCATCCGGTACCTTTCCGATCCGAGATCGTTCTATATGGAACGGGTCCTCAGCCTTCGTGAACCCGAGGATTTTACAGGAGAACTTCCCCCAAGGCTCTTCGGCACTATCATACACGATAGCCTGCAGGAGCTGTACATAGATCTCGGCAAGAACAGCATAAGTGCCATGGAGCTTGAGGCCCTGAAAGGGCTCGTTCCCGGTGTCGTCGACAGCCAATACCGCAAAACTCTCAAAGGCCTGGAGAAACTAGAAGGTGTACACCTGCTGGCCCGCAAAGCCATACTCCAGGTGATTACGAGCTTCCTCGAGCAGGAGATCATACAGGCACGCCGGGAAGAACTGATCATTCATTCCCTGGAACAGGAGCGGATGGTACCCCTGAATGCCCCGGGTCTGCCTTGCGATGTCCATCTAAAGGGGATTGTTGACCGGGTGGAGGAAAGCCGGGGAGTAGTCCGGATCATGGACTATAAAACAGGAGCATTTAATGAAAATAACCTTAAAATACCGGAAGACCTGTCCCTGATCTTCGAAAAGATTAACAAGTATAAGGAGTTGTTCCAGCTCCTGTATTATGCCCTGCTCATGAAGCCCGAATTGGGCGACCGGCCCTTTAGCCTGGGCATCATTAGCCTGGTCAAGCACAGGGGCGACCGGCATTATGTATACCTGGATAAAAAAGGGGTCCCCGCAGTCCTGACCGACGAACTCCTGAACGAATTCAGCAGGCAGCTTGCCACGACCATCGGCCGTCTCCTGGACCCCGAAGCTCCACTTATGGAAAACCCGGAGAGCTCCCTGTAAACGACCCGAGATGAATACCGGAAAATCACTCTGAGTATTCGAGCTCCGCAGTCGCCCTAAAAACTCTTAGAAACTGCCCGTCCCATATAGGATCAACGATTCGGCACCGGACATCCAGGTCCGGCGGGTCCAGATCCAACCACTCAGTTTTATCGGTATTGAAGGAATCCTTTAATCAGGACTGCATAATAAGCAGTAATCCGATAGCTATAAGTAGGGGAATAATTTTCTTGAAATCCAAAACAAATTATTAAGACGATGGGTATATACCCTCTACAACTGCCATGTTCAGGCTATTGTTTTTGAAAACCTCAGGTTTTAGACGAAATGCACTCTGACGTATCCGAAAACGGCTATTACGGCGTTTGATGAATAGGCTGCTCGTTGAACTGCAGCCTACGGTTTACCCCATTAAACTCTGTTTATCCATTCGAGCTTTATCCCTCTTACCCTAAATCCCAACACCATGAGCACTCGCTACTCGAAGCACAAAATTCCCGTCATTACCCTACTTGACGACAACGCGAGCACCAATTACATCAATAGGAAACACCTGGAAGACAGCGATCTCGTTGAAGTAATCCAGGTATTCGAACGGCCCGGGGACCTGTTGGAGAGCATGAAGACCGATGCGCCCAGGCCCTGTATCCTCCTGATCGACCTGAATATGGTTGAGATGAACGCCTTTGAGTTCCTCAAGGAATTCGTCTCGAGAGGCTACTGGCGCCAATACCCGGATCTGCAGATTTACCTGCTGACCATTGCCATGAATCCGACGGAACAGGCGGTGGCCGAAAATCACCCGATGCTGAAGGATATCATGCTGAAGCCCCTCACTCCAAACATGATACGAAGCATACATCAGGAGTACTGGCTTTCCGAAATGGTGGACCTGATCTAGGCAAAACCGATCCCTGGGTTGGGATGACAACAATACCCCAGGCTTTTACAACAATTTATTCTCCCTTACCCCTGAAATGGATTAATTATGAACAAAATACTTGAGGTATGAGGCCGTATCCGGAAGAGACACAAATGATCAACTGGCTGGAAAACATTACCACAGCAGTCGCCTTCTTCAACAACGAACTCCTTTTCGTCGATGCATCTGAATCCTGGTACGAGCAGTCGGGTCTGGTTCCTTCTGAGCCTACAGGAGAATACGACGACCTGCAGGAGCGGCATCTGTTTGAAATCTTCCCCGACCTGTCCGAGGATTTCCGGCTGAAGGCCCGCTACGTAGTCGACGGACTCTCAAACGTTCAAATCATCATCAAAAGTACCCAACCCAACGAGGATCAGAAGGTATGGCAACTCAACCCCTGGAAGGATGGCTACGGGCAACAGATCGGCGTGGTTGCCAAGGTCAAGCGTATAAGCAAGGCCGAGAAACTGGAGCTTGAGCTGCTGCGCACCAAGCAACTGTTGAATGAAAAAGGAAACTCGGCCCGTATCGCGAGCTGGGAGCTGGATCTGCAAACCGAATCGTCCTTCTGGACCCCTACCATCTACCAGATCCTGGAGATGGAAAATCACGATACGCTCAGCCTGGAAGACCTGATTGACCGCATTAGTAAAAAATCCGATAAGGTCATGTTCCGGGAAGCCATTAAACTCGCCCGGGAAAACGGCTCGAACTGGGCCTGCACCTTCGATCTTACCACCGATACCCAGAAACAGATTCGGGTTCGGAGTGTAGGAAGATCCAAATACACCAAGGGAAAGCAAACCAAGCTGATCGGCACATTCCAGGACATTACCGAGTGGGTGGAGAAGGGAGTGGACGATCATCCCACCACCACCATCAATCCGGATCCGTTTATATTCAATGCCGGACAGACTCCCAAAATGCTGATCGACCGGACTGATGGAAGGATTCTCCATGTGAACCCGGCGCTGGGCGAGCTGCTCATGATTGATAGCCGGGACATGATCTCCAGAAATATCGAGGAGATACAGAAGTTGAACCCCAGGCTGAAGTCCGAGGTAGTCAAACGACTGGACGATACCGGCTGTTTCAGCAACCTCGAACTCGAATTTTTGACACCTGCTCAGCAGAGCCGGCATCTCCTGCTTCAGGGAACCCGACTTCCCATGGGCAATATGATACTAATCGAGGCAACGGATATAACCGAATACAAGGACAAAGTCAAGGTGCTCTGGGAGCGACTGGACGAATCCTACGCTCAGGTGGATAAACTAATCAACTTCGCCCATATCACCTCTCACAATCTCAAGGGCAATGCCACAAACCTATCCGTTCTGCTCAACTTCCTCAAAGACGAGGGGAGCAAGGAGGAGCGTTTGGAGATGATGAAGTTGCTGATCGAATCCTCGGAACAGTTCTCGGATGCCATCCGCGGACTGCGGGAAATCGTCTCTATTCACCACCTCAGCGATCAGAAACCCCGGCAGACCTCCCTGTGTGAGGCACTTTACCGGGCGGAGGACATCGCATCCGCCCAGATTAAAAAGCACAAGGTTAAGATTGTTAACGAACTGCCTGACAGCTTGTGGATTAAGGCCATCCCGACATTTATGGAGAATATTTTCGTCCATTTTATCGATTTCGCCATCCTTAATTCGGCCGAAAAAAGGAATCCTATGATCTGTGTAGGCCACAAGCGCAGTATGAGTTCAACGGCCATCACGATCGAGATCAACGACCGCGGCATGGATATGAGCGTGGTGAACGACAGTTTCGGGGGACTGAACAAAACCCTGGGCTTTAAAGGTGAGAGTCAGGGAATCGGTCTTTATCTAATCCGCTATCAGATGGAAATCCTGAAGGGGCAGTTTATCGCTCACACCGAGAGTCAGAATGGAAGCTCATTCGAACTCGTTTTCCCGGATTAATACTTTCTGAACAACACTAGTTAAAACCCTCTTCATCGAGGGTTTTTCCTTTAGCACAAAGATGGCCGCCTACCTTACCCTGCCGTGACTATGGCCGACATGGATTCTCCAAATTTCGTGCAAGGCTAGCGCCTTTTCGAAGACCTGCACTTTACAGCGCATTCAAGCGAGAAATACCGGGGTGGCTTCGCCCCTCCGGCTGTCACCCCATACTGCAAATGGCGCTTATAAAGGCTAGCGCCTTTTCGAAGACCTGCACTTTACAGCGCATTCAAGCGAGCTTGATGCGCTGTTGCAGCTTGGTCTTCTCATGCCATAAGCGCCTTATGAGCACCGCTTGATCGTGGAGAATACCGGAGTCGAACCGGTGACCTCTTGCATGCCATGCAAGCGCTCTAGCCAGCTGAGCTAATCCCCCATTTCCAAACCACCCGAAAGCAGTTTCTGGAAGTAGGAGGCAAAAATACTTCAAAAGAGGGATATTCTCAAAATTTCTGTCGCGAATTAAATATGCCTTTAAGGCTCTGGTATTCTCGCGGGTGGCCCTTAATTTTAGGAACTTAAGAAACCTGCCGATGGATTACAAGGAAAAAGTAAAAAGGGACTTCGAATACCTGATCGACCGACTGGACATAGTACTGCAAAGAACCGGAGACGGGGCCATTACCCCCTACCTGCATACCGAGTTCGGGAACAAGACCCTCCCGGACCCGCCGGAAGAACTGCAGGAAAAAGTATCCCAGGCCCTGAGCCTGTCCTTTCAGCTGCTCAACCTGGTCGAGGAAAACGTGGCCGCGCAGTACCGTCGTAAACGCAATCAAAGTAAGGAACAGCCCCCAATCCGGGGGAGCTGGAAGGAGAGTTTCCAGATGGCCCATCAGCAGGGGTTATCTCCAGAGCAGGTTCGCGAACGGCTCAAGTCGACCGTCGTGACCCCCGTGCTCACGGCACATCCCACAGAGGCCAAACGGGTAAGCATCCTCAGGTTGCACCGAAAAATCTACCTGCTGCTGGTCCGACTGGAGAACCCGGTGTGGACTCCTGACGAGCGGGGCATGATAGAGGAAGAATTGGATATGCTACTCGAATCCTGCTGGCGCTCCGGCGAGATCTATCTGGAGAAGCCCAATCTGCAGTCGGAACGCAGTAATGTGCTTCACTACATGACTCAGGTATTTCCATCGGTGATTCGTAGGCTCGATCGCAACCTGTACTGGGCCTGGAAGGGCATGGGCTGGGATACCGAACTGCTGTCTGATGCAGAGCACTGGCCATCGGTACGATTCGGGAGCTGGGTGGGTGGTGACCGGGACGGCCATCCCTTTGTAACCGCTGAAATTACAGCGGAAACCCTGGAGATTCACAGAACCCATGCACTGGTTATGCTCAGGAATGAACAGGCTAAGCTTACCGAGGCCCTCAGCCTGTCCGATGAACTCAACCCGGTGCCGAAGGCTTTACTTCAGGCATTGGATTCCATGGCAGAACGCTTCCCCAAACTCTACCGCAAGGCCCGGGAACGCAATCCGAAGGAACCCTGGAGGCAGTATTCGGGCCTGCTCGTAGAACGCCTGTTGGCCACAGAGAGTGGAAAGTCCAGGGACGGCATAGCGTACAGTGGCCCCGAAGAGTATGGAGAAGACCTGAAAGTCATCGCCGATACCCTTCATGAAATCGGTGCCGTACAGCTTTACAAGGAGTGGATTTTTCCATTGCAGCGACTCATTCAGGCCTTCGGATTCCATCTGGCCAAACTCGACATACGGCAGAACAGCGCATTTCACGAAAAAGCCATGGACCAGATACTCGAGGGCATCGCACATGAGAAGGCCTACACCGAGATGAATGAGGAAGAACGGGTAGCCTGGATCGGCCAGGAACTCAAAAGCGGCCGGCCCTTTACTAGGCGGGGAGTAATATACGGGGATGAGGCAACGGCCCTGCTGTCCTGTTACGAAGCCGTAAGGAATCACGTGGATTCCTTTGGCCCGGAGGGTATCGGTTCCTTTATCGTGAGCATGACGCGCCAGGCCAGCGACCTCTTAATCGTATACCTGTTCCTGCAGGAATTCGGATTGCTTCAACAGCCGTTCATGGTGGTCCCCCTCTTCGAAACGATCGAAGATCTCGAGGCAGCACCCGAAATTTTCCAGCAGTTCCTTTCCCATCCGGTGACTCGGGGTCGCCAAGAAATTTTCGATTCCTGGCAGGAGATCATGCTCGGCTATAGCGACAGCAACAAGGACGGCGGAACCCTGGCCAGTAAATGGAACGTGTACAGGGCCCAGGAGCGACTCACGGAAACCGCTGCCGAACTCGGCATCCAATGCCGTTTCTTCCATGGAACCGGGGGTACCATCAGCCGGGGAGGAGGAAAATACCACCGGTTCTGGGATAGCAAGCCTCCCGGCACCGTTAGCGGTCAGGCCCGGTTTACCGTGCAGGGAGAAACCATCGCCCAGCAGTTCGCCAATATGCTTAATGCGACTTATAATCTGGAAATGGTGGTTGCCGGGGTGTTCCGTCAGCAACTGCCGCATAACCCGTGGACCAGAGGGATGTCAGAGATCGGCGAATCCTGTCAGCTCTTCTCGTCCCTCTCGCGGGCCAACTACAGGGAACTTGTGGACCGGGAAGACTTTATCGGGTTCTATAGCAAGGCGACTCCCATCGATGTCATCGAGAAAGGAAAGATAGGCTCCCGTCCCTCCCGAAGGACCGGCAAGCGGAGCCTGTCGGACCTCAGGGCGATCCCCTGGGTTTTCAGCTGGAATCAGGCACGCTTCAACCTGACGGGATGGTACGGTATGGGGTCTGCTCTGGAGAAGATGAAGAAAGACCATCCTGGGCAATATGCACAAATCCACAGTTACGCGAATGACCTGCCCTTCCTGAAGTATCTCTTTATACAGTCGGAGACGAACCTGCTCAATGCCAGTCCCACGGAGATGAAGCACTACGCTTCCCTGGCCGGCCCCTCTTCGGAGGTGATCATGGAACGCATACTCAAGGAATACGACCTCACCCGCAGCCATTTGCTGCAGCTCCTCGGGGACAATATAGAGGAAAGACGGGATATGCACCTGTTCAACATCGGACTGCGTTCGGGATCCCTGGAGCTCTTGAATCGTCTGCACAGGGAAGCCATCCGGGCCTGGCGGGAAGAGGATGGTAGCAGCGAGGATTCTCCAAGGCTTACCCTGCTACTGCTGCTGACCAATGGCCTGGCAAGCGGCCTGAAGAGCACCGGCTAAGCGCCCGGCGATTCGTCGGAGTTTTTAGCCCAGATTATAGGCTGGAAGGCGGCAAACGGATTATTTTTGCGGTGCAAAAAAATCAGTCGACATGATCCGACCTTCCATGGCTACCGATGTGGAGCACGTGTACCGCATTTCGCGGGCCTGTGCTGCCGATATGCGTGAACGGGGTATCCAACAGTGGAATGAGCATTATCCGCCCCGGGCGCAATTCGAAGAGGATCACCGAAATGGGATACTGTATGTGCTGGATCAGAACGATTACCCCATTGGGTCGATCAGCCTGAGCATGGAGAAGGACGAGGTGTATAGGGATATCAAATGGCTGGGGGCTGAGGCTCTCCACCTGTACCCCCACCGACTATGCGTCGAACCGGATTACCAGGGCAGGGGATTTGCCCGCATGCTCATGGATTTCGCCGAGCATTTTGCCCGAGACCAGGGTTGTGCATCTATCCGACTGGATACGTTCTCTCAAAATCCCCGAAACATCGCGTTTTACGAGAAACGTGGGTACACTCGTCTCGGGGACGTCTATTTCCCCAAACAGAGCGAGCACCCCTTCCATTGTTTTGAACTCCTTATAGCGAGCGCTACCTTAGAGGCGCCTTGAAAGATTCTATTAATTTCCGCAGCATCAACAACCTGGCCGTGCCCGCAATCATATCGGGTATATCCGAACCCCTTTTGTCCATTACCGACACCGCCATCGTGGGCCGCATACCGGAAAATGGGCTGGAGTCACTGGCCGCCGCAGGCATAGTAGGGTCTTTCCTGTCGATGCTCATCTGGGTTCTGGGTCAGACCCGCAGCAGCATATCGGCTATTATTTCGCAGTACCTGGGTGCGGGTAAGCTCGACGAAGTCCGGAATCTACCCATGCAGGCCATCTTCTTTAATTTCCTGCTTAGCCTGTTCGTGATCGCCACTACCCTCCCCGTTGCCCCGCTGATCTTCAAATTATTCGATGCGGATGGCCTCCTGCTGGACTTCTGCCTTTCCTACTTCTCTATTCGCATCTGGGGATTGCCGCTGACCCTTTTTACTTATGCGCTTTTCGGAGTCTTCAGGGGGCTGCAGAACACCTTTCACCCCATGTGGATCGCCCTCTTGGGTACCGGAGCCAACATAGGTCTGGATTTCGCCCTGGTCTATGGAATAGATGGTTGGATCCCAGCCATGAATCTCGAAGGGGCGGCCTATGCCAGCCTCCTCGCTCAGGCCATTATGGCATTAGCGGTCTTCCTACTGGTACTCGGGAGGAAGGATATTTCGCTTAGGCTTCAGTGGCCACTCAATAAGGAAATCGTGCGCCTATTTACCATGTCGGCCAACCTGTTCGTGCGCACACTCGCCCTGAACGCGGCCCTGCTGATTTCGGTTCGAGAGGCCACCTCCCTGGGAGATACCTATATCGCCGCCCATACCATTGCGATGAATCTCTGGTTGTTTGCGGCCTTTTTCATAGACGGTTACAGTGCGGCCGGAAACAGCATGGGAGGACGCCTGCTGGGGGCACAGGATTACAAAGGGCTCTGGCTCCTGACCCGTAAAATCCTGCTCTACGGCTCGGTATTGGCGGCGCTGCTTCTGGTGGTCGGGCTCGCCTACCTGCCTTCGATCGGGCTAATTTTTACCAGGGAATCCGAGGTCCTCCGGGTTTTCAACCTCATCCTGCCTGTACTGCTCATACAGCTGCCCATCAGTGCGCTCACCTTCGTGATGGACGGATTATTCAAGGGGATGGGGGAGATGAAATACCTGAGAAACGTGCTGCTGGTGGCCACACTGGCCTTCTTCATCCCAGTGCTATATCTGGGAAAATTTCTCGATCTGGGAATCTTTAGCATCTGGATTGCCCTCTCGGTCTGGATGGCAGCACGAGGGGGAGGACTATTCCTCAGGTTCTGGAGTTACTACCTCCCCAAAGCCCGGGCAAACCCCTAATTTTGCATTAAAAGCAAACGTATGTCCACCGAACGCGAGAACGGAAGCCTGTTCACCAAAATCGAGGGAATGATCGCCTATGTCGAATTCGGTCACCCCATGAGCAATGCCTTTACCCTGGAATTACTGGGAAGACTGACCCGAGAGATCGAACGCCTGGGCAGCGAAAAACAGGTTCATGCCATTTTGCTAAAATCCGAGGGGAATAAGGCCTTCTGCGCAGGGGCCAATTTCGATCAGCTACTCGACATTACGGATGTGGAAGGTGGCACCGAATTCTTCAGTGGTTTCGCCCATCTTATCAACGCCATCCGGAAGTGTCCTGTGCCGGTAATCGCCCGCGTACAGGGAAAAACCGTGGGCGGGGGCGTTGGACTTATCGCGGCCTGCGACGTGGCCTGGGCCGTTGAATCCGCATCGATACGACTCTCCGAGGTCTCCATAGGCATAGCACCCCTGGTTATAGAACCCGCCGTGGCCCGCAAGATCGGCCGAGCTGCCTTCAACGAACTCGCCTTCCGTCCTAAGGATTGGAAGTCTGCATACTGGGCGAAGGATTACGGACTCTTCAACCGGGTCTTTGAAACGCAAAAGGACCTGGACTACTTCCTTGACCAATACTGTTCGGAGCTGGAAGGGTATACGCAAGAGGCCCTTTCCTTCTGCAAGCGGGCTACCTGGGAAGAATACAGTCACTGGGACCAGCTCCTTACCGATCGTGCCGTTCAGTCGGCCAAACTCGCACTGACCCAGAACACCAAGGCAATCCTGGGCGCCATCCGCTCGAAATAATTCCTGGCGGGATACCGTAACGGAATGTTTGCTTAAATTTCCCCTGAGAACCATGAAACACGCACAGCTGGAGGATATAGCGCTGCCCGAGGGGAAAAAGGTGTACTTCGCCAGTGACAACCACCTGGGGGCCCCCGATGCGAGACAGAGCCTGGCACGCGAGAAGCGCTTCGTGAGCTGGCTGGAAGAGATTCGCCGGGATGCCCACGCCATCTTCCTTATGGGAGACCTCTTCGACTTCTGGTTCGAGTACAAGAGCGTGGTTCCCAAAGGTTTCGTTCGGGTTTTGGGAAAACTCGCGGAAATCACCGACCAGGGCATAACCGTATACTATTTCGTGGGCAACCACGACCTGTGGATGTTCGGATATTTTGAGGAGCAGCTCGGAATACCGGTATTTCGAAGGCCCCAACAGCTTAGCATATCCGGCAGGCGATTCTTCCTCGCTCATGGGGACGGACTGGGCCCGGGAGATAAAGGCTTCAAGCTGATGAAAAAGGTCTTTACCAGCCCGGTTTCCCAGTGGCTGTTCCGTTGGCTGCATCCCGACATAGGGGTACCGCTGGCTCAGCACCTTTCGGTGAACAACAAGATCATATCGGGGGAGGCGGATACCCGGTTCCTTGGAGAAGATAAGGAATGGCTGATCCTCTATGCGAAACGAAAACTGCAGGAAGGTGAGTACGACTACTTCATCTTCGGTCACCGCCACCTGCCCATGACCCTGGAACTCGAAGGGGGGGCAACCTATGTAAACCTCGGAGACTGGATTTCCTACTGGACCTTTGCCGTTTTCGATGGCAGGGAGCTCACGCTTGAACGGCTGCCCGAAGGGGCCACATCCTGAACCGACAGTTCGATCCGGGTGTTCCCGTTCCAGTGGTTCTCGTCCAGGGCAGCCAGCACATCGACCCGTCCGCCGATGACAAATTCGGATTTCTCCGCCATTCCGAAACCTATACCGGATACCTGATGCCCCTTGTCATCCTTCAGCCCAAACTTCAGATGAGACTTGTCTCCTCCGACCTTACGGGTGTACCCATTGTCCAATAGGCCGTCGAAGCGGAAAACCGGCCTGGGATTCGAGGGACCAAAAGGGGCAAACTGTTTCAATATGCGATAGAAGCGGGGGGTGATTTCCCCCAGGCTCATGATACCGTCATAGTTGAGCTCGGGTACCCGAGGCTCAGACCCCAGCCGTTCGGCTACCTGTCGTTCAAAGGCCGCTCTAAACTCCTGTAGCTGCCCCTTTCTGACGCTCATCCCCGCCGCGAAGGTGTGTCCTCCAAACTTGGTCATGAATTCTGCACAGGCATCCAGTGCCTGATAGAGGTCGAAGCCCGGTATCGAACGGGCCGATCCTACAATCACATCGCCTTCCCCACACAGGACCACCGTCGGACGGTGGTATTGCTCGATCAGCTTGGAGGCCACGATGCCGATTACCCCCTTGTGCCAGTGGGGGGCGTATACCACGGTAGAGAGCTTGTCCTGCTGACCGCTTTCGCTGATCTGCCGCAAGGCCTCCCGAAAGATCTCTTCCTGCGATCCCTTGCGGTCTTCATTCCAACTTTCCACAGCCCTGGCGTATTTGTCGGCTTCCTCCTCGGATTCAGCCTGAAGTAGGTATACGGCCCGGGTGGCGTGGCCCATACGGCCCGCCGCATTGATGCGCGGCGCCGCCTGAAATACCAGGTGCTCTACCGTCCAATTCCCCCGGTACCTTTCAGGCAGGATATGTTCCAAACCCGGTCGGGGCCGGCGGTTGATATGCGCTAAGCCCAGGGCAGCAAGGGTCCGGTTTTCCCCGTCCATGGGTACGATGTCGGCCGCTATGGCCAGGGCCACCAGGTCGAGGTGTTCGCGAATTTCTTCGAAGGACTGGCCCAAGCTCCGGGCCAGCGCAGTAACCAGTTTAAAGCCGACCCCACAGCCGCATAGCTCCTTGTACGGATACGGGCAGTCGGGCCGCTTGGGGTTGAGCACGGCTACGGCCTCAGGAAGTGTGGCTCCCGGACGGTGGTGGTCGCAGACGATAACGTCAATCCCCTTGCTGCGGGCATAGGCAATCTGCTCTATAGCCTTGGTGCCACAGTCGAGAGCAATAATCAGATCGATCTCATTATGCACTGCATAATCGATCCCCTTCAGGGATATTCCGTACCCCTCGGCATAGCGGTCCGGAATGTAGATGCAACTGTGGTCGGTATGCGTGCGCAGGTAACCGTCCAGCAGGGCTACGGAGGAGGTGCCGTCCACGTCGTAATCGCCGTAGATTAATATGCGTTCACCAGCCCTTAGCGCCCGTAGTATGCGGTCCACTGCGGCTCGCATGTCCCTCATCAGGAATGGGTCATGGAGCTGCTCCACAGCGGGCCTGAAAAACCAGCGGGCCTCACCGAAGGTCGTGATGCCGCGTTGGACCAGAAGACGCGCCACGGCCTCATCGACCTGAAGGGCCTGCTGCAGCGATTCAACGGCCTCTGCCTCCGGCTCAGGCAAGGGTCTCCAGAGATAGTTCACGCCAAAAATCTATTCGTTGTGGAATTCGACTCGGATGTCAAGATCGGCGAACTTCCTGAACATTTCTGTCACTCCGCAATATGTTTCGAGGGAAAGATCCACTGCCTTCTGCAATTGCGCCGGGTTCAGATTGGATCCGTGGAAGTGGTATTCCACCCGCACCTTGTTGTAATACCGCGGATGCTCGTCGGTCAGGTCGCCATAGACCTCCAGGTGAAAGCGTTCGACCTCGAGCTTCATCTTGCGGATCAGGTGGGCCACATCCAGTCCGGTACAACCGGCCAGTGAAGAGAGCATGAGTGCCTTGGGACTCACCCCCTGAGGAGTATCCGTGTCCTCGCCACTGGGTACTATGGTAAACTCCATACCCGTGGGGTTATTGCTGGTGAAGGTCATCCCCCCCTTCCATTCCGTACTTACGTGATTTGTCATATCCGGTTCGTAAATTCAACCTAAAATTACGCAATATGGCACTGGTAGAGCCCCTGTCCCCCGATCACGACCCCGAGACGCGCAAACTGGCCGATTTCTTCAACGAAACCCTGGGATTCTGTCCGAATTCGGTGCTGACCATGCAGCACCGGCCCCGAATTTCCCAAGCCTTTATCGAACTCAACAAAGCCGTGATGGACAACCGGGGAAGGGTGACATCCGATCTCAAGCGGATGATAGCCTGGGTGAGCAGCAATTCTACGGGTTGTCGCTACTGCCAGGCCCATGCCATACGAGCGGCCGAACGCTATGGGGCCGCACAGGAAAAACTGGACAACATCTGGGAGTACCGGACACACCCGGCATTCAGCGAGGCCGAGCGGGCCGCACTGGATTTCTCACTGCAGGCCTCCCAGGTACCCAATGCCGTAGACGAGGCGATCAGGCAGCGGTTATACCGGTACTGGGACGAAGGGGAAATTGTGGAAATGCTGGGAGTAATCTCGCTTTTCGGTTATCTGAACCGCTGGAACGATTCCATGGGCACCCGACTGGAAGATGACGCCATTGAAAGTGGGCATACCTACCTGTCTAAAGGGGGGTGGAACCGCGGTAAACATCACTGAGCCAGCATTTAATCCGCCGTGCCGGCTACCACCAGCACAAACTCGCCCTTAACGGTTCGGGATTCGAAGTATTCCCGCAGCTCCTTCAGGCTGCCCCGACGAACCTCCTCGTGCAGTTTGGTCAACTCACGACAGGCTGCCGCCTGCCTGTCGCTCCCAAAAAACTGCTCAAACTGAGCCAGGGTCCTGACTACCCGGTAGGGAGATTCATAGAATACCATGGTCCGGCTCTCTCCCTGAAGTTCTTCGAGCCGGGTTTTACGTCCTTTCTTGACAGGCAGGAAACCTTCGAATACGAAGCGATCGCAGGGAATCCCGCTCAGGGTCAGGGCAGGGATAAGGGCCGTAGCTCCGGGCAGGCTTTCAACCTCCACGCCCTCACCCACAGAGGCGCGTACTAGCAGGAATCCCGGATCCGAAATGCCAGGGCTGCCGGCGTCACTGATCAGTGCGATCACCAGACCGTCCTGCATCCTGGTAACGAGGTATTCCACCCGCTCATGTTCGTTGTGGGCATGATAACTCTGCAACGGAGTTCCGATATCGTAGTGGGTCATCAGCTTGCGACTCACCCGGGTGTCCTCGGCGAGGACGAGATCGGCAGATTTGAGTACCTCAAGGGCTCGCAGGGTAATATCTCCCAGATTACCAATGGGTGTGGGAACCAATACCAGGCGTCCAGACATCGTTTTAACAGGTTTCAGTGTTGATCCCGGGTCTGGCCCGGGACTAGGACCTGTTGCCTTCTTCCGTGAGATCTCCTTTTTCCAGGAGATCCGTGAACAACTGGTCCATGGCGACATCAGAATACATTTCCGAAACCATGTGACGGATGGTGTCCATCCCCGGGGTAATGATGTCTTCCTCGTGCGGACTGGTCTCCGGCACCTCGGAATTGGCCCTCATTACGGCCTGTGCGAGCTTCTCGAACTTGGCCCCGAGTTCACTGCGGGTAACGTCGACCTCGATGTGGTTGAGTTTCTCCTCGATGATCTTTAGTACCGCAAGTTTTTCGTAGAGCCGCTGTGCATGGGCATACAATTCGGCCAGGTCGCCTTCCTGGGACTGGGAGATCCGAAGGGCCAGTTGTTTGAGTTCCTCGTGTAGTTTTTCTTTCATGACTCCTGGGGATTTGGGCTTGGGGCAACCGGGTTGCCCTGCCGGTCGGGAGGCTTACTTGCCAGCCGTAAATTACTAAATTTGACGCGTAAAAGAGCGACTTTCCGTCGATTTCCCTTCAGTCCAAATTTACATTATGTTTCTGGAAAATACAGTGAATAAAACGGAGCCCTTTGGATGGATCGAGGTGATATGCGGCTCCATGTTCTCTGGGAAGACGGAAGAACTGATTCGCAGACTCAGGCGGGCGCAGTTCGCCCGGCAGCGTGTCGAAATCTTCAAGCCCCGCATCGATTCGCGCTTTGGCAATGACAGGGTGGTCTCCCACGACCAGAACGAAATCCCTTCCAGCTCAGTGGATCGCGCCGTAGAAATACTGTCGCGCAGCGAGGAGTTCGAGGTAGTGGGTATAGATGAGGCCCAGTTTTTCGATCACGAAATCGTCAATGTGGCTAACGACCTGGCTAACCGGGGAAAACGGGTCATCATAGCCGGACTCGATATGGACTTCAAGGGCAATCCCTTCGGTCCCATGCCTGCCCTGATGGCAACGGCGGAGTACGTGACCAAGGTGCATGCGGTCTGCATGCGCACGGGCAACCTGGCGAACTTCAGCTATCGCAAGTCCAGCGATACCTCACTGGTACTTCTGGGAGAGCGGGACGAGTATGAACCCCTTAGCCGTGCCGCCTTCTACAAAGCCATGCTGGGGGACAAACTAAGAAACATGGATGTGGATGCCGAAAGCGTTCCTTCCGAAGATACAGCCGATGACAAAACTGACCAATGAAGTGGGCGTATCCGGGACCCTGCTCGAAATCGATCTCGACGCCCTGGCCCACAACTATCGGGTTCTCCGCGCGAAACTGACTGAAGGCACCCGTTTCCTGGGGGTGGTCAAGGCCTTTGCGTATGGCAGTGATATGGTGGCCATAGCCCGGAAACTGGAACGACTCGGGGCCGATTACCTGGCCGTTGCCTACGTGCGGGAAGGCATATTGCTTCGGGAAGGGGGCGTAGAGGTCCCCGTTTTGGTCCTGCACCCCCAGCACGACCAGCTCGGATCCTGTGTGGAACACTGCCTGGAACCCGCACTGTATTCCTTCCGGGTGTTGCGCGAATTCTCTTCGGTGGCCCAGAGTCTGGGGATACGGGAATACCCGGTACACCTCAAATTCAACACAGGCCTCAACAGATTGGGTTTCAGGGAGAATGACCTGGAGGACATACTGCACTTCTGGGAAGGTAAGGAGGAACTGAAAATACGGTCGGTACTTTCACACCTGGGAGCCACGGACGATATGGGCGAAGAAGCCTTTACCCGAGGTCAGATCGCATCTTTCGAACGGATCTGCGGGATAATAACCGATCGACTGGGTTACCAGCCGATCCGGCACCTGAGCAACACCTCGGGCATCTTCAACTTTCCGGAAGCCAACTTCGACATGGTGCGGTCGGGCATAGGCCTGTACGGCTTCGGTAACGATCCGGACTACGATAGTGAACTGCGCCCCATAGCACGGCTCACCACGGTCATATCCCAAATACACCGGATCGAGGAGGGGGATTCCGTAGGATATAACCGGGGCTTTATCGCCGACCAAAGGATGACCATTGCCACCCTGCCCATCGGACACGCCGACGGTATTGGGCGCCATCTGGGTAATGGCCGGGGAGGAGTTTGGATTAACGGTCGCTGGGCGCCCGTAACCGGCTGGGTATGCATGGACATGATCATGGTCGATATCACAGACATTCCCTGCACCGAGGGCGACCGGGTGGTCGTTTTTGACGAGGTTCACAGTGCCGAAGAGCTCGCCGGCCAATGTCAGACGATTTCCTATGAAGTCCTGACCAGCCTGACCGCACGGGTGGAACGGAGGATAATCGAGACAAATAGTTAGTACCTTCTTGCCACTAATCATTAATCGCTTTATGAGCTTCTTTAAAGACTTCAAGAGTTTCCTGATGAAAGGAGACATCGTAAGCCTGACTACAGCGGTGGTCATAGGAGGTGCATAAAATCCGCCGTGGCAGATATCATCATGCCCATAATCGGAGTCATTAAAGGGGGAACCGACTTCACCCAGAAATTCGTGTCCCTGGACGGCGAGTCCTACGAGTCTCTGACCGCTGCGCAGGAGGCGGGAGCCGCCGTGCTCACCTACGGTAACCTGATCCAGGCCATCATCAACTTCATTATAGTTGGCCTGTTTATTTACCTGTTCCTGAAGGCCTATGAAAATAGCAATAAGAAGGAAGAGGAGGCTGCACCCGATCCCCCTCCGGGCCCAACACAGGAAGAACTGCTGACCGAGATTCGGGACCTGCTGAAGAAAAACCCCTCATAAGAGGGACGCCGCTACACGGTTTAACCCTAAACCTCCTCAGAACGGGAGGTTTTTTTGTGCCCATTGGTCCGTATCTTTATTGCAAAACTTATCCAACATGAAGTCAATGGTATACGGGGCCGCAGCAGCCATGTTCTTACTGGTTTCCTGCGACCTGATCAATTCCAAAGCACCGCTGGAATACCCGGAGACGGCGGTAAAAGACAGTACCTACACCTTCTCCGGTGTTGAAATCCAGGATCCCTACCTCTGGCTCGAGGACGATCGCAGCAAGGAGACGGAAGACTGGGTGAGGCGGCAGAACGAGGTCACCTTCGGATATCTGGACGACATTCCCTATCGGGACGAGCTCCAATCCCGCATGAAAGTCATGTGGAACTACGAGAAACTGGGTACCCCGTTCAAGAGCAAAAACGGCAGCGACTACTACTACTCTAAAAACGATGGGTTGCAGAACCAAAGTGTCATCTACAGGGTCGCAGAAGACGGGGAAGACGAAGTATTCCTAGACCCCAATACGTTTTCCAAAGACGGTACCACCTCCATGTCGGGCTTCAGCCTCACGGCAGACGGAAGCCTGGTGGCCTATTCCATATCCGAGGGCGGTAGCGACTGGCGAAAGGTAATCGTCATGGAAACGGCTACGCGGGAAATCGTAGGGGACACTCTGGTGGACGTTAAATTCAGCGGAATTTCATGGAAGGGCAACGAGGGATTTTACTATTCCAGTTACGACAAGCCCGAAGGCAGCGAGCTATCGGCCAAAACCGACCAGCACAAATTGTACTTTCACCGCCTCGGTCAGCCACAGTCAGAGGACGAGCTCATCTTCGGGGGTACACCCGCTCAAAAATACCGCTACGTAGGTGCCTCGGTATCGGAAGATCAGAGGTATCTGGCCATTAGTGCGGCTAACAGCACTTCCGGGAACCGCATGTACATAAAGGATCTGAGCCGCCAGGGAGCGCCCTTGCTCACGGTGCAGGGAGATGAAAATTCCGATGTGTCTCTGCTGCAGAACAGGGGTTCCCGCCTGCTGCTGACAACAAATCGCAATGCGCCCAACCAGAGGGTTGTGGAAGTGGACGCCTCGAATCCCGGACCCGAAAACTGGCAGGATGTCATTCCGGAAACCGAGAATGTGCTGAGTGTGTCTCAGGGAGGAGGATACATCTTCGCCAGTTACATGATCGATGCCATCACCCGGGTGTATCAATACGATTACCGGGGAAATCTCATACGTGAAATCGAACTCCCCGGCCTGGGTACGGCCTCGGGTTTCGGTGGGTGGCTTGAAGATGCCGAGGGATATTTCAGCTTCAGGAATTACTATACTCCAGGATCGACCTATAAAATCGACTACAAAACCGGAGAGTACGAATTGTACTGGACCCCTGAGATTGATTTTAACTCCGCCGATTACACTACCCGTCAGGTCTTTTTCCGGTCTAAGGACAGTACGCGCGTACCCATGTTTATCACTCATAAGAAAGGTCTGGAATTAGAAGGCAACCATCCGACGATCTTATACGGTTACGGTGGGTTTAATATCAGCCAGCGACCCGGATTCAGTGCTACCAATGCCATCTGGCTCGAACAGGGGGGCATCTATGCGGTGGCCAACCTAAGGGGTGGGGGCGAATACGGAAAGGAATGGCACCTGGCCGGCACTAAGATGAACAAGCAGAATGTATTCGACGACTTCATCGCAGCAGCCGAATACCTGATCGATCAGGGCTACACCTCCTCCGAAAAGCTGGCCATTCGGGGTGGATCCAACGGAGGCCTGCTGGTCGGGGCAACGATGACGCAGCGTCCCGAACTGTTCCAGGTTGCCCTGCCTGCAGT
Source organism: uncultured Flavobacteriaceae bacterium (assembly GCA_964550895.1). GTDB lineage: Bacteria > Bacteroidota > Bacteroidia > Flavobacteriales > Flavobacteriaceae > CAZKAP01. The sequence goes on from CAZKAP010000021.1 coordinate 21,924, forward strand.
CGGGGTCATGGACATGCTACGCTATCACACCTTCACGGCCGGCGCCGGATGGGCCTATGACTACGGTACGGCCGAGGACAGCCCGGAAATGCTCGCCTACCTGAGGGGATATTCTCCGGTACACAACGTCAGGGAAGGTGTATCCTATCCAGCTACTCTGGTAACTACGGGAGATCATGACGACCGGGTAGTTCCTGCACACAGCTTTAAGTTTGCCGCACAGCTGCAGGCCAAGCATCAGGGGGAAGCCCCCGTCCTCATTCGAATAGAGACCAATGCCGGACACGGGGCAGGCAAACCCCTGAGTAAACGCATACAGGAACAGGCGGACGTGTTTGGCTTCACCCTGTATAACATGGGTTATGAATCCTTACCCGTTCCTTATGAGACCAGGGACTAAACCGAATTAACGCACATACCGGTTCCGTCCGACACAAACCGCTCCATGAGAGCGGTTTTTTATACCTGTTGTGAATTAGAGTCCACTGTTATATTTATAACAAACGCCGTTTGCCATGGACTAGCCGGGATGGTAATTTTGACTTAAAATACTTGGAATATGAAAGTAGCCGTGGTGGGCGCCACCGGTTTGGTGGGCGAAGTGATGAGGAGGGTGCTGGAGGAACGAAATTTTCCGGTTACGGAGTTACTGGCGGTCGCCTCCCGGCGTTCGGTGGGTAAAACGATAAGCTTCCGAGGGCAGCCCCAGACGGTAATCGGGATGGAGGAAGCGGTACTACGGGCGCCCGATCTGGCCCTGTTCTCGGCAGGAGGCGATGCCTCCCTCGAATGGGCACCGCGCTTCGCGCAGGCGGGTGCCACGGTCATTGACAATTCTTCGGCCTGGAGGATGCATCCCGACCACAAGCTGATCGTACCGGAGATCAACGCGTCCGAACTCGGCCCGCAGGATAAGATCATTGCCAACCCGAACTGCTCGACCATACAGCTAGTCATGGCCCTGGCTCCCCTTCATCGCAAGTACCGCATGCGACGCGTAATCGTCTCTACCTACCAGTCGGTTTCGGGTACCGGCATACAGGCCGTGGAACAATTGGAACGGGAAAGCCGGCATGAAAAAGGCCCTATGGCCTACCCTTACCCCATCTATAAGAACGCCCTTCCCCATTGCGATGTATTCATGGAAAACGGCTACACCAGGGAGGAGATGAAACTGGCCCGGGAGCCCCTGAAGATATTCGGCGATGATTCCTTTTCCTTAAGTGCCACCGCGGTCCGTATCCCCACGTCCGGTGGGCACTCCGAGGCCGTAAACGTGGAATTTCACGAGGAGTTCGAGCTTTCCGAGGTTCGGAGGCTGCTCGACGAGGCACCGGGTGTGGTCGTGCAAGACCAGCCTGAGACCAACACCTACCCGATGCCCATTTATGCCCACGGCAAAGACGAGGTGTTCGTCGGCCGCATCCGAAGGGACGAGAGCCAGCCCCGCACGCTGAACCTCTGGGTGGTATCGGATAACCTGCGCAAGGGGGCGGCTACCAACGCCATCCAAATTGCTGAGTATCTTTACAGCAAAAATCTGCTCTAACGGGCTCCGGGAGACCCCGGATACCAATTCAATCCGATGCTCCAGGTAGGTTCTCTTGCATTCCGCTACATCCCAGATAAACCTGTTCTTCAGGACATATCGTTTTCCCTGCCTGCAGGCGGTCATCTGTCCGTGATGGGCTCCAGCGGTTCGGGTAAGAGCACTTTGCTCAAGCTGCTTTTTGGTTCGCTGAGGCCCGACCGGGGGCGGATTTACTGGGAAGGGAGTGTGCTCCCGGGCCCGGACGGACAGCTTATACCCGGACATGAAGGCTTCAGCTACGTCTCTCAGGAGTATGACCTGAACCCCTATATGATGGTCCTGGACTACCTCAGAATGTACCTAAATCCCCATGACATGTTCACCGAGGAGCAGCGCATCGGAGAGCTCCTGGACCTGGTCCAGCTGCCATCATCCTCCCGGAGTAAGATCGGGGAACTCAGCCTGGGGCAACAGCAACGGATCGCCCTGGTCAAAGCACTGCTGGGAAAACCACGCATATTACTCCTCGACGAGCCCTTCACCCATGTGGACGCCTTCCAGAAGAACTACCTGCGTCTGAGAATATTTCCTTACCTGAAGGATCAGGGGGTGACTGTTGTCAACGCTACCCACGAAAGCCGTGACGTCTTTTCCTTCTCGGATTCCATACTGGTGCTTAAGAATGGGGAAATGGCCGCATTCGGAGCCACCGAAGTGCTGTACCACCGCCCGCCAAGTTACTATGTGGCGTCTCTGTTCGGGTTGGTCAACCAGCTCAGGGCCGAGGACTTCATTCCGGGTAAGTCCGGTCAGGCCTTTATCTATGCCGAAGAAATCCGGACCGGTAACCAGCCTCCTTCCATGGACGAATGGGGACTGACTGCCCTGGTGGAACGCTGCTTTTTCCAGGGATCGCGTTATCTGTTGGAATTGCGGACCTCAGGCGATCACCTCCTGTATGCCTATTCCGATCGGGCCAGACTCAAGGGAGAACGGCTCAGCGCACGCCTGCCAGCCTCATTGTTCCGAAGCCGGATCCGGGACGAATCCTAGTCTTTATTTGAACATCTCGGGCAGGGGATAGTGATAGGAGGCCTTAACGATCTGACCGTTCTCTACCTGATACATGCAGAGCTCCTCCATTTGCTCCCGTCCCCGGTCCTTAAAAGTGATGTCGTAGGTCATGGGTACCACGAAATGGTTGCCGGCCACCAGGGGATCCCCTACGCCACCCCCGTGCATCTCCTGTACGTTTTCGGCCCATTTGTGGTAGTCACTGATAATTTGCTCGCGACCCCTGGAAATATGGCCAGGAACGCCTTCCATTTCCATGCTGATGGCGTCCTCTGCATAGAGCCCGTAGGCGGAATCGTAATCCCCCTCGCGGCAGAATTTGACTAGCTTTTCGGCTACTTCCTGAGTTGTCATGGGTTAAAGGTTTAGTGTTGGGATTAAAAGTTACAGCATTTCCGACCAGTCGAAAATCGAATCTGGGGTCTGAAATGTTAAATTTCTACGCAGGCTTACTCCTCCGCCTTATAGGCTTCCAGTTCAATCTCAATCAGGAACTCGGGCAGGGCCAGTTCCTCTACACCCAGCCAGGAGCCCGTGGGATAATGCCCGATATAGATCGAATCCCTGTACCCGGCATGTTGCAAAAAGGCCGGCATATCCGTGGTAAACACATTCTCGACGATCACGTCCTCGAAGCTGTAACCATAATGGCTCAGCACTTTTTCCAGGTCGGCGTAGCAATTCTTCATCTGCTGTTGAAAATCCCCCACAGCCGTTGGGTTTCCCTCATCGTCCATGCTCACAGCCCCGGATATACGGATGTGGTTTCCGATTTTCACTGCATGGGAATAGCCGTAAGCCTTCTCAATATCCGGCCTTAACAGGAAATATTCCGGCTTGGCAAAGTGAGGTTCGGAACTTTCGTCTTGGGTTTTCTTGCATCCGAGCACAAGCAAAAGGAGGACAAATCCGGTCAGTCCGAAATACGGGCTTCTTCGTTTCATATTATTATCGGTTAGGTATGCAGGAGTAAGGTAGGAAAAATACGGCAGGTATGCAGGCGACGTACTAGGCGGCCCGTTCAGCCAGGCGGAAACCGAGAGAGGTGCCGAGTGCGACACCCATACCGCCCAACCGCACCGCGGCGAAAGTACGACGACCAAGGGTCTTCAGCAGTGGCCTTTTGCCCGGTCCTATCCCCATGATCCCACTCCACCTGCGGTCGACTCCTACGTGGCGTCCGGGCAGGATAACCTCCCTCAGGAGGCGATCGAGGTAGTCCTGTATCAGCGGACTGGTATTCATGTGTACGGTGCGTTCGTCTTCCAGGGCCAGATGCCGCCCCCCACCCAGTAAGATCCGGTCACCCACGGCTCGGAAGTAGGTGTATCCCCGATCGATGTGGAAGCTGCCCCTGAAGGGCGGACTCCCCAGGGGTTCGGTAATCAATACCTGAGCCCTGGCAGGCTCCACTTCTGAAGGAAACAGGCGATGGGCGAAGCCATTGGTGGCCAGGCACAGCTTGCCGCTGAGGAATTCCCAATCGCCACATCGGCATAAGACCCCGCCTTCCTCCTCCTTAAAATCCAGGAGTTCCAGGCCCTGCAGCCTGCGAACGCCTAATGAATCGGCCTTAGAGGCCAGGGCCGATGTGGCCGCGGCAGGATTCAGCTGTCCCTCTTGCGGCATTTCGATCCACTCCGGGCAGGTCCCCTGAAACCCTGTTACCCGTGTCTGAACCCGAAAAGCCGCATCCCCGAAGACGGGCATAAGCAGCTCATTAAGGCGATCCACACCTTCGAGGCATTGATCGCGCAAATCGGTATGCTCGGCGAGAAACAGCTCCACGCTGCCCTTTGCTTCGTACTGTAAGGCCTGGTCACCGAGCAGGGACCGAAGGAGTTGTATGCCCTGATACCGCTGACGAACCAGGTCGACAACTTCCTCCTCGGAGTGGCCCTGGAGGTCCATAAGTAATTCCGAGGGACTCCCGAAACAGGCGAAACCGGCGTTTTTGGTGCTTCCGCCTTGTGGTATAGGCGCCCGGTCCAGGAGGAGCACCCTCGCATCGGGCCTCAACTGCCGAAGACGGATGGCTGCGGCGAGCCCTGTGAAACCACCGCCGACAACCGTGTAGTCGGTTTGGTCGAACCAGTGCTCCCATTCCCAGAAACTCGGCTTCAATCTTTAGGACTTAGTCTTCCTCCTCGGGTTGAATCTCGAAGGTCTCCATAAACTTAGTGGTGTAGTTCCCCTTGAGGTAATCCGGGTGGTCCATCAGCTGACGGTGAAAGGGAATCGTGGTCTTGATCCCCTCGATCACGAACTCGTCCAGAGCCCGGCGCATCTTGTTGATGGCCTCCTCGCGGGTCTGGGCAGTCGTGATCAGCTTGGCGATCATGGAATCATAATTGGGCGGAATCACATACCCGCTGTAGACATGGCTGTCCACACGTACTCCGTGACCACCCGGGGTATGCAGCGTATGTATACGGCCGGGCGAGGGTCGGAAATCGTTGTACGGATCTTCAGCATTAATCCGGCACTCGATGGAATGCAACTTGGGTATATAATTTTTTCCCAAAATCGGCACTCCGGCAGCAACCAGAATCTGTTCCCGGATCAGGTCGTAGTCAATCACCTGTTCGGTTATGGGATGCTCCACCTGTATACGGGTGTTCATCTCCATGAAATAGAAGTTGCGGTGCTTGTCGACAAGGAACTCGACCGTCCCCGCTCCTTCGTAGTTGATGTACTTGGCGGCTTTGATGGCGGCCTCTCCCATGGCCTCCCTCAGGTCATCGGTCATAAAGGGAGAAGGGGTCTCCTCGGTGAGCTTCTGATGGCGGCGCTGGACCGAACAGTCCCTTTCGGACAGGTGGCAGACATTACCGTGCTGGTCTCCAATGATCTGAATCTCGATATGACGGGGTTCCTCGATGAGCTTCTCCATATACATTCCCCCGTTGCCAAAGGCCGCTGTAGCCTCGATAACGGCACCCTCGAAATGCTTCTCCAGTTCTTCTTCGGTCCATATGGCCCGCATGCCCTTACCGCCACCACCCGCCGTGGCCTTGATCATCACCGGATAACCCATTTTAGAAGCCACCTTCTTCGCGTGATTCAGGTCCTTAAGCAGGCCGTCCGATCCGGGTATGGTCGGCACTCCGGCCTCCTTCATCGTTGCCTTGGCCGAAGCCTTGTCCCCCATTTTGTCAATCTGGTCCCCGGTGGCCCCGATAAACTTCAGATTGTTCTCCGCACAGATGCGCGAAAACTTGGAGTTTTCGGACAGGAACCCGTAGCCCGGGTGTATGGCATCCGCATTGGTGATCTCGGCAGCCGCAATCAGGTTCGGTATCTTCAGATAGGATTCCGAACTGGGCGCCGGACCTATGCATACCGCCTCGTCGGCGAACCGGACGTGCAAACTTTCTTCATCGGCCTTGGAATACACCGCCACCGTCTTAATTCCCATCTCCTTACAGGTTCGGATCACGCGCATGGCAATCTCTCCCCTGTTCGCTATTAGTATTTTCTTGAACATACGTGTTTACGGGCTAAATGATTGGACTTGCCGAACCGGCCGAATGAGGAAGGACCTAAGATGGGTCTAGCAGGAACAGGGGCTGGTCGAACTCGACGGGTGAGGCATCGTCTACCAGGATCTTTACGATCTTTCCACTGACTTCCGACTCGATGTCGTTAAAGAGCTTCATCGCCTCGATCACACAGAGTACATCCCCCTTGGATACATTATCCCCTACTTCCACGAAGGCGGGTTTATCGGGGGAGGGCTTGCGATAAAAGGTTCCGATAATGGGAGAATTGATGGTGATGTATTTATCGTCCTCAGCGGCTTCGTTCTGCTTTCCAGCCGTAGCCTCAGAGGCTCCGGTAGCCGGCGCATTGACCTCCATGGCAGGTGGCGGGGCGACCGGCATCATAGAAGGATTGGCCACGGGAATGGGCTGTACGTAGGCGTTGCCTTCCGAGGAGGAACTACCCGTGCGAATAGTAATCTTGATGTCCTCCATCTCCAGCTTTACCTCGCTGGCACCTGATTTAGCGACGAAGCGAATCAGGCTCTGAATTTCCTTAATATCCATGGATCGTTAATTAGTGTTATTTCTTTCCGTCGTAGGCCCAGGTCAGATAGCCCGCACCCCAGGTGAATCCGCCACCGAAGGCGGCAAAAACCAGTTTATCCCCCTTGCTCAAACGGGACTCGTAATCCACCAGCAGCAGGGGCAGGGTGGCTGAGGTGGTATTCCCGTACATGTGGATGTTCATCATCACCTTCTCGGGCTCAAGACCCATCCGGTCCGCCGTGGCATCGATGATGCGCTTGTTGGCCTGGTGGGGAACCAGCCAGTTCACATCCTTGTTGTGAAGCTGGTTGCGCTCCATGATTTCGGCTGCGGCATCCGCCATGCGGGTTACTGCAAACTTAAATACGGATTTACCGTCCTGAAACACGTAGTGCATGCGGTTGCGGACCGTTTCCTCCGAAGCGGGACGTATGGAACCTCCTGCCCGGGTATAGATGTATTTGCGACCTATTCCGTCGGACTTGAGCACTTCGTCCTGCCACCCATAGCCCTCGCTATTGGCCTCGAACAGGACCGCTCCGGCACCGTCTCCGAAGATTATACAGGTCGTACGGTCGGTATAATCGATTATGGACGACATCTTATCCGCACCGACGAGGAGTACGTTTTTATAGCGTCCGGATTCGATGTAGGCCGCGGCCGTGGACATGCCATAAAGGAAACTGCTGCAGGCCGCATTCAGGTCGAAACCGAAAGCATTGACCGCCCCGATCTCAGTGGCCACGTAGGAGGCCGTAATGGCAACCGGCATATCGGGAGTTGTACTGGCCAGTAGCAACAGTTCGATGTCCGCGGGGTCGATTCCCCGTTTTTCTATCGCTTCATTCGCCGCCCTGATAGCCATATAGGAACTCCCGGCCCCCTCTTCCTTGAGCACCCTGCGCTCTTTGATTCCGGTCCGGGTCTGTATCCACTCGTCATTGGTATCCACCATTTCCTCCAGCATCTGGTTGGTCATCACAAAGTCGGGCAGGTATCCTCCTACGGCCGTGATCGCCGCTGTTGTCTTTTCCATATGGATTTCAGTTATGGCAAGAGAGACACTTTTTTTCGCCAAAAAGTTCCGAAAAGTAGTGATTTTTGAGCAGAACCGTCGATTTATCGACCAAATACAGACACAAAAAAACCCGCTCGTAGGGCGGGTATGCGTTCTTAACGGGAGGGACTATTCTTCTCCTTCCCCGGCGGTCTTATCGATCAGGACCTTACCCCTGTAATACAACTTTCCCTCATGCCAGTGTGCCCTGTGGAAGAGGTGAGTCTCCCCGGTTGTCGGGTCTTTGGCAAGGGTGGGGGCCACCGCCTTGTAATGCGTTCTTCTCTTATCGCGGCGGGTCTTCGATATCTTCCGTTTAGGATGTGCCATGATTTCCTAATTTATCCGTTTAACAACTTTTTCAAATCGTCCCACCGTGGATCGGTAGGCGCATCTTTATCTTCTATGTCCTTTTCTTCCTCTGCTGCGGAAGCCGGTGATAGTTCTTCCAGCTTATCGAGTATATCCGACTGCAGGGTGCCATCGGCTATGCCCGGATGGATCCGCTTGGTAGGAACGGATAACACCACCAGCTCATATATATACTGGGCGATGTCAATCTCATATTCCCCGTGCGGGATAATCAGGAGTTCCTCATCCTCCTCGTGGAAGGCATCCCCGAACTTAACCACAAGATGCATCTGTCCGTCTATGGGCTGCATATAAGGTTCGTTTGTGAGGTCGCAGGGGACTTCCACTTCGCCTTCGGCCCGGAAATCGAATTCCAGGAGCGTAGGCTTCTTTTCCATGTTCACCTGCACCCGAATCCGACTCTCGCCGAACTCCTGATAATCAAAATCCTCAAAGAACTGCCTACCTATAGTGTATTTCCACTCGTGTTCCCCATCCTTCAAGCCCTTGAAGGCAATCGAGAAGTCTTTCGGCTTCATATTGAACTGATTTGGGCACTACCGGTTAAGGCGGGTGCAAAGATACAGTTTATTTATAAACAGACAATTCCCTGAGCGATATTTAACGGCGCTCTGGACGCTGCTTTTTCAGTGGGTTTGCGTTCACTTCGGCATAAAGCTTCCGGTTGCGCAAAACATGCATGGCGGTGTACACCGCTTCCCTGAAGGACCCTTCATCGGCCTCTCCCTTCCCGGCTATGTCCAGTGCGGTCCCGTGATCCGGTGAGGTCCGCACTATACTCAGGCCTGCCGTGAAATTCACCCCCTTACCGAAGGTCACCGTCTTAAAGGGAATCAGGCCCTGATCGTGATAGGCGGCCAGTATGCCGTCGAACTCCTTGTAGGCTCCCGAACCGAAGAAGCCATCGGCCCCATAAGGCCCGTACACCAGCATCTTCTTATCTCTCAATTCCTGCAAAACAGGCTTTAGTATCGTCTCGTCCTCCTGACCTATGGTCCCGTGATCACCGCTGTGCGGGTTGATCCCAAGCACGGCTATACGGGGACGAACGATACCGAAATCTTGTCTGAGGGAGTGTTCCATCAGCCCCAGCTTGCGACGCACCAACTCGGAATCTATGGCATCAGACACCTCACGAACGGGCAGGTGATCCGTCATCAGCCCAACCCTCAGGGTGTTGCCCACCATAAACATTAGGCTTTCTCCCTGGAACTCCCGGGCCAGATAATCGGTATGACCCGGAAAGGCGAAATTCTCTGACTGTATGTTACTCTTGTTGACCGGTGCCGTGATCAGGGCGTCAATCTCCCCTTTCTTGAGGGAATTGACGGCTTGTTCCAGAGAGCGGACTGCATAGGCTCCGGCCTCATCGTGCAACTCCCCGAATTGTACCATCGGTTCGTTTCCATCAGGCGGGAGGGCGTTAAGGCAATTCGGCTGTAATCCCTGACCGGGCCTGACTCCCCTGACTTCCACTTCAATCTCCAGGGATTTTTTTACGAAAGCCAGTAGCTTCTGCGAGGCGAACACAACGGGAGTGCACAGCTCGAACATCCGGGGGTCCTGGAAGGTCTTCAGCACCACCTCGGGGCCCACTCCATTCACATCGCCAATAGATATTCCGATCCGGGGCAGCTTACTCTCAGGCATAATCCAAGCGCGATTAGTACTTTTGCATACTTCCGAAACTGGCATGTTTCATGCCGATTCGGTTTATACAAAACTACTTAATATCAGCCGACATGTTCACCGGTATTATCGAAACCTTAGGAGAAGTCAAGGCCTTAACCCGGGAATCGGGTAACCTGCACATCGAGGTTGCCTCCGGCCTGGTGCCTGAACTCAAAGTGGACCAGAGTGTATCGCATAACGGCGTCTGCCTCACGGTGGTTTCACTCACAGATTGCTCCTATACGGTTACTGCCGTGGAAGAGACCCTGCATAAAAGCAACCTGGGCGATCTGAAAACCGGAGACATCATTAACCTGGAGCGATCGATGGTACTGGGTGCCCGACTGGACGGCCACATCGTACAGGGACACGTGGACCAGACCGCGGTTTGTGCCCTGGTGGAGGAAACCGATGGAAGCTGGCGCTACCGCTTCGAATACGATCCCCTGCCCTCTATGGTTACCGTGGAAAAGGGTTCGATCACGGTGGACGGGGTCAGTCTCACGGTCGTAAACTCCCGTGAGAAAAGTTTCGAGGTCGCCATCATTCCCTATACCTGGGAACATACCCGGTTTAAGACGTACCGGGAAGGCGACCGGGTGAACCTGGAGTTCGATATACTCGGCAAATATGTGGCCCGCCTTCTCGGACGGCAGCAGCCTGCCGATTAAGCCTCCCCTTCGGAGAAATCCATATCCAGCCGCTCCCACGAGCGTTTGAGGAAGTATCCCGCTGCCAGGCTGAGTGCGGTGAGCAGGCCGGCCCGGGAATACGAGCCGTAAATCCAAAGTCCGGTGGCGAATAAACATCCATAGACAAAAAGCAGGCCCGAGATCAGGGTAAGAGCGATCGCGCGGCGATGCCCGGCTCTGCCGGCAGGGGATGAGCCAGAGGCCGTCAGATCCAGGTCGGTCGTATCCGAAAACCGTTTAAGAACGGTATCCTTTTCAGGCGGGGTCAGCAGGGTAACGGTTACCCAGGCCACGGTGGTGACTCCCACGACGAATGGAAAAGTAGCCCAGGAGGGCAGCAGGCCATTTTCTTCTGAAAAGAGGAGTGTTCCCAATGCCCCGTATTTGATAGTCAGCGAAAGTACCCCGGATACGGACATGGCCGTTATCTCACTCCAGGCGTTGATCCGCCTCCAGAACCAGCGCAGCAGGAAGAGCAGGCCGGTTCCCGCCCCGAACATGAGGATGATCTCGAACAATTCCGTTGCCGTCTGCAGGGTAAGGGCTACAAGGCCTGCGAAAACGACCAGGACAAAGGTGGAAAGGCGTCCGATCCAGACCTTTCGTTTTTCCGAGGTATGGTTTCCGAACACGGGCAGGTACACATCGTTGACCACATAGGACGCCCCCCAGTTCAGGTGAGTGGAAAGGGTGGACATAAAGGCCGCGGCGAGGGAGGCGAGAACCAATCCCAGGAGTCCACTTGGCAGACGGGTCAGCATGGCCGGATAGGCCAGATCGTGCCCGAGTTTATCGTCCGTAATAGCAGGGAAAGCCTCCCTGAGGCTATCCAGATCGGGGTAAACGGCCAATGACGCCAGAGCCACTAATATCCAGGGCCATGGCCTGAGGGCGTAATGCATAACATTAAAGAAGAAGGTGGCCCCTATGGCGTGATTGCTGCTGCGGGCTGCCAGCATTCGTTGGGCCACATATCCGCCCCCGCCGGGTTCAGCCCCGGGATACCAGGCACTCCACCATTGTACGGCCAGGGGTACGATCAGGAGCTTAATCCAGCTTTCCACATCGTCAGATTCGGGGAAAAAACCGCGTTTTTCAAGTACCACGGGATTATCCCAGAGGGCACTCAGCCCGCCTACATCAGGCAGATTAACGATATATATGCTAGCCGCCAGCGAGCCCGACATGGCCAGTACAAAAAGGAACAGGTCGGTGTAAACGACTCCCCGAAAGCCTCCCCACACACTGAAAACAGCAGTGATTCCGCCGGCCACACAGACCGTAACCCAGGGCTGAAGGTCGAGCATGATCTGCCCCATTTTGATAGCAGCGAGCATCACCCCCGCCATGGCGAGTACATTGAAAAGGACGCCGAGATAGAAGGAGCGGAACACCCTGAGGAACCGGGCCGGTTTGCCCCCGTACCTCAGCTCGTAAAATTCCATATCGGTAGAGAGTCCGGTTTTCTTCCACAGGCGGGCATAAACGAATACCGTAAGCAGGCCGGTAAACAGGAAGGCCCACCAGAGCCAGTTTCCCGCAACTCCCTCGGTACGTACCAGGTCGGTGACCAGATTGGGGGTGTCTGTGGAGAACGTAGTGGCCACCATGGAAATTCCCAGCAACCACCAGGGCATGTTTCGTCCCGAAAGGAAATAAGACTCGGCGCTGTCCGCGGAACGACGGCCCACCAGGATTCCCACCAGGAGCACTCCGGCAATAACCAGGATAATGAGTATCCCGTCAAGTACACTTAAAGGCATATCATCGGACTAACCTAATCGTCCTTCGGCACGAAATGCTGGGAAATGTACACCAGGTTTTCCCGGGTGAGTGGCTTGGCAATATAGCCCACCACATCCTCGAATTCACTGGAGCGGTTCATATCCCTGGGATCGATGGAAGAACTGAGCACAAAGATGGGGAGTTCCGGCCGTTCTTCCCGGGGAATACCATCGAATTCCTTCAGGAATTGCCAACCGTCCATAACCGGCATATTGATGTCGAGGAAGAGCGCGCCAGGATAATCGGGATCTTCAGTATCCCATCCGGTCAGGGCATCCAAGGCCTCCCTTCCATTTTCGAAATGGAGTACTTCCTTCGCGAAGCCTTCCGAGAGCAGGAGAATTTCAAAACAGGTTCGGAAAACGAAATCGTCGTCCACCAGCACCACCCTGTCAAAATGTTTGAGTTCCGGATTCAGGCTCATAGTTCCCAGCGCTTAAACGTTAAAATGAATTTCGTCCCCTGACCAATACGGCTTTCCACCTCGATGGAGCCCTGCATGCTCTGCATGTGATTCCGGGTCAGGAAGAGACCGATTCCCCGGGCATCGCTGTTTCCGTGAAACGTATTGTACATGCCAAATATTTTGTCGCCATGGGCCTCGAGGTCGATTCCCTTTCCGTTATCCCGAAAGCTGATAACCACATGGTCCGCAATAGACTCCGCCTTAACCGAAATCTTGAGCGGCTCCTGCTCCCGACGGTATTTAATGGCATTGGTGATCAGGTTAGTAAACACACTCTCCACGTACGAGGGTATGCCGCTGACATCGAACTGCTGGGGTATTAGGACCTGCAGTTCGGGCCTGGCCTCGCTGATATGGGCATTCAGCCCGCCTACGCAACGGTTAAATATATCCCAGAGGTTCACCGCCTGCAATTCCTCCTCACTGGAACGGATTTGTATCACCTCATTCAGGTGAATAATGGTATCGTTCAGTCGCTTTATGGAGGTATTCATCATTCGGATGAACTGCTTCTGTTCGGACTCGTCACGCGCGTTCTCGAGCATGCCAGCCAACATGGTCAGGTTACTGGAATTGGATCGCAGGTTGTGGGAAACGATATGGGCATAGTTGACCAGACTCTTGTTCTGTTCTTCCGTGATGTCAAGCAGGCGCCTGAGTCGATCGTCGGACTTTTTCTGCCGGGTAAAATCGTAATTGACCCCAATCATATGATCGGGCTCGCCCTGGTCGTCATAAAAGGTCTGGCCTTTGGCGGCGATATGGCGAACCTGCCCGTTTCGGGTCAGGATTCGAAACTTAAAATCTATCGGGCTGTGCCGTTCCACCGCTTCCCATACTGTGGACACGGCCTCATCCACGTCATCCGGATGCAAGGTGTTCTTCCAGTCGTCAAAGACGCCCTGGAACCCCGCTTTGTCCACATCAAAGATCTCGAACATGGTATCGCTCCAAACGAGTTTCCGGGTCTTCAGATTCAGGTCCCAGACCCCAATCCCGGCACCCTCCGTAGCCATTTTATAGCGGTTATTCAGGTTCAGGTATCGCTTTCGCTCGCGAACCTGATCGTCCATATCCTGAAACAGGCCGAAGAAACCCAGACAGCGCCCATTCTTTATCTCAGGATGACCTATGGTACGGATCCATCGGTCTTTGCCCGAAGCGGTTACTATGGTTAACAATTCATCGAAAGGCTCTCCGAATTCTATGGCGCGATCGACCACCTCCTGTATGCGGTCCCTGGAAAATCCAGGCTTGTAGAAGTCAATTCCCTCGGCCAGTCCGGGTATATAGTCTCCCGGTACTTCGTGAATTTCCTTCGTAATCGAGGACCAGTACACGAAATTCTGTTCCAGATTAACCTCCCAGGTGCCAATCCGGGCCGTGGCCTCGGATTTCTTAAGCATTTCGTAAAGCTGAATCTCCCGGGTGATGTCTTCCATGAACACCAGAAAGCCCTCCTCCAGCGGCGTCCTGCGAACCTGTACCCAACGGTATTTTTTGACGGGATGGGGATAGATTTCGGGGTTCTGCAATTCGGAACGATTTCGAACGTGTCGGGAGAAATCATTCTCATGAAATCGCTTACTCGGGGGGAAGAGCTCCTCAAAACCCGGAAGCGGTGTCTTGCCTGCCAACAGGCAAAGGAATTCGGAGGCTGACTGCGAATAGTCAAGCACCATAAGTCCGGCATCGAGCTTCAGGACGGGTACGGGAAGGGATTTCAGGATCAGGAGGTCTTCCAATGGCTCCATATATGGATTTTTAAATTAACGTAAGAAAGTCTTTACATAGTATAAGGGTTTGCCGATTAATATCCCCGGTATAGCCGGACCGGAATGCCTGTTAACGTATCGGATTATATTCTCTCTACTAATCCCGGAAAAGAAGGGGCAGATCCGATCTTCGTAATTAAAACTGTGCCGTTTGCATTATTCATTGGGTTGAGTCGTCAAACAGCAGGTACACGGGCATCGGGGCCTGCAGGGTGTCCACGGGCTCCAGCGTTCCGAACTCAGCATCCCTTCGAAAACTCACCAGGTTCTGACTGTCCTGATTGGCCACAACCAAAAAGCGTTCGTCCGGGGTGAGGGCGAAGTTCCGTGGGCGCTCACCCGCAGTGGACTGCCAGAACAGGGGCTCCAGGGTCCCCCGGGTGCGGCTGATGCGGAAGGCGGCGATGCTGTTGTGTCCCCGATTTGAGGCGTAAAGGTACCTGCCATCCGAGCTGATTTTGAGCTCTGCTCCCGTATTTTCGCCCCTGAAATCATTGGGAAGCGCCTTGTGATAGGTGGGTGTTAGGCTTCGGGTCGTATCCCTCAGGTTCCGCACTTCCAGCTTTGAAACCTGATTGGAGAGTTCCTGCAGTACGAAGAGCCAGCGGCCATTGGGATGGAACGCCGCGTGCCTCGGTCCCGAACCCTGGCGAAGGGCGTAGCCAAAAGGGGTCGCAAAGGTCGAATCGGATTCGTATACCCCGGTCCTCCAGATCCGATCGGAACCCAGGTCGAGGCCAAGGAGTTCGGAAGGACTGCCCAGGAAGTAGGACGAATGCGCATGCGGTGACTGCTGCCGCGGTCCGGGGCCGCTGCCTTCGAAAAACAGCGTATCGAGTATCGGACTCAGCAGGCCCTTCTCATTCAATCGAAAAAGAGACAGCGACCCCCCTCCGTAGTTGGCCGTCACGACCCAGCCATCCGGATGAACCGAGATATGGCAGGGATAGGCTCCGAATGTGGGCTGGGTGTTCAACAGCAGCAGGCTGTCTCCCTTCCGGCGATACACAGAAACGGCCGCCTTGGGGCCATCGCTCAACGTATCGCTGGCGCCCAGCTCGTTTACCGAAAGCAAGAGGGAATCTCCGAAGCGTGCCAGATAGGACGGATTTAGGGCTTCGGCCCGGAGTCCCAGGGAACTCAGGCGTCCCAGCGAATCGATCTGATAGCGGTAAATTCCCCGACTCTCGCCGTCGGTATAGGTTCCGGTAAAGAATCGATAATTCCTCCCGGGTATCTCCTGCCCGGTACCGGGATCAGGCCCGGGCTCTTCACGACAGGCCACTACCAGCACTATCGCCATTAAAAGGATCCATACACTTTTCATAACTGCATTTTAGATAAATTGATTGAGCGCCAAAACCCCTCCCAGCCCGGCCAGTCCTATGGCCGTTTCCATGACGGTCCAGGACCGCAGGGTATCGGCCACACTCAGATTAAAATATTCCTTGAACAGCCAGAAACCGCTGTCGTTCACGTGCGAAAGCATCAGGCTACCGGAGCCTATGGCGAGTACCATGAGTTCCGGGCTTACCCCGGAAGGACCGATCACAGGAAATACAATCCCTGCGGCCGTCAGTCCGGCCACTGTGGCCGAGCCCATCGATACGCGTAACAGGGTAGCCACGAGCCAGCCCAAAACCAAGGGTGATACCGGGAGGTTGCCGGCCATGCCGGCTATGTGATCGCTGGCACCGCTGTCGATCAGTACCTGCTTGAGTGCCCCGGAGCCGGCTATAACCAGCAAGACCAGGGTAATCCCCTTGACGGAATCCGCCAGCTCGTCCATCACGGCCTTCATTTCCCTTCCCCTTGCGATACCGAGTGTTCCCACAGCGATCAGTACCGAGAGCAGCATGGCCATGACCGGATCTCCAATGGCCGTCACCAGAGTCCTTATGGCCCCCTCCGGTAAATAAGGCTCCAGGTTCCCCATCAGAATAAATAAGATGGGGAGCAGGGCAGTAAGCAGGCTGACCCCACGTGTTGGAAGGCGTTCTGGGTCTATGGGTTCCACATAGAATTCCTTAAGCGGCCGGGCCTTAATTTTTCTGACGGTTCGGGCCAGTATAGGACCCGCAATGACTATGGCCGGAATGGCAACAATCAGTCCGTACTGCAAGGTTTTATTCAGATCGGCTCCAAAGGTTTCGGTAAGGGCGGTCGGAGCTGGATGAGGAGGCAGATAACCGTGAGTAACCGAAAGGGATGCGAGCATGGGCAGGGCCACAAACAACAGGGGAAGTTTAGTGCGCAGCGCCAGGGCATAGATGATGGGGATCATCATCACGAAACCTACCGTATAAAACAGGGGGAGCCCGATTACAAACCCGGTCACCATAAGGGCCCAGTGAATGTTCCTGACGCCGAACAAGCCGATGAGCATGTCGGTGATCTGCTGGGCGGCACCGCTCCCGGCTATGAGTCGGCCCAGCATGGCCCCGAATCCGAGTATCAGAATCAGTGAACCCATGATCGCTCCAATACCCGCCTTCATCGACTCAATCGTCTCTCCCATGGACAGTCCCAATGACATCCCGATCCCCAGGCTTACGATGATAAAGGCGATAAAGGCATTGAGCCTGACCGCGGTGATCAGCAAAAAGAGGACGAAGACGCCCAGGGCGATAACGAGTAGTGGGCTCATGATGGTCTGTTCTCCTATAGACTGAAAATTTACCACTTTTCGGCCAATCCCGGAGCTTTCGACCTACGTACGCGCCCCCTGACTTCCGGTCCGGACCGAAAAGCAGAATTCCGGTTGCATTTCGGGTTTTGATATTGCCGATGATTTCCTACTTTGAGGCCTAATTTCGGCTATGGAATCAGAAAAGGCTATCCGGGAGATCCGCCAGTACACCCGGGGACAACTCAGGGAATTCTGGCGATTCATCCGGGAGCAGCAGCGGGATGAGACACCGAGCCCGGGCCTGCACAACCACGAAATGGTTGCCGAAAAATCCGGTGAACGCTGGAAGGGGGGACAGGCCTTTGAATTCATGATCCTTCGATTTTTCGAACTGGACGGGGCAGAAGTCACCTATCCCTTTGGCCCCATCATAGGCCTGGATGGGATGAAGCAGGAAACCGACGGCTTTATATATACCCAGGGTCTCCGTTGCATAGTCGAGTCCAAGGACTGGAGCCGGGAAGTAGGCATGTCCACGGTAGCGAAGCTCAAGGACCGCATGTTACATCGCAATTCACAACTCATAGGCAGCATTTTCTGTTCCCGCAATGGCTTTAACCGAACTGCGTTATCCGCTGCCTTCCTCGAACAATCCCGCTATAACATACTCCTTTGGGACGGCGATGAGATCGACTGCCTGATTTCACAACCCAATGGAAATTTCGTCCATGCACTTCGCACCAAATATCGCATATCGCTCGAGCGACTGCTTCCCAATTTCAATACCTGCGTTGAGAATCCCGATCTACTGGCGCCCAAAAACCTTAAGTTCTAGCCCATGAAGAACGCCATCGTCTACACCCGAGACTTCCCATGGGAAGAGTTTGCCGAACTCCTTCCCGCGCATATCACGGAAGGGACCCTGCTGAGATGTTTCAGTACCCACGCCACAGCGGTCAGTGGCATCGCATCTCTAAGGGCGCTCGATTACAGCCAGGTGCTCTATGTATGCAATACCTATTACACCGGTGAACCGGCCAATTCCGACTGGTTGCTGGAACTGCAGGAACTGCTCGAACTCACGCCGTCCAGCACCCGGGTTCGGATCGTCCCTTTTGAACCCGATTTTCGCTCGGTAGTGGAGCGCTTTCTAACCGCCACGGGAGCTCAACCGGCTGGAAAGACCATTGGCAGGTCGCTCAAGGAACGGATTGTACACGAGGAAGAGGGACCGCTACCGGACGAGCCCTTCCAGGTTGATAATATAACTATCGGTATTAAAGATAGTGAATCGCCTGCAGGATATTGGAAATCGGGACGTAAACCCTTAACGAACCGATCGATATTAGAATCAAAAGGCTCTCAACACCATCTCCTTAGGCTCCCGCAGGTACAAGACTCTCTGGAATTCTTTCAGTACAATAAGTCGTGGTAGCACCGGGAAAGACCAATCCATTTGCCCCCGAACTCCGGAAAGGATTCCTTATACTGTGCCAGCAGACTGAGGACGACTACGACAGACTATATTCACTGGCCTCCGACCCGATACTCTGGGAAAACCACAACGATCGCCTGCGTTATACTCGAGAAGGCTTTGACCGCTACTTCTCCAAGGCCATGGAGAACCCACTTGGCAGTTATCTCATATGCGAAGGCCATAGACAGGAGCTTAAGGGAGCCACCCGCTTTTACGATTTTGTGCCCGAAGAAGCCCGGGTGAGCATCGGTTTTACCTTTATCGCACGGGCATATTGGGGTTCCGGCCTGAATGATCGGGTAAAGCAAATCATGCTGCAACACGCCTTCGATCATGTGGAAACGGTGCGTTTCGATGTTTTTGAGAAAAATCACAGATCGCAGAAGGCCGTGGAGAAGCTGGGCGCCCGATTAACCGAAACGAAGGAATCTATGTGGGTGTATACACTGGACTCGCATCACTTTTTCAAGAGTTTGTAGCGGCTTATTGCTCTGCAAGGGCAAAAGCCATATAGACATCCCCTGACTCCGCACCCAACTTGCCTCCCCCACAGGCAATAACCACGTACTGCCTGCCGTCCGCTTCATAAATACTCGGGGTTGCAAAACCGGCATAGGGCAAGGTAAACTCCCGGAGTAAGGCTCCGTCCTCCTGGTCGAATATGCGAAACTTCTGGTCCTTAGTCCCCGCTATAAAGATGAGCCCGTTACTGGTAATGGCCGGCCCGCCATAATTCTCCGCTCCTGTATCCAGGCCTTCATTTCCTGGATAGCTTCCCAGAGGACGTTTCCACCTGAGTTCACCGCTCTGCAGGTCGATGGCATTCAGGGTTCCCCAAGGTGGTGACAAGGCCGGCAACCCCTCCGGGGAAAGGAATTTCTTGTAGCCTGTAGAGGTGTAGGGGGTATCCCACATGGGATGACGAAAGCTGGCCTCATCCATAAACGGCTCGTCCTGGTTCCAGAGATCCAGAAGATAGGAGGCCAATGCCTCCTTCTCTGTCGTGCTCAAGTACGAAAAGGCAGGCATCATGCGAACACCGTTGTTCAAAAGTTTCAGGAAGCCTTCCTTTTTATAGGTGGATTCTATGCCCATGAGCGAAGGATAACTCCCTGCGCCTTCCCTGTTCACCCCGTGGCAGGCTATACAGTATTTCTGGTACAGTCGCTTTCCGGCCTGCCCCTGAGTTTCCTCAGTCGCGGCCTGCTGTGCCGGCGCCTGTTCCCTCATCGTAAGAATCCAGGGCATTTCACTGGAATTGACAAACAGGGTCTGTGTCTCAGGATTGTAGGCGGCCCCTCCCCACTCACCACCGCCATCGTAGCCGGGAAAGATCAGAGTGCCTTGTTTCGAGGGTGGGGCAAAGATGTGGTCCGACCTCAGGCCTTGCAATACGTTCCGTATGCTGTCTCGTGAGGACTCAGGAACCAAAGGGTTGATATCCTGGTCCGTAGGGGTAAATCGGTGGCGGGCAAATCGGGCCGGAAAGGTCGGTATGGGCTGGGTAGGACTCAAACTCTCGCCTGCCAGGTCTGTATCCGTGGGTACGGGCGCCTCCTCTATGGGATAGAGCGGCTCTCCACTGAGGCGATTGAGAAGGAATACGAAGCCCGTCTTGGTAATCTGTGCCAGGGCCTTCACCTTTTCTCCATCCTTGCTGTAATCCAGTAAAACCGGAGCCGAAGGCAGGTCGCGGTCCCAGACATCGTGGTGTACCGTCTGATAGTGCCAGCGGTACTCTCCAGTAGCCGCATCCAATGCGAGTATACTATTTGCAAACAGGTTATCCCCCTTTCGCTTCCCGCCGTAGAAATCCGGTGAAGCCGAACCCAGGGAGGCATAGACGATGCCATTCTCTTCGTCCAGGCTAAAGCCGGACCAGGCGTTGGCTCCCCCGATATACTGCCATGCACGTTTATCCTTCCAGCTCTCAAAACCGGGCTGTCCCGGCTGCGGAATGGTATGGAATATCCACCTCAATTGCCCGGTGCGGGTATCGTAGGCCCGTATATGTCCGGGAGCAGCAGCCGCCTCTTCGGCCACGCGCGAACCGATGATAATCAAATCCTCGTAGACGATACCCGGACTCGTCATGGCTACGTATAAGGCCTGTGCCTGGTCGCCAAGATCGCTGTGCAGATCGAGCATCCCCTGGCTGGCGAAGTCCCCTTCCGGAATACCTGTCGAAGCATCTATGCAGAACAAATGCGATCCGGCCGCATAGAAAATCCGCCCTCCTTCCCCGTCTTCGAAAAAAGTTACTCCACGGCATACATTCAGTGCAAAATATCCCTTGCCCCGATTGGTCACAGCTATACTCTCATAGGGGTCAAACGACCAGAGCTCCTCCCCGGTGGCGGCGTTGAGCGCAAAGAGTTTAAGCATTGGGCTCACTCCGTAAAGTATCCCCTCCACCACGATCGGATTCACCTGTATCTGGGTCGATTCCGAGGCGTCTCCGCTGGCGTAGGTCCAGGCCAGGTCAAGCTGGTCCAAATTGTCCTTACTAATGGCCTGTAGATCGGAATAGTGATTGTTTTCGTTATTTCCCCCGTAGCGGAGCCATTCTTTATACCGATCAGTCTTATTACAGCTCCACAGTAAGCACAGCAAACTGAGACCGGCTTTAACCATAGTGTGCGTCTTCATCCTACTGTTTTTTTGTCGGTAGTGAATGACTTCGCGGGATAGAGTGGATGCTGGGGAACCTTTCTGGGATCCTTGCGAATCTCCTCCAGGAGGTAGTTCACAGCACGGTTCAGCTGGGCATCCTCAGGTTTATAGGGGGCATGTGGCAGGTTATGGATCTCCCCTATCGGTAGGTGGCTCATCCCGTCAGAATTCTGGTTGTTTCCGTCGACGGGCTGAGCGGAAAGGATGGAAATGTTCAGAATTAAGGCCAGGCCGGCGATCCAGACCACGGGAAGGAATAAAGAAAACATACTATACCGGATAAGGTTTGGACGGAAAATACGAAAAACCGTTCAATGACCGGAGCCCTAATCACATCCATACAGGAGAATTACCGACGTCAGCTGACGGTAAGAAAACGGGTTCGGCTCTGAGTACAGAGCCAGATTTTCGTATACGAAATTGATGACCATATCATTCCCGCACGGCCGGGGCCACAGGGTTCATGGCTCTGGCCACCAAAACGCGCGTTTTGATGATTCTATCGACCCACGAGATGGTCTTCCAGCCGGAAGCCAGGGTCGGGTTAGGTCGCCAGATGACCTGAAGACCAGCGGCAGGCTATTTTTGGCAACTTCTATAGCGAAAGCAAAATGCCCTCCGTCAGATGGCAATTCCGTATTGCATCCAAAGTGAAATACGTGCCTGCTGGAATTCCTATCTTTAGGAAAACCTAACTCATGAAATTAGGAGCTTTCTCCATCAGCCTCAGCGTTAAAGATTTGGACGCCTCCAGGAACTTTTACGAAAAGCTCGGATTCCAGGTATTTGCCGGGGATCCGGCCAATAATTACCTGATCCTAAAAAGTGGGGATACCCTGGTGGGGATTTTCCAGGGCATGTTCGACGATAACATACTGACCTTCAACCCCGGTTGGGACCAGAACGCCGACAAGCTCGAAGATTTCGATGACGTGCGTGAACTGCAGGAACGGCTCAGGGCAGAAGGGATTCCCCTGATCAAGGAAGTCGACCCGGATACGGAAGGGCCCGGCAGTTTCGTGGTCGTGGACCCGGACGGCAATCCCATACTGATCGACCAGCATGTATAGTATTAGCCTTCTCCGGCCATTAGCGCCCCGAAGAACATCGGGAGATCAATAACGAGATGAATCACGATGAGGAACGGCAAGTTACGTGTTCGCAGATAGAGCAAAGTTAGGATCAAACCCAGTGGTAGGACCACCCCCAGTATATGAAAGAGATCCCAGGTCTCCGCATGAATGAGTATGAAGGTACCGAGACTTAGTAAAAACCCCGTGACCTGATTACCCGTAAGTTCTCGCAGTCGTTCCAGTGGATAGGCCCTCAGGAGCACCTCCTCCGTGACCGCTGCGGTGATCACACCGAGCAGAAGTACCCCGGGAGAATGGCGTACCAAATCCATCTGTTCATTTGCCGTTCCGGGCCACCAGGATCTAAGCACATACACCAAAGGCACCCAGAGGGATAGCAGTATCCCCAATCCTATTGCCAACAGTAAACGTCTGACTTTGATGGCCTTCCAGCCGATGGAGTTAAAACCCCTGTGTTCGATTTTTTTAACGTATGTCGCCAAAAAGAAAAGGATCATCCACATCCCTGTCAGTCCGAGCAAACTCTGAGAGGGTTCTTCGTAAATCGGCTGGATGAATGTAGGGTATAACCAAAGGCTAAAGAGAATCGGAAGAACTAAAGATATGAGCAGCCCCGCAAACGTCCGGACGGGTGTGGAAATCGTTTCCATACGCCAAATGTTCAATTAAAGATAATTCTCTCCAGAAACAATTCCAACGAAATGTAAGCCTCAAGCCGTTCCCGGTATCACTACGATATCCGGCGCCCGTTCCTTAAATATCAGATACCAGTTGCCGTTTTCGATCAGCGCCTCCTTTCCAGTCAGGTATAAAAGGTTATGCAAGCGTTCTTCCATGTGCTCCTCCGGGCGGACTTCGCCGATCTCATTCATCTTGTTTCGGGTTTTACCAAATATCCGCGACATCATCGCGTATTGGGTGCGCATCTGGTCGTATCCTTTCTTCTCGTACAGGGCCATGGCGATCAGCACCCAGCCTACTGCGACATTGACCAGGCATACCCCCATGGCCTTGACCACTTCAAACGAATTCCAGGCTCCGGTGCCTTTGACAAAGCTGTCCTCGTAGAGTATGCAGGCGAAAAGCAGAAGCAGGCCGATGAAGCCCAGAAAACCAACTCCGAAATAAAACAATCGGTATTTTTCGCGCTTGTTTTCGTAGCGTTCCATGGATTTTATGAAATACGCGTATTGATCCTCGATCCAGTTTCGCTGAATGGTAGTCCAATGACAGACCTGGCTGGGGTTGCCCAGGGTTAAACCGTATATGGCATTGAGGATATTGGGCAGCCAGTTGTGTTCCTGCTTGTGTATGCGCAATATGTGGCGCGCAACGGGTTGCTGTATACCGGATTGCTTCCAGAAGAATTGGGTGCGGATAGCCTCCGCCACGACCCGGTCGTCTATGAAGATGGTGTGGTCCTTCCACTTGGTGTACCGCTTGATAAAAATGGCCACCATAAAGAGTACCATCACGATAAGAAGCAGCAAAACCCCCCCGTACTCGGTAATCAGGTCCTCAACGGCGCGAGCATCCTCGTGGGTGCTGAAGATGGCGGCCAACACGCTCACCACCTGAGATCCGCCGACCAGAAACGCTCCCAGGTAAAAAAAGCCGTTGACAAAGCGATTGTAGATCCGCTTGTGTATGGTGGAATGACTGGCGAAGACGTTGTGCCAGTCCTTGAGGTTACGGGCATTGGAGGGGTCCTCTCCCTGGGTACATATTTCCCAGGATTCGGTCCAGTCCTCCTTCTTCCGATGGCGGGTACTGAACTGGTTGATCTCATCCGTCTTGGTCAGGGTTTCCACCACATCCGGGATGTCGAAGAAATCGTCGAGCAGTTCTTCGGTAAGTTCGTCCTCGGTTACCTGTCGCGAGTCGCCCCGGTCGCAGGGCAATACCAGGGCCGTTCCGTGCAGATTGAAAAGCCGGTCGTCCACGTGCTCGCGAAATGTACCGTTTACCTTGTAATAGAGCAAATCGTCCGTACCCCCAACGCCGCCGGTCTTCTTTTGGTCGGAAAAGCCGATGAGTACCATGGAACTGTCTGCGACAAATTGCCCTCCGCGCCGGAACTTCATATTCCGATCGTCATCTTTATGCTGGGGTACCACAAACTTTTCTTCAGCGGCATCGTAGACACTGTGGAAGCAATCCAGGTGTTCGGGATCGAAATCCCTGATGTACTCCTCTTTTTCAAAGGGAAGCGGTACGATCAGACGGTAGGCCCGCCCGGTGCGCTTCTTGTGTTCCAGGAAGATACGGGCTACCTCCAGGTCGGCACCCTGAGCCAGTTGGGAGAACAGCACCAGAGGGGAGTGGGGGAAACGCTCGTTCAACAGATTGAGGGTCTTGATGATCAGCATCCTGTGAGCGGGTACGATTACCGCATCCCGGTGTCCAATAATCCCAAGGGTTATGGGAATTTTCATTCGTCAGGTCTTCTGGCTATTCCGCGAAAAATACGAAAATTCTATGCAGCCGTCGGCCTGCCTGAATACTCTCGATTTTGTGAGTATTTTCCCTCTAAGTTGCACATTCCCCAAGGGTTACCGGTTTTTTTCATACTTTTTCACATTCTACGAAGAACACGAAACCATGCAGAAGGTCTACATTTCCTCTACGTATAAGGATTTCAAGGAGTACCGAAGCACCCTCATCAGCCTGTTCCAAAAGGAATTACGGGGTGAGTTCGAACTGAGCGAAATCATGGAGCACATGTACGACGACGGCTCCTCTTCTACCTATGTGGAAGAATGTCGCGAGGCGGTCAAAGCGTGTGACATTTACTTCATTATACTGGGTAATTCTGTAGGTTCCTACCCGCCGGGGGAGACCCGCACCTACACCGAGCTGGAGTACCTGACGGCCGTGGAGGAGGACAAGATCATGTACCGGCTGCAACTGGATCCGATCGACCCCAAGTCCGTAGACGATCCTAAAAAACACAAGGCCCTGCGAGAGTCCTTCGAGGGTAAGCACGTGCATTATTTCAAGGACGAGACCCAGCTGGAAAGCATCTTCCTCAAGTGCCTGATGAAGCATATGAAGAAGGTGAATACGGCCAACCCCTATAAAGGCATGGTGCCTTACGAGATTGAGGACGGGCCATACTTCTTTGGGCGGCACCACGAAATCGAAGAGCTTCTCAAGCTCATCCTCACCTCCCCGTATAAGCGCGCCTTCGCCATCACAGGCAGCTCAGGGATCGGGAAGAGTTCATTCGTCAAGGCCGGTGTGGTTTACCGTATGCTGAACGACCCGATGATGGGGTATTCCGAATACATCCCACTGGTATTTCAGCCGGGCAGCCAACCCCTGACGGACCTGAAATACCACCTGCACCGGCATGCTGGCATATTCGGAAACGACCTTAGCGGAAAGGATTTTGAAGGAAAGAAGATTATCCTCTGCGTGGACCAGCTCGAACAGCTGATCACCCATTGCCATACTGAGGCGCAATGCATTGAACGCGAAAATTTTATTGAGGCGATGCAGGACCTCGCCACGCATCCCGGACTGGACCTGGTGATCCTCTTCACCTACCGTTCGGACCAGGAGGCCGAGTTAAAAAAATTCCCTTTTCTCAAAGAACATACGGTAGACTACCGCTTGTCGAGTTTTGACCATAAGGGCGGTTCCGCAAACTGGGAGCAGGAAATGACCGAGATGATCACGGCACCTGCGGAGAAACACGAGGTCTCCCTGGAAACCGATCTGGTCAAGCGCCTGTTGAATGACCTGGAGAGCCTGGACGGCTGCCTGCCGTTCCTGCAGTACTCCCTGCATAAGCTCTGGGATCCCAAGGTGATCAAGGACCACCAGATCAGTCACGCCGAGTTCCTGACGCTGTCCGAGGGAAAGGGCATTCCGCGTCTGATCCTCAAGCATGCGGATGCCGCCTATTCACGCATTACCGATAAAGGCACCGATGCCCTCAAGGTGGCCGTACTGAAGAGTATGCTGCTGAACCTGGTCGAGGTTAACGAAGACGAAAGGGACATACGACGAACCCTGCCAAAACGGGAGTTATTTGAGCGGCTAAACGTTTACGACCCCACCCTGGTGGAGGAGATCTTCGAGGAGCTGGTCAATGGAAACACCCGATTGCTATTGGTAGTGGATCGGGGTACGGTCGAAAGCGAAGAAGGCACTAAAGCTGCAGAAGCAGGAGTAACCCTGATCCACGATGGCCTGGTACGCCGCTGGGACAAACTCACCGTCTGGATACAGGATCGTCGCGAGGACCTTTCCCTGCAGAAACGTCTTCGTCGGGATTCGGGTGAATACTTTGAAGACAATGGGAGCCTGCTGCGCGGGAAACGACTTAGGGAAGCCCTGGACTGGAAAAAGTCCAATCGCGACTTCTGGGACGAGTCCATAAACGCGTATATCCGTAAAAGCCGCAATGGATTCATCATTCGGAATTCCATACCCATAATGGCCGTAATCGCAGCCACACTGTTCAAGCTGATGGTTTTCGACCCGGTGATCCAGAAAAATCTCTTTCTCAGGGACGTGGTGAGCTCTCAGCCACAAAACCTCCGTAATTATCTGGAATCCGGAGGTACGCTGGACAAACCCCAACGCATCAACCTGAACCGGGGAACATTCTCCGAACTCAACGGATCCATGTCCTTTGATATGGGCATCCCCCTGACAAGGAATTTCAAGTACTTCGACAAAATAGAGGAACTGGCGGTCAGCAACCGGCCAGATGCCGTCAGCTTTTCCGAAATCGTGGAAGAGTTCCGCGAAATCGAAGTCTTGGGGAACCTGGAGAATAACCTGAAGAATCTGACGCTCAAGAAACTGAACAAGCTGACTGCCCTGGACGGCATAGCCAGTCTGAAGTCAATCGAGGAGTTGCACCTGATGGATAATTTCCGGTTGGCGATGAACGATTCCCTGGTGCTACCACCAAGCCTGAAGCTGTTGGAAATCTTCGATAATGACGGCCTTATCCGGATACCCGAGCTCAAAAATCTGGATTCCCTCAGGTCGGTTCGTCTTATCGGTAACGATGCGCTCTTTAGGATCGGAGACCTGGAGTCACAAAGCCTGCAAAGCCTGCTGATATCCGGGAACAGCAAACTCGAGTTGGTCAATGAACTGGCGGCCCTGGGCAACCTGGGTTTCCTGGACATCAATTACAATGACAATCTGGAACGCATCGATGGACTCGGAAAGCTCAATGGCCTCCGGGAATTGCATATACACAACAACCCTGTCCTGACGCCTGTGGGATCCCTGTACGGACTGGATTCCCTTCACACCCTCAGGCTGGGGATTCCGGACATGACCCGCTTACCGGCACTACCAGGAGGGCTACGGAGACTCATACTGTCGGGCAATCGTGAACTCCAGGCGGCGGATCTCAGCGGGCAAAGGCAACTCGAATACCTGGAACTCTCCAATAACTTCAGGCTACGATCCATCCCCGATCTCAGCCGGATGGACCGGCTCAGGGAGGTGAAGCTTTCCAACCTGTTCTACCTGGATGGACTGGCCAGCCTGTCAAAGGCCACATCCATCGAATCCCTTGAACTTTCCTACCTGCCCGAATTCCTGAATGAAAGCCTTCCCAATATTGCAGGGCTGCCCAGGCTGCATTCCCTGAAGATTCAGGGCGACTTCGATTACAACTTCGATCAGGAGACCAACAGTAGGAAGTACCCCGCGCTGAAGCGGCTCGAGTTTTTCGGAAACGAGTCGCGCTCACGCTTCCCTGCCTTTACCGGGCTGGGTCTTGACAGCCTTATTCTCAGGAAAAATCCATCCGTAGTGTATTTCGGGGCCCTGGATCTGGATAGCCTCCGTTACCTTGAGATCCGGGACAATGACCTGCTCCGGGAACTCCCCAGGCCGGAGGGCCTTCCCCGCATCCGGGAACTGGTGCTCAGCGGCAACAAGTCAATTCGCAACTACGGCAACATCTGCGATATGCCATCCCTGGAATACCTGACTCTGAGTGGTGAGCGATCCAGTAATCTGGAAGATCTCGACTTCCTAAACGACCTGTCCTCATTGAAAGGATTGGTTGTCTCGGATAATCCCGGTCTGCATTATATACAGGGAATATCCAGTTGCCCTAACCTGGAATCCCTGACCGTAAGCAACAATTCGGCGATAACTGAATTCCCAAACCTCTCCAATTTTAGTGGGCTGGCCCAACTGGCCCTCTACGGCAATTCACAATTGGTCTGGGATCCGGAAATGCTTGCCACTATGAACTGGAGCCAATGGGAGCGACTGGAGCGACTCGAATTGGATGTGGAAACTTTTACGACACTCTTTCTTGAAAGCGGGCAACTCAAGGAGACCGGTTATTTGAAAGATCTGCCCAACCTGAAGCAGCTGGTCATCCACACCCTGCCGAACACTAACCTCAAACCCCTTAGGCTGATCCGCGTGCGGGAAGCCAATGACGACCTGAACATCGAAATCCGGATCGCGAAGAAGTAAGGGGAATTCCTGCCGGTTCTGAACCTGCCCCCATCAAAAAACCCCCAGGATTCTGAGATTCCCGGGGGCTCAATACTGTGCGGCTATACTTCTACTCGACGGGGGGGAGGGAATCGCCTGCGGTTGTGTTCGTATTGTAGCGAGTTTGGACGCGCTCCTTAAGGGCCTGATTCATCGCCTCCATCGCTGCTTCGGTGTCCTTGAGCACCAGGGTACTGATGATTCCGGAAAATACTCCCGAGAACTCCTCACCCTGGATGAATCGGGTCTGGGTGGAGTCGACTTCCTCGAACAGAAAATAGTGCTCACCGTCGAATATCCCCGGATAGAGTAATTTCCCTTTCCAACGGAATTCCTTCCCGGGTTCACTGGCCAGTACCACGGGCTCGAAGGTCATCGGGTTATTGTCTCCCATTTGCAGGCTCACGCTGAGCGTCTCTCCGACATCCATAGGTCCGGCCATGTCCTTGATAAAGGGGTTCCAGTCCTGGAAGGCTTCCTGTTCGGCAAAAACTGCCCAAACCTCGGATACAGGTGCCTCAATGGTGGTTTCGGTTTCGATCTGACGATTGGCAAATCGGTTGTAGATCAGGGAACCCACCACAACAACAATTAGAAAGGTGATCAGAAAAGAAAAAAATCGTTTCATAATATAATTGAGTGTTTAGTTGGGGTTAAATGTAGTAAAGTTGGCCTGGTCACAGTAAATTTTTTAGGATAGGACATGCGCTAGTTGTTGCGTATGAAGTAATTTCGATTCTGATTTCGGGAATTGCCCCACAAAAGTCTCCGAGAACACCAGATGATATGCTGATTTCCAAGTCGAAGCAGATGATCTTTGTGGTTCATTTTGTTTCATTTATCGCCTTGGTGCTGGTCCTGATCGGGTCGGCCGGGGGTATGTGAGCAAAGGCCCTGGATCGAGCCTCCGACCTCAATGGGGGCCTGATTTTGAACCCTATGGAAGAACCGGCCTAAGTAGCCGGGAGGGTAATCAACCCTTTTATTTCAGCTGTCCAGGACCTGTATTTACGGTTAGAAGGTACGCCAGGTGCCCCCTTGCCCGTGGCAAATCGGTACAAGGTGAACTGCAAAGAGGATACTATAGACGGATGGGATGTTTTATAAAGGAGAATTCCCTGAACACGTTCTATTCCAGATTTACTGCTGACCCTGCTCCGGATCGGATGCGGCTTTCGCAAAGAGGCCTAATGGGACTACTCCATCGAATCCGCCCATACAGTACCTGAGCACTCTAGCAGGCGCCATTGAAGATTGCCTCGGAATCCTGCCCTGTACAACGTACAATCCCAACCTGCTTTTGGAGATCGAGAACCCTGTTTCCCTGGTACACCCTCAGCGGGGCGGATACCGGATAGACCCTCTGTTACACCCAGGTATTCCGGCGCAACAACCGGCTTTGTCTCCTGCAGTGACTACTGTGGACTAAAATGGCTTTCGATTTCCTGCAATTTTGATTACTTTTTACCCTACTAATCGAGAACACTATGCTCCCCTGGAACAAGAAGGCCTTGTCTCGCTTTGCACGGCCCAAGCCCAAGGGCAGCTTTTACGAGGACTACGAACCCGTAAAGCAGGCCTGGGACAAGCACCGCCTGACCAGCGACCGCTTCCCCGCAGAAGGGGAGGAGGATCTGCTGGAGACCCTTTCTTCGTTCCGGCATGGACCCAGCAGCCATCATCCTATAGTCCGTTACGGATTCCGTGACAGCAAAGAACTCGACCGGGCGATCGATTCCCTTTCTTTTACCCAAAAGGCGGGCCGCAAGAGGGGCTGGAAGGTCAATGGAGAGTTGTCCGTGGGCCGCTATTTCCACCCCGATACCCGAAAGTGGGAATTGATGGTATGGGGCAAGGATCTGGCAGAGCCTGTATTCGAAGAGACTCTTCAGGCCTGTATCGATAATAAAGGAACAGAAATCGACTCCCGCCTGCCCCTTTCCCAGGGTGATGAGCCCAGCATGCAGCTTAGCTCCACCTCCAGCCTTTACACCCCGCATTTTATGGTAGGGGATGTCCGCCTGGAACCCGCGAGTCGCTCGGAGAAGCTCCTGGCCGGAAAACCCGGAAGAAGCATAACTGTAGACGAGGAGGAAATGGGTTTCTTCTTTATCCACGGTCCGAGAAAATACACCGAGGATAGCCTTGAATTCCTCGATTTCCTTATGAAAGCGGGTCCGCATCGCAAGTTCTGGCTGAATTATCAGGCTCAGGATCCGGTGATCTGCCTGGTCTGCCTCCGCGACAATGAGTTCGACCGCTACAGGATCGAAAGGGATGCCGAATCCCTCCTCAACCGTATGATTACCCGGCTGGAGTCTCCTAAAAACCCCTACCCCATGGAGGGACATTCCCTGGCCCTGTATTACACCTGGACGGGCACCCGATCAGCACATGGTACAGAGGAACGGGAGTTCCATCCCTATTGCGTGGGCTTCGCCTATGCCCACGAAATGGAGCAGGTTTACCACCTGGGGCCAGGCAGCCGAATCAAGCTGTGGGAGTCCATCTGAGTAGGTTACGTCTTCTGCTATGGTCCTGATATTCCTGTCTGGTCCCAACAAAAAACCCTCCGTTCAAGGAGGGCTCTTCCGAACTTTTTGGATAAGGATACCGCTAACCTAATTCCGGTCCCGAAGGTTGTTCTTCTTACGGGCAATCTGCCGGCTATTGCTATTGGCCTTGCGGTTCAGCCGAACGC
The DNA here is from genome assembly GCA_964550895.1 of uncultured Flavobacteriaceae bacterium. Lineage (GTDB taxonomy): Bacteria > Bacteroidota > Bacteroidia > Flavobacteriales > Flavobacteriaceae > CAZKAP01. The sequence goes on from CAZKAP010000021.1 coordinate 53,441, forward strand.
GTTCGCCCCGGGTGACTACTCCATCGGCTTTCGCCCTGCGCTCCATTTTGCGGAGTTGTCGGCGATCCTGACGCAGGTTTGCGGTTTCCCATCGGGTCAGTTCTCCACTCTTCACCCCCTGGGCGATGCGGACGGTCTGATTTCGTTGTTTCACGTCCACGCGTGGAGTAGACTGTGCGCTCATGGTGAGGAATCCTGCCATCACTAATACGGTACTGATCACATACTTCTTCATAATAATTGGGGTTTGTTTGTCTGTAAGATGCACTTGAGCAGGCCGGGTTTAATTCCGGACCCAAATTTTTGTGATTTTCCGATCAACGGCGCGTTTCCGTCGATGTACGGAAGGGCTGAAGGCTTCATTTTGAATACTTTGGAAGAAATAGTTTAAATTAACGGACGGATAACTAGCGAAAACCATGGAATCCAATGCCATCTTTACCGGAATCGTGCACCGACTGTGTGGCTATGAGGTGCCTGTGTATATAAAAACCGGACTCTATACCGGCCTGGCACCGGGCGGTCACGGCTTCAGGGACATCAAGAACCCGGACAGCACCTTTGGCGTGCACGGAGATTTCTTCAGTCCGGACGAAATCGGGCTGAAGATCGATCACAAGGCGTCCATACTGCTGTTCTACCAGAAAGGCCCGCTGTTCTTTATATACAACCACGAGACCCAGCGGTTTCGCTCCTGGTCCATGGCACTGAACGACCTGGCGCACCACTACCTGGAGACCCGCTCCTATCAGGACGAAATACAACTACAGCGCTGCATAGCCGTGGAAGCCGAACGCTTTGCGGACAGCGATTTCCTGCACCAATGCCGCAACTACCTCAGCAACCTGAACGACCCGCCGGGCAAATCAGGACCGTCTTCAGGCAGCCCGACACCGGAGCACTCGGCCCCTATGGGTACCATTAACCCGTCCGAATCAGGCAGCACGCCTACCCATCATTCCGATTCGGATCAGGAGGACGAAGACCGACCCGATAATTCGCCCGACAACGGGTATCCAAATTCCCGCTTTAGGAACCCTTCCAAAGACAATCCGGGCTGGGACTTTCCAAGCTCCGGACTCCGCGATTTTCCGGGGGACGATCCCAGTCTGAACTGATCAACCTCAGTGCCTATTGAATGAAGCTCCTCCTCGCCCCCATCCTGTTGCTGTTAACCTAATTGAAGGCGGATTCGTGGCCGGAGGGCAGATAACAAAGAGGCGGACCCAGATACGGCCCGCCTATATACTACAACTGCAGTACTATGAGCTTAGGTGGTGCTGGCCTTGACTTCAGTATGGGACTCCTTTCCTTTGGGTGAAACCCTGGCCTTATCCTGGCACTTTTCATTAAGCCGATCCCATTCCGTCTTAATGTACAGCCCCTGCATAAAACGGTAGACCTGCTCGTGATCCCTTAGGAACCGGTCGGGCTGCGCGTCTTTCAGGGACTCGGTGAATAGGTTGTACAGGTTCCACAGGGTAATACTGCCATCGGTATCCCGACGGAAATGAGGGTCTTTTCTCAGGCCGTGCCGGGCCCGGGCCACCTGGTTAAGATCGAACGGTAAACCGAGCCTTCTGGCATTCAGGGCATCTATCCGAACCCCATCCTGCCCCCGTGTTGACTTCTTCTTTCTGGGCTCCTGGCTCGCCCGGTTACGAAGATTCCGAAACAGCTCGTCTATACCCGAGGAGGAAAGCCGGGATTGTTGCCAATTCCGGTACTCGGCCAGGGGTTTTTGGATATTGAAGGATTGGATCAGTTTACGGACTTCCATTCGGAGTTCCTCTTCCGTATTCGCATGTACCTCGAGTTGAACCCCTTCGGTGTGGTAACAGAGATTGGTACAAACATAGACGTTGTACCCAATAAGCAGCTGGAACAGTCCGTCACGGCGGACAAATTGCAGTGGCTGATGCAATCCCGGATAAGCTCTTAGGCCTCCCAGGCTCAGGGTCACCTGATGATCTCCAATTTGCTGAATAACGGAGGGGATCTCGATCAGGAAGGCTATCGTGTCGAAATAGCTATCACGGACTGAGTCAGGTCTGTCCGGCGGCACCTCCGTATACATACGTCCTCTTATGGATTTGACGCGACAGTCCGGATCCTCATAGGCCTCTTTGGCAGTCTGCAGCACACAATCGACGATTTTTCCGTGGGAAAGCCCTAGCCTTTCGGCCTTCTTTGGATCAGAGGGAAGGTCATTTTCGAACAGTTCCACAGGGGTTACTTCCCGGGTACCGGATCGAAAATAGGTGCGGGGTCGGGCGGGCCTTCTCCTCAGTCCTAATTCATTAAATAATCGGTCAAAATCGTCCTTCTTTTGTGTACTCATACGGCGTGTGGTTTATAGGGTTACAAAAATTACGGACCGATGAAGTTAGGAAGGTTTTGCCGTCGCTCGCTGATTTTTTTAAACTTTAACAAACCCAGTGTTCATCGCACTTTAGCGAGTTTTTAATCATCGATTTGCGTGCCAAAAATTGTTAACACATATTGAATACCTTTCGGTATTTTATCTTGTACCGGATGGTTTATTTGCGTTTATCAATGTGTTCATTTGACAAATGTCGATTAGAAAACCGAAGGGGAAACTACGAGGCCGAAACGGACCACTAAGGAGTCCTTAATTATCGTTTGTTGGTAAACGGTATTCTCTCAGTATCAAACCCCTTTCCCTGCGGGGGCACTACCACTCAAATACGGAGAAAAATTACGACCTTCGCAAGCCGCTTAGTGTAAAGGCCTATGTTGCTCTTTCTGGTTTTACTGGCATCTTTTTTCGTAACGATCCTTTACATGCGGTTTCGTCAGAGGCGGCTGGACTGGCGTCTGGCCGGACGAATCGCCATGGCCACGGTGCTGCTGCTATTCTCCCTGGGGCATTTCGCCTCGCCTAGCGGCCTGGTCGCTTCGCTTCCCGATTTCCTCCCTCTCACCCCTTTTATATGGATTACGGCCGGTCTGATCGAGCTGACGCTTGCGGCCACTCTAGTGATCAAGCGTACCAGCTATGTATCCGCCATGGTGCTAATAGCCTTGCTTGTCGTCAGTGTTCCCAGCACCATGAAGACGGTGATTGAAAGCGTCAATTTCCAGCGTATGCAACAAAGCGGACCGGAAATCGAGGAGGTTTACTTCCGGCTGCCCATACAGTTCATCTACATGTTTTGGACCTATTACTTCGCCATCCACCGGCAGAAGGCGCCGTGGTCCGGAAGGAACAAGGAAAGTTTCTTCTAGGAAAGGCACAGAAAGGTTGAGGCAATGGATTAACTCAGGATAACGTAACTTCAAAGCGATTACAACGCGGCCGTGCAAACGAAAAACAGCCCATGTTCACCTTCCTCCGAAAAATCCGTCAGCGCCTGCTCGCCGAACACCGTCTCCGGGATTACCTGCTCTACGCCATCGGCGAGATCGTCCTGGTTGTGGTCGGGATCCTGATCGCCCTGCAGATCAATTTGTGGAATGAGGAACGCAAGGAACGGGCTGTCGAGAATGCCTATTACTGTCGCATACTGGAAGACCTGGAACTCGAAAGGGAGATGATTCGACAATCGCATAAAGATGTAGAGATACAGATCCGGAATGGCAAACAGCTCATCCTGGACATGCACAAGAGCGCTAAGTCCCGAAAGGAGCTGATCAATGACTTCCTCGGTGTAATCCGCCTGGCCAAATTTGTTCCTCCCCAGGCGGCCTTTACGGATTTACTATCCTCTGGAAATCTCCAGCTGCTCAAGGACATCGAACTCAAGAACAGCTTAACGGAGTACTACGGTAAACAGGAGAATATTATCATTCAGATGGATCAGAACCGGGATGCCATGGTCGGCCGTTCCCTGAACTACCATACCACAAAAATGGGACTGCAGGACATGGACTATGTTTCGGAAGTGCTGGGTGAGGACATCCTCGCCCTGCTTCCGGAAAGTGACTGGACCGGGAACACCGACCATCCCCAATTTCGAGAGTTCGAAAGTGATATGGTTTTCTTTGTCGCCATGCTGTTGCGTCAGCAGGTGCATCT
>CAZKAP010000022.1:0-53965 GCA_964550895.1 uncultured Flavobacteriaceae bacterium
CTGGTTTTCCTTGTAGCGGGAGCTGGACTCGAACCAGCGACCTTCGGGTTATGAGCCCGACGAGCTACCTACTGCTCTATCCCGCGATGTGAATTGCAAATATACAACTGTTTTTTAGAAAGCAAAAAACGTTCCAGAAAGAGTTTTAATGATCTTGATTACAGTTATTTAACCTTAAGCCCGCGGAGGAGGGGCAACAATCGGTCAAATCCGGGGTTTTAAAAAAGTACATACCTTCGAATCCATGGAATTTATCAACGAATTGCTGGTCAGCATGATATCCTATGCCGAATGGGGCATGTTATTCCTGCTGGTCGGTGGGGGACTATTTCTCGTCTTCTATTCGGGTTTTCGCCCTTATCGGTATTTCCGCCATGCCATCGATATTACTACCGGCAAGTACGATACCGGCCATGCGAAGGGGGAGGTTTCCCACTGGCAGGCTCTCGCCTCGGCTGTAGCGGCCACGGTAGGGCTCGGTAATATTTCCGGTGTCGCCATCGCCATTTATCAGGGAGGTCCGGGAGTAGTATTCTGGATCTGGATCACGGCCCTGATCGGGATTTGCATCAAGTTCTATTCCTGTACCCTGGCGGTCATGTTCCGGGGGGAAGACAGCACTGGAAAGGTGCAGGGAGGGCCCATGTACTACATGCTCCATGGAATCGGCAGGAATGCCCGACCTCTGGCCGTATTCTTCTCCATCATCGGACTTATCGGATTCCTGGGTGTTTTTACGGCCAACCAGTTTACCCAAACGGTGATGAATGTGCTGACACCACCGTCCTCCACGGGTGTGGGTACGGACTTCAGTTGGAAGCTCGGTATCGGTATCGTTCTCGCAGTTACCACCGCCCTGGTGATTTTCGGGGGATTAAAGAAAATTGCACGTGTGGCCTCCACTATAGTTCCTATAATGGTGGTGCTCTATTTTGCCGTGGTACTTTTTGTAATGATTCGCTTTGCCGATCAGATTATCCCATCCTTCGAACTAATCCTTACTGAAGCTTTCAACCCGAAAACGGCTACCGTGGGTACCCTCGGGGCCCTAATATTTATCGGGGTACGCCGGGCCATGTTTTCCAATGAGGCCGGCCTGGGAAGTGCCCCCATGTACCACGGTCAGTCCAAGACCGACCAACCCGTGCAGGAAGGCCTGGTCGCTATGCTGGGCCCCTTTATCGATACCATCGTGGTCTGTACACTCACCGCCCTGGTGATCCTGCTCACGGGTGCGCATCTGGAAGCCGAGAGCAACGGCATCCTCATGACCCTGATCGCATTCAAAAAAGCCCTGTTCGGATACGGGGATATATTGCTGTTGATCATAGTAGCGGCCTTCGCCTTTTCTACGCTGTTTACCTACTCCTACTACGGGGTCAAGTCCCTGACATTCCTGACCAATGCGAAGACCGGGACCTATTTCAATTACTTCTATGTGGCGACCATAGTGTTGGCCGCGGTCGTATCGGTCGATCTGGTGATCAATCTGATCGACCTGGCCTACATCCTCATGGTGATCCCGAATATGATTGCCGTGCTGATCCTGGCCCCTCATGTAAACCGTGCCGCAAAGAAATACTTTGACCATTTCCGCAATGAGCGAACATAAATCGGGTTTCGTCAACATCATCGGGAATCCCAACGTGGGTAAATCGACCCTGATGAATGCCCTGCTTGGCGAGCGTTTGTCCATTATTACGAACAAGGCACAGACCACCCGTCATCGAATATTGGGCATTCTGAACGAAGAGGACTACCAGATCGTGTTTTCCGATACCCCCGGTATAATACAACCCGCCTACGCCCTGCAGGAGTCGATGATGGATTTTGTGCAAACGGCCATAGAAGATGCGGATGTGATTCTGCTTATGGTGGAACTGGGCGAAAAGGCCATCAAGGATCAGGCACTGTACGATAAGATTCGCAAGGCCCTGGTACCCCTGCTGGTACTGATCAATAAGATCGACCAGGGCGATCAGCAGAAGCTCGAATCCGCGGTGACCTACTGGTCCGGGCAATTCCCTGATGCTCCCGTTTATCCCATATCGGCCCTTGAAAAGTTTCAACTGGAAGAAGTCCTGAATTTCATAGTGGAGAAGTTGCCGGAAGGACCCCCGTACTTCCCCAAGGACCAGCTGACCGACAAGCACGAGCGCTTCTTCGTGAACGAGGCCATACGCGAGAAGATACTCTTGCACTACAAGAAAGAGATCCCCTATGCCGTGGAGATCGAAACCGAGTCTTTTAAGGAAGAGGAGGATATCATCCACATTCGCTCGGTGATCATGGTAGAGCGCGATACCCAGAAAGGTATACTGATCGGCCATCAGGGCAAATCCCTCAAGCGGGTAGGCACCGAGGCCAGGAAGGATCTGGAGGAATTCTTTAAGAAGAAGATTCACCTGGAACTCTATGTAAAAGTGAACAAGAACTGGCGTAGCAACGACCGCCAGCTCAAGCGATTCGGGTATAAGGGGTAAGTCGTTCGGTGCCGTATAACGCCCTTAGAAATCCCGGTTTAGCGTACCTTTGCCCATTCCAAGAATCGATTATGGGAGCCATCGTAGCCATCGTGGGAAGGCCCAATGTAGGCAAATCCACCTTCTTCAACCGACTGATTCAGCGCCGGGAGGCCATCGTGGATGCGGTCAGTGGGGTTACCCGTGACCGGCATTACGGAAAGGCCGACTGGAACGGCAAGGAATTTACCCTAATCGACACGGGCGGATATGTGCAGGGGAGCGACGATATCTTTGAGCAGGAGATCGACCGGCAGGTGGAACTGGCCATAGACGAGGCCGATGCCATCATCTTCCTGGTGGATGTGGAAGCCGGAGTTACCGGCATGGACGAGGATGTAGCCAAATTATTGCGACGGGTGGACAAGCCCATATTCCTTGCGGTAAACAAGGTGGACAATCATCAGCGATCCGCCGATGCCGTGGAGTTCTACGCCCTGGGATTGGGCGAGTATTACTGCATTTCCAGCGTGAATGGAAGCGGAACGGGAGACCTGCTCGATGCGGTAGTGGAAGTACTTCCCGAAGAGGTGGAACCCGAAGACGACCTGCCCCGCTTCGCCGTGGTGGGCAGGCCCAATGCCGGAAAATCGTCCTTTATCAACGCCCTGATCGGGGAGGAACGCTACATAGTTACCGACATAGCGGGGACCACCCGGGACAGCATCGATACCAAATACAACCGCTTCGGATTCGAATTCAACCTGGTAGATACCGCGGGGATCCGAAGAAAGAAGAAGGTACGCGAGGACCTGGAATTTTATTCAGTGATGCGATCGGTTCGGGCCATCGAGCACTGCGACGTTTGCATCCTGATCTTCGATGCCAGTCGTGGTTTCGACGGTCAGGTGGAAAATATCTTCTGGTTGGCCCACCGCAACAATAAGGGGGTGGTGATCCTGGCCAATAAGTGGGATTTGGTCGAGAAGTCCACCCACACGGTGCGGGACTACACCAAGCAGATTAAGAAGGCCATAGAGCCCTTTACCGATGTCCCCATTCTCTTCGTATCGGTCCTGGAGAAGCAACGCATATACAAGGCCATTGAAACGGCGGTTCAGGTGTACAAGAACCGAACTAAGCGCATTACCACCTCACGCCTGAATGAGGTGCTCCTTCCCATCATCGAGAATCAGCCCCCTCCGGCCTATAAGGGCAAATACGTCAAGATCAAATTCATCACCCAGCTTCCCACGCCCTATCCGCAGTTTGCCTTCTTCTGCAACCTGCCCCAGTACGTGCGGGATCCCTACAAGCGTTTTTTGGAGAATAAGCTGCGGGAAAATTTTGACTTTAACGGGGTGCCGGTGACGATTTTTATGAGGAAGAAGTGATCAGCTAGCTGTTAGAATCTTCGGGAGTTTTAGTTCAGAGATTAGTAGAGTAGGTTCCTGAAACCCTGGTTGAATGGGTAATTAATCTTCACTGTTACTCAAATCTTGTTTGCCAATAATAGCCATAATCTCTATGAATGGTTCATTGAACCTGAAATAGATGGTATCTGATCCACAAACACATCTTCTGTACCCTGGTCTTATTTGGCTGACAGACTCAAAGCCGAAAGGATTTTGGGTGATCTGATCAAAACACTTAAAAAATGAATGGAAGTATTTATCCGCTTGCGCTTGCCCAAATCTCTCAACGCCGTATTGATGAATACGAATGAGGTCATTCTTGGCTTCATTACTCAGTCGGTAATTCGTCATTAAATCCTGTTCTGGACTGCCTCAGTATTTCCTCCATAGAATTGTCGGTGAAACCACTCTTTTCTGCTTTTTCAAGTTTAGCCCTGAGCCAGTCTATCTTGGCCTGTTGTTTTCTCGCCTGCCGAATAAGGTCGTTTACAACTTCACTTTTGCTTGAATACTCCTTGCTTTCCACTTGTAGTTTTAGCCAATCGTCATTGGGTTCAGTTAGGGAAATACTTTGTCTTGCCATGATTCTTTTTTGGTGTAAAATAGCACCAAAAGTGAACCCAGGCAATTCGAATCTATGAAACCTTCTGTTTTTTGTTAACTCTGGTCTTTGGGAGGTCGTCCATTTAAGTATTTCAAATCAACCCCGTTCTACTGTAAAATAAAAGCAGTTGCGCCTGCAGTAAGTAAGCGGAACGCTTTCCCATTCAATTCGGACCAGAGGCCATTCGAAAACGTACCCGTCGCTGAATGCGATTACCCTGGGCGTCTACCGCGGTAAGCAGGTATTCTCCGGGCTCCGGGGAAAAAGCCCATTCATGAAAGGTCTCGGTGGTGCCCAGATAGGTCTCGTCCAGGTACCAGTAGATCTGCGTATCCGGGTTCTGGTGGGCCAGGGAAAAGACTACATCCCCAGGGGTACCCCCCAGATCTACAGGTATCAAGACATCCTCTCCTGCCGTAGGGAAAATAAAATCCATAACCGGTTGATTCATTCCTTCGCAACCTTCCTTCCAGGGAGGGATGTGCTGATAGTCATTTCGGGTTCGGGCAAAGTAGTACGACTGGGTACTGGGTAGCTGGAAGTAAACCCGCGACTGCATATCTTCCTGGGGGTAGCAGTCGGCATGTACCCGATGCCTGCCTTCGCTGTCCAGGAACACCTCCTCGTGAAGACCACAAGGCCTGGAGCGAAGCCCCTTTTCGGGTATGTTCTGCATGAGGTAGTCGCTGCACAACGGCCCTGCCAGCCAGCCGCTTTGGGCACAGGTATTCGCCTGAACCCAATCGTCAGGAGCCTCGAACCATCCGCCTTGGGGTAGCTCCCCGAGTATATCGAAGAACAGTGGGGCAGCGGCTCGTATGCCGGTAAGACCCGCCCGACCCTCGCCGTCGGCATTTCCCACCCATACTCCTATGGCGTAACGGGGAGTGACCCCTATGGCCCAGGCATCCTTGAATCCAAAGCTGGTACCGGTTTTCCAGGCAATGGGCTGGGATTCCCGGAAGAATTCCCACTGCTGTTCGGCTCCGGGACGGTTCACATTTCTCAGCGCCTCGAAGGTCAGGTAGAGGGGGGCGGCCTTCCACGGGCTGTTTTCGGAGTTCGGAAGTCTCCGAAGGCTGAATTCGGAACCGCCAAGAAATACATTGGGCTCCCGGAAATCATCCGAACGGTAATCCCCGTGTTTTGAATAATGAACCACCCGGTCCGACAGAGCGGCATAGGCACCGGTTAAATCCCAGAGGGAAAGCTCGGCCCCACCCAGTATGTAGGCCAGACCGTAATGTTCTGGCCCGAAGGCCGGTTGCAGGCCGATGCGCGACAGGGAGCGGTAGAATTTTTCCAGCCCGTATTCCCTGAGTGCCCTCACCGCCGGGACATTAAGTGAGCTGGCCAGGGCCTCGCTCGCGGGAACGGCTCCCCTGTAGGTGCGGTCGAAGTTTTCAGGTCTGTAACCACTGAATGAGGTCGGTATATCCGGGATCAGGCTTTCGGGCAGCAGTTGTCCGTTCTCCAGGGCGGCGGTAAACAGCAGGGGTTTGAGCACACTGCCCGTACTCCTCGGGCTTCGGATCATGTCCACGGCAGGGCTGTGCAGTTCGCCGGCCGGACTGTTTCCCACATAGGCCAGGACCTCCCGGGACTGCACATTTATGACCAGGACGGCGGCATTGTGGATGCCCCGGGTCTTCAGGTCACGGTGACGGCTTTCTACCCAGCGGGTTACCCGTCGCTGCAGATCGGCATCCAGGGTGGTGATGCTTTGCTGATCCGTGGATATGGGGGTGCCCGAATCCCCGGATTTTGGGACTTCGCGCCGTTGTGCCCGTATCCATTCCGTGAGGTGGGGGCTGAGGTCGGGAAGCGGTCGGGGTCGCTCCGGAACGGGTTCGGACAGGGCCAGTTCCAGCCCCAGTGAATCCAGATACCCTTCCCCGTGGAGCCGCCGCAGCAAGCGATTTCGCTTGGTTTTGAGGGCACCCGGGTTGCGTCCCGGGAATATCAGTGAGGGCGCATTGGGGAGAACGGCCAGCGTGGCGGTCTGCGCCCAGCTCAGCCGGTTCGGGTCCACCCCGAAATACCTCCAGGAGGCCGTTTCCAGACCCACTACATTCCCTCCATAGGGGGTGTGTGCGGCATACATGGCCAGGATCTCGTCCTTGCTGTACCTCCATTCGAGTCGGGTGGACCAAAGCAGTTCAATCAGTTTTTCCCCGTAGGTTCGCGAGCGGTTCTTTCGGCTTAAACGTATAAGCTGCTGGCTGATCGTGCTCCCGCCACGGCGGGACGGTCGGGTGAGGTTGTGCCAGACTGCTTTCGCAATGGATACGGGGTTAAATCCCGGATGATAATAGAAGTACTCGTCTTCGAATAGCAAAATGGAGGCCCGGTAGCGATCGGGCAATTCCTTTACCGCCGGAAACCTCCACTGTCCGTCATCGGCGATCCGGGCACCCATCAACTCACCCTCACGACTCTTGACTACGGTGCAATAGGGGTCCGTAAATAAGGGATCGGGCAGGCAGTTCCACCACAACAGTAAGGAAATCAGGAAAAGGAACAGCCCCCAGGTGGAGGCCCTGCTGATTCGCTGTTCCATTAAAAACCCCAAGTCGGCCAGTATCCCGCGTACACCCCAGAGACGCATACCGATGCTCCCCGGGTTACTTTCGGTTCCCGACAGGGATGTGCGCTCCCTCTTTATCATAGCCCATCCGGAGCAGTCCGGGATCGATTTATTATTGGACGACTTCGACAAATCGGCCTTCGGTGCGTGCGAAGAATCGATTGTCGTACATACCTTCGACCTGGACGCCCGGCAGGTAGTAGCGACCCAGGTAGGAGGCATTAATCCGGAGGGTAAAGGTCCTGGAGGCACCCGGTGCCAGGTCGAAATAGTACAGCGCCCTGTCGTCACGAATATCCGTGTAGTCGGCAGAATTCCCCGATACAGACCCATTGGCGAAACGGGTATTGACGATTTCCCATCCACTGGGAACGATCTGGCTCAGCGCTACATTCCAGGCCTTGTTCCTGCTCCTGTTTGTAACGACCACCCGGGCTGTCAGTTCAGATCCTTGCCGCAAAGACGTAGGCTGAATGCTTGTTCCGGTTCCATCCAGGAAGGTGACCTTCGCGCTCAGGTTGCGTTGCTCCGCTCGTTCCTGGCCCATCTTAGGACGTCCACCCTGGGTCACGGTTACATACACTTTGTTATTCCCTTTATTGTCCAGGATCAATTCCTGGGCTTCCTGTGAAGGCTCCAGCGAGCGGCTCGCCAGCGGCTTGTCCGTGCTTACCTCCACCCGGTTTCCCCGGTAAACCAGGGATGTCTGCAGCGCCCGGCCTCCGTTTTTAATCACCATTTTGGATAGTGACATCAGGGCATAGGCCGTCTCCTGAGTACTCAGCCAGCGGTCGGATGCCAGGGTGCGGGCCAGTTCTTCGGCTGTTGTACGGACTTTGGAATCATCCAGCAGCGTATAGGTTTCCAGTGCCATGGCCTGGTTGCGGAAAGCCGAACCGTACGAATAGCGATTGTAGGAGTGTTCGGTGAAGGAAGTACTGGCGCCTTCCAGCAGTGAAAGGGCGGCACCTTTCTTACCGATTATAGCATAGGCGGCTGCGAGTCTAACTGCCGCAGCATCGGTCAATTCCCGGGTTTCCCTAAGGCGGTTCATGGCTGCAAAATCGGCCTGACCGGCCAGGGCAAGGGTATACAATCGATAGGCCTGAGCAAGCATTCCCCAACCTGAGTTTGCCCTTGGGTTCCATTCCCGGCTGGCTTTCTTCTGATAGCTCAGCCAGTTGTTCAGGAAGGTGAGTGGCAGCCGGTATCCCTTGGATTTGGCTTCTAGCATAAAGTGACCCGCATAAGAAGTGCCCCAATCGTTCGCAATCGATCCTCCGGGCCAGTAGGAGAGCCCCCCGTCAGGAGCCTGGTAACTGCCCAGCCTTCGGATGGTTTCCTTGATGTTCTCTTCGATTTGCTTCTTTCGGTCGTAGGTCACATCCATCAGATCGTTGAGATAAAGCTGGGGGAATGCGGCGGAAGTAACCTGTTCCACACAGCCGTGCGGATAGGTGACCAGTTCGTTCAGCCGGCGTTCCAGGTTCATAGGAGGCAGGGTGGAAAATTCAACATCCAGGTTTTGGGTACCCGCTTCACCGAAGGATTCCAGGTTGAGAATCTGGCGACCTTCGGGCTCCAGTTCCACCGTAGTTTGCCGGTGCGACATGGGGTTGGGGTTGAATATGGCGACTTCCGTCTCGTCCGAAGCACTCTGATCGGCTCCACGAGCCTCAACCCGTATTTGGGTAAGGTCATAACCGGGCAGAACCTCGAAGGTAAAGGGAACGATTTGCTCACCCATTTCACTGAATGTAATGGTCTTCTCGTTTCCGTCCAGGGCACGGAGTCCGGAATCGGATTCCACCCGGACCCGGACATTCCTGATGGACGGATCCATAGCGAATACCGTTACCGGAAGGGTCAGCGTCTCACCGGGGGATAGTTTTCGGGGAACCGAGGTGAGTATCATGAGGGGCTTGCGGACCGGAGTGGTCTTATCCGTGCTCCCATAGGCACTGGCCGAGTTTGCGGCGATCAGCATGGTCCGGACCGAACCGATGTAATTGGGCATTTCGATCTCATGACGGGCCTTCTGACCTTTGCGCAATTCGAATGGCCCAAGGAAGCGAACCATCGGCTTGAACCGCTGTGCTTTTTGGTTTTTTGGGGTTTCGGCTCCGCCACCCCCACCGATCGCATAAATGTTTCCGGCACTGATCGAATAGGCCCCCATAACGAGGTCGTAGATATCGAAGGTCTTCACACCCAGCGCACTCCGACTGTAGAAGGCCGAGTGTATATCGGGTGTGGCGAATCGGGTTAGATCGAGTAACCCTTCGTCTATGACCGCCAGGGTATAGGTCATGGCCTCCCGGTTCTGTTCGGATACCCGCACGGTAAACTTCTCCTCGGGCACCAGTTCATCCGGCATTTCCAGTACCGGTTTAAGCACGGTCTTGGGATTGTCTACAAGGACAGGAACTACGCCATACAGCCTCATGGGCCGGTCGTTTTCCCGGGTGCTGTGGGGCTGCAGGAGCGAAATATTCACATATACGTTCGGTGCCATCTCAGCAGTGGTGGGTATACGTACCTCGGTCTGCCCTTCCCGGGTGGTGATCCACTGTTGAGAGAGCACCTCCGTGCCGTTTTCCACGCTGACCAGGGCATATCCCTTAGTGGCGGAGGGGAAGTGTATTTCGATGTCCTCACCCAGGGTGTAGCGCTCTTTGTCGGGTGAGAACACCAGCATCTGTGTGCTTCCCGATTCACCGTCGTCCGGACTACGCCACCAATTCTTATAGAAATAGGTGGTTCGGCCCGTTGAGTGGCCCGACTCCCGGTCCCTGATCCGGATCAGGTAGCGTCCGCCATCCTCGTCGGGAATCTGCAATTCGAATCTGGCCTTGCCATCCGTACCAGTGCGCAGCTTAATGTTTTTGTAGGGTTTGTGGTAGGTGGCATCCTCGTAGCGGGAAAGATTATCCCTTCCCCGGTTCCACCACCATCTCCAGGCAATCTGAAACACCTCGACTTCCAGGTCCCTGCCGGGTACGGGCGTGCCCTGATCGTCCAGGCTGACGGCCTCGAAGGTGTGGGATTCGTCGGTGTAGAACGAGCCGTATTCCCTGGGTTCGGGTGATTTCAGGCCCACGAAGTAATTGTAGGGTGCCAGGTCCTGGGTCTGTACGTCCTGCGAAAAGTCGCCCCCTCCTTCCTTGACCAGGGTAGTCAGTGTCATCCGGAGCATTCCAGGGGCTTTGGCCACTTCAGGAATTTTTTTCTCAATCCGGTCGCGTCCCCGACCATCGAGCTTACCGCTGGCAAAGGCCTCCTTATAACTGTTGAAAGAACGAACGGGATCGGTAAAGGTATATCGGTCATAGTCCGGGAACGGTTTGGCCAGCAGACTGTATTCGGCTGAAATGCTGTAGTCCAGGTTGCGCGCCGGTGCGCCGTGCAGCCACAAGGCCTCGATATCGGCATTGGCAGAGGCCCCGGCCCTTACGTATTTCCGATCGAAATCGAGTTTGATCTTGAGTCGGTTGGGTTTGACCGTGGCCACCTTGAGGCTTTTTCCAAATTCGGCCCCGCCTACCTTGATCCGGGCATACCAGTTGCCCGTAACGGCGGTTTCTTCGGTGGGTATAGGGAAATAATAGAGCGGTTTTCTGGGTACAGCCGTGTATCTGGGGTCCAGCTGTACGGGCCGGTCCTTCAGCACGGTCCGCTGTACCATTCGTCCACGGGCGTCGGTTACCTCCAGGGCCACCGGATGGTCTGCGGGCAGGGAGTTGGCCGCGTCGTCCAAAGCAAACGTGAGGTGAATGGTTTCTCCTGGCCTGTGTACGCCCCTTTCGGTATAGAGGAAGCCCTTAAGGCCCTTGCTCAACTGAGCACCCTCCACATCGAAATTACTGGTGGATAAGGCGTTTCCGTCCTTGAGGGCGGCATAGGCGAGGTGCTGGTTCTTTCGGGCTACGGCGAAGGCTACGGCTCCGTCCGCATCGTAAGAGGCGAACCCCTGACGATCGGTTCGAACTGTTCCCAGGAGTTGTTGCTGAAAGTTGTAAAGCTCAATATCCACCCCCTGTTCTGGCGCAGCGGAGATCAGATTGGAGGTGGCGAAGTGGTAGGACCGGTTGTTTCCCTTCTTGACGATCAGACCCAGGTCGCTTCCGAGGACCGTAGCGGTAGCCTCCCGATCCTGGTTGTAGTAGGCCCGGTGGCAGGGGTTGTCGCGCTCCCTCCAGTTGTAATAGTTGTCACGCCATTGCCAGCGCTCATCGTCCCAGTATTCCTGTTCCCGTTCCTCTTCGGCCTGGCGGGCCAGGTAGGCCTCGTCCTCGTCTATCTCTTCCAGGGGTTCGTCGCAGCGGTAGGTGGTATGCTCCCTTTCGAAACGGAATTGAATGCGGTACAGCGAGCCTGGACGCGTTTTAATCAGTTCGGAGAGATCCAGGGCATGGGCCATCCACTGATCCGGTGTAACGGCACCCTTCTCTTCCAGGTCCAGTTTTTTGTAGGCCACCCTGCGACCCACCCGCTTCAGGTAGGAGGGATAGGGATTGCCGAGTTTGTTCTCCTGCAGGTATTGCAGCATGTTGTCTTCGAAGATCTCAACTACACGCACCTCGATTTGCTTCAGGTTCACCGTCTCGAAAAACAGGGGTGTGCGATCGGCTCCAGGCAGGATCACGCCTTTGGAAATGAGTCGTACGGCGGGCTTGGTCTGGGTAAAGGCCAGGGTTTCCCGGAAATCCTGCTTCAGTCGGTTTCCGTAGGCGCTCTTGACCGCCTTCATCACCTGAACCCGAACCTTGCCCTTGGTGTTCTCGGGATATATCCGGAGAGTGTTTCCGTCTATTTCTGTGCGCAGATCCGAGCGGTTTCCCACCCTGACCAGGCCATTGAGGTTTTGATTGGGCGAAATGGGCTCGGAGAAGACAATCTTCAGTATGGCCACGCTACCGTTGTCGATATGTGCATCAAGTATGGTAAACAGGTTTTTGGCCGGGATGTCGAGTACATCACTTCCCCGGGTTGCGGCGCCAACCGGCGAGCCGTCCCATTTCAGGCTTAACTGGCTGCCCGACTCGGCCCGGCCGATTCCGGTAATGGTAAAGGTGTAGTAGCTCGCGTCAGTGTCCAGGTTGTCCCATTGCACCTGGGGATCTTCCCCGGGCTGGCTGATCTTCAGCAGCTTGCTGACCAGCCCTGCCGGTATGATATCGGAGGCTTCCAGTCGTCCGGTCATGCTGAACTGCTCTTTGTTTTCGGAGGTGAGGGGGTCCAGTTCGATTTTAAACTCGGGTTCCGGGGTGCGGAAGGAAAAGCGATAGGTACTGAATTCTTTTTCCACATCGGGAAGCAGCTTGTTGAGCTTGAGACTCACGCGGTATTCGGTATCGGGTTCCAGGTATTCTCCGGGTTCGAACACCAGGGTTCGGCTGTTTTCTACACGTAAAAGACCGGAAACAGCGGGTCTGATGTCGTAAAACCTGGAATCGATCTCCTGTCCGGGCTCGGCCTTCTCCAGGTCCCTGGCCAGACCGATCTCCACCGGGGCCGTTATACTCAGGAATCCCTGAGGGTGATAGTTAACGTAATCCCGGAACTCGTAGAGGTCGTCGGAGCCGGGCTCTGCCGTTTTTTTACAGGAATTCAGGGGGAGCAGCAGGACGGCTGCCAGGGCAAGACAGAGGTAATTTCTCATGGGCAGGTTTTGAATTACCCCTGAAGTTAAGCAACTGCGGGGTTTGGGGCAATTTTAATGTGCGGGTCCCGCGTTTTGGCTATCACGCGGATGTCTGTAGACAGGCCCTACCAACCCCCGGAGGCGCCTCCGCCTCCGCCCATACCACCGCCGAAGCCGCCTCCGAAACCTCCACCGCCGAAGCCTCCTCCGGAGGAACCCCCACCGAAGCCGCCGCGGCCCATATTACTGAGGATAATGACGTCCCAGATATCCGGGCCACGACCGCCCCGGCCTCCCTTGCCGCCGTAGCGGATAATCAGGAAAAGAATAAGCAGCACGAACAGCCCGAAAATGATGAGCACCACTATTGCTTTAGCTTTATTTACAGGACTGGATTCGGCTGCGAACTCGCCCTCCAGAACCTGAATGATCGCGTCGGTTCCCTTGTCCAGTCCAGCGATGTAGTCCCCCTTTTTGAATTCGGGTATCATGACGGTTTCGATAATGCGACGGCTCATGGCATCGGTAAGACTGCCCTCCACCCCGTAGCCGGTATTGATACCCACCCGTCGGTCGTCCCGTGCGAGTATGACCAGCACACCGTTGTCCTTGCCTTGCTGTCCAATGCCCCACTCGGTGAGCCAGTTCGCGCCCAGGTACTGTATGTTTTCCCCTTCTGTGGATGCGATGGTGACTACTACGATTTGCGTAGAGGTGGTATCGGCATAGCGGATGAGTTTCTGTTCGAGAGCGGTCTTTTGGGAGGCCGGAAAAAGCCCGATGTAGTCGTATACGCTGGTCTGGCCTGAGCCGGACGGCTTTTCGGGTATCTCGAACTGGGCATATGCCAGCCCGGTACCGAGGAGCCAAATTCCGGTCAGTAGGAGAGTCAGTGTATGTTTAACCACGCGATACTTCATTGCTCAATTCGTCTTTGTCGTCTTCCTGCCAGGGGAAGTGCTTCTTGAGCTCTTCTCCAGCCTTGAGGACTCCGGCTATGATGCCTTCCTTGAACCGTCCTTCACGAAAGTGTTCCTGCATGACATTCTTGGTCGATTCCCAGAAGTCTTTGGGGACGGCCCGGTCGATGCCTTTGTCGCCGTAGATCACGAATTTGTGATCCTCCACGGCCACGTAAATCAATACACCGTTGGATTCTGCCGTCTGATCCATCTTCAGCATATGAAATACCTGCTGTGCCCGACTAAACGGATCTATAGAGGATCGGGCCTCTATATGGACCCGAATTTCTCCCGAGGTATGATCCTCTGCCACCCGGATGGCGGCTACGATTTCCTGTTCTTCCTCTTGGGTGAGAAAGCCTTCAACTTCCGACATTGGCTAGAAGTTAAAGTCGACATCTGGCGCTTTTTCGGCCCCTTCGTCGGCCTGGAAGCCATTCATTTTCTCGAAACCGAACATGCCGGCCAGCAGGTTGCCCGGGAAGTACTGTATGTGCTTGTTGTAGGCGTTAACGGCTCCGTTGTAGCGGTCCCGGGCCACATTGATGCGGTTTTCGGTTCCTTCGAGCTGAGATTGCAGTTCGAGGAAATTCTGGTTGGCCTTGATGTCTGGATAGCGCTCCACGGTAACCAACAGGCGGGAGAGGGCCGAACTCAGTCCACTCTGGGCCTGCTGGAAATTGGCAATGGCCTCCGGAGACAGGTTTTCGGCATTGATATCTACTGAAGTTGCCTGTGCACGGGCCTCGATAACCTCCTTCAAGGTTCCCCGTTCGAAATCTGCGGCGCCCTGTACGGTTTTCACCAGATTGTCGATCAGGTCCGCTCGACGCTGATACGAACTCTCCACGTTATTCCAGGCCGTTATGGAATCTTCGCGCAATTCGATGCCCTTGTTGTAGAATCCTCCGGTAAATCTCCACAGGATTACACCGACGACCAGGACCAGACCTACGATGATGACAAGTTTTTTCATGATAAAATGGTTAGATGGTTTACTGTTTTTGCAAAGTTAGGCGAAGCGCCCGAGCCGTCCAATGAACTATGAGTGCATAGATGGGAACATTTGTTACAGGAGTAAGGCGGGTCCGGATCAGATCCCTTCCTTGATACGGATCAGTTCGGTGCGTATCTTCTGGAGTTTTTCGATAATCTGGAAATTGGTCAGGGCCTGCTGCTTTTCCTCCTTGAGATGGATCTTGGCACCGTCGAGGGTAAAACCCCGCTCCTTGACCAGGTGGTGGATCAGCTGGATGTTCCGGACATCTTCCTGAGTATACTTCCGATTGCCTCTGGAATTCTTCCTGGGCTGAATCTCCTCGAATTCTTTTTCCCAAAAACGGATCAGGGAGGTGTTTACCCCAAAGGCTCTGGCGACTTCGCCTATGCCGTAGTACCGCTTCTCGGGCAGATCGAGGTGCATTTAATCCATGGATTGGTTTTCTCGCTGGGACAGCTTCAGCATGTTCTCGAACTCCTCGGTGGTAAGGCTGCCGTAGTAGAAGTTGATGGGGTTGATGCGGCGGCCGTCTTTGATGATTTCGTAATGCAGGTGAGGGGCCTGTGATCGACCGGTACTGCCCACGAAACCGATCAGGTCTCCCCGCTTAACCTTCTGTCCGCGACTCACATTGTACTTGCTCAGGTGGGCGTAGAGGGTGACGTATCCAAAACCGTGGTCGATTCGAATGTGCTTTCCATAACCGGTGGAGCGGCTATCCGCCCTTTTCACCACTCCGTTGCCGGTAGCGTAAATCGGCGTCATACGGGGCGCGGTGAAATCCATGCCCTTGTGCATCTTACGCGCCTTGGTGAAGGGGTCTGTCCTCCAACCGTAACCGGAAGCCATACGCTTGAGATCCTTGTTCTGTACGGGTTGTATGGCCGGGATAGACTGCAGCAGTTTTTCCTTCTCGCTGGCGAGTTTAACGATTTCATCCAGGGACTTGGATTGAATGACCATCTGCTTCTGCAACTTTTCCAGGCGTTGGGTGGTACTGATAACCAGGTCGGAACTTTTGAAGCCCTCCAGGCCTTTGTAACGGTTTAGGCCACCAAAACCCTGCTCGCGCACGTCTTTAGGTATGGGGTCGGCCTCGAAATAAATGCGGTAAATGTCGTTGTCCCGAGCCTCAATATCGTTCATAACCAGCTCCATCTGCTCCATTTTCTTATTCAGGATATCGAATTGCAGTTCGTAGTTCGAAACTTCGCGTTCGAGCAGGAGTTCTTTTGGGGTCACTATAAAATTGGCGTTCAACAGTACGATCAGTCCGAGCAGGCCGAAAAGTCCGGATCCGAGCAGAAAGAAGAATACCTTGACGTATTTCGTAGACTTCTTCGGATCGATCTTTCGGTAGGACAGCGTATCCGGATCGTAGTAGTACTTCACCTTATTCATGAACCTAGGGTAATTATTCTAAATTTGGCCTGTATTTGGTAATCGTACAAATATAGAAATTGTTTTATACTGCGTGTTAAAAAACGCTTAAGGTGCTCAATATATGAACTCTAAGGAGGTGAGATCGCGGTTTTTGAAATTTTTTGAAGGCAAGGGCCACCAGGTCGTGCCTTCCGCCCCGGTGGTCCTGAAGAACGACCCCACGTTGATGTTCGTCAACGCCGGGATGAATCCCTTCAAGGCCTACTTTCTCGGCCAGAGCAAGGCTCCGGATTCGCGGGTCGCAGATGCGCAGAAATGCCTGAGAGTCAGCGGTAAGCATAACGACCTGGAAGAAGTGGGCCGGGATACCTACCACCACACCTTTTTCGAGATGCTCGGCAACTGGAGTTTCGGAGATTACTTCAAAGAAGAAGCCATTTCATGGGCCTGGGAACTCCTTACCGAAGTGTATAAGTTGCCCGTGGACCGGTTGTATGTAACGGTATTCGAAGGAAGCACGGAAGGGGATCGGCTGGAAATGGACCAGCAGGCCAGGGATTACTGGAAAAATTGGATTTCCGAGGAGCGCATACTCCTGGGCTCCAAGAAGGACAACTTCTGGGAAATGGGTGAACAGGGGCCCTGTGGACCGAGCTCCGAAATTCATATCGACCTCCGATCCGAATCCGAAAGGAAGCAAAGTCCGGGGCAGGACTGGGTGAATAAGGATCATCCCCAGGTAGTCGAAATATGGAACCTGGTCTTTATCCAGTACGACCGCAAGGCCGATGGGCGCCTGGAAGAATTGCCCGAAAAACACGTGGATACGGGTATGGGCTTCGAAAGGCTTTGCATGGCCCTGCAGGGCGTTCAGTCCAATTACGATACCGATCTTTTTGTTCCTCTGATTCGGGAGATCGAGACCATTACCCATTGCCGATACGGGAGTTTCGAAGAGAAGGATATAGCCACCCGCGTAATCGCTGATCACCTCAGGGCGGTGGCCTTTGCCGTATCCGATGGACAATTGCCCTCGAACAACGGTGCGGGCTATGTGATCCGACGCATATTGCGCCGGGCCGTTCGTTACGGCTTTACGTTCCTGGATGCCAGGGAGCCCTTCATCTTCCGTTTGGTTCCCGCCCTGGTCGAAATCATGGGTGAGGCCTATCCGGAATTGAGGAATCAGCAACAGCTAGTGGAAAATGTTATACGGGAGGAAGAGCAGTCCTTCCTGAAGACCCTGGAACAGGGACTGGTGTTGCTGGACAGCGTGATGGCGGAAGCCGGCGACAAATCCGTCAAGGGGGAGAAGGCCTTTGAACTCTACGACACTTTCGGTTTTCCCATAGACCTGACGGCCCTTATTTTGGAGGAGAAGGGCTATACGCTCGATCGGGAAGGCTTCGAGGAATCGCTCAGGGCCCAGAAAGAACGTTCCCGCTCGGCTGCTGAGATCTCCCGGGGCGACTGGCACGTGATCGGGGAAGGCGATCGGCAGGAATTCGTCGGTTACGACCGACTGGAGGCCCTGGTGAAGATCGTCAAGTACCGTCAGCTCTCCTCGAAGAAGGAAGGAGACCAATTCCAACTGGTTTTTAATCTGACTCCGTTTTATGCCGAAGGCGGCGGACAGGTTGGGGATAAGGGCTATCTCGAGGCCAATAATGGCGACGTGGTGTACATCACGGACACCCGTAAGGAGAACGAAGAGATCGTGCACATCACCGACAGCCTACCGACGAACCTGGAGGGTTCTTTCCGGGCCGTGGTCGACAGTAAGCAGCGCCAAAGGACTTCTTCCAACCACACCGCCACCCACCTGCTGCATCAGGCCCTTAGGGAGGTGCTTGGTACCCATGTCGAACAAAAGGGTTCGGCCGTACACAGTAAATACCTGCGGTTCGACTTTTCCCATTACGCCAAGCTTACCGCACAGGAGCTCAGGGAGGTAGAGAACTTTGTCAACGCCCGGATCGAGGGGGCGCTTCCCCTCAAGGAGGAAAGGAGCCTGCCCTATGATGAGGCACTCGCCGAAGGCGCCATCGCCCTTTTCGGGGAGAAGTACGGCGACCGGGTACGCACCATACGCTTCGGCCAGTCGGTGGAACTCTGCGGAGGTACCCATGTCCAGAACACTTCCGAACTCTGGCACTTTAAAATTACTTCTGAAGGCGCCGTGGCTGCAGGAATTAGGCGTATAGAGGCGATTACCTCCGATGCGGTTAAGGACTTTTACTTCGAGAACAATCGGGCGCTATTCGAAATCCGCGACCTGCTGAACCGTACTCAGGACCCGGTCAGGGCCGTGAAGGATTTACAGGAAGAGAATGCCACTCTGCGAAAGGAGATCGAAGGGATGAAGAAGGCACAGGCCAAAGACCTGAAGAAGGATTTGGAGAACCTCATCAGTGAACGGGACGGCGTGCAGTTTTTGGCCACCGAGGTTCCATTGGATGCCGGCGGAATGAAGGACCTGGCTTTCGGCTTGCAGCAATCCTTCCCCAGGCTGTTTATGCTTTTGGCGTCCCGACAGGAGGGCAAGGCCTTGCTTACCTGCAGTATTGCCAAAGAATTGGCCGACGAGAAGTCCCTGAATGCGGGTCAGATCGTTCGTCAACTCGGGAAGCACATTCAGGGTGGGGGCGGAGGACAGCCCTTTTTCGCCACGGCTGGGGGCAAGAACCCGGACGGTATACCCGCAGCCCTGCGGGAATTTGAATCCCTGCTGGAGGAAGCGGTGTCCTGATCCCGGACCCTTAGGGGATTCTTCGTTGGCCGAACGGGGGTTTTTCATTTCTTAACGCTTGAATTTCCGGGTTTTCTGCAGGGAATCGTAAATTGAGACCCGATAAACTCGCTCTATGAAGAATTTTTTTATCATCCTGATTACGGCCGCACTGGCCATATTCGGCTACCGGTATTACGAACGCGAAATAGCCGGCAAGGCCCGAATCGTCGAAGAATCCGAACTCATCGAGAAGCAGATGAAGAATGTAGCCAAACTGGTGGTTACCGAGGGTCATTTCGCCGAGGTGTACAATTTTGAAGATTCCAAAGAGGTATTCGGTCCCTGGATTAAGGCCAAGAAACGGGCCCTGGTGGTGGTCAATGCCGATGTGACCATTTCCTACGATCTGGATAAGGTGGAGCTCATATTCGACGAGCAAAACCGTCAGGTGTCCATCAATTCCCTGCCGGAACCCGAAATACGCCTGAACCCGGACTTCAAGTATTACGATATGTCTGCGGATTTCTTCAATCCCTTCGAGGGAGAGGACTACGAGGCCATAAAAAAGTCTGTCAGCGAGTCGATCATGAAGAAGGTGCTCAAGTCCCCCATGTACACCAATGCCGAGAATCGCCTGGTGAGTGAACTGGGGAACTTCTTCGTGATCACTCGATCCATGGGCTGGACCCTGGTGTATCAGGAAAAGCAAATCGAAAGCGCAGACGACTTCAATTCGGAACTGTTACAGGACAACGGGGAGGCTGAAGTACCCGTGCCTATAGTCGAATAAACATTACTCCTGCACTGCCAGGTTGAGTAAGCCGAGGCCGTTCTGTATGGGTTCCGTCGCCCCGGGGTCCTCTTTGGCCTTTCGAGCCAGACTCTCCAGCAATTCTTCCTGTTGGGCCGTAACGTCGCATTGTATCAACAGCTCGAGCGCTTCCAGCTGCAACAGCCACTGATGCCCGTGATCCTGTAAAATTTCCTCGGTCAGTTCCCCGAGTCTCTGCCGGGAGGCCTTCCGGGTTTCCCGGAGTTCCCTGATCTCGGAATAAAGCTGATGCATGCGCTTTTCACGCGGATCTTTTATGATCCTCGGTGGAGTAGGCGTCAGGGTGTGGGTCACCATGTCGAAACTATTGTGATCGGCCGGGCCGTTATAGGCCGAAATGACTTCTTTTCCAATGGCCAGGTCGAAAAAGCCATCTCTCGGACTGAACAGGGTCTGATCGCCATGTGAAACCACACAATCGCTCAAACGTACCAGCAGGATCTTCCCGGCTATATTCCTGATGCCCGTGATTACGTTGCCGCTAACCGTAATGTCTCCCTCGAATTCCAGGGAGATCTCCTTGCCTTCGTAGATGCGATAGGCCTGCAAGTCCCTTGGGCTCATATCTTCGACTGCCAGGTTGATCCCTTTGAGTTTACCAACGGGGGTGCAGTATCCATTGGGATAGCACTCCGTACCATGTCCGATGAGCTCACTTCCCTGGTGGGCCAGGGCGACAGGGCCCGAGCAGCGAACGAAAACGGGTTTGCCCTCGTGGGTAATTACCTCTTCGAATACACCGGATATCTGAAGTCCTGTGGAGAGCTCTATGGTTCCCAGGCTGCGGGAATCGATGAGTTTTCGAATTCCGGCAACTCCTCCACGCCTAAGGGCCATGGTGTCGGCGAATTCCTCCAAAACCTCGTTGAGGTAGGCGAAATCCGGGGTGACGAACAGCTGCGGCTGAGGCTTAGTGATGTCGAAGGAGACTTCGGCCGCATCCAGCGAATACGGGATCTTCCTCACGTTTTGGGTCATGCACCACTTGCTCTCACCGATGGAGGAGAGCAGTCCGGCGCCGTAAATTTTGGGGTCTTCCAAAGATCCCACCAGGCCGTACTCCACGGTCCACCAGTGCAGGTTCCGGATCCGTGCCATCTCGCTGGGTTCCCCCAGCTCCGATTGCAGGCGGTCCACCCGGGCCTCGGCTTCTTCGATTTTCTCTGGCGCTACCCCGTGTTGCTCCTTGAGTATGGACAGTTCCCGGATGGCGTGGTACATCTCCATGTCCTTGCCGCTGGAGATGGCCTTGGAACCGATCGCTCCGAAGCGCCGCAGGTATTCGGCGTATTCGGGATTGGCGATGATCGGCGCGTGTCCTGCACCTTCGTGAAGTATGTCAGGAGCAGGGGTGTACTGTATGTGCCCGACCTGCCGAATCTCGGAGGCGATGACCAGGACCTTGAAGGCCTGGAATTCCATGAAGGCCGAGGGAGGGATAAACCCGTCCACGGCCACAGCCGCCCAGCCGATTTCCTTCAGTATGCGATTCATCCCGTACATATTCGGGATGTGCTCGATGGAAATACCCGTTCGGTCGATGCCGCCTCGGTAGCTCTCATGGGCCACGGAAGGCAGATAACTCACGTTCTGACGCATTACAAATCGCCAGACCGCCTGGTCTTCAGGGGTGTAATGCTCGTAATCCTGAGGTTTGATAAATTGTTTCAGGTGGGGCGGTAAGCGATCGATCAGCGGGTTCGATTCGTAGTCCATACTCGTAGTTTGCCCTCTAATTTACTGAAGTTAGACGGCTCGACCATAGCCATTCTCGCCCCGCACTATTCAGATTCGGGTGGATACTTGTCCAGTATGCCGTGTACAAACTTGCCGATACGTTTTTCCTTGCGGTCGGGATTTCGTCCATCCGTCAGGGGTCCGCTGCCTCTTCCCTGCCAGATCAGTTGTTTGTTTTTGGCGTCGATCAGGTCGATAAACAGGGCACCCTCTGTGGTCACGCTCACATTATTGTTGGCCGCCGGCCCCCAAAACCAGGGGTTCCAGAAGCCCTGCCATCCCCAGCCCCAGCCAAAGAAGTTGTTGTAGACATCAACCCGTTCCCTCTCCCGGGTAAAAATGCTTACGAGTATATCGGGCTGCTCGGATTTAACGAAACCCTTGGCCTGCATTTCGCTGTCGATCGCCCTCAGGATGCGTCGCTTATCCAGATCGGAGATCTGCGCCTGGTCAATTCCGGTTTTATAAAATGCATAGGTCTTGTAATCGCTAAACGCCACTTCTTTGTCGTAATCGGAAATGACGCGTATGGAGGTGCAGGAGGCGAGCAGTAAGCCGGCTATTGCCAGAGCGTAGAGGGAATTTTTCATGATCGAGGGCTATTAGGATTTATGTCTATTATCATTATCAAAAATAATGCCGTTTGACGGAAAGCCGAACCCTAAAGTGCGTTTGCATTCGGACCTAGGAAGGGTTCTTTCGGGGGTCGAAGCCGTAAGGGCAGTGACGGCATCCGCTCTTGCAGCAATACCCTCTCTTGAGATGGTACTGTTCGGTAAACACGCGGTAACCTTCCTCAGAGAGATAGTAGTCTCCTTCTTCTATGGGAATGTATTCTTTCACTGCATTGCAAAAGTATCCCATTTCGGGCATAAACCCGTAGCCGTGCGGACAGTCGTCGATGGATTGAGCCGGTCGTGGCGTGTCTGCGAGTTTTTGGAGATAAAAAATTATATTCGTTCAAGAGAATTCCGAGCCATGATCATTGTCTTTAGGCGCATTTTTCCGTACTCCTATGTCGGGCTATCCGTATGGCCCTTTATTTTCCTAAGGGATCGGGATTTAATGGGCGATCAGATCCTGATCAATCACGAGCGCATACACCAGAGGCAGCAACTGGAGATGCTCCTGTTGCCCTTCTACATCTGGTACCTGACCGAGTGGCTGTACCGCTGGGTACGTTGCGGCGATCCCTATCAGGCCTATCGCGACATTTCATTTGAGCGCGAGGCCTATTCGCAGGAGGCAAACCCCGCGTACCTGACCCGGCGCAAGCCCTTTAGCTTCCTGAGATACCGCTGATCGAACATGAGTGACCCGCTCCTCACTGTCCCAACGCAAGCCGTCCGCCTGCCGGAATTCGAGAGTGCGGGCTGGCAGGTGCATATTCGCCGGGAGGATACCCTCCACCCCCTGGTATCCGGAAATAAGTTCCGCAAACTCCGATATAATCTCCGGGAAGCCCGGAAACGGAACAGTCACACCTTGCTTACTCTGGGTGGGGCACATTCCAACCACATCCTGGCCGTCGCCGCCGCAGCCTGCGAACAGGGACTCGCTTCGGTTGCCTGGATACGGGGTGAGGAACTCAACGAGCAATCCAACGAAACCCTGCGCGAGGCCGCGGATTTGGGTATGCGTATGCATTTCGTTACCCGTTCGCAATACAGGGCACTACGCCGGCGTAAATGGCACGATTTCTGGAATGAAAAAGGAGGGGCATGTCGTGATCTGCTGGAAACCTTTGGTGCGCGCGAAAACCGATTCTGGAGGGGAGTGTATTTTCTGCCGGAAGGTGGCACCAATGAGTTGGCCGTGCGCGGATGCGAGGAAATCCTCATGGACGGCGATAAGGGGTACGACCTGATATGTTGTTCGGTCGGAACCGGCGGAACGCTGTCCGGGCTGATCCGGGCGTCTTCGGTCCACCAGCGGGTGCTTGGCTTTTCGGCCCTCAAGGGTACTGCCGATCTACGTGCAGATATTAGTAAATTTACCCCAAAGTCGAATTGGGAAATTACCGACGACTATTGCCTGGGGGGCTACGGCAGGGTTCCGGACGAACTGGTGGAATTTATCAATCGGTTCACGCGGGAGGGCAACTGCCTGCTGGATCCGATTTACACCGGTAAGATGGTATTCGGTTTGAGCATCATGGCCCGGGAAAGCATGCTGCCTTCGGGTAGCAGGATACTTGCGATACATACGGGTGGCCTGCAGGGTATCCGAGGGGTCAATCGCAGACGTAAACTGGATTACCGTTCAACTATCGATACATGAGAAATCGTTCATTTGTTGTCTTTTTTGCCATGCTGGCCCTGCTGCTGGGGAGTTGTAAGGGGAAGCGTTCTTTCGCCGAGCGGGTGGCCAACGATAAACGGGAATCGCCGCCCACCGAGGCAGCCGAGGTTCGCCGATACGAGGGAGCCGAGGTGAGTCCGGGTCTGATGCGACCCCTGCCCGCAGATGACGGGGTATTCAAGAAGTTTGAGATCGGTTCGGTGGAGGAGTATATCACGACCTTCGCCAGCATCGCCCAGGACGAGATGATCGCCTTTGGAATCCCCGCCAGCATTACCCTGGCCCAGGGTATACTTGAGAGTGGGGCAGGGCAGGGCATGCTCACCCGAAAGAGCAATAACCACTTCGGGATCAAGTGCCATACGGACTGGGACGGAGGCCGGGTGTACCACGACGACGACGAGGCCGGTGAATGCTTCCGCAAGTATAACCACCCGATGTATTCCTTCAGGGATCACAGTGTGTTTCTCACCTCGAGGGCCCGGTACAGTTCCCTGTTCGACTACAGCCGTAATGACTATCGGAGCTGGGCTATCGGGCTGAAGAAGGCCGGTTACGCCACCGACCCCAATTATCCCGAGAAGCTCATCAGATTGATACGGGAATACAAACTCTACCAGTACGATCAGGAAATGGTCGACCGGGGATTGCCCCTCAGACGTGTGGTTAAACCGCCTGAGACCATTCGCTATGTGGTCCGTCAGGGCGATACCCTGTATTCCATATCCCAGAGATACTTTGTTACTGTGGACGAATTAAAGGAATGGAACCGGCTCAATGGCAGCACGATCGACATCGGTCAGGAGCTTACCATAAAGGTGGAGAACCCTTAATCCCCGACCCAGAGCACAAACCCCAAACCATTGCAATGAGATATCAGAGAAGCAGTGCCCTTTTTCAGGAGGCCCGAAAATATATACCCGGCGGAGTGAACTCCCCCGTCCGCGCTTTCAAGTCCGTGGGCGGTGATCCCATTTTCGTTCAACGCGCCAGCGGAGCCTACCTGTATGACGAGGACGGCCACCGCTACATCGATTACATTTCCTCCTGGGGGCCCCTGCTGTTCGGACACGCCCACCAGCCCGTGGTCGAGGCCGTGATTGAGCGGGCCCGATTGGGCACTTCCTACGGTACACCGACCGAGCTGGAGACGGAGCTGGCGCGCCTCGCGGTCGAAATGGTGCCGGGAATCGATCGGATCCGGTTCGTAAACAGTGGTACCGAGGCCTGTATGAGCGCAGTACGCCTGGCCCGGGGGTTCACCGGCAGGGAGAAGATCGTCAAGTTCGCCGGCTGTTATCACGGGCATTCCGATGCCTTTCTGATTCAGGCGGGCAGCGGAGCACTGACCTTCGGCAGCCCCAACAGCCCGGGAGTAACCCAGGGTACGGCCCGGGACACCCTGCTGGCTGAATACAACGATCTGGAAAGCGTGAAAAGGCTCCTGGAATCCAATCCCGATCAGGTGGCTGCCATTATACTCGAGCCCGTGGCAGGTAATATGGGGTGCATACCGCCTGAGCCCGGTTTCCTACAAGGGCTCAGGGACCTGTGCGATCAGTACGGGGCACTCCTGTTGTTCGACGAGGTAATGACCGGTTTCCGTCTCGCTGCCGGAGGCGCCCAGGAAGTCTTTGGCATACAGGCTGATATCGTGATGTTTGGCAAAGTAATAGGAGGGGGATTACCCGTCGGTGCCTTCGCCGCAAGATCGGAGATCATGTCCCACCTTGCTCCGGAAGGACCCGTATACCAGGCGGGGACGCTCAGCGGAAACCCACTGGCCATGAGTGCAGGCCTGGCCATGCTTACCGAAATCCGCAATCGTCCCGAAACCTTTCAGGAGCTGAACGCGAAAACGCAAACGCTCAGAGAAGGATTGGAGTCCGTGCTACAGGAAAAGGGCGTGGCCTATCAGGCCAACAGTTTCGGCAGTATGTTGTCCATTCACTTCACCGGGGAGAAGGTACGGGACTTTCGTTCGGCAGCAAGCGGGAATAACGAGCAATTTAAGCGGTATTTTCACGCCATGCTGGACCGGGGGGTCTATCTGCCCCCGTCTGCCTTCGAGAGCTACTTCCTGAACAACGCGCTCAGCGAGGCGGACATCGACAATACCTGCCAGGCGCTCAAGGAATACTGCGATACGATAATGAGCCCGGGATAGAAAAAGGAAAGCCGCGCACGGAGCGCGGCCTTCCCAATCAACAAAAAACACTACCTACTTCTACCATCCCCCGGCATTCTCTTGCCGGCTCGTGCCTTTTTTCGTTCGCGGTGTATCCTGCGGAACTGCTCGTACTGTTCCTCGCTCAGGATGTCCTTCATCGACTGCTGATAGGCGATCTGCTCGTCCAATCTAGCCGACTCCCTTTGGTACCATTCGTCGTTACTTCTGGGGGCAGGCTGTTCAGCCTCTCGTCGGGCCAGGGCTTCCTGCCTTCGGGCTTTTAATTTTTCCGCCTTGTCCAGGTGCAGCTGGTACACGGCCTTTTCCTGCTTCTCGCTGAGTTCCAGGGCCAGAATCATTCGCTTGGTCTGCAGGTCGGCTAATTGTTCGACCGTCAGCTTCTCGAGTCTGTGGTGGCGGGCTCCGCGATCCCTGTTCCCGTGATGGGGTTGAGCCAGGGCGGTCACCGTGGCCAGAAGGAATACCATTCCTAAATAATTTCTCATGACTTCATGGTTTATGATTTCTATAAACCTAGGACGAAATGAAGGCAGCCGGGTTTAAGCGGTCATGAGCAATTAACAGATATTTCACCGGGCAATGCAGGCGGATGTAAAGAAACATTCATTAATCCAGGGGGAGTGTTGCTTCGTCTTCGTAGGTGTCGTCTTCGTCTTCGGCCTCCAGGTCCACGACGGTATCCTCTATCGGCAGGGGTTGCAGATCGGTTTTCTGCTGTTCATACATGTGATATAATACAGCCGATGCGACAAAAGCAAGCAGGAAGATGCCACTCTTCAGTTTGTAGGTATTCATGATAGTAACGATTTGGTGTTACCAAAATACGGTAAACGAACGAATTATTCATCTTTTTGATGCGAAAACCCCTACAAGTGTAGGTGAACAGACAATTACTCCCGTTGAATGGTTTTAGCTAAACAATTGTTAAACCGAATTCACCCATTGTAACGTTCAGGCCGCTCAGTAGTCCTATGGGTGTATCGAATCAGTAAACGAAGCGGTACCATCATCATCAACAAAACCATCAAAAAATGAACAGTCTTTTAATTACTTTCAGCAGCCTGATTTTGTGTTGTGGATCGGCAGACGATCTTAACAAAAAGGTCAAACCGGAATTTGACGTCAGCGATATCGTGTATATCGAAGAGGATTCCACGGATCTGGGATTCGATACGTCGAAATACCTCCCCGAGGGATTCGATCCGTACGAGGCCTATACCGACCTGAGTGCAGTGCCCTACCTGGAGGAAGAGGATATGGAACTCGGTTTCGATACGGCGGACTATCTGCCTGCCGGCTTTGATGCCCAAGAGGTGTATTTCGACCTTCAATCTGTGGAGTACATCGAAGAGGACAGCATGGATCTGGGGTTCGATACGACCGATTACCTGCCGCTACACTTCAATCCGACTGAGCCCTATTTCGATCTGAATAGCGTCATTTACATCGAAGACGAGTGCGAATTTGAAATCGATTGCCCAACCTATCGGTATTTGCCGGAATCCTTCGATCCGCATAGCGTGGAATTCAGCCTGGACACGATTAACTATATCGAGGACGAGGAGACCGAAGATCTAAGCGATTACACCCAATACCTGCCCGCGGATTTTGATCCGTATGGCGTGTAAATTTCTACCAAAAGGACAGGTTCATATATTTTAGAGTTAGTTAGTTACGAAAAGCCTCCCGACGGGGGGCTTTTTTTATGGTTTCGGATTCTCGGTGAATTGCAGCGAAAGGCCGCACATACCACAATAAACCGGCGTTTTACAACCATTTTTTCCACAACCGCAAAAGATTCAACACCTTTGATGGACAAGTACGATTTCCCTGGAGGATAGTAAAAAATCACTAGTTATGCACTTTCGAATAGCGGGCATTTTTCTGGCCCTTTTCACCCTTCTGACTGCACCTCTGAAAGCACAGGATTACAGGGAGTTTATCGCCCTGTTTGAACTCTACAAACAGACCGATGGGCCGAACTGGAAGCACAGTTGGGACCTGGGGGCTCCCGTCAGCGAATGGCATGGGGTTGAGATCAGGGACGGCCACGTGGTCGGACTCGACTTATCGGGTAATAACCTGGAAGGAAAGATTCCTTTTTCCATTGCCAGCCTCGAACACCTGAAGAAGATTAACCTGGCAAATAACCGTATCGAAGGCCGTCTGCCCCGTGGTATTGGTAAACTGGCCAGTGTGGAACGCGTGGATATATCGAACAATCAGCTGAGCGGAGTACTTCCTTCGGCCATTACACGGCTGAAGAACGCCACGGAAATCAACCTGGCTTCGAATAAATTTTCCGGTACCATTCCTGAGAATATAGGCGAGCTCAAAGGCCTGAAGCAGCTGTACCTGTCCAAAAACTACTTTGAGGGCAGCCTGCCTGAGTCTATAGGGGAACTGGCTTCCCTGGAGATCCTCGATGTTCAGGCCAATAACCTGACCGGTGAAATCCCCGGAAGCCTGACGGAAATGGCCTCCCTTACGGCCCTCCGCATACAGCGGAACCGCTTTACGGGTGAGATACCCAGGGGTTTCTCCAAACTCAAAAATCTCAAGGAGCTCCACATGATGTCCAACGATTTCAGCGACTATACCGCCCTGATGGAGATCCCCAAGAATCAGCTGGTATCCTTCGACCTGATCGATGGTCCCAGCAACCTGCTCAAAGACCCGGCTTCCCTGCCGTCTTCCCTGGCCGATCTCAAGTTCGAGGACGAGGACGAATAGCCGGTGAGAGCCCGTATAGTCGGGCTTAACAAACTTTAACAGCAGCGATACGATTTATCGAGGCTGTACAAATTCCGAAGAATTCATACCAACTGTGCAAGGGCTGATTCAGAACGTTCAGTTTTCGGCAGCCCTTGTTGATTTTTCCTGCTAAAACAGCAAATGGCAGGTGCCGCAGGCGCAAGGGATCACCTTTCTTTTCGCTCGGAGAGATCGTAATTTTGCACCATCATTAATCAAAAAACGAATATATCATGAAGTATTTAGCTGCCCTATCAGTCTTGCTTCTTACCTCCATAGCATTTCCACAGACCCAATTGTCTGAAGACGCTGAGGTATTGGCCAGCATTGAGTTTATTGAAAGCGAAAACGAACTGGAGCTGGGTTTTGAAACCGCTCTGTACCTGCCGGAAGATTTCGATCCCTACGCCCAGGTACATGCATTGCACGCATTCCACTTCCTTCCTATGGAAGAAGAGGCTGTAGAGATCGGCGAGGAGACCCTGCCGGTTAACTTCGATCCTCACGGCGCGCGATAAACCACTGTTTTACTGGAATTACAAAGGGAAGACCGCGAACCGGCTTCCCTTTTTTATATTCCGGCCGCCGGAAGTATCCACTGAAACAGCAGGATCAGGAGGAGTACGGAGCCCAGGTTGAGCCAAACTCCTGCCCGCATCATCTGAGGTATGCGTATATGGCCGCTGGCGAAAACAATGGCATTGGGGGGTGTGGCCATCGGAAGCATGAAGGCGCAACTGGCGGCCAGAGTCACTGGGATCAGAAGCCTGAGCAGGGGCAGGTCCAGTCCCTGGGCGATGCCTGCAACAACCGGCGCAAGTACGTTCACCAGGGCTACATTGCTCATCACTTCGGTCATGGCCAGCATCAGCACGATCAGGACGATGGCGGTGCCCAGGGGAGGGAGGGATCGGGCCTCGATATACCCGGCTATGGCATCGATCAGGCCCACCTCCGACATGGCCCTGGCCAGGGCGAGCCCGCCACCGAACAGGATCAATATGCCCCAGCTGAGCTTGCGGGTATCCTGCCATTCGAGCACGGCTTTCCATTCTCGTACCCGGTAGGGCAGTGCGAATAATGCCAGTGCCCCCATCAAGGCAATTAGGGTGTCGGTAATATGCAGTCCGGGTAGTTGGACATCGATAGGACTCCTCAGTATCCAGAGGAGAACCATGATAATGAAGATTCCGAGTACCCACTTCTCCTCGGTTCGCATGGCCCCGAGTTCCTGTATTTGTTCGTCGATTACTTCAGCCGGGGTTTCCGAGCCCAAATTGTTAACGGGGTACATCCAGCGTGCAATCACCCAGTAAACGGCCGTCAGCAAGACTGCAACGAAGGGTATACCGAGCAACATCCAGTTCAGGAATCCGACCTCGATCTGATATTCCTCCCTCAGCATGCCGACCATAACGGTATTGGGCGGGGTACCTATGATGGTGGCCATACCTCCTGCGTTCGCAGCAAACGCGATCCCGAGCATTACGCCCAGGGCCAAATTGGGATGTTTCTGGCCGGAATCCCTTTCGAGCAGGTCCAGTACCGACAATCCTATCGGCAGCATGACTACTGTACTGGCCGTGTTGCTGATCCACATGCTCAGCAGGGCGGTAGCCAGCATAAAACCCAGGACGATGCGCCGGGGCGTGGTGCCGGTTGCCCGGATAATGGCCAGAGCGATTCTGCGGTGCAGATTCACCTTTTCCAGGGCCAGGGCCAGCACAAAACCACCGAAAAAAAGAAACACGATGGGGCTGCCGTAAGAGGCCCCCACTTCGCTCATCGGAAGGACGCCGAGCATAGGCAGCAGCAGCAAGGGGAGCAGGGCGGTAACGGAAAGGGATACCGCTTCGGTCACCCACCAGACAATCATCCAGACGGCCAGGGCAATCACCTTGTCGGCCCGTTCGTCCATCAGCGTAATGGGCAACAGTCTCAGTATCAGAAACAGGGAGGGACCCATCCACCAGCCTATTTTTTGTCGTAGCCTCATTGGAGCGTGATTGGCAAACGGCCGTTTACGCCGTTTTACTCGAATAAAGCTAGACAATTCCGGCAAACACGGAGGCGGTTGACCTGAGCGGCACGCTCTTAAATCGGGACCACGTCCAGGGTGTTGTTTTCCTTGATCACCCGGGCCAGTTTGTTCTGGGTCAGTTCCTTGATGGCCTTGTCCCACTTCTTGTTGGAGAGCCCGGACTGTTCTTTGAGTTCTGCAAGGGCCATTCGCTCCGATTCTCTAAGGGTAAGGAGTATGCCACGGGCCTCCTCAGTTAGTTCGACCGCTTTGCGCTCGGGCTTCATCTGGGGGAAAAAGAGTACTTCCTGTATGCTTGCATTGTCGGTGAGCAACATGCATAGCCGGTCGATGCCGATGCCGATTCCGCTGGTGGGTGGCATGCCGTATTCCAGCGACCTCAGGAAGTCCTGATCGATAAACATGGCTTCGTCGTCACCTTTTTCCGAGAGCCGGAGCTGCTCCTCGAAACGCTCGCGCTGGTCGATCGGATCGTTGAGCTCGGAATAGGCGTTCGCGATTTCCTTGCCGTTAACCAGGAGCTCGAATCGTTCGGTCAGATGCGGTTTTTCGCGGTGCTCCTTGGTCAGTGGACTCATCTCCTTGGGGTAGTCGATAATAAAGGTCGGCTGCAGGTAGTGGTCTTCGCATTTTTCCCCGAAGATTTCGTCGATGAGTTTGCCGAGTCCCATGGTCTGGTCCACTTCGATGCCGAGCGATTCAGCGATGGCCCGCACTTCCTCCTCGCTCTTTCCTTCGAGCTCGTGGCCTGTGTGTTCCTTTATGGCTTCCATTATGGGTACCCGGGGATAGGGCGCCCTGAAGTCGATGCTACGGCCGCCTACGGTAACTTCCGGGCCGCCGCAGGTGTCAATCGCCACCTTTTCGAGGAGCTGCTCGGTGGTCTCCATCATCCAGTGGTAGTCCTTATAGGCCACATAGAGTTCCATAACGGTGAATTCCGGGTTATGGGTGCGGTCCATGCCTTCGTTGCGGAAGTCCTTGGCAAATTCGTAAACCCCATCGAATCCCCCTACGATTAAGCGCTTCAAATACAATTCGTTGGCAATGCGCAGGTACAGGGGAATGTTCAGGGCGTTGTGGTGGGTGACGAAGGGCCGGGCCGCCGCGCCACCGGGTATGGCCTGCAATATGGGGGTTTCCACCTCGAGGTATCCTCGCCGATTAAAGAATTCCCTCATACTCTGGGTAATCCGGGTTCGTTTTACGAAGGTCTCCCTGACCTGGGGGTTGACCACCAGGTCCACATAGCGCATTCGATAGCGCTGCTCGGGGTCGTTGAATTCATCGTAAATCCGGCCCTCCGCATCGGTCTTGGGCAGCGGTAAGGGCCGCAGGGCCTTGCTCAGAAGCGTAAATTCCCTGACCAGAACCGTTTTTTCCCCGACCTGTGTGGTAAACAGTTCTCCCTTAATGCCTACTATATCACCAATGTCGAGGAGCTTTTTGTAGACCTCGTTGTAATGGGTCTTGTCCTCGCCCGGTGCAATTTCGTCCCGGTTGAAGTACACCTGAATGCGGCCACTGCTGTCCTGGATCTCGGCAAAGGACGCCTTGCCCTGTATGCGACGCGACATCAGCCGCCCAGCCAGGACGACCTGCCGGCCCTCTTCGAAGTCGCTGTGAATTTCTTCTGCCTTGATATCAACCGGGTAAAGCGCTGCCGGATAGGGGTTAATTCCCAGTTCTCTCAGCCTGTCCAGCTTGTCGCGCCGCACCTGTTCCTGTTCCGATAATTGCATATCCGGGTTTTAGTCCGCAAAAATAATCCAATTGCTTTATAGTGCGGGGTCTGCTGCCCTGGGAATGCGAAATACGGCTTCCGGTATCCGCCCATTCCCTTCGGCGGAACGCGCTGTAAGAAAACGTAACCTTTAGGGTCGAAGGTTGTAACTTTGGAATTGTTTTTGCGTCCTATTTTGTGAGACAAAAAACGAGGGCACTATGAGTATCTGGCGAATTCTTCTTTCCATTTTCCTGCCTCCCCTGGCCGTTTACGACCGGGGTTGCGGTTCGATTATAATTGTACTACTTTTAACCATCGTCGGGTGGGTGCCGGGGACTATAGCTGCTCTGGTGATTCTTAATAACCCCGAGCCACAGGTTCAATAAGTTCATTATGAAAACATTTTCTTCTCTGTGCAAGCTGTTTACCCTTGCACTGCTGGCGGTTTTTGCCTCCTGTACCCTTACGGAACAGGTTTACATCAACGAGGACGGAAGCGGTCAATACCGATTGGGGTACGACGGTTCGGGTATGATGGCCATGATGGCCGACATGGGGAGTTCGGACAGTACGTCCTCTACCAAAGACATGGATACTACGGTAGTGTTCCGGGATTTGCTGGAAATGGAGAAAGACAGCATTGCCCAGCTCAGTGAGGAGGACCAGGAAGCCCTCAAGGCACTGGAACCTTACACTATGGATTTCATTGTCAGCGAAGAGGATAAGAAGATGATGTTCGATCTGAAGAGGGATTTCAGGGACCTGGGGGAACTCACCAACGGTTTCCGCGATTTCCAGAAGGCCATGAGCATGGGAGACAGCCTTCAGCAGTCGCAGGAAGCTAATCCCTTTTCTAATTTTGGTCAGGGCAGCGAGGTCACATACACTTTTAAGAAAAACACCTTTACTCGCAGTGCCTCCATACCCACGGCCCAGGACATGAATATTTCTGAGAATGATATGCAGGGTATGGAGATGATGCTGGATGCCACCATGTATAAGCTGGAGTACCATTTTCCGAGGAAGATCAAATCGACCTCGCTCGACGGGGCCACGCTTTCTCCGGACGGGAAGACACTCAATTTTCAGATTAGCCTGTCAGATGTAATGAAAAGCCCGGAAGCTCTGAACTTCGAGGTGGAACTCGAGAGGAGGTAGCATGTCGGATTACGCCTCTCAGAAGCCGATCCGGTTCCAGGACCTGGGACGGAGGGAATACAAGGATACCTGGGAGTTGCAGGAACGCTTGTTTCGTTCCTCTTTGGATCGCAAGATCCGCAACAAACGAGAGAATGCCGGTGAAACCCCGGAGCACTACCTGCTCTTCGTGGAACACCCCCCGGTTTATACCCTCGGTAAGAACGGCGATAAATCCAATCTCCTGGTCACCGAGGAAGTCCTCAGACGAAAGGGAGCCACCTTCTTCCATATCGATCGCGGCGGAGATATTACCTTTCACGGCCCCGAACAGCTCGTGGGCTATCCCATACTGGACCTGGACGATTTCTACACCGATATTCACCGTTACCTCCGGGAACTGGAGGAAGTGATTATCCGTACCCTGGCTGATTATGGCCTTAAGGGGGACCGTTCGAAAGGGGAAACCGGTGTTTGGCTGGATGTGGGTACTCCTGCGGCCCGGAAGATTTGTGCTATGGGAATTCGCGCCAGCCGATGGGTGACCATGCACGGGTTTGCCTTCAATATCAATACCGATCTGTCCTTTTTCGACCTCATGGTACCCTGTGGCATACGGGACAAGGCCGTGACCTCCCTGAAGCAGGAACTGGGCCGCCACGTGCCGCTCGATGAGGTCAAGGAAAGGCTGCTGGAGCACTTCTCCGAGGTCTTCGATGCGAGACTCATCCCCGCAGAGGTGGAGCACCCCACCCATTGAGTCCGGGCCCAATCCG
The DNA here is from genome assembly GCA_964550895.1 of uncultured Flavobacteriaceae bacterium. Classification (GTDB taxonomy): domain Bacteria; phylum Bacteroidota; class Bacteroidia; order Flavobacteriales; family Flavobacteriaceae; genus CAZKAP01. The sequence continues at coordinate 34,284 of CAZKAP010000022.1, forward strand.
GCGGAAATAAATCTCAGAATCTACAGTTGGTATACCGTTATGGCGTTTCCGGCGTCCTTGATCACGGCTTCCAGCTGACCGTCCTTATCCATGTCGGACAGATCGATGCCCGAATTTCCGGAAATGGGAAAGCCGGGTATGGTACCCGCTTCGCTGTCGAAAAGGTAACTGTTCTCGTTTTGGATATCGGTGATGGATACAAAGATCCTGTCATTGACGTAAAAAATATGGGGAGCCGTATAGACCCCTACGTCGAGCTCCGTCTTCTTGCCTTTGATATTCAGGTTATAATCGTTTATGATGGCCAGGGTCTTGGCCGTGGCGAACCAAAGGTGGTCCTTTTCCAGGTTGAAGTCCGTGGTGGTCAGTTTCCCGGTAGCATCCACCTGATGGAGTACGCCGTTCCTGTCGGTAACCGATATCTTGTTCTTATAAACGAATACCGGGTTGTCGGAGAAATCGATCTTCTCGTTCAGGCGAAGCCGGTCTTTGCCGGTGCGATGGGTGATCTTCAGCGTGCCGTCGGCCAGCTGGAAGACGAGGAAGTCCTTATTGTTCAGTCGCACGTGTACGGGAGGCTGTATCACATCCGAGGTGACCCTCGAGAGCTTAAAGCCGTTGACATTCTTTCCGCGTCCGTCGAACATAAATACCTTCTTGCCCTGAGTGACCAGGAAGCGGTAGTTCCGGTTGTTATCGTAGTCGAATACCGCCAGCGGATTCAGGTTGCCGCCGGGGAATTCCATGTCGAATGGCTGCACCAGGCGTCCCTTGCGATCGTAAACCTGGAAACGGCTATCGGTGCAAAATGCCAGCTGCAGTTTCCCATTGCGGTACAGGTCGACCTGGTGAATGCGGCCGTTGATTTTCGAGTCGAGCTTGATTTTCCAGAGGATATCCCCTTCCTCGCTAATTAGATAGAGGTTGTTGTTGATGTCCTGTACCACAACCTCCTGTTTGCCGGTGTAGTGATTCAGGACGAACTGGGGCGTGGTGGCGGCCTCTGCGCCTAGCAGCACGCTCCATTGCACATCGGCCTTGCTGTTTGTATTGCGGGTAGTGAGGGGGGCAAACTGGGAGGTGGTGTGGTAGAAGCCCTGATCCCTCACCAGTTGAAAGGCGAAACTGTATTCGTCGAAGTTTTCGTCCTGGAAGTCGTCGGCCATCTCCTCCCCAAACGAACGTTCGAGTATATCCGAAACCCGGGCGGATCGGGAGACGAAACGCACGCTGCTTTCCTCGGCCAGGGACTGGGCGGCGGACTGATAGGCCTGGGATTGGCGAAATACCGTACCTTGCTGATAATGCGTGATGATCTCCTGCATCTTGGACAGGTCGCTGGTGAAGATGGTGGTGTTCTCGAAAAGCACGCAGTATTCCGCACGGAAGTCCCGGATCAGGGGGTCCAGGGATTCCTTAAACCAGTCGTTGTCCGGGGGCAGGAGGTTGATTTCGATGTTCTTGTACCGGCGGGTATCCACCCGGTGGTTCAGTATAAAAGTATTGACCTGTTCTACCCCGTAGGAACGGAGCATGATGCCCCTCTGATCGCCCATATACATGATTCCGAGCTCTTCCAGGGTCTGGAAGAGACTGTCGTTGCGCACGACCTTGCGCTCCAACAGGGCCTCCTGGTTATTAGCGAAAACCTGGAAGTCCTGGAAGTGTACGCTCAGTACCGCTTCTGAGGTATTGGGTGCGTAGTCGGAAACCTGTTCCCGGTCGGCTATGCTTCCTTCGAACAGATCCACCCACTGCAGGGTGGAGTCGCTGGGCGTGGTAACTCCATTTAGCACCAGGCCCTGGGGCCGGGGTTCCATATCCAGAGATACCCAGTCGGCGAATTCCGAGACATAATTCAGGGAGGCCGGATTCAGTTCGTTTCGGAAAAGATAGGAGGTGAAGGTCGGGTTGACGATCAGAGTTGCGTTCTTTCGGGGATCAGCAGTCTGGTACATTTTCAGGAAATCCTGAGACAGCTCTTTCGCTGGCCCGGTCCTGATCAGCTTCTCGAGAATCAGGCGGGAGCTACTGATCAACAACAGCTCGTTTTCCAGCATGGCGTAAATCTCCTCTTCGCCGGCGGTGTATTTCTTCATCACCTTCTTTTTGTAATTCAGGGTTTCCCCCTTACTGTCAGAAAGGCGGGAGCGATCGAAGAATTGGGTTTTGTTTTTCGCCACGATCAAATACGAGAGACGACCCAGTCCCTCTTCGTACAGTCCGATCAGGATCTCTCCTTCGGGACGGATGGCACGAAGGCCGTCGAGTTTGTTGAGCACGGGTTTCAGTTGACCTATGTTGGCCGATTTTTTGAAGAATGGGTGGGTCTCCAGGGTGTTTCGGAAGTCTTCGAAGTTGTTCACCCGGATCAGCACCGCTATGTCTCCAGGGAAATAGGACAGGGCCGGCGGCACTTGGGTCTCCCTGTCAGAACAGGAGAAGAAACCAATACATATAAATACGAGTATCCAGCGCAGACGCATCATAGCCCTCTGTTTTAGAACAAATGTAGCCTAAATAGCAAAATCGGGACGCGGGTCAGTCGCGAAAGAGCCGGAAGCTTTTCCTGTGCCAGGGGCAGGGGCCATGATGCTCTATGGCATTTCGATGATCGGTTGTGGGATACCCCTTGTTTTGGCGCCACCCGTAACAGGGGTACTGTTCGTGCAGTTCCGCCATATAGGTATCCCTGTGGGTTTTCGCCAGTATGGAGGCGGCTGCGATGTGAATAAAGCGGCTGTCCCCTTTAACCACCGTTTGGTGAGGGATGTTGGGATAGGGTCGGAAACGATTGCCGTCTACCGCCAAAAATCCCGGGGTAATGCCGAGTTGGTCTACGCAACGGTGCATGGCCGTTATGCTGGCCTGGAGAATGTTCAGGCGGTCGATTTCCCCGGGTAGTACATGTGAGATGGCCCAGGCAATGGCGTGCTGCTCGATGACCGTACGCAGTTCTTCCCTTCGGTCCGGGCTTATTTTTTTGGAGTCCGTGATACCCTGGATACCGTGATCCGGGGGCAGGATTACCGCGGCGGCCGTTACCGGTCCGGCCAGACAGCCCCTTCCGGCCTCGTCGAGTCCGGCCTCGATCTGTTGGGTGATCTGGTTTTTCAAGGTCTCAATGGGATGGTGCAGGTAAATTAGTTTTTGTGCATATTTGTCAAATATTAAGGTAATCTTAAATTAAGTGCAAATCTTTTGAAAGAAATCGACTAGAGACCGTTAGTACTGCTTTTTCCATAGTACACCACAATAAATTCAATATTTATAGAAAGTTTTTTGGTTGATTAACTATTTATTAAGATTTTCGTGTTTGACTAATTCAAAAAAACGGTTTATGAAATTAACGCTTAGACGGGTGTTGTTCGCTTTTACGGCGCTCTTCACCTTACTGTCCTTCGGGCAGACGATTACGGGAAAAGTAACTGACCCTGACGGCTTAGGCCTTCCGGGTGTTGCCGTAGTGGTAGTGGGATCGTCTACAGGGGTCCAGACGGACTTCGACGGTAACTACTCCATTACCGCCACCCAGGGACAGGTTATTGAGTACAGCTACCTGGGCTTTAAGACGCTTAGGAGAACGGTTACCAACGTAACTGTGATTAACGTTCAGATGCAGGAGGATGCTCAGGCACTGGACGAAGTAGTGGTAGTAGGTTACGGTACTACCAGTAGGGAAGCTTACACCGGTACAGTTAAAACGGTGAAGGCGGAAAACCTAGAGATCAAGAACACCACCAACGTTTCCCAGGCACTGATCGGGGAAGCAGCGGGTGTTACGGTTATTAACGGTTCCGGTCAGCCCGGTTCGGTTTCTACCATCCGTATCCGTGGTTTTGGATCGGTTAACGGTAACCGTAGTCCACTGATCGTACTGGACGGTGTGCCTTATGCGGGTTCCCTGAACTCGATTAACCCAACGGATATCGAGTCCACTACCGTACTTAAGGATGCTACTGCGACCGCGATCTACGGTGCGAGGGGTGCTAACGGTGTGGTTCTCATCAATACCAAGCGGGGTACGTCCACAGGCGAGGGGATCGTTGAGGTAGATGTGAAGACCGGTGTGAACATGCAGGTTATTCCTCGTTACAATGTGATTAGAGATGTAGATCTGTATGCCAACGTGGTATACCAGGGTCTGTACAATAGCGGTGTCATAGCCGGAAACGACGATGCCGGAGCGATTGCGTTTGCCAATTCACGCTTCTTCTCCTCTTCTGTTGTTCCCGTGGGGTACAATCTTTGGAACGTAAACAGCGCGGCCGAACTTTTTGACCCCGTAACAAGGACTATACGACCCGGGATCGGGCGTAAGTATACGCCTGAGCTGTACGAGGATTTTTCCTTCCGTACAGGGTATCGTCTGGAAACTAACGTGCGATTCAGCGGAGGTGACGATAAGAGTCGTTACTTCTTCTCGGCGGGTTACCTGGACGATCAGGGATACGCGATCAATTCCTTCTTCAAGCGCTACACTACGCGCCTGAATGTGGATTCCAAGATTAAGAAGTGGCTACGTGTATCAGCCAATATCGACTATACTTTTGCTGAACAGTTGGCCAACGGTCAGACTGCCGGTTCGGAGAACCTCTTCGAATTTGCCGATAAGATGCCTCCTATATATGGAGTATTCCTGCGTGACCTGGATGGTAATATCGTAGAAGATCCCTTCTTCGGTGGACCTCAGTACGATTACGGTGGGGTATCCGGAATTCCTGATGGTGTGGGTTCTCCTTCTGTACGTAATCGTACCAATGCCGATAACCTGAACCCCATTGGATCTGCCATATTTGATTTCAACGGGTACGAACGTCACGCAGCCAACGGTAACTTCCAGATGGATATCAATTTTACGCCTGACCTGAAACTCGAGCTTCGCTACGGTGCACAGTTCCAGCAACAGCGTACCAAGAACCATGACAATCCATTCTACGGAACCGGACAGCCCATCGGTGGTAACCTTACGGTGAGCAACGACTGGACCTGGAGTCAGAACTTCCTGCAGCTGCTGCGTTACAATAAGGAATTCGGTAAGCACAGCGTGGAGGCTTTGGTAGCCCACGAAAGTACAGACACCAAGTTTACGGAGTCGGCCCAGTCTGCCCAGACGATGGTGAACCCATTCGTTCTGGAACTGAACAACTTCGTAGTCAATACGACAGGTCTGGCTAACGGTAATCGTGCCGGTTTTACTCTGGACTCTTACTTTGCTCAGGCGAACTACAACTTCGATCGCAAGTACTTCTTCTCTGCCTCTGTTCGTAGGGACGGTTCTTCCCGATTCGCGAATGATAAGTACGGTACCTTCTATTCTGTAGGGGGTTCCTGGGTACTTTCTAATGAGAGTTTCCTGGCGGGTAACGATCTGTTCCCCTTCCTGAAGCTCAAGGCTTCGTATGGTACTACGGGTGATCAGGATGGTGTTGGATTCTACGCGGGTCTGGTAACCTTCGGTGTGGGTAACGTTAACGACGGCATCTCCCTTACGGTTAATGCTCCCGGTAACCCCGACCTGACCTGGGAGGAAGCCCAGCAATTCCAGACGGGTATCGAAGCTCAGATTGGACGCTTCCTGGATGTGAATGTGGATTATTACCGCAAGACTACTACTAATCTGATCTTTAACCGACGTGTTGGTCCTTCTCAGGGTATTGCCCTGCTGCAGGTTAACGATGGAGAACTGCTGAACCAGGGTATCGAATTCGACGTGACCGCTCACCTGATCGACCGCGAAGATGTCGAACTGGATCTGAACATCAACGGTCAGAGTATCAGTAACGAGATCCTGACCATGCCTATCGAGCCCGCTACCGGAGAACCCCGACTGATTGACAACTCGGTTACTCCTTTTGCGTACTCTGAAGGACGGTCTATATTCGATTTCTACCTGCGCGAGTGGGCCGGTGTTGATTCGGCTACCGGTCAGGGTCAGTGGTACCAGTACTACAACGATATCGATGGAGACGGTACCTTCTCTGCGGGTGACGAGGCCATACAGAACCTGTTCGAGTACCAAAGCCAGCAGGCCGAGGCCGGTAATGCAGTGAATCTGCAGCGCCAGACTACCTTTACTTATGGTAACGCGACACAGCTGTACAACGACAAGTCTGCGATTCCCGATGTTTCCGGTGCCTTCCGTCTGTCCGGCCGTTACAAGGCCTGGGATTTTGCCGCCCAGTTTACCTACCAGTTCGGTGGATGGGGACTGGATAACCAGTACTCTGAGCTTATGAACCAGCGATTCGGTATCACCAGTTCAAACTACCACTCCGACCTGTTGCAGGCCTGGCAGAACCCCGGAGACATCACCGATGTTCCCCGTGTGACGGATAACTCCGACCCTAACGTAGGTTCAGGCTCAACTCGTTGGTTGACACGCACCGATTTCCTCGGACTGAACAACGCCAAGATTGGATATACGTTGCCAGCCCGTTACCTCGAAGGTTCATTCCTGAAGGGAGCTAACTTCTGGATTTCAGGTGATAACCTGTTCATTATGACCGCTCGTAATGGATTTAACCCATCTACTTCGGAGACCGGTGCCTCAGGACGTCAGTTCTATGCTCCTCTTACGACGTTAACTTTGGGTGCTAGACTTAAGTTTTAAATAAAAATTGTACAAATGAAAAAGGTATTTTATGGATTATCACTGCTAGCGATAGCAGGACTGACTTACAGTTGCTCAGACGCCTTTCTGGTTGAGCAGCCAACCGAGTTCCTGAGCCAGGAGCAGGTTACCGAAGCCGCCCGCTTTAACCCGGCGGTGGTGGACGGTTCGATCACCGGGGTGTACCTGAATCTGGTAGAAGCCGGTACGGGTGGAACCGGTAATCACGACGACTTTGGTCGCCGCGGTTACGATATCTACTCAGATATGCTTTGTGGGGACATGTCTCTGCAGGCGAGTGCATTTGGATGGTACCGTGCTCAGATCACCGAGTTTCAAGCTCCTCTGGACTTTACATTCTCACGGAACCGAATGCCATGGAGGTATTACTACCGTGTGATTCGTAACGCCAACCTGGTCATCGACGCCCTCGGAGGGGACGAAAACGTTCCTCAGCTGCAGGAGAACCAGTGGATCATGGGGCAGGCCAAAGCACTTCGTGCTAACGCCTACTTCGGACTCACTCAGTTCTATGCCAGGGACTACAATCCCAACGAGCCCATACTGCCGATCTATCGGGAGGGGAATCAGGTAAATCAACCCAAGTCCACCATGGGCGAGGTGTATGACCTGATGGAGTCGGATTTGAACGATGCGATTACCCTGCTGAATGGATTCTCCCGTTCTGCGAAGAATCAGATCGATCAGGATGTAGCCCGGGGAATCCTGGCTTACGTGCTGGGGTCTAAGCGCGATAGCTGGCAGGACGTTGCCGATCTGACAGCGGCCGTTATCAACGGTGGCGGGTATGAACTGATGTCTGCGACTGACATTACTGCCGGTTTCAACGACATCAGCGAGCCCGGTTGGATGTGGGGCTTTGACCTGACACTGGATATTGGTCTGAACCTGATCTCTTGGTGGGGACAGGTGGATTATTTCTCGTTTTCTTACGCTTTCGTAGGGGACCAGAAGGCCATCGATAAGGATCTGTACGATCAGATTCCGGCCGACGATGCGCGTAAGCTGCAGTGGGGTGCCGAAGACGGTCCTACTCCTCTTATGCCGGTGAATAAGTTCTACGACGACGATCGTGTACCCTTTGGTGCTTCCGCCTTTGCTACTGCAGACTATGTTTTCATGCGAATCGCAGAGATGATTCTCCTGAACGCTGAAGCGAATGCCCGCCTGGGTAACGATGCGGCCGCTCAGGGTATGCTCAAGATGCTCTTGAATGAGCGCGTACCGGACGCCTCTTATGTAGATGGCCTAACCGGTCAGGCACTGCTGGACGAGATTTACCTGCAGACCCGAATTGAGCTTGCTTTCGAAGGAAAGAGCTTCCTGGCTATGAAGCGAAATCAGGCTACGGTTACTCGTGGTGCCAACCACCTGAGCTTCGTGGGAGTACCAATTCCTTACGATGATGAGCGATTCCAGTTCGAGATCCCATTGGATGAGATTCAGAACAACCCATTCATTTCCGAGCAGAATTTCTAGGAACTTAGAATTTGTCAAACAAAACCGCCAGGATTTTCCTGGCGGTTTTTTTATGTGCATACTCGGTCTGGGCTGGATCAGGATCAATGGTACCCTAGCAGTACCGTACCTCAGAATAACCCTGGTGGAGATAGGGAGTTTTGCAGCTCTATACGGAGTACCGCACTGAGGACGGGATCTGTCAAGCCTTGGCTTGATCAGTCCATGTCCAGTGGGGTTTTACCTGCATTTCTTTGGGATACAACAGTGCGAAGCACTTAAAGACTTGACTGAATGGGTCTGAGCTAGAGCCAATACCGATTCGTAGCGATCATTAGCGACTGCAAATTTTACTTCGCCAGACGTTCGTAGGCCTTTACGGGCCCGTTGTTGGTCACCACGATCAGAACGCTTCGATCACTTAATTTTAAGCGGATTATCCGACGCACCTGATCGTGTATGGGGTCTACCCCCAAATCGTCGAGTGGGAAAGAGGCTTCCTTTTCCTGAAGCACCAGGCCCTTGAGGGATCGATAGGCCCCGTGATAGGTGTTCACACGCTGGGAATTGCCTGCCACGATTAGCCCTGTATCCAGCGGATAAAAGGAAGTAACCGGGGCCAGTTGAAAATCGTCGGGCAGTCGGACAAATTCCTCAAATTTTCCCCTATTGTTGCGCAAATAGCCTGTGGAGAACTGCTCAACCTCGTACATCGCTGCCAGCCCCAGTGATCCGTCGGTCATGACCCGTTCGATGTCTTGTCCGGCAAAACTGGTATAATCCGGAAACCTTTTCAGGAGTACCGGCATCTGACTCCCGAGTTCCGTTCGGGAGTTGATCGGGTAGTAGGTCCCGCCCCGGTTGTAGGCCAATACGGTTTCCCATTTGCCATTGAGATCAAAATCGGAATGGTACATCCGAAGGGGGCCGTCTGAATAGTAGCTGTACTTGTTGTTTTCGCCCCAGTTGCCCAGAATTATGTCCCGATCCCCATCACCATCGGCATCCCAGGCGGCTATGGAAAGCCAAAGTCCATTCATGTTATCGGGCAGATTCGCGGGCACCAGCTTGCCCTGCTGGTTCAGGTAAACCCTTGGGGTATCCCACTCGGTGGCCAACAGGAGATCGATTTCTCCGTCTTCATTGATATCCTCCCAGGCCGAGGCGTTGACCTTGGATTTGAGTTCGAAATTCGCATCAAAGGTAAATACTCCGCTTCCGTTGTTTAGAAGCAGGCGTGATTCCACATTAAGGCCATAATTATCGGGATCGGCCAAATTGCCCACGAAGAGATCCTGATCGCCGTCGCCATCGTAATCCCCTGCTGAAACTGTGGTGGTGAGCAAGAGGTTTAGCGGAATGTGATTCGCGGAACGCGTGAAAGTCCCATCCTCGAAGAGGTAGAGTCGGTCGTCTTCGTACCGCTTGTTGCGAGCACTGTGTATGCCGGACCCCACATAGAGATCCAGATCTCCGTCTCCATCGGCATCAAATAATTCAGCTGCATTGTCCTCGTACAGGGAATCCTTATCGATTTCAGGGAGGTCGGCCTTGACCAGGGTGGTCCCGGTATTCCAGTAAAATGACGCCTTCGCCCCCGAGGCATTGCCCAGGAAGAGGTCCTCGTAGCCGTTGCCATCCACGTCGCCCACGGCCACGGCAGGTCCCAGTGTGGAAATTCGATAGGGTATCAGCTTGTCGGTAAAGAAATCGTTGTAACCGTCTTCCTCGTGTTCAAATGCAACGAGTTCTGTCGGTCGGAACGTGCCGTTGGGTCGGCCTTCCTCCTGCTCGCGAACACGGGTCTTTGACGCCTCGTAGCTAAAAGTGTGGTGCGTATTCGAGGCAATGCCGGTAAAGGTCTGCACCCGGTTATCCGGCCAGCACACGCGGATCGAATCGATAATACTGTCCTTGCCCATACCCAGATGGAGCCGACTCTCCACCGAAGAGACGAAACCCCGCGAGGCCATCAGCTGCATGCTATGCCGTCGCTCCCCGGAGTACACATCGACCCGGGTACCCAGGCCATGGCGATTGCCTTTCCGATATTCGAAATCCAGTGAAACGTAGCTGCCGACTCCATCGCCGTCGTTTCGATACACGACAGCTGGGCGGTTGAAGTTATTGACCACCAGGTCCAGGTCCCCGTCGCGGTCCAGGTCGCTGTACACGGCCCCATTGGAAATCTGAGGCTCCTTTTCCATCCAGATTCCCGTTTTGGGACTGAAGCCCTGCGGTCCTCCCCGGAAGATCTCGTTGGGCACTGTTCCTCCCGGCATTTCGGTGATGGACTGATAGAGCCAATCCATACCCTCCTCCTGAGAGCGGTTCTTGAAGGCCGAGGAAACGTATTTGGTGAAATCCATCCCATTGGGACGACGCAGTATGCCATTGGCAATGAATACATCCGGATAGCCATCGTTGTCGTAATCGGCTATCAGGGGTCCCCAGCTCCAGTCGGTATCTGCCATGCCGTTGATCAGGGCGACCTCCTGGAAATACTCTCCCGATTGATTCAGATGAAGCATGTTTCGTGAATACTGATCCTTATAGCCCAGGGCCCTGAGCCGTTCCTGCATGTTAAACATGGCGTCGTCACCTTCGGTTTCCTTGAGTATACGCTCGCCCTTAGGGAGCATGTCGAGGGTGATCAGGTCCAAATATCCGTCGCCGTTCAGGTCGGCGGCATCGCTTCCCATCGAGAAACGACTCATGATGGAAAATGCAGATTCGTGATCCTCCCTGAAGGTTCCGTCCTGATTGTTCAGGTAATAGTAGTCGTCCTCGTGGAAATCGTTACACACGTAGATATCCTCCCAGCCATCGTTGTTGAAATCGGCAACGGTCGCACTGAGGCCATATCCATTCACCCCACCGTAAATGCCGGCTTCTTCGCTGGCATCGGCAAAGGTCCCGCCTTCATTCTTTAGGAGTACATCTCCGACCAGCGGCTGCCGCTCGTAACGCTTATCGGCTTCGCCAAAGGACAACACGGTGTGTATGGCATGGTTCACGATATATGCATCCAGGTCGTTGTCCTTGTCGTAATCGAAGAAATAGGCCTGAGTGGAATAGCCCTGGAAATCCAGTCCGTAATCCGCTGAGCGTTCTGTGAAGGTACCGTCGCCATTATTGACGAAGAGCTCGTTGTGCCCTTCAAAATCGAGCAGACCGGAAACGGCGCACACGTATATATCGAGCAATCCGTCATCGTTGATGTCCACCATGATGGCTCCGGTATTCCAACTGGCCGTTCCGCTCACCCCTGCCGTATCCGTTACATCCTCGAAGGTCAGCCCCCCGCGGTTCAGGTACAATCGATTGGCTTCCTGGTTCGAAACGAAATAGAGGTCGGGCAAGTCGTCGTTGTTCACGTCGCCGACGGCTACGCCTCCCCCGTTGTAGAAGTAAATGTACTTGATGATGTTATGTTCTTTATCCTCGGTGACCGTATTGGAAAAGTCGATCCCGGATTCCTCGCTGTCGATCCTGCTGAACAGATAGTCGGCCGGGGCTGCTTCTTTGTCGGAACAGGAGGCGGCCAGCAATACGCCCAGCAATACTGTGATAAACGCGCTCTTTCTCATGCACTCGGTTTGTACAGGAAAGTTATGAATTATCCCCCATAACGACGGGGGCCGGTCTGTGCCGGCCCCTCATCTGGAGTTTTTTATGGATTTCCCGGGATCAGAGCACCCGGAACTCGAAGCGGTCGGATACACTGCTGTTGCCTTCGGCATCGCGGGTGATCACCCTCCAGTAATAGGTGGTTGCTGAACTCACGGCTATGGCTCCGCTACTGGCCGTGGTAAAGGTGCCCTGGGCGCTCAGGTCGTCCGGATCGGTCCCGAGCAGCAATTCGTATTCCGCTATATCATCGTCCAGGTCGCTGCCTTCCCAGCTGAAGGTGACTTCGGTGGTTGATGCCTCCAGGTTGGCTCCGCGGGCCGGAAAAGTGGCGGTGGCGGGGAAGGGGGCATAGTTGGTGATGCCCGGGCCCTCATTAAAGAAACGCGCCGAGGAACTCTGGGCCGTAGCCGAAGTTCCGCTGGCCCGTGAGGTGACGAACCATTCGTAGGGTGTACCCCGGTCGATCTCGATTTCGAGGCTGTTGGTGGTACTGGTGCGGGAGAATTGCCCCCCGCTCTCCAGGTTGCGCACAGTTACCGAGTAGGAATCGGTATTCTCGGCTGAAGACCATTGGAAATTCACGACACTCCGCGTATCGCTTAGGATGGTGCCTTCGTTGCATACTGTATTGTCTGCAGGAAAGACCAGGGTAGCCGCGGATGGATCAGGTACGGGATCGGGATCGCCCCCGTTGCCTCCACCGTCTCCTCCACAGGATACCAGGAGAACCGAGAAGAGAGCCGCTATTCCAAAGCGTTGAATATTCGATTTCATGGAAAGGGTATTATTTGTTTTTAACCAGTTTAAATACTTTTCGGGTCCGCTCATCGCTTACTTCAACGATATAAACGCCGTTGCGAATGGAATTTAAATTTAGTTGAATTTCCCCATTGGATGCCGCCATGGTCTTGCCGAATACCAGGCTGCCGGCCTGGGAGTATATCCGAATCCGTAAAGGCGCGCTGCTGTCGAACTGAACCCCGGGTACGATGTGCAGCCAGTCGCTGTCCAGGGGGTTGGGGAAGAACAGCAGGTCCTCAGAGATCACCACGGTTTCTTTATAGACGCCCTGACAGGCCTTATCTGTGCTCACCTTCACGGTGTTCACAGGCGAGATCAGATCGAGCTCGAACAACTCTTCGGTGGTGGTGAATAACCGGTCGTTGACCTCGATAAAATACCGCTGGCCACCGCTGAGGTTCAGACTAAGCCGGTTGGATATGTTGTCCACTTTGGAGGCTACACCCAGAGCCGCAGGCTGGCTGATCACCAGATCGTAACACTGCTCGTAGCCCGCTTCCCCAACCACGGTAATGCAGGCGGTATAATTTCCTGTAGTAAGGTTGGTGAAGCTGGCCGTTTCGGTAAAGCCCTGCTGTCCGATCTCACCACTGCCGCTACTTAGGGTAACCTGATAGGACAGGGCCGTATTCTGGGCCGTGATGGCAATGGAGCCGTCGTTTTCCCCTATACAGGAGAGTCCGGTGGTCTGCAGGGCAAAATTGTCGCTGCCCAGGGCAAAGATGGCACAACCGTCGGTGTCCACGGTACTTCCCACAGGCGTATCCGGACACAGGTCCTGTTCGTTCTGTACCCCGTCTCCATCGATGTCAGGGTCGCACAGGTCTCCTATACCGTCCTGGTCGAAATCCTCCTGGCCGGGATTGGGCACCAGCGGACAGTTATCATCGGTGTCGGGTATGCCGTCGTTGTCGTCGTCCAAATCGCAGGCATCACCCTCTCCATCCCCGTCGGTATCGAGTTGGTCGGCGTTCGCCGTGAAGGGGCAATTATCGTCCTCGTCCAGCACACCATCGTTATCATCGTCTTCGTCGTCCTGAAGTCCGCTGATGACTATATCGTCTATTACTACGCCTTCCTCGTTTACATTGGGATCGGCGTGAAACACCACCCGGAAGACGATCTGAGTTTCCTGGGTCAGGTCGGTTTCACCCCGATTGGCGTTGTCGGTAAAGTCGTAGGCGTATTCGGTAAGGCTGGTACTGACCCCATTCCACTGGGCTCCCACACAATTCTGACAGTCCTGGCCGGTGGTCTCCGGGGTTCGGTCGCTATTGTACCAGTTGGGCTGACTGTCCACCGTGCCCAGTACGGACCAGTTTGCTCCCTGGTCGGTGGAATACTCCACATAGACGATATCGAAATCCTGTTCCAATTCGTAGGCCATCTGGAAGCTGAGTACCGGACTCACGATGGAAGAGAAATCGTAGCACTTACTGTAAACAAACGACTTGGTTTCGTCCACGTGGTTGCCGTCCAGGTTGGTTCCGATAACATTGGAGCCGGAGCTGGCGACATTCAGCAGGTTGCCCGCCGGTGTTCCGACCTCCCAGGCGGGATCGCCACCCAGTTCATTAAAGGCAATAAGGGACGTCTCTGTGGATTCGAAATCGGTGACCTCGTTGGCGGAACCGGCCACATTCAGGAAAATCTCGGAGCTTCTGGAATTGTTCGAAGTAAATGGATCCTCGTCCAGCAAAGCGGTCACAGAAATGTTAAGCAGCCTCTGCCGGTTCGTCGTGATTTCTGGAAGTTCGATTTGCACCTCACCGCCTTCTGCCGCTAGCTCCTGGTTAACGGGTATTTCCTCATTACCTTCTCCGTAGTCGTATTGCAGGGTGAAGGACGAAACGGATTGCACGCCTATGTTACGCACAGTAACAGAGGGTGTGACGCCACTACAGAACTCTTCTCCCTGTCCCGGGCTGATTTCGGCGATTTCAAGGTCGAAATCCGCCTTGGTAATGGGTATAGACGATTTCCAAATCCCCCTGCCGTAAGTTGAAACGAAAAGTTCCTCGGTCTCGAGGTTGATTTCCATATCGGATATGGGAGTCACCGGTAGGTTGTTGGTATAGGCCTCCCACTCACTCATGGTATCGTCCCTGCGGAAAACACCCAGATTGGTCCCCAGATATACCGTATTCAGGGGATCCCGCGCCTGCTTGACCACCGTGAAAAATGCCAGGTCCGAAAGGTTTGCCGTAAGGTTTTCGGGCAGTCCCGGGACATCGAAGTCCACCTTGAAAACGCCCCGGGAAACCCGGGTCTGCGGATTTTCGTTGGGACTGGCCCCGACGTTGGGGATAAAGGTGACCAGGGCCCGGGATACGGTGACATATACCACATTCGGGTTGTCCGGGTCTATGGAAATGGAGGAAATGCCGCCGTTGAAGATCCGGCTATCCGTAAAGGTCAGTCCGCGGTCTTCACTCCTCAACAGTCTATTTCCCTGGGCGACATAGATAATGTCCGGGTTGGTTTCCACCACCTCGATGTCCGAAAGCAGGTTGGTCCCCAGGTCGTCGGTCACTCGGTCCCATTCGCCCCCGTTCAGCTGATAAAGGCCGTCGAAACCGCTATAGACTCGCCCTTCGGAATCGACTTCCAATGGGGTGATCCAGCGACCGCTGATTTCTTCGCCATCCTCGTCCTCGGGAGCACTTACTCCTCCGAGGGTTTCACCGTTATTGGTGGTAATGTAAAGGAGGCTGCCGGTCTGCACGAAACCATAAACGATGTTGTTGTCCCTGGGGTCGAATTCGTAGTCCATCCCGTCCCCGCTGGTATATATGGTCCATTGGTTGTTGTCCAGCAGGAACCCGGAATTGTCCTGGGTGCCGCCAGTGATCTTGGCGGTATTGTCGTTGGCCACATCGAAGCGGTAGAACTGGCTGACCACCAGTTCGGCCGTCAGGTCCGCGAAGGTGCCGCCGTTGTCCTGGGATACGTACAACCCTCCATCGGTGCCTGTAAATAGGCGGTTGCCGAAGAACTTGATGGTGTGTATATCCACATGCGTATAACTCGGGCTGTTGGCGCTGTTGTTATTGGTGATTTTCGAAAAGGTAGTCCCCCCATTAGTCGTTTTCCAGATGTTCAGACAGCCCGCGTAGACCGTGTCTTCGTCCTGGGGGTCCACCTCGATGGCGAAGGAAAAGTCGGCCTGTATGGATTCCAGCACGTCCACATCATTGGCGGTGCGAGCAAAAGTCTCTCCGGAGTCCCCGGACACATACAGCCCCTGATACTCGTAATTGTCAGCCCCCGTTTTGGCACTGAGTACATATACTTTTTCCGGATTGTCGGGAGTTACACCGATGGCAAGGCGACCGGAGGATTCCGGCAATCCGGCTTCGTCCATTTGGGTCCAGGTATCGCCGCCATCGGTAGTCTTGTGGAACTCCCGGGGCGTAACGGCGTACACGGTATTCGGGTCTCCGGGCTTCAACTTGAAGTCGCGGAAGTTTCCGGAAATCTGGATCAACCAGTTTTCTCCCGCATCCGTCGATTTGAATATCCCTTCCGTACTTCCGACCCAGAGGGTGTTGGAGTCCGTGGGGTCGATCACGATTTCGTTCATGACCGAAAATTCGTTGACGCTGCTGGCGTTCAGCCCGGTTTCATTCCAGGTGTTCCCGCCATCGGTACTTTTCCAGACACCTATGCTGAACGTGGTGGCGTTGTCGTCGTCCCCCGTCGCCAGGTAAACCGTGTTCGAATCATTGGGGTCTATGGCAATCCCGGAAACCCCGGTCTGAGGGAAAAAATCGAAGATGGGCGTCCAGCTGGTGCCCCTATCGGTACTCTTCCAGGCTCCGCCTGCGGGTGCACCGGCAAAGATGATGTCCGGATTATTGGGGTCCACGGCCACCGCATTGATCCGGCCCTGACCCGGCCGGCCGATAAGGCGCGTACCGGTGTTCACCGGACCCAGGCTGCTCCAGTCGCTGAGGTCGTTCTTGCGCACCTGGTTTTGTACTCTTTTGTAGGTATCGGTGAGCTCTTTGGCAGAAGGGAGGGTGCCGTCCTCCCTGACGAAGTGGCTCCACAGGTTCTCCCAGCGCTTAAAGGCCTTGTAGCCGCTTCCCTTTGCGAACTTGTCCCGCTTTTCCCCGTCCGCGTAATAGGCTTCGAAGGCTTCGACAATCTCCCGGAAGGTCTTTGGGGAATAATCCATTTCCGATCCCCTCAGGGAATCCGCCTCGCTGGCGTACCTCAGATCCCAGGGGGCACCCGGTATGTGCTGGGTCCGGGCTTCGGTTACGCATAGGACAGAAAGGAAGCAGAGAAAGGGAAGGGTAATTCTCAATTTCATAGCAATAGCAATCTCAATGACGCTCAAAATACAACCAAAAATTAAATTTTTTCTAAAGTTACCTTCAAATTGGGCGCTCCTTCGACGAACCGCACCGGGGTACTGACGATTCTGGTTACCTTTGGGCCGCTGTGAGAACAGGTTCGATATGCATAACGGTGATTTTTGAAAGGGCGTGTAGACGGTATCACACGGCATTGGTTGGCAGGAATGATACGTAAGATACTTTTATGTACGGGATGGGTTCTCCTGGGACTTCAGTCGCTATCGGCCCAGGAAAAGGATACGGTGGAGACGCGCCGAAAGGACAGCCTTGAGCTACCCGCGACGGCTTCCAGGGACAGCCTGCAACTTCCTGCGGCACGCAAGATGGACACACTTCCAAATGCCCAAAAGCGACTGGACAGTCTGCGCAGGCGCATACAAAAGCGGGACAGCGTATTGGATAGGAAATTATCGGACAGTTTGGCTCCCGGCGCCCGCCCTCGTGATAGCGTACTGGACAGTGCCCGGGACAGCACTGGCCGCGGTAGCCGTCAGGAAGACAGTATACCCGGACTCGATGCCGATAGCACCCAGGCATTGATTAAGGGCCTTTCCCAGATGGCCCAGCAGCAAAAGAAGGATTCCATCACCATTAAGAACTACAAGATCATATCCCAGCAACGGGATACGAGCTACCTGGACACCACCCAGGGGCTTCACAAGGAATACAAGTACAATTACCTGAGGCGGGATCTGTTTGAACTCATGCCTTTCGCGAATATCGGACGTCCGTATAACCGGTTGGGCCGGGATTTCCGCCAACAGGAGGCCATCCCGGCCCTGGGAGCGCATGCGCGCATGCAGGCATATATGGAAAAGCGGGATTTCAAGTACTATCACGTGGCCACCCCCCTGACCGAACTCATGTTCAAGACGTCTTTGGATCAGGGGCAGTTCCTCGATGCCGAACTGGCAATGAACCTCTCGCCTTACTTGAATGTTTACGTAGCCTACCGGGGTTTCCGGTCCCTGGGGAAGTACCGTTTCGAACAGGCCGAATCCGGAGTCTTCCGAACGGCCATTAATTATTTCAGTCCCAACGGGAAATACGAACTCAAGGCCCATTACGCCTATCAGGATCTGGAGAATGAAGAAAACGGGGGACTCCTGAATTCCGAAGTGCAATTCGAGTCCGGAGACGATCAGTTCCGGGACCGCTCGCGTATCGATGTAAATTTCACCAATGCCTACAGCCGGGTGCTGGGGAGACGATACCATATTGATCAGAGGTATAATCTTGTACGCGCCGTCAAGGACAGCCTGAACCCGCGGAAAACGCAGCTCACCGTCGGCCATTCCCTGACCTACGACACCCGCTACTATCAGTTCACCCAGACCAATGCCAACGAATTGTTCGGGACTTCTGCCTTCGTGACCCCCATCAGCGACCGGCCCAAGCGTCAGGAGCTGAATAATCAGTTCCTGATCGAGTTCAACAATCCGGTTCTGGGACGGATTACCGGACTCGCAGAGCACTACTATTACAACTATTTCCTTCAGAGCCAGCTGATCACGGATAGTGGGGTTATACCCGGCCGGCTGGACGGGCAGGAGGTACTGTTGGGGGGTGAATACCGCAACCGCCTGGGGCCGTTGAGCATACAGGGTAAGGTTCGTGTACCCGTGCAGGGCGAGGTCTCCGGTAACCTCCTGGAAGGGGAGGTCCGACTGCGACTGGCCAAGGATTTAACCGTGGGTGGAAATGCTCATCTTTCCAGCAGACAGCCCTCTTTCAATGCTCTATTAATGCAGAGCGATTACCTGAACTTTAACTGGAATAATACCGAAACCTTCGATAAGCAGCAAGTGCAGCAATTGGAAGGTTTCCTCGAGTCCAGACGATTTGGTAACCTCACCGCATCGGTTACCCGCATGCAGAATTATACGTATTTCGCAACCCAGGCCACGCCAGAGCAGTATGCCGAACGCCTGGCCACGGCTAGCGTGGTTCCGTTTCAGGAAACCGATCCGGTAACCTATCTCAAAGTCAACTACGACAAAGAGGTGCGATTCCTGCGTTATTTCGGATTAAGGACACGCTTCCAGTATCAAACGGTTACCCAATCCAATCAGGTCGTAAACGTACCGGAGTTTATCTCGAGGACCTCACTCTACTGGGGCAAGGATATCTTCCGCAAGGCCATGTACCTGCACACGGGAGTAACGGTCAAGTATTTTCCCCGGTACAACATGGACGGCTACCATCCGCTGCTCGGTGAGTTCTTCGTGCAAAATCAGGAGGAAATCGGTGGGTTTCCCATGGTCGACATCTTCGTGAATGCCAAAGTCCGGCAGACCCGGATTTTCTTCAAACTGGAGCACCTGAATTCCTCCTTCAGTGAGAATAACTTCTTTTCGGCACCGGGTTACCCCTATCGCGATTTCGTCATTCGTTTTGGGGTTGTCTGGAACTTCTTTTCCTGAACCTTCCAAAATGGAGTACGGCAGTTTCGTACTCGTCTGTGGACGGATGAATTGAGCAGTCTTTACAACTCGACAAACGGCATGTTTTTGCCGATGAAATGCATTTTTTGCCGTTTTCCTTTTGTCCGAACTCGGGAAATATCAAAAATACTTTGCCGTTCATTTTTGTGTAATCGACAGATAAACAAAGCGTTAAGGTTGGACAACGTCGGAAGGTGTGAAATAGTGTCAAAAAAATCGGTTTTTCGTTTGGTTGAGACTTAAATGCGTGCTTATATTTGCACCCGCTTTGCTTACGAGCGATATAGGAAAAAGGAGAGAGTCCGCCGCTAGAGGTTGGGCTTTTTTTTCCGGGATGAAGAGAGAGAG
>CAZKAP010000023.1:0-19438 GCA_964550895.1 uncultured Flavobacteriaceae bacterium
ACAGTAAGGATTTGATTTGTTGCGGAATATCGCTACATTTGCAGCCCCAAAAATGCGAGGGGTAGAGATTTTAATCAGGTAATTAATGCCAACAATATCACAATTAGTACGTAAAGGAAGGGCAGAGCAAATTAAGAAGAGCAAGTCTG
The DNA here is from genome assembly GCA_964550895.1 of uncultured Flavobacteriaceae bacterium. GTDB lineage: Bacteria > Bacteroidota > Bacteroidia > Flavobacteriales > Flavobacteriaceae > CAZKAP01. Next base: position 150 of record CAZKAP010000023.1, read on the forward strand.
CCGCACTGGACTCGTGCCCACAGCGCAGGGGGGTCTGTACCCGTGTGTATACCACTACTCCAAAGAAGCCGAATTCGGCCATGCGGAAGGTAGCCCGGGTGCGTCTGACTAACGGAAAAGAAGTAAACGCCTACATTCCCGGAGAAGGCCACAACCTTCAGGAGCACTCGATAGTGCTGGTTCGCGGGGGCAGGGTGAAGGACCTTCCCGGGGTTCGTTATCACATCGTGCGTGGAGCACTGGATACCGCGGGAGTGGATGGAAGAACACAACGGAGATCAAAGTACGGCGCCAAGCGTCCCAAGAAATAGAACAGTAGCAGGCCATGCGAAAAAGACAAGCAAAAAAGAGACCACTCTTACCAGATCCCAGGTTTAACGATCAGCTGGTGACCCGTTTTGTGAACATGCTGATGTGGAGCGGAAAGAAGTCGGTTGCTTTTCAGATATTTTACGACGCTATGGATATCGTGGATCAGCGCAAGACGGACGAAGAAAAGTCCGCCCTGGAGCTGTGGAAAGATGCGCTTTCCAACGTGATGCCTCACGTCGAGGTGCGAAGCCGCCGGGTGGGAGGCGCTACCTTCCAGATCCCCATGCAGATTCGCCCCGACCGCAAAATTTCTACGGCCATGAAGTGGCTGATCAGCTTCGCGCGCAAGCGAAACGAAAAGTCGATGGCACAAAAACTCGCGGCCGAGATACTGGCTGCGGCGAAGGAAGAAGGTGCTGCAGTGAAGAGGCGTGTCGACACTCACAAAATGGCCGAGGCCAACAAAGCATTCTCTCACTTTAGATTTTAACCAACCACTGCCATGGCAAGGAATTTAAAACTGACAAGAAATATTGGTATCGCCGCCCACATCGATGCGGGTAAGACGACTACCACAGAGCGGATCCTCTTCTATACTGGGGTGAGCCACAAAATAGGGGAGGTGCACGATGGCGCCGCCACCATGGACTGGATGGAGCAGGAGCAGGAGCGGGGAATTACCATCACCTCGGCTGCCACGACCTGTCAGTGGAATTTTCCGACTGAAAACGGCAAGCCCACTGCGGATTCTCATGCCTACCATTTTAATATCATCGACACTCCAGGACACGTCGATTTTACCGTAGAGGTAAACCGTTCCCTTCGGGTCCTCGATGGTCTGGTTTTCCTGTTTAGTGCCGTGGACGGCGTAGAGCCACAATCCGAGACCAACTGGCGCCTGGCAGACAATTACAAAGTGCCCCGGATGGGGTTCGTCAATAAGATGGACCGTCAGGGTGCGAATTTCCTGAATGTGTGCAAGCAGGTTCGGGAAATGCTCAAATCCAATGCGGTACCCATCGTACTGCCCATAGGTGACGAGGCGGATTTCAGGGGAATCGTGGATCTGGTTAAGAACCGGGCCATCGTATGGCACGAGGACAACTTCGGATCGACCTACGACGTGGTCGACATACCCGAGGATATGAAGGAGGAGGTTCACCAGTTTCGCGCCGAGCTGATCGAGGCTGTGGCCGAGTATGATGAGAACCTGATGGAAAAGTTCTTCGAGGACGAAAACTCCATTACTGAGGACGAAGTTCATGCAGCGCTGCGAGCAGCGGTTATGGATATGAGCATCATTCCTATGGTTTGTGGTTCTGCCTTCAAGAATAAAGGCGTACAGTTCCTGCTGGATGCGGTATGTCGCTATTTGCCTTCTCCACTTGACAAGGATGCTATAGTGGGTATCAATCCGAATACTGAGGAAGAGGTCAAGCGCAAGCCTAACCCCGAGGAGCCTTTTGCCGCCCTGGCGTTCAAGATCGCTACCGATCCCTTTGTGGGTAGGCTGGCTTTCTTCCGAGCCTATTCGGGTAAGCTCGATGCAGGGTCCTACGTACTGAACAACCGTTCGGGCAATAAGGAGCGGATTTCCCGAATATACCAGATGCACTCCAACAAGCAGAATGCCATCGAGTCCATTTCAGCAGGTGATATCGGTGCGGCTGTTGGTTTTAAAGACATAAAGACCGGGGATACGCTCTCCGATGAGAAGCATCCAATCGTGCTGGAAAGCATGGTATTCCCCGATCCTGTAATCGGTATCGCTGTGGAACCCAAGACCAAGGCGGATGTAGACAAGATGGGTATGGCCCTGGCCAAGCTGGCGGAAGAAGATCCTACATTTCAGGTAAAGACGGATGAAGCTTCAGGCCAGACTATCATTTCCGGTATGGGAGAGCTTCACCTGGACATTATCGTGGATCGACTGCGACGCGAGTTCAAAGTTGAGGTCAATCAGGGGCAGCCCCAGGTTGAGTACAAAGAGGCGATTACAGCCTCTGCGAATCACAGGGAAGTCTATAAGAAGCAGACGGGTGGTCGAGGTAAATTCGCGGATATCGTCTTCACCATGGAGCCCGCTGGAAAAGAGGAAACGGGTCTCATATTCGTCAATGAGATCAAGGGGGGTAACATCCCTAAGGAGTATATACCCTCGGTAGAGAAGGGCTTCAAGGAAGCTATGAAGGCCGGGCCGCTGGCTGGTTTCGAAATGGACAGCATGAAGGTGACTCTCAAGGACGGATCGTTCCACCCTGTGGATTCCGACTCTCTCTCCTTCGAGTTGGCCGCCAAGCTGGGCTATAAGGAGGCCGCTCGTGCAGCCCGTGCGGTCCTGATGGAGCCGATCATGAAGATCGAAGTGTTGACTCCGGAAGAGAACATGGGTGACATTGTGGGTGACCTGAACCGAAGAAGGGGACAGGTAAACAACATGGACGATAGAGCTGGATCCAAGGTGATCAAGGCGGAGGTTCCGCTTTCCGAAATGTTTGGTTACGTAACCTCGCTGAGGACACTTTCTTCGGGTCGTGCGACTTCCACCATGGAATTCTCGCACTATGCCGAAACCCCACCGAACATCGCGGAAGAAGTAATTAAGGCAACAAAAGGAGTAGTAGCGTAAGTAAGGGTATTATGAGCCAGAAGATTCGAATCAAACTGAAGTCCTACGACCATAACCTGGTCGACAAGTCTGCCGAGAAGATCGTCAAGACCGTCAAGACTACCGGTGCCGTGGTCACGGGGCCCATCCCGCTTCCTACGCACAAGAAGATTTTTACCGTGCTTCGTTCGCCTCACGTGAACAAGAAATCACGGGAACAATTTCAGTTGAGCTCCTACAAGAGGCTGCTGGATATATACAGTTCTTCGTCCAAGACGATTGATGCGCTGATGAAGCTTGAGCTTCCCAGCGGAGTCGAGGTGGAGATCAAGGTCTGATAAGGGCCTGCGGAGGCGGGAGCGCCTTCGGACATGTCCTGAGCGTTGTGCGAGGGAAAAACGGTGAAAGAAAAAGAATCTGGGTCTCAGAGGGTTTTTTCTGGACCCAATTTTTTTGCTAAAGAGTTAATATTTAAATATATAACAATGTCTGGGTTAATAGGACGAAAAGTAGGAATGACCAGCGTGTTCGACGAGAACGGGAAGAATATTCCCTGTACCGTTATACAGGCGGGTCCTTGCGTGGTAACCCAAGTCAGAACCGAGGAGGTGGATGGCTACAGTGCCCTTCAGCTCGGTTTCGATGACAAAGCTGAGAAGAGAAGCAGTAAGGCCGAAATCGGCCACTTCAAGAAAGCGGGATCTTCTCCGTTGAAAAAAGTTATTGAATTCCGGGATTTTGAAGGCGAGCACAATTTGGGCGACACGCTGAGCGTGGATACCGTATTTACGGAGGGCGAATTCGTCGACGTAGTGGGTACTTCAAAAGGAAAAGGCTACCAGGGGGTAGTCAAAAGGCACGGATTCGGCGGTGTGGGCCAGGCGACACACGGCCAGCACAACCGACTGCGGGCGCCCGGTTCCATTGGTGCGGCATCGTACCCTGCGCGGGTCTTCAAGGGAATGAAGATGGCCGGACGTATGGGCGGTGAACGCGTAACGGTACAGAACCTGCAGGTGATGAAGGTGATACCCGAGAAGAACCTGCTGGTGGTGAAAGGGGCCGTACCGGGCCATAAGAATGGATACATAATGATCACGAAGTAATGAAGCTAGCCGTATTAAATATCGAGGGGAAGGAAACCGGTCGCCATGTCGAACTCGACGATGCGATCTTCGGTGGCGAGCCCAACGAACACGCCATTTACCTAGATGTGAAGCAATACCTGGCTCATCAGCGTCAGGGCACACACAAGGCCAAAGAGCGAGCAGAAATAGCGGGGAGCACCCGAAAGTTGAAGAAGCAGAAAGGCACGGGAACGGCCCGCGCTGGGAGCATCAAGTCCCCGGTTTTCCGAGGAGGTGGGCGTATTTTCGGTCCACGCCCCAAGAGCTACAACCAAAAGCTAAACAAGAACGTAAAGCGGGTCGCCCGTCGTTCGGCCCTGGCATTGAAGTCCAGGGAGAAGGAGCTTTTCGTGGTGGAGGATTTCTCTTTCGAAAGCCCTAGGACCAAGAATTATTTGGAATTCCTGAAGTCCATGGGTCTGGACAATAAGAAGTCCCTTCTGGTCTTGAATCAGGAGAACAGGAACGTCTTTTTGTCATCCCGCAATTTACCCCAGTCTCAGGTGGTAACGGGCAGCGAATTGAATACATACAAGATTCTCAATGCGAATACGCTTGTTCTGTCCGAAGGAGCCGTGGAAGGGATCGTTTCGAATTTATCAAACTAAAAGCAGTCAGTGATGGGTATTTTGATTAAGCCGATTATAACGGAAAAAGTTACTGCGGATAGTGAGCTTTATAACCGCTACGGGTTCTTCGTGGATCCCAAGGCCAATAAGCTGGAAATTAAGAAGGCAGTGGAGGAAACATACGGAGTAACGGTGCAGAAGGTCAGGACCATGAATTACGGACCAAGCCGCAAGACTCGTTACACCAAAACCGGCATACAGACCGGCATGAAAAGTGGATTTAAAAAGGCTATAGTCGATGTGGCCGATGGTGACATCATTGATTTCTATAGCAACATATAAGCTTGAGTTATGGCAGTTAAGAAGTTAAAACCGATTACTCCCGGCCAACGCTTTAAAGTGGCTAACGGCTTCGACGCAATTACGGACGCCCGGCCCGAGAAGTCGCTGCTCGCTCCCCTGAAGAAGACCGGGGGACGAAACAGAGAAGGAAAGATGACGGTACGCCACCGCGGGGGTGGGCATAAGCGTCGCTATCGAGTAATCGATTTCAAGCGGGATAAGTTTAACGTGGAGGCCGAACTGACCTCCATACAGTACGACCCTAACCGGTCTGCCTTTATTGGACTGCTGAAGTATGCCGATGGAGAGAAGCGTTATGTGATCGCGCAGAGTGGAATGAAGGTGGGGCAGAAGGTGGTTTCCGGATCGGGCATACAGCCGGAGATTGGAAACGCCATGCCACTGAGCGACATACCTCTGGGAACCGTGATCTCCTGTATCGAGTTGCGACCCGGACAGGGGGCAGTAATGGCCCGAAGTGCGGGTACCTTCGCCCAATTGATGGCCCGGGATGGAAAATTCGTGACCATCAAACTTCCTTCCGGTGAGACCCGGATGATACTGGCGACCTGCATGGCTACTATAGGGGCCGTTTCCAACTCCGACCATCAGCTACTGGTTTCCGGTAAGGCCGGAAGGAGCCGCTGGCTCGGGAGAAGGCCAAGGACACGTCCTGTAGCCATGAACCCCGTCGATCATCCCATGGGGGGTGGTGAGGGTCGTGCCTCAGGAGGTCATCCCCGATCCAAGAACGGTATACCGGCCAAGGGGTATCGCACTCGTTCGAGGACCAAGGATAGCAACAGATATATTGTAGAACGCAGAAAGAAATAAGTAGGGATATATGGCACGTTCACTTAAAAAAGGACCATACGTTCACCACAGCCTGGATAAGAAAGTCCAGCAGAACATAGCATCCGGGAAGAAGACGGTGATCAAGACCTGGTCACGGGCGTCTATGATAACCCCCGATTTCGTGGGACAGACCATAGCCGTGCACAACGGCCGCCAGTTCGTCCCCGTATATGTTACGGAGAACATGGTGGGTCACAAGCTGGGGGAATTTTCACCCACCCGCTCGTTTCGCGGCCACGCCGGTGCTAAAAATAAAGGCAAAAAATAAGCGCGATGGGAAGCAGAAAAACATTGATGGCTAATCGAATCAAGGAGGAGAAGAAGCAAATGGCATTCGCCAAACTTAACAATTGCCCTACTTCTCCGCGTAAGATGCGACTGGTGGCAGACCTGATACGCGGTGAGAAGATTGAGAATGCGCTGGCTATCCTACGGTTTAATCCCAAGGAGTCATCCCGAAAACTCGAAAAGCTTCTGCTTTCGGCTATAGCCAACTGGGAAGCTAAAAACGAGGATGGGGATATAGAGGAAGCCGACCTCTTTGTCAAGGAGGTGCGCGTGGACGGTGGCAGGATGCTGAAGCGCCTGCAGACAGCACCACAGGGAAGGGCTCACAGGATCCGCAAGAGGTCCAACCACGTGACCCTGGTATTGGGAGAAAAACAAGAAGAAAACAGCGACAACTAGGAATATGGGACAAAAGACAAACCCGATTGGAAATCGCCTGGGAATTATCAGGGGTTGGGAGTCGAACTGGTACGGAGGAAACGACTATGGCGACAAGCTGGCCGAGGACGACAAGATCCGAAAATACCTGACGGCCCGACTGGCCAAGGCGAGTGTATCCAGGGTTATTATAGAGCGTACCCTCAAGCTCATCACCATTACCATCACCACCGCACGCCCCGGTATCATAATTGGTAAGGGAGGACAGGAAGTGGATAAGCTCAAGGAAGAGCTCAAGAAGATCACGGGTAAAGAAGTTCAGCTGAATATACACGAGATCAAGAGGCCCGAAGTGGATGCCAATCTGGTAGCCGCCAGCGTCGCCCGGCAGATCGAAAGCCGAATCTCATACCGACGCGCAATAAAAATGGCGATAGCGGCGGCCATGCGGATGAACGCTGAGGGAATAAAGATCCAGATTTCAGGCAGACTGAACGGGGCGGAAATGGCCCGTTCGGAAGCCTATAAGGAAGGACGTATCCCTCTCTCTACCTTCCGTGCAGATGTGGATTATGCTTTTCACGAGGCCCACACTACTTACGGCAGGTTGGGTGTCAAGGTATGGATCATGAAAGGAGAGGTTTACGGTAAGCGAGAGCTCTCACCGCTAGTGGGTCTGAATCTGGGTCAGAAGCCCGGTAAATCGGACGGAGGCAAGCGCAGGGAGCGACGTCGTAAATAATTTAAAGGCAAGGAGTTATGTTACAGCCGAAAAGAACAAAATTTAGGAAAGCCCAGAAGGGCAGGATGAAGGGTATTTCGCAAAGGGGCCATCAGTTGTCCAACGGAATGTTCGGGATCAAGTCCATGGACTCCCAGTTTATAACCTCCCGTCAGATCGAAGCTGCCCGTATTGCTGCCACACGCTATATGAAGCGACAGGGGCAGTTGTGGATCAAGATATTCCCGGACAAGCCCATAACCAAGAAACCTCTCGAGGTTCGTATGGGTAAGGGTAAGGGGGCCCCTGAATACTGGGTGGCTGTCGTTAAGCCGGGACGAATCATGTTTGAGATCTCCGGTGTGCCCATGGAGGTGGCCCGGGAGGCACTGAGACTTGCAGCGCAGAAGTTGCCGGTCCGAACCAAGTTTATCGTTGCCAGAGATTACTCTGAATAAAAACAGGTAGAATGAAACAGGCTGAAATAACAGGTCTTTCCATCGAAGAATTGCGTATCCAGGTTGCCGAAAACAAGAAGCGTCTGGAAGACATGACTATGAATCACGCGGTGACTCCTCTGGATAACCCCATGCAGATTCGCACTTTGAGGAGAACGGTAGCTCGTTTATCTACCGAATTGACTAAAAGGGAAAAGAATAACGGATAGGGTCTTATGGAAGACAACAGAAACTTAAGAAAAGAGCGCATTGGCGTTGTGACCAGCAGCAAGATGGAGAAGTCCATCGTGGTCTCAGAGGTTAAGCGAGTGAAGCACCCGATGTACGGCAAGTTCGTACTGAAGACCAAAAAGTACGTTGCTCACGACGAGAAGAATGACTGCAACGAAGGTGACACTGTCCGTATCATGGAGACCCGGCCGCTGAGTAAGACCAAATGCTGGAGACTCGTAGAAATTCTAGAAAGAGCTAAGTAATGGTACAACAGGAAAGCAGATTAAAGGTAGCAGATAACACCGGAGCCAAGGAAGTCCTTACCATCCGGGTGTTGGGAGGAACCAAGAGAAGGTACGCCTCCCTGGGAGATAAGATCGTGGTCTCTGTCAAGGAAGCCGCTCCAAACGGTACTGTTAAGAAGGGATCGGTTTCTACGGCCGTGGTCGTTCGTACGCGCAAGGAAGTGCGTCGTCCTGACGGTTCGTACATACGCTTCGACGACAATGCGTGTGTGCTTCTGAATCCAGCTGGCGAGATGCGAGGCACACGGGTTTTCGGACCGGTTGCCCGGGAGCTCAGGGACCGGCAGTTTATGAAGATTGTTTCACTGGCACCCGAGGTGCTCTAATCGCCGTAACCATGAAAACGAAGATCAAAGTAGGAGATAACGTAAAGGTTATCAGCGGAGGTAACAAAGGCAAGGAAGGTGCGGTGGTAAGCATCGACAAGAGCAAGAACCGTGCGGTGGTGGAAGGCGTTAACCTGAAGTCCAAGCACGAGAAACCCAGTGCGACCAATCCTCAGGGGGGCATCGTTGAAAAGGAAGCCCCTATACACCTGTCCAACCTGTCCCTGGTCGATCCCAAATCCGGAGAATCCACCCGGGTAGGCTACGAGCTCAGGGACGGTAAGAAGGTCAGGGTGAGTAAGAAATCAAACGAAGTTATTTAGTCATGAGTTACGTGCCAAGATTAAAGAAGGAGTATGAGGAACGGGTAATCGGAGCCCTCAAAGAGGAGTTCGGTTACAAAAATGTCATGCAGGTTCCCAGACTCCAGAAGATTGTCCTGAGCCGAGGGGTTGGAGCTGCCGTGGCGGACAAGAAGCTGATAGAATATGCCGTCGACGAATTGACTAATATCGCGGGTCAGAGGGCCGTATCCACCATATCCAAGAAGGACGTGGCAAGCTTTAAACTGCGGAAAGGAATGCCGATTGGTGCAAAGGTAACCCTGAGAGGGGAGCGGATGTACGAATTTCTGGACCGTCTGATCACCACGGCCCTTCCAAGGGTCAGGGATTTTCAGGGCGTAAAGGCCAATGGATTCGACGGGCGGGGAAATTACAATCTCGGTATCACCGAGCAGATCATCTTCCCGGAGATCAACATCGATAAAATCAACCGAATCAACGGGATGGACATCACCTTCGTCACCACTGCGGAAACCGATAAGGAGGCAAAATCACTGTTAACTGAAATGGGGCTACCCTTCAAAAAGAACTAGAAATGGCAAAGGAATCAATGAAAGCGCGTGAGCGCAAACGAGAAAGACTGGCCGCAAAATACGCTGAGAAGCGGAAAGCCCTTAAGGAGGCGGGTGACTATGAGGCGCTTCAGAAGCTTCCCAAGAATGCTTCACCTGTGCGACTGAGAAACCGCTGTAAGCTGACAGGGCGTCCCCGGGGCTACATGAGGACATTCGGTATCTCACGAGTTATGTTTCGGGAAATGGCCAACCAGGGATTGATCCCCGGAGTTAAAAAGGCGAGTTGGTAACGAAGAAATTGGAGAAATGGTAACAGATCCTATAGCAGATTATTTAACCCGTATCCGAAACGCCAGTCGTGCCGGTCACAGGGTAGTTTCGATTCCCGCTTCAAACCTGAAGAAGGAAATCACCAAGATCCTTTTTGACCAGGGCTACATCCTGAGTTATAAGTTCGAAGACGAGGGACCGCAAGGGAACATCAAGATTGCCTTGAAGTACGATAGAGAAACGCGGAGTTCCGTAATCCAGAAACTGGAACGGATAAGTACACCGGGATTGCGCAGGTATGCGAGTGCCGATGAACTTCCCCGTGTGTTGAACGGACTGGGTGTGGCGATCATTTCGACTTCGCACGGAGTGATGACCGACAAGCAGGCCCGTAAAGAGAACGTAGGAGGCGAGGTCCTCTGCTATGTTTATTAAAATAAGAATTGCGTCATGTCAAGAATTGGAAATGCAATAATCGAAATTCCGGAAGGGGTCACGGTCAAGATCGGGGAGGATCAGGTCGAAGTCTCGGGTAAGCTGGGTACCCTGGTTCAGGAGTACTCCCGTGTGAAAATTACCCAGGAGGATGGTGTTCTAACAGTGGAGCGCCCCAGCGACAGTAAGCCCGACAGGGCCCTGCACGGGTTATATCGCTCACTGATCAGTAACATGGTTATCGGTGTATCCCGGGGCTGGACCAAGGAGCTCGAACTGGTTGGGGTAGGATACCGGGCCAGCAATCAGGGTCAGAAGCTCGACCTGGCCATCGGATTTTCCCACAACATCGTTCTGGACGTTGCCCCGGAGGTAAAGGTTGAGACGCAATCGGAGAAGGGAAAAAACCCGCTCGTGAAACTCTCCTCCCACGACAAGCAGTTGCTCGGACAGGTAGCGGCAAAAATACGTTCGTTCAGAAAGCCCGAGCCGTACAAAGGAAAGGGCATCAAGTTTGTCGGCGAACAGATTCGAAGAAAAGCAGGTAAGTCTGCATAAGTATATAGACGGATGAAATTAAGTAAGAGCCAAAGAAGACTGAGAATCCGAAGGAGGATTCGCAAGATTTCCACAGGGACCGAGGCGCGTCCCCGCCTGTCTGTTTTTCGCAGTAATAAGGAGATCTACGCCCAGCTGATCGACGATGTAAAAGGAGTAACCCTGGCTGCGGCTTCGTCCCTGGACAAGGAATTTGAGGCCAAGGGTACCAAATCCGAGATCGCCAAAGAGGTAGGTAAAGTTATAGCCGAAAGGGCGCAAAAATTAGGGGTGACTACGGTGGCATTTGACCGCGGTGGCAACCTGTATCACGGACGAGTTAAATCGCTTGCAGAAGGTGCAAGGGAAGGTGGATTAAATTTTTAAGAAGGGCTAATGTTTCAGAATTATAAAAACGCCGAATTAGTAAAGCCGGGAGGCCTCGAACTGAAGGATCGCCTCGTAGGCGTTCAGCGGGTTACCAAGGTAACCAAGGGTGGACGTGCATTTGGTTTTTCTGCCATTGTTGTGGTGGGAGACGAAAATGGTGTGGTCGGTCATGGACTGGGTAAGTCCAAGGAAGTAGCCACCGCCATTTCCAAGGCGGTAGAGGATGCCAAGAAGAACCTGGTACGCATTCCCATTCAGAATGGAACCCTTCCTCACCAGCAGAAAGGCAAGTACGGTGGAGCCCGGGTATACATTCAGCCAGCCTCCGAGGGTACCGGTGTGATCGCTGGTGGCGCAGTTAGGGCGGTGCTGGAAGCCGTGGGTGTACACGACGTATTGTCGAAGTCCCAGGGTTCTTCCAATCCCCACAACGTTGTAAAAGCTACTTTCGATGCGCTGCTTCAGCTAAGGAGCCCTGAAATGGTAGCCAAGCAACGGGGTATCAGCCTGAATAAAGTTTATAACGGCTAGTCGATGGAAAGAATTAAAGTAACACAGATAAAAAGCGCCATTAAGCGCCCCAGGAACCAGAAGCTTACTCTGGAGGCCCTGGGTCTTGGAAGGATAGGTAAGACCGTAGAGCACAATGCCGAGAAGAGTATCCTCGGAATGGTGGATACCGTAAGGCATCTGGTGACGGTAGAAGAAATTAAGAACTAAGCTATGAACCTGAGTAATTTAAAGCCCGCAGAAGGCTCGAGAAACCGGCCCGGAAAACGAGTCGGCAGGGGAGAGGGATCCGGAAAAGGCGGGACCTCCAAGCGAGGACATAAAGGCGCCAAGTCCCGATCCGGTTATTCCAGGAAGATCGGTTTCGAAGGTGGACAAATGCCCCTTCAGCGACGTGTACCCAAGTTCGGATTTACGAATATCAACCGCAAGGAGTACAAGCCGATCAACCTCGATCGACTGCAGGATCTGGTGGACCGAAAAGGCGTAACCGACGAGATAACGCTGGACACGCTGATCGCTCATGGACTGGTCGGATCGAATGATCTGGTCAAAATACTGGGAAGTGGAGAGGTGAAGGCGAAGCTCAAGGTCAGCGCTCACAAGTTCAGTGACAGTGCCAAGAAGGCCATAGAGGAAGCAGGTGGCGAGGCCATCACAGTTTAAGCGTGCGTACGTATGGATAAGTTTATAGATACACTCAAAAGCATTTGGAAGATCAAGGAACTTCGGGACCGGGTTTTACTTACCCTGGCTCTGTTGGCGGTGTATCGATTCGGTGCACAGGTCGCGCTCCCCGGAGTGGATTCTAATCTGCTCGCGGAGTACGCCGAGACTACGGAACAGGGAATCCTTGGGTTGCTCAATGCCTTTACGGGCGGGGCTTTCTCCAAGATATCCGTATTTGCCCTGGGGATCATGCCCTACATATCGGCATCCATCATCGTCCAGCTAATGGGTATCGCCATACCCTATCTGCAAAAACTGGACAAGGAAGGAGAAAGCGGACGCAAGACCAAGACCCAGATCACTCGCTGGCTAACCATCCTGATCTGCCTGGTGCAGGCGCCTACGTATCTGTTGAACCTGGGTACACTCGGCGTTCCGGATGAAGCCTTTATCCTGGGTAAGGGTTGGGACTTCCTGGTTCCCTCGGTTATTATCCTGGTAGCGGGCTGTATTTTCGCCATGTGGCTGGGAGAGAAGATCACCGACCGCGGCATTGGTAACGGGATCAGTATACTGATAACCGTAGGGATCATAGCTACCTTCCCGCAGTCGTTCTGGCAGGAGGTGATTTATCGAAACACCGGTGACAACGGTGGCCCCATGCTGATCCTGGTGGAGGTAATTCTGTGGTTTGTGGTTATACTGGCCTGTGTGCTGGTGGTAACGGCCATACGTCAGATTCCTGTGCAGTATGCGCGGAGGTCAGCTTCGGGGGGCTACGAAAAGAATGCGATCGGGGCGAGGCAGTACATCCCTCTGAAATTGAATTCTTCAGGTGTAATGCCCATCATTTTCGCTCAGGCGATCATGTTTGCTCCCGCCCTCTTGGGTAAGAGCATCAACGATACCTCGTTCGGGGCCTGGATGGAGACCAATTTCAGCGACATCTTCGGTTTCGCCTACAATACGCTGTTCGCGATTTTGATCATCATATTTACGTTCTTTTATACGGCGATAACCGTTCCTACGAATAAGATGGCGGATGACCTGAAGAGAAGCGGAGGGTTCATACCCGGAATCCGTCCGGGTAAGGAAACCGGTGATTATCTCGACCGTATCATGTCGCTGATTACCCTGCCCGGATCCATTTTTCTGGCTGCACTGGCAGTGCTTCCTGCCGTATTCAACAAGGTCATGGATATGCAGGCCGGTTGGGCGATCTTTTATGGAGGTACCTCCCTCCTGATCATGGTGGGGGTGGCCATAGACACGATTCAGCAGGTGAATTCGTATCTGCTGAACAGGCATTACGACGGTTTGATGAAAACCGGAAAACAACGAAAATCAGCATAAATGGCAAAGCAAGCGGCTATAGAACAGGACGGAACCATTATTGAAGCGTTGTCGAACGCTATGTTCCGGGTCGAGCTGGAGAACGGCCACATCGTTACGGCACATATCTCCGGAAAGATGCGTATGCACTATATAAAATTATTGCCGGGGGATAAGGTCAAACTCGAGATGAGTCCGTACGACCTGACCAAGGCACGAATTACTTACAGGTACTAGAAATGAAGACAAGAGCATCCATTAAGAAACGCAGTGCGGATTGCATAATCGTGAGACGAAAGGGACGGTTGTATGTGATTAACAAGAAGAATCCGCGATTTAAACAAAGACAAGGATAGTTATGGCTCGAATAGCAGGTGTTGATATTCCAAGGCAGAAGAGGGGGGTCATTGCCCTGACCTACATTTTCGGTATAGGCAGAAGCCGAGCCCAGGATATACTGGCGAAGGCCAAGGTGTCAGAGGACAAGAAGGTGAACGACTGGCAGGACGACGAAATCGGAAGGATCCGGGAGGCCGTCTCTGAATTTACCATAGAAGGGGAACTCCGTTCTGAGGTACAGCTCAACATCAAGCGCTTGATGGATATTGGCTGCCAGCGGGGTATCCGTCATCGTGCCGGACTGCCGCTTCGCGGACAGCGTACCAAGAACAACAGCCGGACCCGGAAAGGAAAGAGGAAAACAGTTGCCAACAAGAAGAAGGCGACTAAATAACAGGTGATCCGACGGAGTAGGCCAACACCCGAAAGGGAACGGGCTTCCGGGGAAATCCAAAGCAGTTAACATGGCAAAGGGAAACACAAAAACGGTCAAGAAAAGGAAGGTAGCAATCGACGCCACGGGTGAAGCCCACATCGTAGCCTCCTTCAACAACATCATCATCTCGCTCACCAATAAGAAGGGGGATGTGATCTCGTGGTCTTCAGCTGGAAAGATGGGATTCCGCGGGTCGAAAAAGAATACCCCTTATGCGGCTCAGGTGGCCGCAGAAGATTGCTCCAAGGTCGCTCATGAGGCAGGCCTTCGCAAAGTCAAGGTATATGTAAAGGGACCCGGTAACGGAAGGGAGTCTGCCATCCGTACCATACACAATTCCGGCATCGAGGTTACGGAAATTATCGACGTGACTCCGCTGCCTCACAACGGTTGTCGTCCACCGAAACGAAGAAGAGTATAAATCACTATTCCGGGCGTACATCACAGATTATCGAAGGATAAGCCTTAATTCATAATCGTACCCCGTTTAATTATCAGTTATGGCAAGATATACAGGTCCAAAAACCAAAATCGCCCGTAAGTTCGGCGAGCCTATTTTCGGGGACGACAAGTCCTTCGAAAGGAAGAAGTACCCACCCGGCATGCACGGGAATAACCGTCGCCGAGGTAAGCAATCCGAATACGCCATCCAGTTGATGGAGAAGCAGAAGGCTAAGTACACCTACGGGATACTGGAGCGTCAGTTCCGAAACCTCTTTAAACAGGCAAACCGAAGCAAGGGAGTAACCGGCGAGGTGCTTCTTCAGTTGTGCGAGAGTCGTCTCGATAACGTGGTGTACCGTATGGGGATCGCACCTAGCCGCAGGGCAGCTCGGCAACTGGTTTCCCACCGGCATATCGTCGTGAACGGCGAGGTCGTGAACATTCCCTCTTATTCGCTGAAGCCCGGCGATGTAATCGGAGTACGCGAAAAGTCAAAGTCACTCCTGGTCGTCCAGGATTCTCTGGACAACAACTCCAGCGTTTACGAGTGGCTCAGCTGGAACAGCGAAAAAAAGGAAGGTACCTTTGTAAACGTACCGGAGCGCATCCAGATTCCGGAAGCGATCAAGGAGCAGTTGATCGTCGAACTTTATTCCAAATAATTAAGCAGCTTTATGGCATTATTAAACTTTCAGAAGCCGGACAAGGTAATCATGGTGGACTCTACGGAGTCAGAGGGCAAATTTGAATTTCGCCCGCTAGAGCCCGGATACGGTCTCACCGTTGGCAATGCATTGAGGAGAGTTCTTTTGTCTTCCCTCGAAGGTTTTGCCATTACCTCGGTTCGAATGGATGGTGTGGAGCACGAGTTTTCCGTAATCCCAGGAGTTGTAGAGGATGTTACGGAGATTATACTGAACCTGAAGCAGGTACGCTTCAAGCGTCAGATCGACGACCTGGATAGCGAGGCCGTTGCTATTGCCGTAAGCGGTAAGGATCAGTTGAAGGCAGGAGACTTTTCCAATTTCATTTCCGGTTTTCAGGTGCTGAATCCCGACCTGGTGATCTGCAATCTGGATTCGAAGGTCTCACTGAACATAGAGCTGACGATCGAAAAGGGCAGGGGATACGTTCCTGCCGAGGAGAATAAGAAGCCCAATGCACCTATAGGCACTATAGCCGTGGATTCCGTTTTTACTCCGGTGAAGAACGTGAAGTACAGCATAGAGAATTTCCGGGTAGAACAGAAGACCGACTTCGAAAAACTGGTTTTTGAGATCGTTACGGATGGCTCTATAGCCCCGAAGGATGCTCTTACCGAGGCGGCCAAGGTGCTGATTCATCACTTCATGCTGTTCTCCGACGAACGGATAACCCTGGAGTCCGATGAGCTCGAGCGAACGGAGACCTACGATGAGGAGTCCCTGCACATGCGTCAGTTGCTCAAGACCAAGCTGGTGGATATGGACTTGTCGGTCAGGGCACTGAACTGCCTGAAGGCGGCGGAAGTAGACACTCTGGGAGATCTGGTATCCTTCAACAAGAACGATCTGATGAAGTTCCGGAACTTCGGGAAGAAGTCGCTTACCGAACTGGAAGAACTCGTATTAAATAAGGGATTAAACTTTGGGATGGACCTGTCCAAGTACAAGCTGGACAAGGACTAATCCGATTCGAAAGAAAGGAAGATGAGACACGGTAAGAAAATCAATCATTTAAGCAGGACGGCTTCACACCGAAGGGCCATGCTGGCCAATATGGCCTGTTCGCTGATCGAGCACAAGCGCATCAATACCACGGTGGCGAAGGCCAAGGCACTCAAGAAATTTGTAGAGCCCCTGATCACCAAGTCGAGGGCATCCAGTAATCCCACCACGGAAAAGGGAGTGCATAACCGACGCGTGGTATTCAGCTACCTTCGAAGCAAGGATGCGGTGACTGAGCTGTTCGGACCCGTTGCCGATAAAGTCGGTGAGCGCGCAGGAGGCTACACCCGGATCATTAAACTGGGCAATCGACTCGGGGACAATGCCGATATGGCCATGATCGAGCTCGTGGACTTCAACGAGCTGTATACAGCCGGAGAGAAGAAAGCCAAATCCACGCGACGAAGCCGCAGGGGCAAGGGCAAGAGCTCCGACCAGGAAGAAAAACCGGTAGTCGCCGTCGAGGAGGCTTCAGGTACCGGGGCCGCTGAGGCGAAAGCAACAGAGACTCCCGAGGAAGATGCAGCTGAAGTGGCAGAGGAGCAGGTGGTCGAAGCGCAGGAAGAAGTTGCTGAGGAATCGTCTCCGGATACGGAGGCAGGGGCAGAAGAACAAGCCTCTGAGAACGAGGATTCGCAAGAAGAGGAGGACGATCCGAAATCGTAATGATGTGTTATTAAGTGTTTAATACAATTAAAAGGATACGTGAAAGCGTGTCCTTTTTTTGTGTTTATTTTTGAAGGGTAATTGGAGCGGGCATTTGAGGCTCAATCCCGAATGCAAGGTAAAAATCGGATGAAGTACAAAGCCAAAAAGGACGCCTTGGTGTTGCTGGAAGACGGAACGGTGTTTCACGGTAAGCTGATCGGCGAACTGGAGGGGACGGCAACGGGAGAAATCTGTTTTAACACGGGTATGACCGGGTATCAGGAGATCTTCACAGACCCGTCCTATTGCGGGCAGATCATGGTAACTACCAATGCCCATATCGGGAACTACGGCGTACGCGAGGACGAGGCAGAATCCGGAAGGGTGCAGATAGCCGGGCTGATTTGTAAGAATTTCAGTCATGAGTTCAGCCGGCCGGGAGCTCATAGTGGTCTATACGAATACCTTCGGGCTAATAACCTGGTGGCCGTCAGCGACGTGGATACACGGGCGCTGGTCGCCCACATCCGGGAGCATGGGGCCATGAATGCCGTGATTTCCAGCAATACCGGAGACCGGAATGGTCTTCGGACAACGCTCGAATCGGTACCCGGTATGGCCGGCCTGGCACTGGCTTCCGAAGTGTCGACCCGGGAGGCTTACACCTATGGGAACGAGAGTGCCGATATCCGCATCGCCGCACTTGACCTCGGTATCAAGAACAACATATTGCGGTCCCTGGAAAAGCGCGGTGCCTGCATACGGGTTTTTCCCTATGGCACTCGGGTTAGCGAGATGGAAGAATGGGGCCCGGATGCCTACTTTATATCCAACGGTCCCGGCGATCCTGAGCCCCTGGAAGAGGCGGTGAATGCGACGCGGGAGATGCTCGGGAGCGGGAAGCCCCTTTTCGGTATTTGCCTGGGACACCAGGTGTTGGCCCTGTCGCAGGGAGTATCGACCTACAAGATGCACAATGGTCACCGCGGGATCAACCATCCCATCCTGAATCTTATCACTGGCAAGGGAGAGATCACGACACAAAACCATGGATTTGCGGTTTCCGCTGAGGAAGTGGCAGCCTCGGAAAACGTGGAAGTTACCCACACGCATTTGAACGATCAGACCGTTGCGGGCATTCGCCTGAAGGACCGTCCTGCCTTTTCCGTTCAGTACCATCCCGAGGCCAGCCCGGGACCCCATGATTCCATGTATTTATTCGATCAGTTCATCGGCGAGATCGAAAAGTACAAGCACGAACAAACGACTTAAATAACAACACAGATAGTACAACCTGAAAAACAATAAAAAAATGAGCATTATCGTCAGTATCCATGCACGTCAGATCTTTGATTCCCGTGGAAACCCTACCGTAGAAGTCGATGTCATTACCGAGAACGGCTGGGTGGGCCGGGCCGCAGTTCCCTCAGGGGCTTCGACCGGAGAACACGAGGCCGTGGAGCTCAGGGACGGTGGCGAACACTATATGGGTAAGGGGGTTACCCAGGCCGTGGAAAACGTCAACACGGTGATCGCGGAGGAAATAGTGGGAATGTCCGTATTTGAGCAGGAGCTTATCGACCAGACGCTGATCGAACTGGATGGTACCCCGAATAAGGCAAAGCTGGGTGCCAATGCCCTGCTGGGGGTATCCCTGGCGGTGGCCAAGGCCGCGGCCGAAGAACTGGAGATGCCCCTTTATCGCTACATAGGCGGGGTAAGTGCCAAGACCCTGCCCGTGCCGATGATGAACATTATCAACGGGGGCTCTCATTCCGATGCGCCCATTGCATTCCAGGAATTCATGATTATGCCTGTACAGGCCGAGAGTTTCTCTGAGGCGCTGAAAATGGGAACCGAAATTTTTCACAACCTCAAAAAAGTACTCAAGGGCCGGGGCCTCAGTACGGCCGTAGGTGACGAGGGCGGATTTGCCCCGGAGCTCGATGGTACGGAAGATGCCCTGGACACCATAGCCCTCGCCGTGGAACAGGCCGGTTATACGATGGGTAAGCAGGTCAAGATTGCGCTGGATTGCGCAGCCGCCGAATTCTATGTGGACGGCAAGTACGATTATACCAAATTTGAAGGAGAAAAAGGAGCGGTTCGCACTTCTGAGGAACAGGCACAGTATCTGGCCGATCTCTGTGAGCGTTACCCGATTATTTCCATCGAAGATGGCATGGACGAGAACGACTGGGACGGCTGGAAA